>CALULQ010000005.1 GCA_944321525.1 uncultured Paraprevotella sp.
GTGGCCGACAGCCCGGACGGGCCGCTCAAACTGGCCCGCGGCGAGGACCGTTTCTACAAGCCCTACACGCCGTCCACTCTTTTGCAAATTCCCAATCCGGGAGGCATTGATGCGGAAATCTTCGTGGACGATGACGGGCAGGCTTATGTGTTCTGGGGTAGCCGGCACGTGGCCAAGTTGGGGAAAGACATGATTACGGTGGATTCCGACATTCAAGTGCTCTCCACGCCGCACAAACAATATTCCGAGGGCCCCATCTTCTTCAAGCGCAAGGGCATTTATTATTACCTCTATACGATTGGCGGCGACGAGCAATACCAATATGCTTACATGATGAGCCGCGTGTCGCCTCTGGGCCCGTATGAGTTCCCGGAGCAGGACATCATCACGACGACCAACCGCGAGCGGGGCGTTTTCGGTCCCGGACATGGAAGCGTGTTCTGGACGGACGAAGACCATTATTACTTCGCCTTCCTGGAGTTCGGCCGCCGCAGTACGAACCGTCAGACTTACGTAAACCGCATGGAATTCAATGAGGACGGAACCATCCGTCCCGTAGAGGTGTCGCTGGAAGGCGTGGGCGCTTTGAAGAAGGTCAGCCGGCCGAAGGCCTTGCCGATAGACAGTTTGTACGCTTCTTCCACAGCCGAGCCCTTGTTCGTGGAACCCATGAAAGACCCCACGTGTCGCCGCACGGAGCATTTCGTTCCGGCGTTTGCCGCCGACGGGTCGAATGGTTCGCGCTGGATGGCCGACAAGGACGACAACTCGCCTTGGATAGTGGCCGATTTGGGCAAGGTGCGCAAGGTGAGCCGCAGTGAGGTCTACTTCGTGCGCCCCACGGCGGGCCATTCCTATGTGTTGGAAAGCTCGTTGGACGGCAAAGTGTGGGATCGCTGCGGCGGACATGCAGACTTCCTGATGCAGTCGCCCCATGTGGACGAACCCGGGGTGAAGGCCCGCTATCTCCGCGTGCGGTTCTTGGAAGGTGTCTCCGGCGTTTGGGAATGGAAATTATACTAATAGATAATAAGAATGAGAAAGTTTTGGTTGTCAGCATTGTGCTGCGCAAGCCTGTTGTTGGGGCAAGGAGCCACGGCGCAGGTGAAATGGGGAGATTGGACGCGTTGGGGCGACCAAGGAAACGGTTTGTACCTGAATCCAATCATCCCGTCCGATTATAGTGACATTGATTGCATCAGGGTGGGCGACGATTACTATGCCATTTCTTCCACGATGCAGTTCTCGCCGGGCATGACCGTATTGCATTCCAAAGACCTTGTGAACTGGGAAATCTGCGGGAATGCGATTGAGGATTTGACGCAAATCGGTCCGGAACTGAACTGGTCGAGGATGAACCGCTACAACAATGGCGTGTGGGCCGGTACGATTCGGCATCACAACGGACGTTTCTACGTCTTCTTCGGTACGCCGGACGAGGGGTATTTCATGACTTCTGCGGAGAAGGCCGAAGGCCCGTGGGAACCATTAGTGACGTTGAAGGCCGGGCCGGGCTGGAACGACTGCAGCGCGTTGTGGGACGACGACGGGAAGGCCTATTTCATCGGCACGCATTTCGCCGACGGATACAAGACCTACATCTTCGACATGGCGCCCGACGGCAAGAGTGTGGACTGGGAATCGGGCCGGCTCGTGAACGAGGGCAACGGCCGCGAGGCCAGCAAGCTCATCAAGGTGGGCGACTGGTATTACGTGGTGTTCAGCGAACATAAGGGGGGCATCGGGCGTTACGTCATGGCGAAGCGCTCGCGCAAGGCGGTCGGCCCCTACAAGGAAGAGAAGCAACTGGCCTTGGCGAGCGTCGAGGCTAATGAACCCAACCAAGGCGGCATCATAGAAGGGCGCGACGGCAACTGGTATTTCCTCACCCACCATGGCTCGGGCGACTGGAGCGGGCGTATTGCCAGCCTGTTGCCTGTCACGTGGATCGACGGATGGCCCATTCTGGGCGAAGTGCTCGAATCGGGCATGGGAAAGATGCGATGGGGAGGCGTCATGCCCTTCCAGGCCGAGGAGAAACTGACTATCAAGCGCAGCGACGATTTCGACGACGCGCGTCTGGCCCCGCAATGGCAGTGGAACTATCAGCCCCGTGCCGATTTCTTCTCGCTGACGGAACGTCCGGGATGGTTGCGCCTGCGGGCGTTCAAGCCGGTGGAGCCCAACCAACTGATGAAGGCGGGCAACACGTTGACGCAGCGCACCTTCAGGAAGACGGACAACGATGTGGTCGTGAAGATGGACATTTCCCACATGGAAGACGGGCAGAAGGCCGGCATTTGCCACTTCTCGGCGGCCCATTCTGCCATGGGCGTAGTCAAGGAAGGAGACACATGCTATCTGGAATTCCGGGTGAACGGGAACATCCGGAAGGGCGAACCCGTGAAGGCCGGTTACATCTGGCTGAAGACCCAGTGGGGATTGGACGGAAGGTCGCGCTATTCGTATAGTCTGGATGGCGACACCTACCATTTCTTCGGCGATCCCTATCAGCTGGAATGGGGCAACTACCGCGGCGACCGCGTGGGCATCTACTGCTTCAACGACAACGGCGAAGCCGGTTACGTGGACGTGGACTACTTACATTACAGATAAACATATCGCATTTTAAAAACATCTTAAACAGAAAACTTTATGAAGATATTTAGGAACACTGGGATTCTTTTGCTGGCCACCTTGGCCTGCTCGTGCCAGAAGAGTCCGCAGGAACTTGTTTCGCCCAACGGTGAATTGGGCCTGACGGTGAAACTGTCGGCCGAAGGCGGGGCCGGCGAACCGGTTTTTGCCATCAATTATAAGGGCGAGACGGTGGTGCCCGAAGTAAGGTTGGGATTGCGCACCGACCGCCAAAACTATGCCGACAGCCTGAAACTGAAGGCCGTGTCGGAGGTGAAGGCCGTGACGGACGACTATGTGATGCTGACGGGCAAGCGCAGCCACTGCGTGAACCATGCGTCGGAGCAGGTTTATTCGTTCGAGAATCCCAATGGCGGGCAGCTGGACGTGACCATCAGGGCCTATGACGACGGTGTGGCCATCAAATACAGTCTTCCCGAAGCGGCCGAGGGCGAGAACATCGTGGACGAGCTCACCACCTACGAAGTGCCCGAGGGAGCCAACCGATGGATGCAGGAATACGTGCTGGGGTATGAGGGATTCTATCCCCATTCCACCGACGGGCGGCTTCCCGGCAAGCCCGAAGTGTCCAATTGGGGATACCCCGGTCTGGTGGAACTGAAAGATTCCGTGTTCATGCTGGCCACGGAAGCCAACATCCGTCGCGGGCATACCGGTTCCTACCTGAACAACAAGGAGGATGGCGACCGCTACCAGGTGCGTCTTTTCGACGGGCAGTTGCCGGTGGCCGATGGCTGGGAGTCGCCTTGGCGCGTGCTGGTTGTCGGAGCGCTGTCGGACGTGGTTGAATCCACGCTGGTGACCGATGTGTCCGACCCCTCCAAACTGGAAGACACGTCGTGGATACAGCCCGGATTGGTTTCTTGGATTTACTGGGCCTACAACCACGGCACGCAGGACTTCCAGAAGGTGAAGGAATACATCGACCTTGCTGCCGACATGGGATGGCCTTACGACCTGATCGACTGGGAATGGGACCAGATGTCGAACGGCGGCGATTTGGCAGACGCCGTGGCCTACGCCAAGGAGCGGGGCGTGAAGCCCTTGCTGTGGTACAATTCAAGTACTGCATGGCTGGGTCCCACGCCTTTGTATCGCCTGAACAAACCCGAAGACCGGGCGAAAGAGTTTGAATGGCTGAACCAGCTGGGCGTCTATGGCGTGAAGATCGACTTCTTCGCCGGCGACAGCGTGTCGTCCATGAACTATTACATCGACTTGCTGGAAGACGCGGCCAAGCACAAACTGATGGTGAATTTCCACGGTGCCGCCATCCCGCGCGGCTGGCAGCGCACTTATCCCAACTTCGTGTCGGCCGAAGCCGTCTACGGTGCCGAGTGGTACAACAATAACGGCGTGCTGACCCATGCCGCTGCGGCCCACAATGCCACGTTGCCTTTCACGCGCAACGTGATTGGCCCGATGGATTACACTTCCGGCACTTTCTCCGACTCGCAACATCCGCACATCACTACCTATGCCCACGAGCTGGCTTTGCCAGTGCTCTTCGAATCGGCCTTGCAGTGCATGCCCGACCGTCCCGAGGTGTATGCCGCCTTGCCCGACTCCGTGAAGCAACTTTTGTCCACCCTGCCCACGGCTTGGGACGACACGAAGCTGCTGGCCGGCTATCCCGGAAAGGATGTCGTCATGGCCCGCCGCAAGGGAGATGTATGGTATGTAGCCGGCATCAACGGCACCGATGAACCGCGCACGTTGGCCTTCTCGCTGGATGCCTTGGACGTGGAAGGCGGAAAAAGCATCTCGTGGTTCAAAGACACGGCCGACGGCAAAGGCTTCGTGACGGAAGAGGGACAGGTGGAGGCCGGAAGCGCCAATACCGTCGACTGCCTGCCGCGCGGAGGATTTGTGGCCGTGGTGAAATAAGGATTTCTCATTCGAAGAATAAATAAGATAAAGCAAATAAACGAATGGATATAAGAAAGAAGTTTTTGAGCGCGCAACTCTTTTTGTTCGCCTTCTGTGCGTCGGCCTATGCCGGCTGGACGCCGACCGACGGCTTGCGGTTGAAGAGCCCGGACAAGAAAATAGAAATCAGCGTGAACCAAGACGCCGACGGGCTTTTCTATATGGTGAAGAAGGGAAAGACGAGCGTGTTGGACAAGTCGCCCTTGGGCATCATCGTGGACGGCAACGACCTGGGCAAGGGTGTGTCGTTCGTGGACGAACCCGAAATCACTAAGATAGACGAAGAGTATCCCATTTTCGGCAATCATGCCGTGGCCGAGGACAAGGCCGTCGAGGCATGGGTGTCGTTGGAGGCGTCCGGAGTGCGCTACGGCCTGGTGGTGCGTGCGTACAACGACGGCGTGGCCGTGCGCTATGTCCTTCCCGACGGTGCGAAGCACATCGGTGGCGAGCGCACCACGTGGACCTTGCCCCAGGGCGTGAAGAACGTGGCTTGGGCCGAGTACGACCCGGGTTACGAGCGCTATGCCCGCGTCAGCCTGATGGACGGCGTGGCCGACAAGGAATATGTGGCCGGCCCCATCACGGTGGAACTGGAGAAGGGATATGCGACGCTGGCCGAGGCCGACTGCGAGGCTTATCCCGACATGGCCTTCGCCCGCGAGGAGAATGCCTTCCGTTCGGTTTTTCCCGCTTCGGACAAGGGATGGGACATCAAGCGTCTGGCCGACGAGTCGGACAAGGTGCTTTCCGGAACCTACAAGGGCAAGAACGTCTCCCCTTGGAGATGTGCCATCATTGCCGACGACCTGACGGCATTGGTGAACTCCGACCTGCTTACGAACCTCTGTCCCGCGCCGGAAGCCGGCCGCGACTTCTCGTGGGTGAAGCCCGGGCGTTGTCTCTGGCAGTGGTGGAGCGTGGGCGCTCCCCGTTATGAGGACCAGAAGGCGTGGTTCGACGCCGCCGCCAAGCTGGGCTGGGAGTACTACCTGATTGATGATGGATGGAGAGACTGGCGCAAGGACGGGAAAGACCAATGGGCGCTGTTGGAGGAAGTGATTGCATACGGCAAGAGCGTGGGAGTGCAGTCCCTGGTGTGGGTCAATTCCGCCGAGATGCGCGATGCCGCTTCGCGCCGCGCCTATCTGGAGCGGGTGAAGGCCATCGGCGCTGCCGGCATCAAGATTGACTTCATCCCGGCTCCCACGGCCGAGATCATGCAATGGTATGCAGGCGGCATGCAGGATTGTGCCGAGCTGAGGCTGTTGCTGAACTATCATGGCAGCGTGAAGCCCACGGGCCTTTCGCGCACCTATCCGAACGACATCACGCGCGAGGCCGTCCGTGGCAACGAATGGCAAATCCTGCGCTACGGCCGCGTGCTTCCGCAGTCGCATTATGTGGCTTTGCCCTTCACCCGTCTGATGTCCGGTCCGGCGGACGTGACGCCGGTGACGCTGAACCCCAAGGAAATCGCGACGGGCGGTTACAGCTGGCCGCACGAGTTTGCGCAGTGCATCGTCTTCCTGTCGCCCATCACGCATTTCTCCGACCATTATTCCTATTATCTGGACAGCCCCTTCTGCGACCTGCTGAAGGCCGTGCCCACGGTGTGGGACGAAACCCTCGTGTTGCCCAGCACGGTGTTGGGCGACGTGGTGGCCTACGCCCGCCGCAAGGGCAACGAATGGTGGATTGGCGTGATGAAGGGCGACAAGGCGCGCGAGCTAGAAATCCCGCTGGACGTCCTCGAGAAGCAGAAGAACGCCGTGTTGCTCTTCGATGACGAAAACGAGCTGGCCTCTGTGGTGCGCGAGGACCGCAAGGTGTCGAAGAAGGAAGTGCTGAAGGTCAAGCTCCGTGCCGGAGGCGGATTCGTAGGGCGCTTCTATTGATACAAGGGGCAGGCCGTTGAGGCCGACGCCCGGAAACATGTTGTTTGTAGCAGTTTCCACCGAGGGGTAGAGCGTTCCCTCGTGGAACTCTTAGGGCTTGGGACCATTCCGTGATGGTCTCAAGCCTTGTTGGTTTGTTGCTGTCCGTTGCTCCGGAGTCAGGAAAACTGCAAGGAGCCTTGCGGAGTCCCGGTTTGTACTCTCCGCAAAGCACTCGAGTACTCTGCGGAGAGTACTCGAGTACTTGCCGCAAGGTACTGCGGCGGTTTCTGCGCTCCTGTCCTCGTTTTTCCTGTCCTTTCTGTGCGTTTTTGGGCCCGAAATCATCAAATGTTGCTTTTCGTCCCTATTTTTGTGCCTATTTGTCCTATCCTTTTTGGTCGTGTTTGTCTATATTTGCACAGGAAATAAATCAAACGAATTGATAGAGAATGAAACATTTGTTCTTGATGCTGTTATTGTCGGCGACGACACTGGTGGCGTGTGCCGCCCCTTCGTCGCTGGTGACCTACCCGGCTCCCAAGGAAGCCGAGCTGAATGACGATTTCACGGTGGAAGTCCGCCAGGAAGGCGGAGAGTGGCAGGGCGTGCCTTCTTATTTAATAAAGGTGGACGAGGTGCGCGGAACGGATCATTGTCCCGAACCGGCATCGCTCGCCACGTTCGACTTTTCCGGGCGGGTGGAAGTCAGGGTCACCTATAACAAAGGTGCGGTAGACAGCGCGAAAGTCCGTCCCCTGTCCTATGGCATACCCTGCACGGTGGAGGGGAACCAGGTGTTGTTCGCCCTGGAGCGGCCGGGCAACCTTTCGGTGGAGGTGAACGGCGACATCTTCCACAACCTGCACCTCTTTGCCAATCCCGTGGAGACGGACGTGCCCGACAAGGACGACCCCGACGTGATGTTCTTCGGCCCTGGGATGCACGTGCCGGACAGCGGCATCGTGCGCGTGCCTTCCGGCAAGACGCTCTATCTGGCGGGCGGGGCCGTGCTGCAGGGCCGTGTCGTGGTGGAGAACGTACGCGACGTGGTGGTGCGCGGCCGCGGCATCATCGACTACAAGATAAAGGGCGGCATCCGGATAGCCGGGGCGCGCAACGTGCTGGTCGAGGGCCTGACGGCCACCCAGTGCAGCACGGGCGACTCCGACAGCGTGACCATCCGCAACGTGAAGTCCATCAGCTATTATGGATGGGGCGACGGCATGAATGTCTTTGCCAGCAACAACGTGCTTTTCGACGGCGTTTTCTGCCGCAATTCGGACGACTGCACGACGGTCTACGGCACGCGGCTGGGCTACACGGGCGGTTGCCGGAACATCACGATGCAGAACTCCACGCTCTGGGCCGACGTGGCGCACCCCATCTTCATCGGCATTCACGGCAATGCCCAGGAACCGGAAATACTGGAGAACCTCAATTACGTGAACATCGACATCCTGGACCACAAGGAGAAACAGCTTGACTACCAGGGCTGCATGGCCATCAACGCGGGCGACAACAACCTCATCCGCGACGTCCGCTTCGAGGACATCCGCGTGGAGAACTTCCGCGAGGGGCAGTTGCTCAACCTGCGCATCTTCTATAACAAGAAGTATTGCGCCGCGCCGGGGCGTGGCATCGAAAACGTCCTCTTCAAGGACATCACCTACAATGGCGACCGCGCCAACCTCTCCATCATCGAGGGATACAACGAGGAGCGCACCATCAGGAACATCCGCTTCGAGAACCTGCGCATCAACGGCCAACTGATTACGGACACCATGCCCGGAAAGCCGCGGTGGTATCAGACGGGCGACATGGCGCGCATCTATGTGGGCCCCCATGTGGAAGGAGTGGAATTTGTGGAAACAAAGGAATAAACGGACATGAAAAGGATATTGAACATTCTCGGCACACTGTGCCTTTGGTTGGGTTGCCTGTGGGGCGCTGCCCCTGCCGCCGCCCGCAGTTTCGTGCATCCCGGAGTGTTGCACACGAAAGAGCGCATGGAGCAAATCCGCAGTCTGGTGGAGGCGGGCCGGGGCGAGGCCTACGAATCCTACCTCTTGCTGAAGGCGCATCCCTGCGCCCAGGCCGACTATAAGATGGAAGGCCCCTTCGAGGTGATTTCGCGCGACGGGGAGTTCCGCCACACCAAGTCGCGCATGGAGCGCGACTTCAGCGCGGCCTACCTGAATGCGCTGATGTGGTCCATCACGGGCGAGGAGGCCCACGCCCGCAAGGCGGAAGAAGTGTTGGCCGCATACGCCCGCACGCTCAAGCGCATCCCCGACACGAACGACGCCCCGCTGCTGGCCGGGCTGGAAGGTTTTAAGATTGTGTATGCGCTGGAGGTCTTGAAGCATACCTATCCCAAGTTGTCGGACGAGAATTACGAGGCCGCCCTGCGGATGTTCACCAAGATATTCCTTCCCGTGCTGGACACGTTCTACAAGCGCGAGCCTTACACCAACGGCAACTGGGGCGCCATAGCGACGAAGACCTACATGGCCGCCGCCATCCATCTGGACGATGAAAAAATGTATGAGAAGGCGCGCGCCTTCTATCTCGACGGGAAAGACAACGGCACGTTGGAGCACTACATCGACGGCGCGACCGGACAAATACAGGAGAGTGGGCGCGACCAGAGCCACTGCATGCTCGGACTGGGCGCCATGGCCACCGTGTGCGAGCTGGCATGGCAGCAGGGCGACGACCTGTATTCGGCCAAAGACAACCGCCTGCTGAAGGGCTACGAGTATGTGGCGCGCTACAACTTGGGCTACGACGTGCCCTTCACGAAGTGGACCGACATCACCGGAAAATATTGCGACTGGGACAAAGTGTCGGAGAAAGCCCGCGGACGCTACATGTTCGTCTTCGACATCGCCTATAACCACTACGTCAACCGCATGGGCCTCCCCATGCCTTTCACGTCGCAAGTGTTGGAACAGTTGCGGCCGGAGGGCTACGACCGCGACCAGCCCGGCTTCGGGACACTTTTGTTCAACGAGACGCCGCAGAACCGCAAGTTCCAACACCCCGGCGGTTTGCACACCTTGGCCGACCTGGAACGCATGAAGACGATGGTGGCCCAAGGGCAGCGCCCGTGGATGGAAGGCTGGGAGGAACTGCAGAAAGACCCCTTGGCGCAATCCACCTACCGGCCGCGGCCCATGGCCAACATGGGACAAAGCCGACAGTCGGCCTCGGTCGACGCCCATGCCGCCTACCTGAACGCCATCCGCTGGTATGTGTCCGGCGACACGGCTTATGCCTATTGTGCCATCCGCATCCTCAATGCGTGGTCGGCCGCGGTGAACCAGGTGCCCAAGGCCAAGTCCGACCAAGGGCTTGTGGGCATACCCATCGGCGAGTTTGCCATGGCGGCCGAGGTGCTTCGCGCGTGTCCCTTGTGGGAGAAGTCCGACCTGGCGCGCTTCCAGAAGATGATGGTGGAGTATCTGTATCCGGTGAGCCACGATTTCCTGAGCACGCACGGCGGTTCGAACGTGGACTATTGCTGGACCAACTGGGATGCCTGCAACATGGTGGCCTTGGCCGCCATCGGCGTGCTGTGCGACCGGGGCGACATCTACCGCGAGGCCATAGAATATTTCAAGCATGGTTTGGGCAACGGCAGCATCCGTAATGCCGTGCCCCACCTGCACCGCATGGAGGACGGGACGGTGCTCGGACAGTGGCAGGAAAGCGGCCGCGACCAGGAGCACGCACAGCTCGGCGTGGGATTCCTGGCCACGTTGTGCCAGATTGCCTGGAACCAGGGCGACGACCTCTTTGCTTACGACAACAACCGTTTGTTGGCCGGGGCCGAATACGTGGCGCGCCACAACCAGATGCGCGGCGTGCCGTTCGCTTACTACGACAACAGCCAGGGACTGAACAACCGTTGGCCTTCCATCAACGGGTTGGGACGCTTGGAAGACCGCCCCGTCTGGGAAATGATTTACAACCACTATGAAGTACTGAAGGGGATTCCCGCCCGCTATTCCAAGCGGATGGCCGAGCTTTTGCGCCCGGAGCATGGCAGCAAGGACCATTTCGGCTACGGGACGCTGACCTTTACCCTCTGCCCGTCCAACTATCCGCCGTTGCCCGTGCCTGCGGTGCCCGCGGGGCTGTCCACGGAAGTGTCCGTGGGGCAGGTGCGCCTGGAGTGGGAGCCTTCGGCCGAATACTTTGCCAACGGCTATGTCATCCAGCGTTCCGAGGCTGGCAAGAATGAATTCAAGGACGTGGCCGTATATGAAGAAAAGGTGACCAACTACTTTGTCGACACCGACGTGGAGGAAGGCAAGGCCTACGAATACCGTGTGGCAGCCGTTAACAAGACCGGCACGAGCCGCTTCTCGGAGAGCATCGGGGCCGTGATGGTGCCTTTGCAGGAATTGCCTGCCGGATGGACCTACGGCGAAGTGGGCACGGTGGAAGGCGGACGTGCGGCCTACGCCGCCACCCAGGGCGGAAGCGTGTGGCTGGAAAGCCGCTCGGGAGCCATGGGTCCTGCGACGGCCAATGCTCCTTTTGTCTATCGTGCGGTCAAGGGTGACTTCTCCGTTTCGTGCCGCGTGAATGCCATCCAAGGAAGGGTGGACGAATGCGGGCTGATGTTGCGCGGGTCGTTGCAGGCCGATGCGCCGGTGGTCACCATGACGTTGGGCCACTGGGGACGCCGTTTCGCCCGCATGGGTTGGCGTCCGGGTGCGGACGAGGGGCGCCATTTTGCCATCGGGAACACCTACACGTGGCTGCCCGCATGGTTCAAGCTGGCCCGCGTGGGTGACGTGTTCTACGCCTACGAGTCCACCGACGGCGTGAATTGGTACTATGTCCATTCGCAAAAGGTGGACATGCCGGAAGAAATCCTTGTCGGCATGGCGGGCAGTTTCACGGGCGGTGAAGGGCAAAACGGCATTGTTTTCGACCATTTGGAAGTATACGATAATAGGTTTTAGGGTTAGTTGGAAGGGGGATTCTGCTTCTTCGGGGGCGGGATTCCCTTTTTTCTTGTCCCAAATATTGGGCGGAATCTTCGTTTTGCCTATCTTTGTAGGGCCGTGACAGCGGGAAGTTCCGTGCGCAATCCCGCAACGCAGGAAGGAAAAACATCTATCATGAAAACGATACTCTCTTTTTTCATCTGTTGGCTTGCCGTGGTGGGGGCTGCCGCTTCGGGGCAGTACAAGTTCCGCCTGATTGACGTGGTGGACGGGCTGTCCGACAACCAGATTCGCGGACTGACCATGGTGCCCGACGGCCGCATCGGTATCCGCACGGCCTCTATCCTGAACATCTACGATGGAGCCTCATTCGAATATTTCCCTTACGACAAAGACCGCAAGTACGTGTGGGCATACGCTCGTCCGCCCCGTGAATATTATGACGGGGAAGGGCGTGTGTGGATGAAGGAATTGCGCTACCTGCTGTTGCTGGACCTGAAAACCAACAGGTTTGACTATGACATACAGGAAGAACTGGCGGCGATGGGAATAAAGCGGCAGCTGAAAAACATGTTCATGGACGACGCCAAGAACTTCTGGTTCCTCACGGACGACAACACCTTCTCGTTTTATGATGCCAAGCAACGCAAGCTGCACGTGCTGGACCGCGGCGACAGCGAGTTCACCCGCAAGCATGGCATCCCGTTGGAACTGGCCCGGTGGAAGAATCAGTGTTGGGTGGTTTATAGCAGCGGGCTCATCCGCCATTGGGACTACGAGGCCGCGAAGTTCGTGGCGCAGGACACCCGTTTCGTGGGCGTCATAGATGAATACACCGACCGTCTTTACCTGCATCCCGATGCGGAAGGCAACTTCTGGCTGATGTACAATGGCGGGATTTGCTTCTACAACCGCATGCTGGGCGCGTGGCGCGACGTGGCCGGCATCTCCGGCATTTCCAACTTTTTCACCTGCATGGACCTGGACGTCAACGGCGACGTGTGGGCCGGCACTTCGCGGAGCGGCTTGCGCCACATCGACGGGCGGACCTTTGCCGTCACCGAGATGCCCGACATGGAGCTGGTCAACGGCGGACGGTTGGACAACGACATCTACACCGTTTTGGCCGACGAGTGGGGCGGCTTGTGGGTCGGCACGCTCTTCCAAGGCTTGTGCTATCATCATCCCAGCATGCAGAAGTTCCAGCTGGTGCAGACGAGCCAGGGCGGGGCGAATATCACCAACGAGTCGGTGCGCAGCTTTCTGGAGGAAGACGACGGCAACATCCTCGTAGGCTGCGGCCGTGGGCTGTTCCGTTTCTACCCCGGCACGCGCAAGGTGGAGCAACTCTATGCCGACGAAATTACGGACTTGGTGCTTTCGCTTATTCGAGACTATGAGGGCAACATCTGGGTGGGCACTTTCCTGAAAGGGTTCTACCGCATCAGTCCCGACGGGAAGTGCCGGCATTTTCTCCGGGCATTCGGCTCGTCCGAGCAGGAAGTGGCGCAAAATGCGTCGCGCGATTTGTATGCCGATAGCCGTGGGCAATATTGGGTGAGCGTTCTTGGCGGCGTGGGACGGCTGAACCCCGAGAACGGCAAGGTGGAATACATGCTCAGCGAGCGCCATCCGGAAGTCCGGGATTTCCGTTTGGTGTATGCTTTGTATCCCGTCGGGAAAGACTGCTTTGCCGCTGCGGTGGACAACGGACTCTTTTATTACGACACGGCGGCCGACAAGGTGTGGGTGCCCGATTCGGCAAAGAATCCTTTCTACAAGCCCGGCATCAAGTATTTCGGTCTGTTGACCGACCGGCGCGGACTGCAATGGTTTGCCACGGAAGACGGCATCCGCATCTGGGACGCCAAGGCCGAGCGGCTCTATCTGCTGACCATGGCCGAGGGGCTGCCCAACAATTCCGTGTCGTCCATGCTTCCCGACGACGCGGGGATGGTGTGGGCCTCAACCTTGAATGGCATCTGCCGGATAGAGCCTCGGCCCGACGGGCAGGGAGGCTATGCTTTCTCCATCGTGTCGTTTGGCGTTTCCGACGGTTTGCAGAGCGGGATGTTCTATGAGCATTCGGCCTTGAGGGCCAAGGACGGGACGCTGTATTTCGGCGGGGCGCACGGATTCAATTTTTTCAATCCCGAGGGCATGGTGCACGAGATGGAGGCTCACCGTCCGTTGCTGACCGGTCTTATGATTTTTAACACCCCCATTGTGGCGGGCGAGGAGCACGACGGGCATGTCATCCTTTCTGCTCCCATGAACCGGACGAAAGGCATAGAACTTCGCTACGATGAGAACTTCATCGCGATAGAGTTCTCGGGGTTGAACTATGCCAACCCCTCGCATACCTATTATAAATATAGATTGAGAAACTATGAAGACGGTTGGATGGAGACGGGCGCGGCCGGAATGGGGCGGGCTGTCTACACCGGTTTGCGTCCCGGAGAGTATGAGTTCGAAGTCTATTCGGCCAATGCCGACAAGGTGTGGAGCAAGGAGCCGGCGCGCTTGTCCATCACGGTGCATCCGCCTTTCTGGGCCACTTACTACGCTTGGGCGGTCTACGTTCTGGCCGTGGCTTTTTTGGTATATTGGATGTTCCGCCTCTACATCCGTCGCGAGAAGGAGAAGCTGCGCGAAGAGCGCCGGGAGACGGCCCGCAAGCAGCAGGAGCATCTGGACGAAATGAAACTGCGCTTCTTCACGAACATCAGCCACGAGTTCCGCACGCCGCTCACATTGATTCTCACGCCCCTCGGTTCGCTCATCAGGCAACAGGACGATGCCGACCTGAAACAGCGTTTGGGCGTCATCTACAAGAACGCGGAGAAGTTGCTCCGGCTGGTCAACCAGTTGCTGGATTTCAGAAAACTGGAGATGCAGGGCGAGAAGCTTTCGTTGGCGATGGGCGATCTCGTGGGCTTTGTCCGCGACGCCATGGAAGCGTTCCGCGATTTGTCGAAAGCCAGGGGGCTTGAACTTTCGTTCGAAAGCCGCGTGGACCACCTTTATATGAACTACGACCAAGACAAAATCTACAAAGTGGTGAACAACCTCTTGTCCAATGCTTTCAAGTTCACCCCTGCCGGCGGAAGCGTGTCGGTCAGCGTGGAACGCGTGACCCGCAACGGGAAGGAATGCGCTGCCATCGCCGTGCGCGACACGGGGTGCGGCATCGATCCGGCCGAGAAGGCCCGCATCTTCACCCGCTTCTACCAAGCCGAAGGCAACCGGAAGTCGCAGGCCGGAAGCGGAATCGGTTTGCACCTGGTCAAGGGCTATGTGGAGATGCACGGTGGTGAGATTACGGTGGACAGCGTTCCGGGCGAGGGGAGCACGTTCACGGTGTTCCTGCCTTCCGGTTTGCAGTCGGCCGCCCATGTTCCGGCGGGCGAGACCAAGCCTGCGGAACCGGATGCGGCGCCGGACCGTCCGGCAGAGGAGGAGAAAGAGACCGAAACGGGCGACCGCAAGAAGCTGCTCATCGTGGAGGACAACGAGGACTTCCGCACCTTCCTGGCCCAAGAGCTTGGCCGCGACTACGAGGTGGTGGAGGCGGCCGACGGCGTGGAGGGCGAAGAACGTGTATATGCCGAGTGGCCGGACCTGGTCATTTCGGACCTGATGATGCCGCGACGCGACGGCATAGCGTTCTGCCAGCGGCTGAAGGGCGACATACGAACGTCGCACATCCCCTTCATCCTGCTGACGGCCAAGATGTCCGACGACTCACGCCTGGAAAGCTACAAGGCCGGTGCCGACTCCTACATCTCGAAGCCTTTCAAGTCCGAACTGTTGCAGGTGCGCGTGCAGCAACTCATCGAACAGCGCGAGGCGCGGAAGGAGGCGTTCCGGAGGAACATCGAAATCACGCCCAGCGAAATCACCACCACTTCTTTGGACGAGGAGTTCGTGAAGAAGGCCGTGGCCTTCGTGGAGAAGAACATGGCCAATGCCGACTATTCGCTGGACGAACTGAGCAACGACCTGGGGCTGAGCAAAACGCACCTGAACCGCAAGCTGACGGTCATCCTCAACATGAAGCCCCTGCCGTTCATCCGCGCCATCCGGCTCAAGCGGGCCGCGCAGCTCTTGGTGAACAGCCAGTACAACGTGGCGGAGATCGCCCTCATGGTGGGATTCAACACCATCAAGTACTTCAACCGCTATTTCAAGGAAGAGTTCGGTATGACTCCCACACAGTACCGCGAGACGAACCAGAAGGCACACTGACGAAGGAACACTACCGCCCGGCTCCATGCGGGGCCACCCGGAATCGCCCTGCGGCATGCAAAATCCTGCATGCCGCAGGGCGATTCCCGTTTGTGGGGAGCGCGATGTGGCGCAACGCCATGCGGAAGCCGTCACAGTATTCTCCGCAGAGTACTCGAGTACTTGCCGCAAAGTACGCTGGCGAGTTCTGCGCGCCGTTTGTCCGTCCTCCCCCTGGCGCGCATTTCCTTGGCGCTTGCCGTGAATGTGTTGCGCGATGATAGGGGTGGGGGCCTCAGGCCGGCGGGGCATCGTCGGGAGAAGGCCGGTGGCGACCCGCCTGATTCAGGGAGAAGCTGAAAGCTTCGCGAGGAAAATTGCTGGGAACAGGCGTTTTTTCTGTTTTGCAAAAGGTTGAAAAACAGTTAAATGAAAGGTATGTTACGATTTGCCCAATCATTTGTTATTTTTTGTCCCATAGGGTTAATAAATAAGTAAATACCTTTGGGCAAGTAAAAAGCAACTGTTATGGGAAGAAATAGAATCGTCTTATGGATTTGTGCGTTGGGATGCTCCGCGTGGGTGTCCGCGCAAGGTTTTCTGCATCCGGGAGCCCTGCACACGCAGGCCGATTTCGACCGGGCGAAGGCAAAAATCGAGGCCGGGGAAGACCCTTGGACCGCGGCTTACGACAAGTTGATGACGAGCAAACACGTGGACCTGAACTGGACGCCGAACCCCACGGTGAAAATCATCCGTGGCGGAGGAACCATTTGGGAGCCTGAACGCGATAATTATTGGGCGGCTTATAACGATGTGGCCACGGCCTACCAGTGCGCCTTGGTGTGGAAACTCACGGGCAACACGGCTTATGCCGACAAGGCCATACAGATATTGAACGCTTGGGCGAGGACGTGCAAGGCGGTGTCGGGCGATTCCAACGGATGTCTGGCCACAGGCATTTACGGATATGAGTTCGCCAACGCCGGCGAACTGATGCGCGACTACGAAGGGTGGTCGCAGGTGGATTTCGACGCGTTCAAGGCGTGGATGCGCAAGGTGTTCCTCGAGGGCGCTTTCGACTTTCTGGAGCGGCGCAACGGGACGTATGATGACCATTACTGGTCCAACTGGGGATTGTGCAATGTGCTGTGTGCTGTGAGCATCGGTGTGCTTTGCGACGACGTCTACACGTATAATGCCGGAATGGAATATTATAAGTATATGGAGAACCACCGCTACGCGGAATCGCTCCACAACCTGGTGTGGATCCTTTTCGAGGACGCCCGCGGCCCCTTCGGCTATCTGGGACAGATGCAGGAGTCCAACCGCGACCAAGGGCACGCTTCGATGGCCGTGGCGCTGGCCGGGGACATTTGCGGTTTGGGCCTGAACCAAGGCGACGATTTGTTTGCTTACATGGACGACCGCATCGTGGCCGGATTCGAATATGTGGCGGCCTACAACTGCGGGGTGGACGACCTGCCCAATGAAACCTACACGAACTCCGACGGGTCTTATCCCGAGATGGGATCTGGCGGTCGTGGCACGGCCCGTTCCAACTGGCCGCGCATCGTGAACTACTATGAGAACGTGCGCGGCGTGGAAGTGCCTTATTGCCATGAAATCATGCTGAAGGACGCCAATGGCATCGACGGCGGCGGTGGCTTCTATGGCAGCAACAGCGGCGGTTACGACCATCTGGGCTTCACGGCCCTGATGTGCTCGCTCGACCCGTTGGCGGACAAGACCATGGTGCCCAGCATCCTGGATGCCAGCGTGGAATATGACGGCAACGTGGTGGCGCGCAATCTGGTGAACAACATCCCCGGCGGCACCGTGGTGACGCTGAAAGCCGCATTGCGCGACGGCGGCGCGGACACCGGACGGTGGACGTGGGACGACGATCCGTCGTGCACCTCTCCCGTCCGCGAGGTGGTGCTGGACACTTCCAGCGTGTTCCGCGTGCGCTATGTCAACGAGAAAGGCGTGGAGAGCACCCAGATGTTCGCGCTCCAAGTGGAAGGCGATTTCGAGATATTGCCTTGCACGCCCTATAACAAAGTGGACGGAGTGGAGGGGAGCGACACGCTCATCTACGTGCAGAAGAACAAGAAACTGACACTCGGGTTGCAATATCCCGGTGCGGGTGTTCGCGAATGGAAGTGGGAGCGGAGCACGAACGGCGAGCGTTGGTCCAAACTGAGCAACAGCACGGGGTTGTTGGAGTTGCCCGCCGTGACGAGCGGTGCTTACTACCGCGTGACGCTGGTGCACAAGTCGGGAGCGGAATATTCGCAGACCTTCCTTGTCGAAGTATCGGAAATAGACTCTTATATCATATATAATGGACAGAACTACGACGCCACGACGCTGGCCTTTCCGAAAGGTTCTTCGTTCAGCCTCTATGCCGAGCCGAACTCAACGCTGGGCATCTCCGCCAACTCCACGCGAATCTACCAATGGATAGTGGGAGGCGATACTGTACAGTCTGACACGCTGACTTACCATCTGAACGACCTGAACATGAAAGTGGCCGACCTGAACGACACGCTCCATGTGGAAGCCTTGGACACGTGCTTCAGCTGCACGCTCCATTTCACCCGGATTTATGCCACTTCCACGGATACGACCACGGCCGAGACGGTCTATCGTTTCGACATCCCCGTGTATGAAACAAATGTGCTGGAACCATCGGACGATGACGACTATTATGTGGTGAATGCCGAAAGCGGGGAGTATCTCCGCAACACGGATGCCATCTTCATGGCCTATTCGGAGGAAGACGACGGGAATTACCTGTGGCGCATCCGCCGCATGCCTACGTATGGCAACCGCTACATGTTCATCAGCCGCTCCAACAGCCGGATGCATCTTTCCGAAACCGGAGCGATGACCACCGCGAGCGACTATTCCAAGCATTCCTTCAACCTCTATTCAAAGTGCACGGACGAGGATCTGTATGCCATGGAACGCTCTTCGGCTGCGGGCGGCGGCCTGCTGGTGATTGGCGACGGTTCGGAGTTCGGCATCGGCGCCTTGCCTTGCACGGGATTCCCCTACCGCATCGTGAAGAAGGAGCAGCCGCAGGCCGTCGGTGAGTTGCAGGCCGGTGCGGTTGGCCGTCCGGACGTGATGACGTGCCGGCGCGTGGATGCCCAATGGGTGGTGGATGCCGCCGAAAGCGGAACCTTGCAGGTCTATGGGCTGACAGGTCAGCTTTGCTGCACCGTGCGTTGCGAGGCAGGGCGGAACGTGGTGGAGGCTCCGCGTGAGAAAGGCGTCTACGTGTTGCGCTACGTGTCTGCCACGGGGCAGGTCCAGAGCAGGAAAATGATGTAAACAACAATAGTCCCTCCGGCGGTCAACAGGTTCGACCGCCGGGACGGGCGATTCCAGAACCTTAAAACTTATCAACATGGAAAAGAAATCGACCAGACTCTTTTCAGTGCTTCGAGGCCGGCGGTTGCCAGTGGCCTTGATGACCTTGGCCTTGGCCACGGCGAATGTGGCATGGGCGCAATCTCCGTATGTGGGCGAAGCCTTGCCGGCAGAGGGTGGTGACTTCTACCTTTACAACAAAGCGGCCGGCGGGTTCCTTGTCGGTGATAACTCCTGGGGCACACAAGGCTCTGTGGGCAATCCCGGCATCGTGTGCGTGCTGACCCCCTCGAACGGACGCTACAAAATCGTTACGAATGCCAATTCCCAGGCCAGTGCAGGCCGCGGCTTGGGCAGCGACTGTTTTGTGGACAATGCCAACCCGATTGAGTTCAATCTGATTGATCCCACGCCGGACGACGGACTGAACGAATATGTGCTCAGCAGCAGCAACGGCATCCTTTATTGGGCGGGCGAAGGCACGGTGCTGACATTGAACGGCAACGGCAGCGACACGGACGCACAATGGTTGCTCGTGTCCCGTGCGCAACGCGAGCAGATGTTGGACGGCGCGACGGCGGAGAACGGCGTGGACGCCACGTTCTATATTGCCGGGCCTAACTTCGAGCGTTTACAATATCCTGCGGATGCCTGGAAGGAAACGCATTCCGAAGGGGCGGTGAACATCTGCACCCCGACGGCTCATTCCAACATCTATTATTATGTGACGGAGGCTTCCGATTGCAACAGTTTCGACATCTATCAAGAGCTTTCCGACCTGCGCAACGGGCGCTACCGCTTGTCTTGTAACGGATTCTACAAAGCCGACGGCACGGCCCGCAATGCCTTGCTTTATGCCGGGGTGAACGAGAGTCCGCTTCTGGCCGGCGTGGACGATGGCGAGGGCTTGCCCGGCAATGTGGATGCAGCCGGCGAAGCGTTCTCGAACGGGCGCTATGGTGGCAACGAGGTGGAAACCATTGTCACGGACGGGACTTTGCGCATCGGCGTGAAGAAAAACCTGCACATTGAAGGCGACTGGACCGTGTTCGACAATTTCCGCCTGACCTATTTGGGCGAAGCTACGCAAGAAGAAGCTTTCGCGGCTTTGCTGAATGCGCTCCAGAGCGTGCAGACGGAGTTCCAGACAGCTGGTGCCACGGCCATTTATGACGAGTTGCAGGCCTTGTATGACCAATATGCCGGCGGGGCGGGCGATGCCGCTGCCATGGAGGCGCTGAACGAGGCCATCGGTTCGGCCAATGATTTGCGCGGCATTGCCATGTCGCTGTCCAGCTCGGTGGCGGCGGCAGAAAACTATTGGGCGCGTGTCGAGAGCGGTGAAGTCGTGTTGTGTGATGCTGTCAAGACCTTGTTGCAAAGCCAGCTTGAAACGTCCAAGGCTGTGCTGGCGGAAAGTGGCATGACAGCCATGGCCGATGCCGGGGAAGAGAACACGGCGGGGTTGGACTCCATCGTTTCTGCGGCCCAAAGCTGGGTGGCACTTTCGTTCCCCTTGAACGAGGCGAAGAGCCTGGCCGACCGTGTGGGCGGACTGGAGTCGACGGACGAATATAAGAAAGTGGTGGCCGACTTGAATGCTGCCGATTTGACTTACGACGACATGGTGCTCGACGTGGCAGCGCTGAATGCCGTGGTCAGCGAAGGCCTGACGCCCGAATTCTTGTCCTCCGTGTCGGAAGACAATGTGTTGGACCTGACCAGCTTCATTACTAATCCGAACATTTATAACAACACCGGCGTGGAGCAAGACATGATGCCCGGCGGATGGTTGATTGGCGCCAACGACGCGGCCGACAACCATGTGTGGTGCACGGTGGCCAGCGGCGACGGCGCGTTGAACGCCAGCAACTGGTCGGGCAATGCCGGCAATGCCGTGACCGGTGTGCACTATTACCAGAAGATTGGTGTGGGCGAAGGCGCTGTGTCCTTGCCCGACGGGTTGTACCGCATGGAAGCAGCCACGATGACCAACTGCGACTCGGCCAAGATAGTCCTCTACGCTTCTTCGGACAGTGTGAACTTCTATACTTCTTTTGTGAACCGCGACCAGGCGAAGTGGGATGAGGCCATTGCCAACTTGGGCACTAACACCGTAGTGGAAGACGTGGTGGTGAGCGGCGGGCAACTCTACATCGGCGTGAAGGGTGCCGATCCGGCGAATCATCAGGGTGGCAACGGTAAGAATTGGCAGGCCGACAACTTCCGCCTCTATTATGTCGGTTCCAACGTGTTGGAGGCTTATCGCGAACGTCTGCGCGGGCGTTTGGCCAATGCGCAGGTGCTGCATGATTCTTTGATGGTGTGTGGCATCGACGATTCCGACGAACTGGGTTGGGCGCTCGATCCGGAAGAAGGCTATGCCTTCGACGTGGAAGACCCTACGGTGGACCAGGAAGTGCTTTTGGGCGACATAGACGATATTGATCGTATGATGGCAGAAGCCAATGTCATCCTTTCCAATTATAACTTGTTGAACCCGTTGTTGGTGAACGGACGTAACTTCCAGCAGCAGTTGACTGATGGTTTGCTCTTTGCGCAACCGAAGGTGATGAACGACTTCATCGCGGCTTTGGAAGGAGCCTCCGTCGTTGGCGATGACCCGTCGTGGAGCAACTGGCTGTCGGACGACGTGGCGGAGCAAGTGGAACTGCTGGATTCGCTCACGGGCGACTTCATGAACTCCGTGGCCATGTGCTACCAGATGGGTATGGCCAAGGTGCTGGCCGACCAGATTGGCGGCCTGTCGGACGAGCAGGCTTACCAGAACGTGGTGGCTTTGTTGGGAACGGATGATTTCGACGCACTGGATGCCGACATGGCAGCCATGGAACTGCAAGGCAAGTGTATCGAGGCCATGACGCCGGAAGTGCTGGCCCGTGCTTCGGCGGAAGAGCCGTTCAACATGACGACCTTCATCGTGAACCCGAACATCTATCAGGATGCCGTGAATCTGGACGGAGCGCCGATAAACACGGAAATCAATGGTTGGGTTTGTGAAACGAATGCCGATGCGACCAGCCGCACAGGTGCGGTTTCGGGCGACACGTGGTTGTTCTGCTATTCATGGTCGGGTAACGCCAGTCACAACATTGCTTCTCAGACCAACTACCGTCAGGTCGTGGGTACGCAGCCGGAAGTGTCCGCCGAGGGCAAGTACCAGTTGCCGACCGGTGCCTACCGCCTGGAGGCAGCCACGAAAGGTTCTAACCTGTTGAGCTTGTATGCCCAGACCAACAGCGTGACCATCGAGCATGTGCAGGGAGTGGTGACGCCGGACAGCGCAGTCTACGTCTATACGGAGATTGAAAGTGCGGACAGCGCTTTCCAGAACAACCAAGACGTGTGGAACACGGCACAGGCATCTTTGGGTACGACCACGGCAGTTCCTGAAATCTATGTGGAGAACGGCGCGCTGACCATTGGCGTGCGCGGCGATGGCGTGAACTACGTGCGCGGCAATGGACAAACCTGGATGGCCGACAACTTCCGCCTCTACTATGTAGGTCAGGAGCGCGGTGACAACATCGAAGACGCTATGGCCGATAAGACGGGGCGGCAGTCTGAAATCGTGGATGTATACGACATCACCGGACAGCTTGTGCGCAAACAAGTGAAACGTGCCGATGCCGTTAAGGGGCTGAAGAAGGGCGTTTACGTCGTAGATGGAGAGAAGTTCATCGTGTCGGGGCGTTGATAGGCCAGCACGTTTGGAACGATCTGAAATGTAATATGAAAACGAATAAGAATTGGTAAAGAGAATCCTGCCGGTGGCCGCAATGAGTGTGGCTGCCGGCGGGATAACTAAAATGAATAAAAAAATAGTAAACATGAAAAGAAGAACTACAAAGATTTTTTCCATCCGCGTGGGCAGGCGTTTGCCTGTGGCTTTGATGACGCTGGCCTTGGCCGGTGCGCAGATGGCCTTTGCGCAGGAGGCCGGCAACCCTTGGGTGGGCGAGGCTTTGCCCGCAGATGGGGGTGAGTTTTATCTGTACAACAAGGCGGGCGGCGGCTTCCTGCTGGGCGCCAACACGTGGGGCACGCAAGGCTCCTTGGGGCAGCCCGGTCTGGTTTGCACATTAGCCGTGTCGAACGGCAAATACACGATTGTGACCAATTCCGGCGGAAACGGCCACGGTTTGGGCAGCGACGGGTATGTGGACAACGCGACTCCGGCAGAATACAGTTTTACCGACCCCACGCCCGACGACGGCTTGAACGAGTATGTGATTGACTTGAACGGCAGCAGCATCCTGTATTGGGGAGGCGAAGGTACGGTGTTGAAACTCGACAACAGTGGCAGCGCGACGGAGCCGCAGTGGTTGCTGGTGTCCCGTGCACAGCGTGAACGGATGCTGGACAATGCCACGAGGGAGAATGGCGTGGACGCCACTTTTTATATCTTAGGTGCCGGATTCGACCGTACACAACCTTCTGCATGGAAGGAAACCCATGTGGGCGGAACGACTAACCTCTGTGGACCGGGCGCGAATGCGAACAATCATTTTTATTGTGCAGAGGCTTATGACAATAGTAGCTTTGATATCTATCAGGAACTGACGGGTATCCGCAACGGGCGCTACCGCGTGACTTGTTCGGGATTCTATCGCGGCGACGGCGTGGCCCGCAATGCCATGCTCTATGCTGGCATGAATGAAAGTCCGTTGCTCTTAGGCGTGGACGATGGGCAAGGCATGCCCAACGACATGAACAGCGCGGCCACGGCCTTTGCCAACGGCCGCTTCACGGGCAACGAGGTGGAGGTGATTGTCACTGACGGCACTTTGCGCTTCGGCGTGAAGAAGAACATGCGCATTGCCAGTGACTGGGCCATCTTCGATGACTTCCGCCTGACCTATTTGGGTGAGGCCACCGTGGAGGAGGCTTTTGCAGAATTGCTGGGCGCGCTCCAGAACGTGCAGGCCGAATTCCAGAATGCCGGTGCGACGGCTATTGATGCTGAATTGCAGGCCGTGTATGACCAATATGCCGATGCCTCGGGCGATTTCGCAACGGCGCAAGAGGCCGTCAACGGGATTATCGCGTCGGCCAATGGCGTGCGTGCCCTTACAATGGGATTGTACAACCAGATTACGGAAGCGCAAGCTTATATGGACCGCGTGGCCAGCGGAGAAGTGACGCTCTGCGATGCCGTGAAGACTCCGTTGGAACAGCAGCTGGGCGCATCCAAGGAGGTGTTGGCCGGAACGGGCATGGCCGAGATGGTGAATGTTGCCGAACTGAGCACGGCCACATTGGATACCCTGCTGACGAACGCGCAGACGTGGGTGGCCCTGTCGTTCCCCTTGAACGAGGCGAAGAACCTGGCCGACCGCGTGGGCGGACTGGACGGCTCGGCTGAATACCAGAAGGTGGTGGCCGACTTGAACGCTGCCGAACTGACTTACGACGACATGGCTCTCGACGTGGCTGCCCTCAATGCCGTGGTGCGCGAGGCTATGACACCGGAATTCCTGGCCGCCGTGGATGCCGAGAACGAGCTGGACATGACAAGCTTCATCACCAACCCGAACATCTATAACAATACGGGCGTGACGAACCAGATGCCGGGCGGATGGATTCTGGGCAACAAGGGCGGAGCCGACAACAACAACTGGTGTACGGTGGCAGAAGGCGACGGTGCGCTGAATTGCTATAACTGGTCGGGCAACGTGGGCAACGACGTGACCAACGCGCACTATTACCAGAAGATTGGTGTGGATGGCGAGGGCGTCAGCCTGCCGGACGGGCTCTATCGTTTGGAGGCCGCCACGTATGCCAATACGGACCCGAACAAGATTGTGCTCTATGCGTCTTCGGACAGCGTGAACTTCGACACCGTTTATCTGAACCGCGACCAAGAACTGTATAACACGGCTGTGGCCGGAATGGGTACGACGACTACGGTGAACGACATCGTGGTGGTCGACGGGAAACTATATATAGGTATAAAGGGTGCCGACCCAGTGAACAACCACCAGGGCGGAAACGGAAAGTCGTGGAACGCCGACAACTTCCGCCTCTATTTTGTGGGAGCCGATGTGTTGGGCGCTTATCGTGACCGTTTGCGCGGGCGGTTGGCAGACGCGCAGATTCTGCACGACTCCTTGATGGTGTGCGGCATTGATGATTCTGATGAATTGGGTTTCGCCCTCGACGAGGAAGACGGATATGCTTTCGATGTGAACGACCCGGATGCCGACGAGAGCGTCATCTTGGGTGACATTGATGATATCGACCGCATGATGGCCGAGGCCAATGAAATCTTGGCAAACTATGGAAAGATGAATCCGCTGCTGACGAACGGACAGAACTTCAGTGAACAGTTGGCTGCCGGTTCGCTCTTTGCTCAACCGAAAGTGAGAACCGACTTCCTGGCCGCTCTGGAGAGTGCGGCAGCTGTAGCCGAAGACAACTCTTGGAATAATTGGTTGTCGGACGAAGTGAAAGAACAGACGGAACTGTTGGATTCGCTCACAGGAGACTTCATGAACTCAGTGGCTGTCTGCTACCAGATGGGTACGGCCAAGGTCCTGGCCGACCAAATCGGCGGGTTGGCCGAGACGCAGGCTTATCAGAACGTGCTGGCCTTCATGAACATGGACGAACTAGATCCGTTGGATGCCGATGCTGCTGCCATTGAATTGCAGTCGGCATGCTTGGATGCCATGACGCCCGAAGTGTTGGCCCGTGCTTCCGTGGAAGAGCCGTTCAACATGACGACCTTCATTGTGAACCCGAACATTTACCAAGATGCTGTGGATGTGGACGGCGCCCCGATTGACACGCAAATCAATGGTTGGACATTGGAAACGAATGCCGACCGTGCGCCGCGCACGGCAGCCAATGCCGGCGACACATGGATGTACACCACCAGTCATTCCAGCAATGACAGCCACAACATCTCTTCGGCCACGAATTATCGTCAGGTCGTGGGCACGCAGCCCGAGGTGGCCGCCGAGGGCAAGTTCTCATTGCCGACCGGTGCTTATCGCGTGGAAGCAGCCACTTTCGTGGATCATGAATGGGAAAAACTGAGATTGTACGCCCAGACCAACAGTGTGGAACTGACGCACGTGGAGGGTAGCCTCGGTCAGGACAGCATCGTATACACCTATACTGAAATTGAAAGCGCCGACAGCGCGTTCAATGGCAGTCAGGACGTTTGGGACGCTGCTCAGGCTTCTTTGGGCACGACTACTGCCGTTCCCGAAATTTACGTAGAGAATGGAGCGGTGACCATCGGTATCCGAGGTAATGGCCGCATCGGGCGCAATGATTCTTGGTTCGTGGCCGACAACTTCCGCCTCTATTACGTAGGTCAGGAGCGTGGCGACAACATCAAGGATTCGTTTGCCGACAAGTCGGGCAAGCTGTCCGAAATAGTCGATGTCTACGATGTCGCAGGCCAGCTCGTGCGCAGGCAAGTGAAGCGTGCCGACGCCGTGAAGGGCTTGAAGAAGGGCATCTACGTCGTGAACGGCGAGAAGTTCGTCGTTGCCGGCAACTAACTCTATGAGGAACGGACGGCGGCGATTGCAGGCCGCCGTCCATCCTTTTTTGCTACGCCCGTGTGGGCGTAAGGATGAAGAACATCAATTAAAAGAATGGTTTTATGCTAAAAAAAGTATTACGTGCAAAGCCGTATAAGGCCTTAATCTCCACCGGTGTCTTGGCCGGTGCCCTTTGCATGGTGATGCCTTCTTGCGACGACGGTTACGAGTGGGCGCAGGAAAAGCCGTCATGGCTCGGGCAGAGTATCTACGATGAACTGGCAAGGCGCGGCAATTTCAGTATTTATTTGAAGATGGTGGACGACTTGGGGCGTAAGGACTTCCTGAGCAAGACCGGTAGCGTGACGGTTTTCGTGGCCGACGATGACACTTACCGGGCCTATTTCAAGGCCCACGGCGTGGACGAGAACCACCTGTCCATGCCCATGAAGAGATATCTGGTGAACTCCACGATGCTGGAGAACGCCTACGTGCTCGATTTGTTGACCAATCAGCCCCAAGATGAAACGATATTGAAAGGGCAGGTGATGCGCCGCACCAACACGCAGTGGTCGGTGTACGATTCCATCCCATCCATCTCGCGGGCGGACTTGCCTGCAGCTTCCGTAAGTGCCGATTACTGGAGCGGACTGCGTGAGGAAGGCCAGCAGGTGTACAACCTGATGGACGAAGGCACGGTGCCGATGGTGCATTTCATCTGGCGCCAGATGATGTCGAAAGGCATTACTAAAAGTGATTTTTCGTATCTCTTCAACGGAACGGAGTTCCAAGAAGACGATGTATATATAAATAATGTAAAGGTGCGCGAGGGCAACGTGGCCTGCCAGAACGGCTACGTGCACATCATGGAAGGCGTGCCTGCGCCGCTGCCCAATATGGCGGCTTACTTGCGCACTAACGAGAATACGAAGATATTCAGTAAACTCCTGGACCGCTATTCGGCACCTTTCGAGGATTATGTCACGGAAGCGGGATACCTCACCCTGCAGGAGACCTATGCCGGGCAGAACCTGTATCCGGCTTTGGCGGGCGGGGAGAGAATCTATAACAGAGGCTACTTCTTCTCGTCGGCCGACGGCAATTCGCGCACGTCGTTCAACGGCGTGGAGGTGAACGGGCTGCTGAAGTTCGACCCCTCGCAGAACGATTATGCGGAAGAGAACACCAACTCGATGGGCGAGGCTTCGAGCAACGTGAACCTGGACATGGGAGCTATCTTTGCTCCCACCGATGAAGCGCTGCAGGAATATTGGAACGGCGAGAGCGGCGCTTTCTTGCGCGAACGCTACCCGAGCGAAGAGCCCTTTGAAAAGGTGCCCAACGACGTGTTGGCCGAGTTCATGAACAACCACATGCAGTATTCTTTCCTGTCGTCGTTGCCGAGCAAATTCAACCTGGTGCTCGACGACGCGAAGGACCCCATCGGCATGGAACCGGCCGACATCGTGCAGGGAAGCACGGCCGTGTGCAACAACGGTGCGGTGTATGTGATGAACAAGGCATACGCTCCGGCATCGTTCCGCTCCGTGCTGGCCCCGACGCTGGTGAACGAGAACATGCGCATCATGAACTGGGCCATCAACGATTTGGAGTTCAAGCCCTACCTGCTCTCCATGGTGAGCTACTACGACTTCCTTATCCTGACGGACGAGGCCTTGTCGCGCTACATCGACCCCGTGTCGTATAGCGGGAGCGACCCCCGTTGGCTGGAATTCTATTATAATGCAGAACGTAACCAAGTGGAGGCCCGTTCTTACCGCTATGACAAAACGGTCGGAGGGCTTGAGGGATGCACGCGCAACGGCATGCAGTTGCTGGAAAGCACGGCCGTTTCGGATGCGACTACGGGCGAAATCACTTACCAGCCCAATCCCGTGGTGGAGAACCGCCTGACGGATCTTCTGAATTTCTGTATCGTGCCGCGCGACATCAGCGGCGGGAACTACGTGGGCAACGGCTCTGTCTTTTTCCAGACGAAAGACGACGGAGTGGTGCGCATACAACAGACCGGCAGTGGCGTGACGGTGGAAGACCAGTTCAGCGGACAGCAGGTGGCGGCTTCCGACGTGGTGGAGATGGACAACGGTAAGTATTACGTGCTGGAGCAGATGGCCCAGCCCACGTTCAACTCCCTGATGGATGAACTGGACAGCCATCCGGAATACAGCGAGTTCGTCAAACTGCTGGAAGGCAACCCAGAATGGAGCTCCGCGGAGGAGTCGCAGTTCGGCCTGCTCACCACGAGCATCGGCATGAGCGACCAAAGCATCCGGACCTTCAGCTCTTACCACTACACGCTTTATGTGCCCGACAACGAGGCCATGCAGAAGGCTTACGACATGGGCCTGCCTTCGTGGGACGACATCAACAACCTGGACAACGTGTATGCCGGTACGGACGTGGATGTGGATTCGCTCAAAACGACCTATACGCAACGGGTGATGAATTTCCTGAAGTATCATGTGCAGGACAATGCCGTGTACATCGGCGGCGACCCGCGCAACATGAACTACGAGACGGCTGCCACCTATCTGAGTGGCACTCAGGAAGGCTTGAGCTATACGTTGGGCGTGCATTCGGATGCTTCGGGCATCACGCTGACGGATAATTCGAGCAAGACGCCCGACGTGAGGATCACTACGGGCGAAGAGGGATTCTATAACCGGCTCGTGCGTGAGTACACCTTCTCTTCGAACAGTAAGACGGTGAACGATAATATCAGCACTTCGTCTTACGTGGTAGTGCACAAGGTGGACGAGCCTTTGGTATACGACGACGAATGCTTCTGCCTGAAGGATAATGAGCGAGTGCAAGAGAATTAACTATACCATGAATCATAAATAAAAAGGTTATGAGTAAGATGAAATATTTAATCATGCTCCTGTTTTGCTTCGGCTCGTTGGCGGCCATGGGGCAAAGCCAAGTGGCGAGCGGTACGGTGTCGGACGACTTGGGACCGTTGATGGGAGTGTATGTGGGGGAAATCGATGCGGCCAACCGTATCGTGTCGGCGACCATCACCGACATGAACGGGCACTTTACCCTGAAGGTACAGAACCCGAAGAACAAGTTGCGATTCACATACATGGGCTTCAAACCGGTCTTTTATGAAATAGGAAAGCGGGTGGTGTTCGATGTCATGATGGAAGAGAACAGCACGGCGCTGAAGGAAGTGGTGGTGGAAGCACGTCCGAAAGTCGCTACCGGAGGTTTGGCCATTCCCGAGCGCGAGCAGTCGTTTGCGCAGCAGACCATTAAGATGACGGAGTTCGAAGGCCTTTCCATTACTTCGGCCGATGAAGCCTTGCAGGGGCGCATCGCAGGCTTGGACATCATTGCGGCTTCCGGCGACTTGGGCTCCGGAACGACCATGCGCTTGCGTGGCGTCTCTACCATCAATGGTAATGCGGAGCCGCTTATCGTGGTGGACGACAATGTGTTCGAGACGGATGCGAACGACAATATCGATTATAGCAGCATGACGGATGAACGCTTTGCCGAATTGCTCTCCATCAACCCCGAGGACATCGAGAGCATCACGGTGTTGAAGGATGCTGCCGCCACGGCTATCTGGGGCTCGCAGGGCGCGAACGGTGTCATCAACATCGTCACCAAGCGCGGTGCGCGTGGCAAACCCAAGTTCACGTACTCGCTGAAACTGAAGGGCACCTACCAGCCCGAGGGATACAAGTTGCTCAATGGCGATGAGTATACCATGCTGATGAAAGAGGAACTCTTCAACGTGAACCAGAATCCGGAAAGCCAGCCTGAACTGAATTATGATCCGGAGTTCTCGGAATATGAACAGTTCAATAACAACACGGATTGGCGCAAAGCCGTGAAGCAGTTCGGCCTCTTCCAGACGCATTACATTTCTTTGACGGGAGGCGGCGAGAAAGCGAACTATCGCATCTCGGCGGGCTATGACCATCAGATAGGTTCTGTCATCGCGCAGAAACTGGACCGCTTTACCACGCGCATGGCGCTGGACTATTTCGTGAACGACCGTATCACGATTTCGAGTAACTTCTCGCTGACGTACACCGACAACCAGAAGAACAGCGACGACTTGTTGTCCGTGGCATATAAGAAGATGCCGAACATGGCGATTTATGATGAGGACGCTTACGGTCGGTCTTTAGGCACATATTACACCCAGCCCCGTTTCGAGGAGCGCTATGATGGCGATGATGACGAGTTGGGCGCACAGCGCGGATTAGTCAATCCCGTGGCTTCCGCTTGGCTGGCCCAGAACGAGGAGCGCAGTTACCAGATACAGCCACAGTTCGACTTCCAATACCGACTGTTGGGACTGGACGAAGGAACCACGCAGCTGACTTATAAGGGTACGGTGATCTTGAGCATTTGGAACAACTATGTGGACACGGCTTATCCTTGGGAGTTGCGTTCGAACTTCTTCACGCCGACCGAGGATGCCATCAACACGGCTTCTTCCGAGTTTAACAAGAGCTTCGGCTTCACCACCCGCCATCAGTTGACGTTTGTGCCCTTCATTGCCAACCAAGACCATTCCGTCCGTCTCTACTTCAAGGGCGAGATGACATCAGGAACTTCCAGCGGGCAGAGCTTGAGTTCTTATCTTTTACCCAGCGGGACCATCACTTCTGCCGCTGCCGGAGGACATTTGAACGGTACGTCCACCAGTTCCGGACATTGGCGCAGTGCCTTCTGGGTGCTTCAAGGACACTATGCCTATCAGTCCAAGTATTCCATAGATTTGGCTTTGCGCGGAGAGGGTAACACGCGTTTTGGTCCGTCGCATCGCTGGGGATATTTCTATTCGGCAGCGGGTCGTTGGAACATTTCAGATGAAAATTGGATGGAGCCGACGAGAGACTGGCTGAGCATGTTTGCCGTGCGCTTCGGCTGGGGAGTGACGGGGCATCAGCCTCCGAAGGCCGACACGCATTTCAGCGTGTACAATGTGGACGGCCGCTATGTGAACACGATTGGCATGCGTCCGGGCAATGTCCGCCTGACTGACTTGCGTTGGGAACAGCAGTCGGCATGGAACTTGGGCTGGAACATTGGCTTGTTCGACGACTTGATCACTGCGGACATCAACCTCTATACCCAGAAGGTGACGGACTTGATGCTGAAAGATGTGGCGATTCCCACGACCACAGGTTTCCCTGTCTTGCTGGTGGAGAATGGCGGCGACATGCAGAACAAGGGTTATGAAATCAACTTGAATCTGAACCGGGTGAAGCTGGCTGGCGATTTGGCCGCCACTTTCAACTTGACATTCGCTAACAACCGCAATACCATTACGGCCATGGACCCCGTCCGTTTGGCTTCCTTGAACGGTACGGGCATCAACGTGCCGGACAATGGAGAATATATGCCTCGGGTGCAGATAGACAATCCTTTCGGCGCCATTTACGGATTGCGCTACAAAGGTGTTTATGCTTACAGCTACGACCACTTCGACCAAGCGCAGGCCACTGGAGCCACCTGCCCTGTGGCGCACGATGCCAACGGTAATGTGATTTATGGCGCAGACGGCACGCCCATGCAGATGTATTACGATTATAACGGACGGCGCTATGCTTTCACAGGAGGCGATGCCATTTACGAGGATGTGAACCACGACGGAAGCATTGATGCCTATGACATTGTATATTTGGGCAGTTCATTGCCCAAGTTGACTGGTGGTTTCGGCTTCCGCTTGTTCTATAAAGGTTGGAGCCTGAATGCCCAGTTCAACTACCGCTATGGCAATAAAATCATCAACGAGGCGCGTATGCATGCAGAGAAAATGCATGGCTCCGAAAACCAGAGCACGGCCGTGAACTACCGTTGGCGCAAGGAAGGCGACGGTGCGGATGGAGGACATATCTTGCCCCGCGCCTTGTACGGTCAAGGTTATAACTGGTTGGGCAGCGACCGCTTTGTGGAAGACGGTTCGTTCCTTCGCCTGAATTACCTGCAGTTGTCGTACAGCTTGGATTCCAAGCTCATCAAGCGCATCGGCCTCTCTCGCCTGAGCCTTTATGTGAGCGGCGACAACTTGTTCTGCCTGACCAAGTATTCCGGCGTGGACCCGGAGGTGAACTATGGCAATATGGGTGTCACGACCGATAAGGCCACTACGCCCCGTGCCAAGTCGTTCACGTTCGGTCTGACAGCTACATTCTAAACCATCATGAACAAACAGAAGCAATTATGAAAAAGATATTCAAGACAACTTCGCTGGCCTTGGCCGTGGCCATGGGGGTGCTCGCGCCGTCCTGTGGCGATTTCCTGGACATCACGCCCCTGAATGCGGTGGTGGTGGAGAACTACTGGGAGAAGAAAAGCGAGGTGGAGAGCGTGATAGCCTCCTGCTATTACCACATGCAGGACAATGGGTTTGCCCAGCGTGTGATTGCGTGGGGTGAACTCAGGGGCGACAATCTGTCGGAGACTTCCACCATGCAGTCGCAGAACCAAGAGCTGTATGATTATTACATCAACAACATCACGGCGGAAAACAACTGGACGTCTTGGGCCGACTTCTATACTGTGATAAATCTGTGCAATACCATTCTCCACTATGCCCCGCAGGCGCAGCAGAAGGATGGTAACTACTCCGAGGAAGAGTTGCACACCCACGAGGCCGAGGCCATGTCCATCCGCGCGTTGTGCTATTTCTATCTCGTCCGCACGTTCAAGAAAGTGCCCCTCGTGACGCAGGCCACCATCGGCGACGATGAAAGTTTCCTGGTGGAGGCTTCGAGTGCCGACGCGGTGCTGGAGCAGATTACTGCAGATCTGGAATGGGCCGAGAGCTACATCTGGGACCGCAACTTCTTCGACGATGTGGAGGAACGCAAGGGACGCTTCAACAAGCAGTCTGTCAAGGCGCTCTTGGCCGATGTCTGCTTGTGGCGGGGCGATTATGAGCGTTGCGCACAGCTTTGCCAGGAAGTCATGGATGAGAAGATGGCCGATTACCGGATGATTCAGGATGAAATTGCATCCGGCAACTATCTAACGGCCAACATAGAGGGCATGACGACGCTTTACAACGGTTATCCTTTGTTGGACGAGTCAAACGGCGACCATTACCCCTACAACATGACATTCTACACGGGAAATTCCTTTGAGAGCATTTTCGAGTTGCAATACGAACACGAATATCGCGATATAAATCAGGGCATTGACTTCTTCTATGGCAACCATGAGGGGCTGTCGCGTGGTTTGGTGAATGCGGCGTCCTATCTGGTCAACCAGTCGCAAGGTTCGTTGTTTGCCGATGCCAACGACCGCCGGTTGTTCGAGGCCACGGGCTACGACGGCGTGGCGTCCAATGCTTATCCGGTGCATAAATACCGTTGCTACATCTCGGACGACAATAGCTTTTCTTTGCGTGTCGACCCCGAGAACTGGATTGTCTACCGCTTGACGGACGTGATGCTGATGAAGGCCGAGGCATTGGCCTATCTGGGCGGAGATGACAACTGCCAGGAGGCGTTCAACCTTGTGACGGCCGTCAATGCAAGGGCTTGCGGCGGGCGCAGTTCGCTGGTCTACAATGCCGACCAAATCAAGACGTTGGTGCTGGAAGAACGGCAGCGCGAACTGCTTTTCGAAGGCAAGCGTTGGTATGACCTGATGCGCATGGTGCTCCATTCCGACAATCCCACGGGGACGATGTCCACTTTGCGCAGCTACGTCCAGCGCAGGTATCAGAGCGGCGGAAGCGACGCAGTGGCGCGCATGGGTTCTTTGGACAACCTTTACCTTCCTTTCAATCAAAAGGAAATGGATGTGAACCCGCTGCTGGAGGCCGACCAGAACCCGGCTTACGTGAATTATTAAACGTACACAATGAATGAAAAGAAAAAGCGATAACGATATGAAACGAAGAATCTATAACAGAGCAGCGGGCAGGGGTTTCCGGAAGTCATGGCTTGCGGCATGTCTGGCCGCAGCCTTGTGCCTGGCCTTGCCCAGTTGCTACGATGATGGCGTGGAAGGCGACAGCTATTACGTCTTTGTGGGCCAGACCATAGGCGATTATTTGGATGCCGACGGGCGTTATAGTGAGTTTTCCGCCATCTTGGAGCGTGCAGGCATGAAGGGACTGATGTATGCCTATGGAGATTATACCTGTTTTGCGCCGACCAACGAGGCCGTGGAGGAATACATCGCCGGTCATTTCCCCGGCAGTACGGTGGAGACCTTGCCGGACTCTGCGGTGGAGGCCCTTGCCGGCAGCCATCTGATAGGCGTGGAATACCTGACGTCTGATTTTGCCACCGGCTACCTGCAGGAGCCGAACATCTATGGGCGTAAGGTGCAGGTGAGCATTGAGAAGGAGTACGACACGGCGCTCAACGACAGCGCCACGGTGTATGTGCTCAACGAGCATTCGCGCATCATCCAGGCCAACGACACGGTGAGCAATGGCGTGGTGCACACCATCGATCGCGTGTTGGAGCAGTCCAGTTATGTGTTGCCCGACTTTATGCGGTCGCGTTGCGAGGAGATGGGATTCACCTTGTTCATGGAAGCGCTCGACCAGACCCATTGGGCGGATTCCATCTTGGGTGAGAAGGATGAAAGTCCGGAGATGCTCTCGCGCTTGTCGCAATATGCCGCTAACTCCGAATACACGTCCAACGGCAACAAGGTGCCTTCGCAGCGCCTGTTGGGCTACACCGTGCTGGTAGAAAAGGATGAACTCTTTGCTCGCGTCTACGACCCGCAAAACATGGGTAAGCCGGTCTATACGGGCGACCTTGAGGCCGACATAAAGTCGTTGGCCAACTATGCCAAGGCCATCTATGACGAGGTGTACCCCGACGATGCTGGCTTGTATGACGACGACTACACGAACCCCAAGAATCCGCTGAACCGCTTCGTGGCCTATCACATTCTGGACCGCAATGCCAGCTATGGCGACCTTGTGCGCTCCACTCCCGACTGGTCGGTGGAAGAGGGCGGCGATTTCGTGGACTATTACGAGACTTTGTCGGGCAACCTGCTCCGGGCACAGAAAGTACGCTTGCTGGGCGACGGCATCTACCTGAACCGTTGCGACGACGAGAAGCGCCCCAACAACCGGATGGACGGCGTGCAGGTGCTTCCTTCCGGCGGCTCGACCACGGTGAACGGCAACTTCCAGTTCCTGGGCAGCATCCTGTCCTACAATTCACAAGTGGTGAGCATGCTCCGCACGGAGCGCATCCGCATCGACTTGGGTGTGCTGTTGCCGGAGCTGACCAATAACAACGTGCGTCTCGACCCGGACGTGCAGATGCTTTGGTGGCATTTCCCCGAAGGATACTTTGATGCCTTGGACTATGATGGCCAATGCGACTGCAAGTACAACCGCTGGCCGCAGGCCGGCGGAGCCGGAGCGGGCATGGGCGCGCACTTCGACTTGGCGGCTTTCCGCACGGACAACATGAATTTCGGCGGCGAGTACGACGTGACGCTCCGCCTGCCGGCCGTGCCTGCCGGACAATATGAAATCCGCATCGGCTACGTGTGCAATGGTTTCATGAGCATCTCGCAAATTTATTTCGGGCAAGACCGCAACAACATGCAGCCCACGGGCATTCCTTTGGACATGAACCTGATTGGGAGTGCTCCGAAGGTCGGCATGATCATGGACGTGAGCCTCTACGATGATGTCAACTTCGATGTGTCGGGCAACACGGGTGGCCTTACCACCATTACGGAGAACGACAAGGCCATGCGTAACCAAGGCTACATGAAGGGCCCGGCCTGCGTTTATCGTGTGGACAACGACCGCGTAAGCCAGCTCTCGAAACTGGTGAACGACTGGTGGTACTTGCGCCACATCGTGACCACCCAGCAGTTGGAGGAGAAACCCTCTTACCTGCGTTTCCGCAAGGTGGACGAGCGCACGGGACGTCTGTTGAACATCGATTTCATCGAAATCGTGCCGAGGAGCGTGTACAACGGTGCCACGCCGGAAGATAGGAATTAACGCAAAAAAAAGAATGTATTATGAAGAAAACGAATAAATATATCCGTCCTGCCGTTTGGTGCGCGGCGTTGGTGTCGGCGGCCAGTCTTGCGGGGTGCGCAGACGATTGGGACGCGCATTACGACGGCATGCCGCGCCCGACGCAGACCTTGTGGCAGGAAATCGCAAGCCGCCCCGAACTGGCCGACTTTGCCAAACTGCTGCAGAGCCGGGGCTATGACAAATATTTGGATTCAAACCAGCGTTACACGGTGTGGGCACCTGTGGGGCAAATCGACACGACGCTGGTGACGGGAGAATACATGAGTCCGGACGAGGTGCTGGCACAAGTGGTGGAGAACCACATCGCGCGGGGCGTCGTTCCGGCTTCCACGGTGGTCGACGACACGGTGTCGGTGCTCAACGGCAAGCCCATGCCTTTCGTGGCCGTGGGTGGCGTGCCGGCTTTCAATGGCGCTTCGGTGCGCGAGGCCAACATCGAGTGCAGCAACGGCGACTTGCACATCTTGTCCGCACAGGCGCCATACAACCACAATTTGTGGTCCTACCTGCGGCAGGATTCCGAAATCTCGCATATTGCCGATTACATGTACAGTTTCAACCGCCAGGTGTTTTCTCCCGAACTCAGCACGCCCGGCGGCGTGGTGGGAGGCCAGCAGGTCTACACCGACTCCGTGTTTGTGCTGAACAACGAGTTGTGGGCGCAGATAGGCTACCTGAACAGCGAGGACCGGGACTTCACGATGCTGGTGCCCGACAACCATTGTTGGGACGCGACGCTCGACCGCTTCAAGAGTTTCTATAACTACGCAGACGAGGCCGATGCCGAATTGACGGAAACGTATGCCTGCCGGAACATCCTGAACGCTTTGGTGTTCGACATGGAGAATCAGCCGCAGATGCCGGACTATTGGATTTCCACCGGAGAACTCCCCTTCTATCGCCCTGACGCTGAAGGCGGCCTTTTCGACGGAGCCGTTGCCGTGAGTTGCAGCAATGGCGAGATGCTGAAGACCTCCCGCCTGGAACTCGACCCCTACGGCGTGTTGGCGCAACCCATCGTCATCGAGGGGGAAGACTATGGCGAGTATGTCCTGGACGGCCGCTATCAAGCCACCGACCGCCCCACGCGGGTGGCCGTGGCCGGTACGGGCGTTTCGTCCAGCGCGTTCATGACGTTCAACAGCACCAGTCCCTCGCGCGGTTCGGAGGTCACGTTTGCCCTTCCCGATGTCTTGTCGTGCGCTTACGACATCGGCGTGGTGATGGTGCCCACCAACCTGACGCGCAACGGCTGGTCGTCCACGGTGACGCAGAAGAAGACGCGTCTCGACTTTGAGTTGGAGGACGACTATTCCGGCGAGAGCCTGGAAGTGGAAGGCGTGGAGTATGCCGGCGACCGTATCGACACGGTTTGGGTGGCGCGCGGCCACAAGTTCCCCTTCTGCGATTATTTCCCCGACCGCACGTCGTTTGACGATGCCGCCATCCGGCTGACCGTCACCTCGGCGGCCCGACGAAGCGAGTCGGACTACACTATGGCCTTGTATATTGATTGCATAGTTTTGAAACCCACAGTAAACGAAGATTTGAGCGATGAAGAATAGGAATCTATATAGCATGTTTTTTTGCGTGGCTTTGATGTGCGGGTTGCCGCATGCGGCCTACGGTCAGGCCGACTCCACGCAGGCCGCCGGGGCGGGCGGCGATTCGCTCCAGTTGGCCGTGAAGCGTGAAACTCAGAAAATACCCACCGTGGCCCATAAGGGCCGTCTGGTGGATGCCGCCACGGGAAGCCCCGTGCAGGGCGGCATCGTGCAGGTGGCGGGCGACGACCGTTTCAGTTCCATATCCGACGAGCGGGGCGAGTTTGAAATCAATGTTCCCTCGTATGCCAGCCAGTTGCTGGTGCGGACGCCGACTTATGCTCCGGCCCGCGTGCACTTGGCCGGCAAGGGGCGGGAGCTTGTGGTGAAGATGTATTCCGAGCACTTTTCCAACGAGTCGGGAGGCGATGTCCGCGTGTCCGACATGAACAGTGCGGAGGGATTCTCGGCCACGTCCGCCCTGACGGTAGAAGACGAGATGGCCAAGCGGCTGGGAGCCGACTTGCGTGTGCTGCTCCGTTCGGGCAATCCGGCACAAGGGGCCAACATGTTCATCGGAGGATTCAACTCCATGAACGCCAACGCGCAGCCGCTCATCGTGGTAGACGGCATCGTGGTGGACCAACAGGCGAACCGCTCGCTCATGCACCAAGGATACGTGAACAACGTGCTCTCGGCCATCAGCGTGAACGACATAGAGAAGGTCACCGTGCTGAAGAACGCCACCGCGCTCTATGGCGCAAAGGGAGCCAACGGAGTGGTGCTCATCGAGACCAAGCGGGCCAAGAGCATGGCCACGCGCATCGACGTGGACATCTACGGCTCCATCGAACTGGTGCCCAAGTTGCCCTCCATGATGGATGCCGGGCAATATCGCCTGTATGCCTCCGACGTGATGGGCAACGTCACTTCCACACCCGATTTCCTCGACGACTACACGGCCGACAAGCAAAAGTATGCCATGTATCATAACAACACCGACTGGAAGGACTACACCTATCGCGAGGCCTTCACGCAGAACTACGGCGTGAACGTGCAGGGAGGCGACGACGTGGCCAGCTATAACCTCTCCATCGGTTATGCCAATGCGAAGAGCACGCTGAAGAACAACGACTTCAGCCGCCTGAACATGCGGTTCAACACGGATGTGAAGTTCATCGAACAGTTGGATTGCAGCTTCGACGTGGCCTACTCCAACACCACCCGCAACCTGCGCGACGACGGCATGACGGACGGCATCATCCTGGCGCCCGGGGCGCTGGGGCTCATCAAGTCGCCGTTGCTGGCGGCCTACAACCCGGATGCGAACGGGCGTTTCACCTCGTCGCTGGCCGATTACGACGCCTTTGGCTTGTCCAATCCCGTGTCGCTCTTGGAGAACGGGGAGGCCAGCAACAAAAACCGGCTGGAATACAACCTCTTCACGCTGAGCGCCACGCCGAAGTGGAAAATCAACCGCTACCTGACGCTCTCTGAAAAGGCCACCTACGTGCTGAACAATGTCTCCGAGCGTTCTTTCGTTCCCGACGAGGGAGTGCCTTCTTTCATGGAGAACGACGGGCAGGAAACGCAAAACCGCTCCATGGGCTATTCCAGCAAGCAGCTGTCGGTTTCCAGCGACACGCGCATCGACTGGGCACGCCGCTACGGGGGGCATGTCATCAACCTGTTCGGCGGATTCCGCTACATGAGCGATTCGTTCAACTCCGACGGCATCCAGGCCGACAACACCGTGGGCGACAAGTTGCCCAACATCACCAACGAAATGGACAATCGCGTGGTGGACGGCGTGTTCGAGGAATGGAAGTCCACGGCCCTCTACGTGAATGCCGACTGGAGCTACGCCGACAAATATTTCCTGCAAGGCACGGTGACGGCCGAGACCTCCACCCGCTTCGGCAAGAATGCCACCGGCGGCGTGAAGTTGGGCGACTACGTGTGGGGCGTCTTCCCCTCGTTGCAGGCAGCGTGGGTCGTTTCGGCCGAGCCTTTCTTCCGCAACGTGAAGGGCATCGACTACCTGAAGGTCAATGTGGGCGTCGACCAGTCGGGCAACGACAACATCGACTGTTTCGCCTCGCGCACCTACTTCTCGCCTGTGGATTACCTCAGCCAGACCTCCGGCCTGGCCCTGGCCAACATCGGAAACGACCGGTTGAAGTGGGAAACCGTGACCCGCGTTTCCGTGGGAGCCGACATGTCGTTCCTGCACGACCGTCTGGGACTGAGTTTCAACTACTACAAGTCGTACGTCGACCACATGCTGACGCTCAAGACGTTGCCGGGAGTGGGCGGCATGCGCAGCATGTATTGGTCCAACGACGGCAAGATGGAGAACCAAGGATTCGACTTCTCCGTGTCGGCCAAGGTGTTGGCCCTGAAAGACTTCTCGTGGGAAGTGGCGGCCAGCCTGGGGCACTACAAGAACGAAGTGACGGCTCTGCCCGATGGCGACAAGCCGGTCTACACCTCGCTCTACGGCGGTGAAATCGTCACCCGGACGGGCAGCCCGTTGGGACTGTTCTACGGCTATAAGACGCAAGGCGTGTTTGCCACGTCCGAAGAGGCGGCCGCGGCCGACCTGCAAAACGGACAGAACGGTGACAAGTTCCGCGGCGGCGACGTGCATTTTGCCGACCTGGTGCAGGACGGGGTCATCGACGAGAACGACAAGACCGTCATCGGCGACCCCAATCCCGACATCTTCGGCAACTTCAGCACGGGGCTCCACTATAAGAACTGGTCGCTCAATGCCTTCTTCAGCTATTCGCTGGGAGGCGACATCTACAACTACCAGCGCGCCATGCTGGAGGGGGGCAACAGCTACTACAACCAGACCACGGCCATGCTGAACCGCTGGACCTCGGAGGGACAGCAGACGGACGTGCCGCGCGTGGAACAGGGCGACCCGATGGGCAACAGCCGATTCTCCGACCGCTGGATCGAGGACGGCTCCTACCTGAAACTGAAGACGCTGAGCCTCAGCTACCGTTTCCCGTTCAGCCTCACCTTCCTGCAAGGCATCACGGTGTGGGCGGCGGCCAACAATGTGTTTACGTGTACGAAATATCTGGGGAGCGATCCTGAGTTGTCCGTTTCGGGCAGCCCGCTGGCCCAAGGCATCGACCGGGGCTTGCTGGGGCATGGGCGCAGTTTTGTCCTCGGGGTCAAGATTAACCTATAAAGAAAAAGAAGATGAAAACGATGTTGAAATCTATATTCAAGTCGGCCGCGTTATGGGTGGCCGCCGCGGTATCCTTCACCGCGTGCGAGGTGGATACCACGACCGTCATGTTTGAGGACGACCACACCTTCGCCGAGCCGAGCGACACGGTGTTTTCCATGCTGGGCATATTGGCCCAGGTGCAGGAAGTGGCCGAGCGGAATGTGCTCTTGGGCGAGCTCAGGGGCGACTTGGTGGTGCCCAATCCGGACTATGCTTCCATGATGAGGAGGACGGAGTACGCCGCATGGCTTGACCTGGCGAATTTCGAGAACCTGGAGGACACCACGTTCAACCGCTATCGCGACTATTATGCCATCGTGAACAACTGCAATTTCTATCTCGACCGTGCCGATGCCGCCATGGAGCGGGGCGGAGAGCAAGTGTTTCTCAAGGAGTATGCCGCCGTGAGTGCCTACCGGGCGTGGGCCTACCTGCAACTGGCGTTGATCTACGGCGAAGTGCCGTTCTACACCGAGCCGCTCCTGTCGTATTCCGACATCGAGCGGGTGATGAACGACGCCTCCAACCGCAAGGGGCTGGAGGAAATCTGCACTTACTTCATCAACGACCTGCAACCCTACGTCGACGTGCCCTATCCCGGTTATGGCATCTATTTTTCGAGCAGCAGCTGCTTCTTGCCCGTGCGGTTGCTCTTGGGCGACCTTTACCTGTGGCGGGGCTCCAAGACCGGTAGCGCGGCCGACTATGCCATGGCCGCGCAGGAATACCGCGACTATCTGTTCGAGAACCAGGAAGCCACCACGCCCAACCGCAACGTGGTCTACACCACCGACGCCTTCGACAATGTGGAAAACACATGGAGCGGCGTGTTGACGCGGGAGGCACTGAGCGACGTGCCCTATGCTGCCGAGGCAATCGACGGCAAGATCAGTACGCAACTGGGGGCCTTCTCGTATTTCGAAGGTTCGGCGGCGCTGGAGAATCTGGTGGACAACTCCTATTATTGCTTCGTGGCCTACACGGAAGACGACGGGACGCTGGGGGACGGAACCGACGAGCCGGACGACGAGCCTTCCGGGCTGTCGCGCTTCGAAGGATTGGTGGACGCTTCGGTCTATTATCCGTCGACAGGCGGCAATCCCGTGTATTATTCTTACATCGGGGTGGAAGGCACGCCGCAGTACATGCCCGGCGACCTGCGCTTCTATTCCGCCACGGCTTCGGAAGCCACGGGCCTGATGCCGGACAAATATTACACGGGCTCCGACGTGGTGACCTACCGCACGGGTGCGGTCTACCTCCGCCTGGCCGAGGCCATCAACCGCGCGGGCTATCCGCTGACGGGATTTGCCGTGCTGAAGTACGGACTGAGCCGCGGCAACCTCATCAAGTATGACGCCAACGGGGAGTATGCCCGCTTGTTGGCATCGGGCTACACCTTCTACGACTTCAACGACAACAAGGCGAACATCGGCATCCACGCCCGCGGTTGCGGCAACGCGGAGATGGACACCTTGCACTACTCGCTGCCCGCCTTGCCCACGAGGGAAGACAGCATCCTGAAGGTGGAAGAGATGATTTGCGACGAGATGGCCTTGGAGACGGCTTACGAGGGTTATCGTTTCTTCGACCTCATGCGCATGTCCTTCAGCCGGCGCGACCCGTCGTTCCTGGCGCGGAAGGTGGCGCGGCGCAACAGCCCGGACAATCCGGACAACGCGCTCCTGCAGAAACTGTCGGATGAGGCCAACTGGTATCTTCCCATGGTGGAAAATTGAAAGACTGTGGAGTAACGATTTTTTTAACCGGGTGAACCCCGGATAGTGACAGGGCATGGAGGCCGCCGGGCAGGGCGCCGCTTCCATGCCCTGTTTCCGTCGTGGCGCGGAGCGGGATGGGGAGAGGCGTGGAGCGGCATGCGCACGACGGGAGCGCGCTTTGCGGAGAACACTTGAGTACTTGCCGCAGAGTACTCGAGTACTTGCCGCAAAGTACTGCACGGCCATGCGCACGGTCATTGCCGCCGGAGAGGGCGGCGGTGGCGGCTGAAGCCCTTGCCGGGGCGGAAAAGTGCGCATTGGAAAGAAATGCCCTATGTCTTGTGCATATTTGTCCTATGCGGTTTGGAAAAAGTGTCTTAACTTTGTCGTGGAATCATAAACAGGAATTACGATATCATGAAAGCGTTTGCTGAAAAACAATTTTCTGAATGCTACGCGCATTACTACCCGAAGGTGGAGGCCTACATCGCCTTCCGTGTCCGCGGCCGTGCGGATGCGGAGGATTTGGCCCAGGACGTGTTTGAATTATTGTGGAAGCATTGGGGACAGGTGCGCGTGGAGACGCTGCATAATCTTATCTATACAATCATGCGCAACGTGTTGGTCGACTATGTGCGCCGGCGGGCGCTGAGGCAGGACATATTGGTGTCCTTGCGCGACGACGTGCTTCCGGAACGGGGCTGCAACACGGTGGAGCGCGACTGCTCGTTCCGCGAGTTGGGGGCGGCCCACCGCATGGCGGCCGGGCGTTTGCCCGAGCGGCGGCGGCAAGTGTACTACCTGTATTTTTATGATGGCCTGTCGTATGCTTCCATAGCGCGGCGGTTGTCGGTGTCCGAGCGCACGGTGGGCTGCCATTTGTGGGCGGCCTGCAAGAGCGTGCGGGCCGACTTGTGCGGGATGTATCGCCCCGAGGCCGTGTGAACACGGGGCGGGCGCTCCGTCCCCTATGCGCGGAAGATGCGGCTTTCGCCCAGGAAGTCCAGCAACTCGCGGTAGGACGGGCAGCGGCGCAGCAGGCTGTCGTCGCCCACCATGAAGAACTGTTGGCGTGCGCGGGTGAGCGCCACGTTGAGCTTTCGGTCCAGCCGGGGGCCGTCGCTTTCGTCCGTGGCTTCGGAGAGGGCCGCGAGTTGGGCCGGTTGGCTCACCGTGGTGCTGAAGATGATGACGTCCCGCTGGCTGCCTTGGTAGCGTTCCACCGTGTCGATGGTGAACGCTCCGGCGTGGGGGATGCCGAGCGAGGCGAGCGCCTTGCGCACCATGGCGATTTGGGCGCGGAAAGGCACGATGATTCCAATGTGCTTCCCCATTTCCTGCACGGGCGCGGAGTCCCGGTGCAGGCGGAGTAGCGTGAAGACGAGCCTTGCCACGGCCTCGGCTTCGCGCTTGTTGCTTTTGGGATGGGGGCCGGCATCGCCGCGGGCGACGGAGACGAAGCCCATGCGGGTGCTTGCCACGAACGCCGTCCACGGGTCGGGGCAGGGGAGCGAGGCCGTCCTCAGTTCTTCCAGTTGGTGCTTGAGCGGGACGATGCCGAGCCGACCTTCGTAGAATTTCCGGTTGACGAATTCGCTGATGTCGGGATGCATCCGCCCTTGGCGTTTCAGCATGGCCACGCAGTCGGTCCGTCCTTGGATGCGGCACAGCCCGAGCAACCGTTCGAAAAGTGAGTTGCGGCAGTCGGTGAGCCCAATGGCGCGCAGGCTTTCTTCGTCCACGCGGGAGACGGAGGGGGGCTGGGCGACCACGGCGGGCAACTGTTTGTGGTCGCCGATGAGGATGAACTTGCCGATGGCGCAACGGTTCAGGTTGTAGTCGCCGCGGTTCACGTCGGTGGTGGCGCAGAGCAAGGGCAGCAGTTGGGGCTCGAGCACTTGCGAGGCTTCGTCGATCAGGGCCACGTCGAAGGCCTTCAGGCCGAAGAGTTCCGTCTGTCCGCAAAGGCTGCTGATGGTTCCGGCGAAGAGGCGCACGGGAGCCAGGATGTCGTAGATGTCCTTGCGCGACTTGGCGCGGCCGATGACCTGCTTCATCAGCCGCGGGCGGAAGGCCGGCGCGCAGTTCAGTTCCTGTCCGATGCGCACGTAGTCCGGCGTGGGCCGGATGGTGGACAGCATTTCGCAGATTTCGTCCACGGCGCGGTTGGTGTAGGCCATGAGCAGGAGGGTTTTCTCCGGCGTGTCGGACAGGAATTCCTCCACCATGGCTTTCAGTGCCACGGACGTTTTCCCTGTTCCCGGCGGCCCCACCAGCAGGAAGTAGTCGCGGGCTTGCTTGGCCTTCAGTGCAATACTGGCTATATCTTCGTTCCCATGGCTGAGGTTGAGGCCGATGGCGGGGTCGGATTGCGGCGGGCGTTGCCCGAGCAGGAGTTCCTTCCGCTCCTTCGGGGCGGTGAGGAGCGCGAACAGTCCCGCATAGGCTTGGTTGAAGGTGGCGTCCATGTATCCCGGCTCCAAGGCATATCTTTTCCCCGTGTGGAAAACGCCTGCGTTCCGTTGCTTGTAAGACAGTCTCAGTATTACGCGGGTGGGGGTGATGCTCTCCACGGTGCAGCGGAAGAATTGCCGGCTGGCTGCCGTGTCTTGTTCCTGGTCGCGCTCGTAGAGCATCACCATGTCGCCTTCCCTGAAGTTGGGCAGGAAATCGTCGCCGTATGCCGGCACGTCCAGTTCCAATCCCGTCACCGCGCCTTCGTCGTCGCAAACGGGTCGCAACCGCAAGCCGGTGAGGATGTTCCCCTCTTCTTGCTTTTCGGCCGTGGTGCAGCGCCATGTGGATGAGAATCCAAGGTCGCTGCCGTTGGGCTTGTCTCCGGTTTTGGCCAGGAACTGTTCCCGCTCGGTGAAGGCCAGGAAGCGGTGGAAGTAGTCGGCTTCCGTGCCCGCCATCCGTCGGAGCGGGCGGAGCATCGCCTCGATGCGCGGGCGCAGGTATTGCCGGTAGAAACGGTCGTCGCGTCCCGACACATTGATGCGCTCTTCGGTCAGTTCGCCCGTCAGTTGGCGCGACTCTCCGCGGGCCAGCCGGCGCTCCATATGGAGGATGGCGTTGCGCAATGCCATGGCGCTTCGTATCTTGGCGCGTGGCACGCGGGGGGCGTAGATTTGCGGGTAGCGGGAATAGAGGAGGAAAGCCTGCACGCTTTCGCGGGGGAGGTCCAGGTTGTAATACAACATTTCTTTATACAAGGCCATCTGCAACTGGTGCTCTTCCCGCGGTTCGCGAACGGGATATTCTTCCGCCTTCCCGCTCTTCAGCTCTATCAGTTTGCGGGCGTCCTGCGTGAGCAAGTCCATGCGGCCCTGCAGGCCGAGGGCTTCGCAGAGGAAGGCCGGCTCGAGTTCCACGGGCGTTTGTTGGATGTCGATGTGTGCCGCGCCGAAGTGTCCCTTCACCATTTGGCGGATGTTGTGGAATTGCGTCTTGCATTGGTCGAAAAATTGTCGGTCGATGCCGGACAGGGTAGTGTAGGCCAAGGGCGAGTTCCGGAAGCTGTTCTGCATGGAGCGCAGGTAGAGTTCCTCTTCGGCCGGGCTGTCGCCCTGCTCGTTCACACAGTCGTCCAGAAACTGGTTGGCCGCGTTTCCGAGCTGTATGGCGGCGGAACGCGCCGGGGGTGCGAACTTGTTTAATAAGTGGGTATAGGGAGAATGCCCGTAGGGTTTCATGCAGGCGCACAAGGCCGTGATGTCGAGCAGGAAGTCCGGTTCCAGGACGAGCATTTCCGGGAACAGGACGAAAGGAAAGTCCGCGGCGTCTTCCGCCTCGTTGCGGAGCGTTTCCACGGAGAGCAGGTTGAGCTGTGCGCCTTTGAACAATTGCTGGTTGAGTTCGGCGAAAACGGCGTCGGACGCGTTGGCGTATGCCACCTTCAACAGTCTTCCGCCGTTGTCCCCCGTTGCTTTACCGTAGATGAAGTGGTCGTCCCATTCGTTTGCGGTGAGGCGCATCCGCTTGGTTTTCCGTCGGCCAAGTCCTTGCGTTTCGTCAGTCATTGCTTTCCGTGTTGTTTCCTTCCGCTTTGTATTTCTCTTCCAGTTCCTCGGCGCTGAGCACTTTGCTCTTGAATCCGTTCCGCGAGTTGCGCCGCGCGGGGGCGGGTTGTGTGCCGGCCGTTCCGCCATGCACGGCTCCGCGGTAGCGTTGCCATCTTTCCAATATGGCCGTCACGTAGCCATGGGTCTCTTCTCCGCGCAGGTAACCGTAGCGCACCACCGGGTCGTTATAGTATTGCGGTTGGCTCAGGCGCAGGATGAAAGGCGCCACGTCGGCCCATGTCTTGGCGTTTTTGCCGTGCTTGCGGGCCAAGGCCATGGCGTCGCGCACATGTCCGGCGCCGCCGTTGTAAGCCGCCAGCACGAAACAGATGCGCTCCGCGCGCCCGGGAATGTCGCTGAACTTGCGTTCAAGTTCCCGGATGTAGCGTGCAGCCGCGGCGATGTTTTGTTCCGGCTGGTGCATCTGGCCGGCGGGGAGGCCCAGATGGGCGGCCGTCTCGGGCATGATTTGCATCAGTCCCCTTGCGCCGGCCCACGACACGGCTTGCGGATCGAAGCCCGACTCCTGGTAGCATTGGGCGGCCATGAGCCGCCAATCCCAGCCGATAGCTTGGCTATGCCGCACGAAACTGGCGTCATAGGGCGAGATGATGCCCTTGGCACGGTTCTGGAACGGCGCGCGGACGTGGCGCTTCACGCCGCCTCCGAGCGAGAACCTTTTGCGCTCGCGCTCCAGCAGGAAAGCCCTCGTCTCTGGCTTGTACCACCCGTCCAAGGCTGCGGCCAGGTAGGTGGCGTCTTTCCGTATCACCCATCCGGATTTGAGGGTGTCGGCCTGGCTTGCGGCAGAATGCCATGCGCCGGAAAACTGCAAGGCGGGATCCAAAGGGCGACTTTCGGGGATGTCCAGCGCGATGAGGTCTATTTCGCCGTTCTTCAGTCTTCTGAACAAATCGGCGGTATCCCTCACCGTTTCCATGCGTAGCTTGGCACCGATGGAGTTGGCAAAGCTTTCGGCCATTTCGAATTGCAGTCCGAATCCCCGTCCTCTGTATTCGTAATAAGTGTCCGGTCCGGACAAGGTGGCGGCGATCAGCTCTCCGGCCTCCTGGATTTGGGCAAGGTCGTAGGCCAGATTGTCCATCGGTTCTTCCTCCGTGATGCCGAGCGGGGAGATTCTCCTTTCTTCCTTCTCCTCGCAAGCCGTCAGAAGGAAGCAGACGATGGCGGCCGTGATGATGTGCAGAAACCGTCGCTTATTGGTCATGATTCTCATTGAAGGTGAGTCCCAGGCGGTGCAGGATGTAAGAGCGCATGATGCCGATGGCCTTCTCGTTCTCTCCGCCTTGGGGAATGATGAGGTCGGCATACCGCTTGGTCGGTTCGATGAATTCCAGGTGCATGGGCTTGAGCACCGCGCGGTAGCGGTCTACCACCATCTGTACGGTGCGTCCGCGCTCCACGATGTCGCGCTCGATGACGCGGATGAGGCGTTCGTCCGGGTCGGCGTCTACGAAAATCTTCAAGTCCATCAGCTCGCGCAGCTCCTTGTTGGCCAAGGCGAGGATGCCTTCGATGAGTACGACCTTACGGGGCTCAACGTGTACGGTGGGCTGCAAACGGTTGCATTCCAAATAAGAATAAGTCGGTTGTTCTATGGCTTGTCCTGCCTTCAGTTCGCGCACTTGCCGCACGAGCAAGTCCCAGTCGAAGGCCGACGGGTGGTCGTAATTGATTTTCCGTCGCTCCTCCATGGGCATCCCCGTGGTTTCGATGTAGTAGGAATCCTGCGGGATGAGCGCCACTTCTCCTGGCGGCAAGCTTTCTATGATTTTCCGGGCTACGGTGGTCTTGCCCGAACCGGTTCCCCCGGCAATGCCGATGATGTACATAAGCGTTCCTTTTTCGCTTGCAAAGATAGGGCTTTTTGCGGCTTCTCATCTCGAAAATAACAGATTTTATGCGCGATGCTTTCCTGAGAGCCTTGTCTCGGATATTTTTGCAGCGGAAACCTTGGCGGGCGTGGAACATTTCGTTACCTTTGTCCAACGAAACGAGCATCCGGGAAATGTCTGGCGGATATTGCCCAATATATGGTAACAGTATCAGAACAGGACAAAAAGCGGAGACGCCTGAGAAGCGTGCCTGAGGCGCGAGGAGAACATGCACGCAAGGAGTGAATGATATAATAAAAGAGGAGAAAGATGGTAAAACATATCGTATTGTTCCAGTTGGATCCGGCCATGGACGCCGGACGGAAAGCGGAAGTGATGGCCGCCTTTAAGAAAGGCATTGAAGCGTTGCCCGCGGAGATACCTTTCATCCGCAGGATAGAAGTGGGCCTGAATGCCAATCCTGCCGAGGACTTTGACATTGCGCTTTACAGCGAATTCGACACGATGGACGATGTGAAAGCCTATTCCGTCCATCCGAAGCACGTGGCGGTGGCTGCTTTGCTGAAGGATTGCAAAAAGGCCCGTTCGTGCGTCGATTATGAGGTTTGAGAAGTTTTATTGCTTGTTTTCTGCCATTTTTGTTGCCCGTGTGTGGGAAAAAGTTTATCTTTGCCACAAATAAGATAGAAAATGAAGAATATTGCTACACGTCATCATCACCATCCTAACGGTTGAACATCGGTAGGCTGTGCTACGTGTGCCAGTAGAAGATAAAAGAAATGAAGGCTTGCCGATGTTGCGGTGAGCCTTTTTTCGTTGGTCGTGAATCCATCATAAAAAAGAGAAGAATATATGCTTAGAATTGCAGTACAATCCAAAGGGCGCCTTTACGAGGACACCATGGCGCTCCTGGCCGAGGCCGACATTAAAGTGAGTTCATCCAAACGCACCTTGTTGGTGCAGTCGTCCAACTTTCCGGTAGAGGTGCTCTACCTGCGCGACGATGATATTCCGCAGTCGGTGGCCAGCGGGGTGGCCGACGTGGGCGTCGTGGGAGAGAACGAGTTTGTTGAACGCGAAGAAAACGCCGTGGTCATCCGCCGGCTTGGATTTAGTAAATGCCGCCTTTCGCTTGCCATTCCCAAGGCGGTGGATTATCAGGGACTGGAATGGTTCGAGGGCAAGAAAATCGCCACGTCGTATCCCAATATTTTGCGCAAGTTCATGAAGGAAAACGGCGTGGAAGCCGATATTCACGTTATCACGGGCTCGGTGGAAATCGCGCCGGGCATCGGTCTGGCCGACGGCATTTTCGACATCGTCAGCTCCGGTTCCACGTTGGTGAGCAATAACTTGCAGGAAGTGGCCATTGTGATGAAGAGCGAGGCGTTGCTCATCGGCAATCCGTCGATGGATGCGGCGAAGAAGGCCATCCTCGACGAATTGCTTTTCCGCATCGAGGCGGTCAAGAGCGCGGAGGACAAGAAGTATGTCCTGATGAATGTCCCGTCGGACAAGGTGAAGGACGTGGTGGCCGTGTTGCCCGGGGCCAAGAGTCCCACCGTGATGCCATTGGCGCAAGAAGGTTGGAGCAGCGTGCACACGGTCATCGACGAGTCGCGCTTTTGGGAAATCATCACGCGCCTGAAGGAGTTGGGCGCACAAGGCATCCTGGTGGTGCCGGTGGAGAAAATGATTCTGTGATAAGACCGTAAAAAGGACAGACAAGGAGGCAGACAAATGAATGTGATAAGTTATCCTAAACGTGAGGATTGGGACGAAATGCTGAAGCGTCCCGTGATGAATGTGGACACCTTGCGCGAGATTGTGGCCCGCGTGCTGGCCGACGTGAAGGCGCGTGGCGACCAGGCCGTCAAGGAATACGAGAAACAGTTCGACCATGTGGAGCTGGACAGCCTGGCCGTGACGGAAGACGAGATGTATGAGGCCGAATGGCAGGTGTCGCCGGAACTGAAAGAGGCTTTGGCCCTGGCGCACGACAACATCCGCAAGTTCCACGCTTCCCAGCGCTTCGAGTCGGAGAAGGTGGAAGTGTGCTCCGGCGTGACGTGCTGGCAGAAGGCCGTTCCCATCGAAAAGGTGGGGCTTTACATTCCGGGCGGCACGGCACCGCTCTTTTCCACGGTGCTGATGCTGGCCACTCCGGCCAAGATAGCCGGTTGCCGCGAAATCGTGCTGTGCACCCCGCCCAACCGCGAGGGGAAGGTGCATCCGGCCATCCTTTGTGCGGCCCGAGTGGCCGGCGTTAGCCGCATCTTCAAGGCCGGCGGCGTGCAGGCCATCGGCGCCATGGCCTACGGGACGGAAAGCGTGCCCAAGGTCTACAAGATATTCGGCCCGGGCAACCAGTTTGTCATGGCGGCCAAACAGCAAGTGTCGCTCCACGACGTGGCCATCGACATGCCGGCCGGTCCGTCGGAGGTGGAAGTGCTGGCCGACGCCACGGCCAATCCGGTATTCGTGGCGGCCGACCTGCTCTCGCAGGCCGAGCACGGAGTGGACAGCCAGGTGTTGCTGGTGACCACCGACGAGGCCTTGATTGGCAAAGTGCAGGCCGAGGTGGAGCGCCAACTGGCCGTGCTGCCGCGCCGGGACATTGCGGCCAAGTCGTTGGCCAACAGCAAGCTCGTCGTGGTGCGGGACATGGACGAGGCGCTGGAACTGACCAACCGCTACGCTCCGGAGCATCTGATTATCCAGACGGCCGACTACAGGCAGGTGGCCGAAGGCGTCGTCAATGCCGGCAGCGTGTTCCTCGGCCCTTACACGACGGAAAGTGCGGGCGACTACGCCTCGGGCACGAATCACACTCTGCCCACCAACGGATACGCCGTGGCCTATAACGGCGTGAACCTGGACAGCTACCACCGTAAGATTACGTTCCAAGAGCTCACGCCTCAGGGCGTGCGCTCCATCGGGCCGGCCGTGGAGCTGCTTGCGGCAGGCGAGCAGCTGGATGCCCACCGCAATGCCATGGCCGTGCGCATGGATTCGTTGAACCTTAATACGAAATGAACATGAAACCCTTACAACAATTAGTCCGACCGAATGTCTGGGCGTTGAAGCCATACAGCTCCGCCCGCGACGAATACAAGGGGGTGGCGGCGTCGGTGTTCCTCGATGCGAATGAGAATCCCTACAATGCGCCCTACAACCGCTATCCCGACCCGTTGCAGGAAGAGGTGAAGCGCCTGCTGGCACCCATCAAAGGCGTGAAGCCGGAGCAGATTTTCCTGGGCAACGGGAGCGACGAGGCCATCGACCTGGTGTTCCGCGTCTTTTGCGAGCCCCGTGTGGACAACGTGGTGGCCATCGCGCCCACTTACGGCATGTATAAGGTGTGTGCCGACATCAACGACGTGGCCTACCGCCCCGTGCTGTTGGACGAGAATTTCCAGATGGATGCCGACAAGGTGCTGGCCGCCACGGACCACCGGACGAAAGCCATTTTCCTCTGCTCGCCCAACAACCCTTCGGGCAACGATCTGGATCGCGAGGAGGTGGTCAAACTCATCACGCGCTTCGAGGGGCTGGTGGTGATCGACGAGGCGTATTCCGACTTTTCCTCGCAGAAACCATTTCGTGAGGAACTGGACGCATATCCCAACATCATTGTGCTCAACACCTTCTCCAAGGCATGGGGCAGCGCGGCCATCCGTTTGGGCATGGCTTTCGCCTCGCCGGAGATCATTGCCTTATATAATAAGGTGAAGTATCCCTACAACGTCAACCAGCTGACCCAGCAGCAGGCCGTGGAAATCCTGAAGAAGCGGTTCGACGTGGACAAGTGGGTCAAGATGATTCTCCGCGAGAGGCAGCAGGTCATGTCGGCCTTCGCGGAGCTGGCGGTGTGCGAGAAGGTGTATCCCACGGATGCCAACTTCTTCCTGGCCCGCGTCAAGGGGGCCGATGCCGTCTATGCCTACCTGGTGCGGAAGGGCATCATCGTGCGCAACCGTTCGCGGGTGGAGCTGTGCGGCGACTGCCTGCGGGTCACCATCGGTACGCCTCAGGAGGACAACTGCCTGCTGGCCGCCTTGCGTTCGTATAAACCGGAGTAAGAATCAAAACGGAAGAAGATGAAGAGAGCTTTGTTTATAGACCGCGACGGGACTTTGATAAAAGAACCGGCGGACGAGCAAATCGACGCGTTCGAGAAATTGGAGTTCGTGCCGGGCGTCATGCGCAACCTGGCGTTCATCCGCCAGCGGCTCGACTACGAGTTTGTCATGGTGTCCAACCAAGACGGACTGGGCACCGATGCTTTCCCCGAGGACACGTTCTGGCCCGTGCACAATCTGGTGATGAAGACCTTGGAAGGCGAAGGCGTGACCTTCGACGACATCCTCATCGACCGCAGTTTCCCGGAAGAGCACCTGCCCACCCGTAAGCCGGGGACGGGCATGCTGGGCCGATACCTTTCCGGCGACTACGACATGGAGGCCTCTTGGGTGATTGGCGATCGCGAGACGGACGCGCAACTGGCCCTGAACCTCGGTTGCCGGGCACTGATCCTGAAGCCGAAGGATGAAAACTCCTTCGCGGACGAGCGCATCCGCTACGTGGACAGCTGGGACAGCATTGCGGAGTTCCTCTTTGCCGGCGAACGGAAAGCGCAGGTGCGCCGCACGACGAAGGAGACCGACATCGAGGTGAGGCTCGACCTGGACGGCAACGGGCGGTGCGACATCCGCACGGGGCTGGGCTTCTTCGACCACATGCTGGAGCAAATCGGGAAGCACGGCGGGATGGACCTCTACATCCGCGTGAGGGGCGACTTGCAGGTGGACGAGCACCACACGATTGAGGACACGGCCCTGGCCTTGGGCGAATGCCTCGCGCGCGCCTTGGGCGACAAGCGCGGCATCGAGCGCTACGGCTATTGTCTGCCCATGGACGACTGCCTGTGCAGCGTGGCCTTGGACTTCGGCGGCCGCCCCTGGCTGGTGTGGGACGCCGAGTTCCGCCGCGAGAAGATAGGCGAAATGCCCACCGAGATGTTCCTGCATTTCTTCAAGAGCCTGAGCGACGCCGCCAGGATGAACCTCAACATCAAGGCGGAAGGCACGAACGAGCACCACAAGATTGAGGGCATCTTCAAGGCTTTGGCCCGCAGCCTGAAAATGGCCGCGCGCCGCGACATACATCATTTTGAGCTGCCCTCGAGCAAGGGCGTACTCTGACGGGCCTTGTAGGGCTGGCTTGCGTCCCGGCCTCCGTCGCGGGGCGTGAGCCTATGGAATGCAATGCGCTGAACCGGAGAAAGCTGTGGCATGCGGCTTTCTCCGGTTCAGCGCATTTTTTTTATGGTTGTAAAATTGTTTTCTCTCCCTTCCCATGCCTCGTGCGGACGCAAGGAGCGGCGGGGCAGGCTCGGCTTGCGGCTTTGCCTGCATTCCGGGAGGAAGGGATGCGTCGGCTTCGCATTCGGTCGTCGGGGCATGGCGAGAGGGCCGAAGGGCGGGGAGAGCGGAAAAGCATGCTGCGGGCAACGAAGTTGTACTTGCCGCGGAGTACTCGAGTACTTGCCGCAGAGTACTCGAATGCTTTGCGGAAAGCACTGTGAGGCGCTCCGCACGGCGCCGCGGCGCACCGCGCATTTTCGAGCGCGTCCGTGCCCTGTGCCCGTATGCTCTCACAGGCGTTCTCGCCGGTTGAGGCCGCGGGCGGGGGGACGCCATCGCGTCCCGCATGGAGCGCAGAACCCCACGGACCATCTTTTTTTGCGCCTTTTTGGCCCATTCTTTTGCGTAAGTAAAAATTTATTCTTAGCTTTGCCTGATAATCAATCTACGGAAACAAGAACCATAAAAACAAACGCAACATGAAGAAACGGACACTCATGGCTTCTTTGCTGTTGGCCTTCGCGGCGGGGCATGCGCCCTCGGCGTGGGCTGCCGGAGAGCCGGAAAAGGAGGATTTCGAAGGCTATCTTTTCGCTTATTTCGAGGGTGGAGGGGAAGGAAAATGGCAGGAGCACCTGCGCTTTGCCCTCAGTAACGACGGTGTGAACTGGCGGGCGCTTAACGGCAACCGCCCCATCGTGGCTTCGGACACCATCAGCGAGAGCGGCGGCATACGCGACCCGCACATCCTGCGTGGCGAGGACGGGCGCTTCTACATCGTGGCCACGGACATGAACACGGTGAAGAACGGGTGGACGGAGAATCCCGGCATCGTGCTGATGAGCTCCGACGACCTCATCCATTGGAAGCACTCCAAAATCAATCTGTCGAAGGACTATCCCAAAAACTTCGGAGACGCCTATTGGGTGTGGGCGCCGCAGACCATCTACGACCGCAAGGCCAAGAAATATATGATTTACTTCACCCTGCAGCGCGACGACCGCAAGACGCTCATCAGCTATTACGCCTACGCCAACAAGGACTTCACCGGATTCGAGAGCGAGCCCAAGCGGCTTTTCTCGGCCAAGTATGGCAGCATTGACAACGACATCATCGAGAAGGACGGCGTGTTCCACCTCTTCTATAAGGGCAACACGAAGGACGAGAACGGGAAGGAAGTGAAGAACGGCATACAGCAGGCCGTGTCGAAAAGCTTGCGCGGCAAGTGGAAGGAGGACTTCAAGTATCTGGATGCCTATGCCGGCAAGACGCCCGTGGAAGGCTCGAGCATCTTCAAGCTCAACGGGAAGGACGAGTATGTGCTGATGTACGACATGTACACCAGCGGACGCTATGAATATCAGACCAGCACGGACCTCTACCATTTTTCCGAGCCGAAGGTGTTCACGAAGGACTTCTTCCCGCGCCACGGTTCCGTCATCTCGCTGACGCACGACGAGTTGCAGCGCCTGCAGGAGAAGTGGGGCTACGTGGTGCGCTATGAGTTCGAGAGCCAGGGTAATCCCATCATCCGCCACCTGCACACGGCCGACCCCGCCGCCCTCGTCAAGGGCGACACGCTGTGGCTCTTCGCCGGGCACGACCTGAACGGCAACCAGAGCGGTTACGTGATGAAGGACTGGTTGCTCTTTTCCACCACCGACATGAAGCACTGGACGCAACATCCCGTGCCCCTGACCATCGACGAGTTCAAGTGGGCGGCCAGCAAGCAGGCCTATGCCGGGCACGCGGTGGAGCGCAACGGCAAGTATTATTGGTATGTCAGCACCAACTGGTGCGGCATCGGAGTGGCCGTGGCCGACCAGATCACCGGGCCTTATAAAGACGCCCTGGGCAAGCCGCTGCTCACCAACAAGGACTGCTTCGACTCCAAGCACAGCTGGGCCTGCATCGACCCCGCGGTGTTCATCGACGACGACGGGCAAGCCTATCTCACGTGGGGCAACAAGGAGTGTTACATCGTGAAACTGAAAGAAAACATGATTGAAACCGAGGGCGAGGTGAAGCGCATCCACATCGACGAAAGTCACCCCTTCACCGAGGCACCATGGATTCATAAGTACAACGGCAAGTACTACCTGACGTATGCCAGCGAGTGGCCAGAGAAAATCGCTTATGCCGTGGCCGACCGGATTGAAGGCCCCTACGAGGTGAAGGGCGTGATTTCGGAAATCGCCGGCAACAGTAACACCACGCATCCCGCGATAGTGAACTTCAAGGGGAAATGGCTGTTCATCAGCCACAACGGAGGTCTGCCCACCGGCACGAGCTACAGCCGTTCCATCGTGGCCGAACCGTTGGAGTACAATGCCGACGGCACCATCAAGAACATTCCGCCCACGGCCGAGGGCGTGAAACCGATGTGATGTCCCCCTGGACGACAAGGCACAAAAAAACATCCACCCCGACAGAGGAGCGGGGTGGATGTTTTTTTGTGCCTCAGACTTCGCGTAGACTCCGGCGTCAGTCCAGGTGGAACACTTCGCGGATGGGGATGGTCACGGGCGAGTTGTCGGGGTTCACCTCCATGATGTCGGCCATGTAGTCCCACCACTTGCGGGTGATTTCGTCGGCTCCCATGTCTTGCGACGACGTTTCGCCCTCGATTTCCTGGTATCCGAACAGGATGTTCGTGTCCTTGTCCCAGTAGATGGAATAGTTGCGCACGCCGGCAGCCGAAAGTTGCTGCCTCAGTTCAGGCCAGAGGGCCGCGTGGCGGCGTGCATATTCTTCCTCGAAGCCCGGCTTGAGGAACATTTTGAATGCAAATCTTTTTGTCATGACGATAATGTTTTGTTGATGAATGAAACACTATTTGGGCAGGTGGAAGGCCACGGACATCTCGCGCATCTGTTCGTCGCTCATGCCCTGCGGCTCGAAGCCCATGTTCTTGGCCGCGATGTAGATGAGGGCCGATTTGTTGAGCACGTCCACTTGGTCGAAGGCGGCCATGATGTCGGTGTCCACGGCAAACACGCCGTGCTTTTCCCACATCACCACGTCGTAGTCGGCCAGTTCGCGGATGGTGGCTTCGGCCAGTTCCACCGAACCCGGCAGCTTGTAGGGGATGATGCCCAGCCCGCGCGGACAGAAGGCCTTCGTTTCCGGTATCATGCTCCACAGCAGGGTGGAGGCCACATCCTTCTCCAGGAACTTCGGGTTGTGGCTCATGGCCACCAGCTCGATGGGGTGGGTGTGGAGCGAGGCCTTGTAGGGCAGGCCCTTGGCCAGCAGCTCGTTGTGCACGCTCAAGTGCGACGGCAGTTCCGAAGTGGGCTGCACCGGCTGGTCGGCGATGATGACGTAGCTGGCGCAGTCGTCGCAAATGCGGATGACCGAGCCGTTTTCCATCGGGCGGCGCGCCAGGTCGCGCATCCGCTTTTGCGTCCCTTTGCAATAGAAGTAGCACCCTTTCAGATGGGGCAGCACGGCCCCGATGGGTTGCGGGCCGCAGATGGCCGGCATGGCGCGCACTTCGTCGTCGATGCAGTCCGTCACGTTCACGGTGATGTTGCCGCCGTTGCGTTCGGCCCACCCTTTTTGCCAAAGGTATCCGGCCACTTCGGCCACTTGGTTGATTTCCGCCTCCAGACGGGGGCGTCCTTTTAAGATAGATTCCATGTTACTCTTTATAGTTTAAACGGTTATTTATTGTTGTGCCACGGCGACCAGCACGATGCTGCCCACCAGAATCACCAGTCCGGTCAGCAACACGCCCACCGTGCGACGCCCGCATCCTTTCCATTCCTTGAGCAAGATGCCCCACACGTTGCTGAACGTGACGTTCAGGGCCATCAGGATGCTCCATGAGAAGGCCAGCAGCGTGGCGTGTCCGTCCAGGAAACTCTTGCCCATCTCGAGACCGAAGAACTGGGAGTACCAGAGCACACCGGCCAAGGCGCAGAACACGAGGTTGTTGCCCCACACGCTGCCTTTCCCGTAGTCGCCGAAAGTGTGGTTCTTCGCGTTCTGCCACAGGCAGTAGGCGGCATTGGTCAGGAAACCGCCGCTCGTGACGAGCACGATGACGGGCAATCCGGCGAAGAGCGGGTCCACGCCCTGGCCGATGGCGGCCGCCTTGATGCTGCCGCCGGCCTCGAGCCCGAGGGCGAAGCAGGCGCTCATCACGCCGCAAAGCAAGGCCACCAGCAGTCCCTTCGTCAGGGCGAAGTCCTTCACGGCGGCCCGCCGCTCTTCTTCCGACATGGACTTCGAGCGCAGGCTGCCCGCATAGCCGATGGTGGCGATGCCCACGATGGTGACCGCCACGCCGGCCAGCAGCCACAGCCCTTGTCCGTGGAACAAGTCGGTGCCGACGAGCAGGGCGGGCAGCAGCGTGCCGAAGGCCGAGCAGGTGCCCAAGGCGATGCTCTGTCCCAAGGCCACGCCCAGGTAGCGCATGCTCAGTCCGAAGGTCAGTCCGCCTATGCCCCAGAGCACGCCGTAGAGCACGGCCAAGGAGGCGTCGCCCTTTTGCCAGAGGCCCGTCAGCGACTCGCCTTCGGGCACGCCCAGCAGGGCGCCCAGGTAGGGGAATACCAGCCAGGCGAACACGCCCTGCACCAACCAGAAGCTTTCCCAGCTCCAGTCCTTCACCTTGTTGATGGGCACGTAGGAACTGGACTGTCCGAAACTGCCGATGGCGATGATCAGCAAAGCAAGAACAACGTCCATCGTCAGGCCCGTTTAGACAACACGCGCTTTTCGTAATCTTCCACGGCCGGGATGAACTCCTCGCCGACGGGCACGCCGTTGCGGAGGCAGAACATGTCCCACACGGCATTCCACGGCAACGACTTGCACTCTTCCAGCAGGGCCAGCCTCTCGAAGCCTTGTCCGGCTGCCTCGTAGGCCCGCAGGGTGTCCAGCGGTTCGAGCAGCGCCTGGAGCAGGCATTTCTGCGTGGCGCGGCTTCCGATGACGTAGGCGCCGATGCGGTTGATGGATGCGTCGAAATAGTCCAACCCGATGTGTACGCGGTTCAGGGCGTCGCAGCGCACGATTTCCTTGCACAAGTCCATTGTCTCGTCGTTCATGATGGTCACGTGGTCGGAGTCCCAACGCACGGGACGGCTCACGTGGAGCATCAGTTCCGGCACGAACAGCAGGAGGGAGGACACCTTGTCGGCCACGCTTTCCGTGGGGTGGAAATGTCCGGTGTCCAAGGTGATGAGCTTGCCCCGCTGTGCGGCATAGCCGATGTAGAAGTCGTTGGACCCCACGGTGTAGCTTTCCAGGCCGATGCCGAACACTTTCGATTCTACGCAGTCTTTCATGTGTGCATATTCCTGCGCGAAGACGGCATCGAGCGATTCCTTCAGCAGTTCGCGGTATTTCATTCGGTTCACCGTGATGTCCTTGCTGCCGTCGTGCACCCAGAGGTTCATGATGCAGGCGTCGCCCTGGCGCTGTCCCATCTCTTCGGCAATGGCGCGGCAGCGGCGGGTGTGTTCAATCCAGAAGTCGCGGATGCCCTTGTCCGGGTTGGCGAGGGAGAGGTCGCCCGATTTGGGGTGGGAGAAAGAGGTGGAGTTGAAGTCGAGCTTCATGTCGTGCTCTTGTGCCCACTGCATCCAGCCTTCGAAGTGGCGGGGCTCCACTTGGTCGCGGTCCACGAACTGTCCGCCGAATTCCCCGTAGATTTCGTGCAGGCTCAGGCGATGGCGTCCGGGTATGAGGGACGTGGCTTCAAGGATGTCGGCCCGCAGTTCCTCGATGTTGCGCGCCCGTCCGGGATAGTTGCCGGTGGCCTGGATGCCGCCGGTCAGTGCGCCGCCCGACTCGAAGCCGGTCACGTCGTCGGCCTGCCAGCAGTGAAGCGAGAGGGAGATGCCCTGCAGGGCGTTCAAAACATTGTCTGTGTCGATGCCCAGTGCGGCATAGCGTTCGCGTGCCACGTCGTAGGCTTGCTGAATCAAAGTGTCTTTCATAAACTTTAATTTTAATGATTGATGAATGTTTATTGGAGTTGTAATTTTAAGAAGCGTGCGTAGGCTTCGTCCCATGCTGCGGAGGGAGACGGGGCATAGGCCGTGGTGTTCACCGAAGCTGCCGAGAGCTGCCGCATGCCGGCTAGCGAGTCGGTGCCTCCGGCGGCGCGGATTTGAACCAGCGCATTGCCCAAGGCCGTGCCTTCCGACGGGCCGGCCACAACGGGCAGCCCCGTGGCGTCGGCGGCATATTGCATCAAGTGGCGGTTGAGCGAGCCGCCGCCGATGGCGTGCAGGCGGTTGATGGGGAAGGGCACCATAGATTGCAGCAACTCCACCACCTGCCGATAGCGGAGGGCCAGGCTGCGGAAGATGCAACGGCAATAGTCGGCCGGGGAAGCGGGTGCCGCCTGTTCCGTCTGCCTGCAGTATTCCTTGATGGCTTCCGTCATGGAAACGGGATGGGCGAATCCGCTCCAGTCGGGGAAAATCAGGCCTTCGTAATCCGACGTTTCGCAGGAGGCGGCCAGCTGTGCCACGTCGGACGGCGCGTCGGTCCACTCTTCCCAGCAACGCTCGAAGAGCCACAGCCCGCAGATGTTTTTCAAGAAGCGGGTGGTGCCGTCCATTCCGCCTTCGTTGGTGAAGTTGTGGCGGAAGCTGTCGGCCGTGATGATGGGCTTTTCCACTTCTACGCCCAGCAGCGACCACGTGCCGCAACTCAGGTAGGCGAAGTTGCCGTCTGCGGCGGGCACTGCGGCCACGGCCGAGGCGGTGTCGTGTCCGGCGACCGCCACTACGGGCACGTCGCCCAGGCCCGTGTATTGCCGCACTTGCGGTGTGAGCCGTCCGACCACCGTCCCGGGCAGCACCAACCGCCCGAACCGTTCGCGGGGCAATGACAAGGCGTCCAGCAACTCTTCGTCCAAGTCGCCTTTCATGGGATTCAATATTTGGGAGGTGGAAGCCACGGTGTATTCCGTCACGGCCTCGCCTGTCAGAAGGTAGGACAGGGCGTCGGGCGTGAACAGGATTTTGTCGGCGGACTCCAAGGCCGAACAACCGCCGCGCCTGAGCGTGTCCAACTGGAACAAGGAGTTGAAGTCCATGAACTGTATGCCGGTGAGTTGGTACACCTTTTCGGCCGGCATGCGCTCGAAAAAGGCGTCCATGGCGCCCTCCGTGTGCGGGTCGCGGTAGCTGTAGGGCAGGCCGGCCAGCCGGCCGTCGGCGGTGAAGAGGGCGAAATCGCACCCCCAAGTGTCGATGCCGATGGACGTCAGCGTGATGTGCGCCTCGGCCACCTTCTTCAGGGCTTGCAGTATTTCGTAGTAGAGAGCCGGCAGATTCCAGAACGAATGTCCGGACATGGGGATGATGGGGTTCCTGAATCTCGCAAATTCTTGCAGTTCCACCCGTTGGCCGTCAAACGCGGCCAGCACGCACCGTCCGCTCGTCGCTCCCAGATCCACGGCCAGATAATAAGACTTTTCCATGATATTTTAGATTGATGATTTTGTTGCATTGCATTCTCGGTGTTGCAAATATAGGCAAACCTGCGGGCTTTTGCCCTATGTTTTTTGTCTTATTTCATACGTTATTTGTCTGAAATGCTTCCGTCCGCGTGTTTTTCTGCGGGAGGAGGTGGCGGGAGTGCCGCAGAGCACCTTTTCGCAGGAACGGACAAGCTTTTCGCCCCAAAGCATTACCTTTGCACTTCCGCCCGGAAGAGGGGTGGAGCTTTTATTCATTTATTTTTTTGTCAACATGTACAAGAAGCAAACTTTCCGAATCCCGGTGTTCCGCTTCACGCATTTCGACCACAAGCCCTACGCGGTGTTCAACAGCCTGCACAAGCAGGTGAACATCGGCGTGTTGGCTTTCACCACGTTGACGTTTGCCAATCATGGCGTGGTTTCCGCACAGACGGAACTGCCCACGGTGGAGAGCGAACACGAGATGGACGGCATCGAAGTGATAGGCAGCCGGGTGCCGCTGACCCAGACGGAAGCGGCGAGAATTGTGACTGTACTGGACCGCAAGACGATAGAGAACGCGCCGGTACAGAGTGTGAACGACCTCCTGAAGTATGCCGCAGGCATCGACGTCCGACAACGGGGCGCCATGGGCATACAGACGGACATTTCCATCCGGGGAGGCACCTTTGACCAAATCACCGTATTGCTCAACGGCGTGAACATCAGTAATCCCCAGACCGGCCATCTCACTGCCGACTTTCCCGTGGCCATCGAGGACATCGAGCGCATTGAAATCCTGGAAGGCCCTGCCGCTCGGGTCTTCGGCACCTCGGCCTTCTGCGGGGCCATCAACATCGTAACCTCGGCGGAGAAGCAGAAACATGTCCAGGCGAATGCCACCGGAGGTTCGTATGGTCTCGGTGGCGGGGGGATGCGCCTGAACCTGTCGGACGGCGCATGGACCAACCAACTGTCCGGCAGCTACCTGCGCAGCGACGGGGCCACGCTGAACAGCGACTTCGACACGTGGCGCACTTATTACCAAGGCGGCTATTCCACACCTACGGCCGATATCCGTTGGCAGGCCGGATTCAGCCAGCAGAAATACGGTGCCAACACATTCTATTCGGCAAAATACAACAACCAATACGAGGAAACCCGGCGGTATATTGTCTCCGTCCAGGCGGATACCAAACTGGGATGGCTTCACCTCTCGCCCACGCTCTACTGGAACCGCTCGCTGGATCATTTTCAGCTTATACGCCATTCGTCAAGCGGCGAGAATTTCCACCGCACGGACGTCTACGGGCTGAACCTGAATGCTCACTTCACGACGGTGGCCGGCAGGACCTCTTTCGGCATGGAGGTGCGCGAAGAGGGTGTGCTCAGCACCTCGTTGGGACGGCCGCTGGACGAGGCGCAGCGCGTAGACGTGCCTTGGCACGGCGGCCGGCAATATGACAAGCGGGACAGCCGCACGAATATCAGTTACTACGCAGAGCACAACGTGCTGCTCCCCAAGGCTACGTTCTCCATGGGCGTGATGGCCAACCGGAACACCGGCTACGACGGCAGGTTCCACTTCTATCCCGGCGTGGACCTTTCCTATCGTCCCGCCCGTGATTGGAAATTGTCGGCCTCGTGGAACATGGCCTTGCGCATGCCCACCTTCACCGACCTTTATTACAAGAGTCCGACGCAGGAAGGCAACGTGGGGTTGAGGCCCGAGGAGACGCAAGCCTTCAGCCTGGGCGCGCAGTTCCGCCGCCCCGCGGTGCGGGCTACGGCCAACCTGTTCTACCATAAGGGGAAGAACATGATAGACTGGGTGATGTATACGGCAGACGATGTCTATCACTCGGCCAACTTCAAACTGGACAATTACGGGGCGGAGGCCGACGTGGCGGTCGACCTTCAGGAAGCCTTTGGCGACCGCTTCTTCCTGGAGCGCTTCAATGTCGGATACACTTATATCCACCAGCGGCGGCACGACGATATTCCTATTTATAAGTCCAACTATGCCTTGGAATATTTGCGCCACAAGTTCGTGGCCGGTCTGACCCACCGCATTTGGGACCGTCTCTCGGCCACATGGTCGTTCCGCTGGCAGGACCGCATGGGCAGCTATATCCGCTATGGCAGTCCCGGCGATGCTGTCGGCACGCTCACGCCCTACCATCCGTATGCCGTTTTGGACGTGCGCGTCCAGTGGCGTGCCCCGCGCTATCAGCTTTACGTGGAGGGCAACAACCTGACCGACCATACTTATTATGATTTGGGTAACGTCCCCCAACCGGGATTCTGGTTCAAGGTGGGCGGAAGTTACCGATTGGATTTCTGAAAAAAAGTGTAAGTCTCCCCGCGGTTGCGCTTCATCCCGTTTCCGCGGGGATATTGTATAGGAAAGGCTTCCCGAAGGGGCGTTTCCTCAGGGAAAATGGGAAAGAAGGTGGACGGGAGACGTGTGTCGGCGCTCGTCTCTTGTTGTAGCTCTGGTGATACAGAAGACTTTCCGCTCGGTGGCATCGCATGAAGTTTTTTTGAGGCAAAGGGACCATTCTGTTAGACGATATAGGCTTTTTATAGTAGAATATAATACTTTCTTTGTTTCTTCTGCGGGGAATAATTAATATTGCACAAGCTTTTAAACATTAACCCGGATGATGATGCATACAGTAGTTCTTCAGACAAGGAGGTCCGGACGCCGGTGCTTCGCGAAGCGGATGGCGTTGCGGACGCGAAAGGGAGGGGAGTGCTGTTGCCTGAAACATCCACTGGTGTAGAACACTCTGACGCAGAATCCACCCAACCTTCAACATCCCTCTCCCCAAGGGGGCTGTTTCCCGGGAATGGAGCAGTAGAAGCAGACCAAGAACAACCAAGGCAGTGATTTTAACCCAAATAACAAACTAAAAATCGTTACAATGAAAAAACAGTTCTTCTTATCTCTGCTGTTTTGTGCGGCGACATCGCTCAGCGCACAGACAGATTTGACGGAACGGATTGTCAATCAGAGTTTTGAGGATGACAATACCGGATGGAACTTCCGTAAGGTGAAGCGCCAAAGCAACAATGACTTCTCATTGAAGGACGGCTCTTACTATGTGGAAAGCTGGGCCGGCTGGGGAGGCCAGGCGCCCGATGGAGGGGTGGAGCAAAGTCTCACCGGCCTGCCCGCCGGGACATACACCCTGACCGTCACGGCGCAGAACATCCAGCAGGGCGACCCCAACGTGACACAGACCGGAGCTTGGGTGTGTGCCAACGACGCGCGGACGGAAGTGGGGTTGCCGGGCGACTATAAGGTGAGCGCCACGACGGTGGACGGCACGCTGGACATAGGGTTCACCATCGAAGGCGCTACCGGAAACTACGTGTGCGTGGACAACTTCCGCCTGACGCTGGAAGAGCCGGACGAGGAAACCTACGCCGTCTTCCGGACGGCACTGGACGGCCTTCTGCAGACGGCCCACGAAGTCGACCTCAACCTCAGTACGCCCGAGCAAAGCGCGCTGGACGCGGCCATCGAGGCTGCTGAAAAGCTGATAGCCCAAAGCTCGTATGAGGGAATCATCGAGGTATACACCGAACTGGATGAAGCCATCTTCCAGTATCGTTTCTCGGTGGCATCGCCGGACAATCCGTTGGACATGACTTCAAATTACATGAAGAACCCAAGCTTCGAGAACAGCATCGCCGACTGGGTGGTAGAAGGCAGCTTCAATTCGCAGAACAACACGTCCTTTGAGCTCAAGGTGGGCTCTTACTATTGCGAGATTTGGGGCACCATTCCCGATTCCGATATCCGTCAGGCCGTGGAGGGGCTTCCCAACGGCAACTACCGGCTGACGGCAGTGGCACAGAACATTCAGCAAAGCAACCTGAACGCCACACAGAAGGGAGCCTATCTCTATGCCAACGACGTGCGGACGGAGGTGAACAAGCCCGGAACCTATTCCGTGGATTTCACCGTCGTGGACAACGTGGCGCAGGTGGGATACACCACTGTCGGCTGTACGGGCAACTACGTGTGTGTGGACGATTTCCACCTCTATTATATGGGATATGATGATGAAGCACAGAAAGAGACTTTCCAACAGCTGATAACCCGGGGCGAGGAGCTGATGGCCCTTCACCAGCATGCCGACAGCCTGGCGGCCCTCACCACAGCCGTGAACGAAGCGAAGGAGGCCCTGGAGGGCGGAGACTATGCCGCTTATGCAGCTGCCCTGAACCAGGCCATCAGCGCTTCGGAGACCAGCATTGCGGAATATCAGATTCTCAACGACGCCATCGCGGTTGCCGAGGAGGCTTGTGGCAAAGAAGGCAGCAATGGCATCGACGAGTTTATGGCAAGCATCAGCGAGGCCAAGCGGAGCTATGAAGAGGCCCTGATAACGCTGGACAGCATCAACCAGGTGGCGAAGTTGCTGACCCATGCCGAGGTGTTGTACTACGTGGCCAACGCTTCGGGCACGGCTCCCACGGTCGCCACTTCCAGCTTCATTCCCCGCGGCGTCACCGGAGCTTTGGGACGCGTGACGGTCAGTGGCGTGCCTGTCAGTGACATCAAGCTGCAAGGCTATTGCTGGGCCACCCACAAGGAACCCACCCTGGCGGACAATTTCGTGACCGAGGGCGCTCAGGTGCTCGACTATCCGGGGCTTGTCTACATCATGGAACCGCTCACTTCGGCCACCGTCTACTATGTGCGTGCCTTTGCCATGACCAAGACCAACGCCGTGGGCTACGGCGAGGTCCGCAAGATTATTACGCTCCCCCGCAGGTCGAACTGCACCTGGAGCTATGCCTACAACGGCGAGGTCAGCGACAACGAACGCATCAGCGCGGCTTGTGCCAGCGCCATGGACTACTACAATAACTGGACCAGCATCCACAACTATGGCATCAACGTGTCTTTCGATCCCGGCGACGCTTCGGCCCACTGCAGCTACGGCGGCTGGATGACCATCGGTCCCAATGCCGGCTACCAGCGGACGGGTACCGTCATGCATGAGTCCAACCACGGTGTAGGCGTAGGGCAACACTGGCGCTGGAGCTGGGAAGAACTCAAGGCTTCCACCCAATGGCAAGGCCTGCATCCGACCGAGATGCCCGAAATCTCAGGCGGTATCTGGTGGCAGGGCGACCAGGCCAACCTCGTCGTGGAATTCCTGACCAACGGGAACGACCTGTGCAACGGTGACGGAACGCACATGGGCCCGTTCGGCATCAACGGAGCCGGGGCGGACAATGGCACCCGTCTGCTCTACATTGCCAACGCGCTCCAGACGCAAGGCCTTGGCGAGGACGGCCTGCCTCCCTCGGGCGGCGCTCCCACTCCCTATTACACGTTTGAAAGCGAAGACACCATCAAGTATTACCTCACGTGCGAGAATCAGGATGCCGAGCGTTCCAATGCCTATCTGACGGAGGATGAATCGGGTGTGTTGAGCTACAAGACCGTATCGTCGGTGGAGGAACTGACGGGCAACGATGCCTACGCATGGTATCTCATCTTCCAGCCGCAGACCTGCTACTACTATCTGCGCAATGCCAAGTCCGGCAAATACTTCACCTTCAGCAGCGGCACCATCAAGACAGAGGAAGTGGAAGAGCCCGGAGAAACGGAGAGCTTCCACCTGATGAGAGGGCGCGTGCCCGTTCATTTGACCGCCGGAGACCAGGTGCTCAACACGAAAGGCTACTGGATCTGCGAAGGGAAATACAATCTGGAGACGCCTCCCGCCCTGAAGGCCGGAGAAAACGGCGAAGTGGTGACTGTCGGTTCGCAGGATTTCAGCAACGCGGCCACAGACCAGCGCTGGGTGATCTTGACAGCCGATGAACTCGGGATTTTCGAAGAGGGAATGAAGGCGCGCCAGCTTGACGAGTTGGCAGAAATCATCGCACAAATCCGCGAAATGGCCACCACGCCGCACACCGAGGATGTGTCCGGAGCCGACCTGACACTGGAGGCTTCTCTGGACGATGTGTGGGAACGGGCGCAGAGCGCGAAGGCAAACGAGGTGCACACCTTCATCGCCGAGGCCAGAGCCGCGGGCATGGACTTCCTTGGCAATGTCACCCCCGAGAATGTGGCCCAGCCTTTCGAACTCAACTTCCTGATGAACAACCCGAGCATTGACGACAACAAGGGGTGGTCGGAACAACCCGGATTCAACTACTCCTGCTGCGAATACTGGCAACAGACCTTCGACTTCAACCAGACGCTCGAAGACATGCCCGCCGGCACCTACAAGCTCACGGCCCAGGCCTTCCAGCGTCCCGGCGACTGTGCTGCCGTCTATCGCGACTACCAGAACGGCATTAACGACGTGAACTCGCTGCTCTATATCAACAATCAGGGCGTCAAAGTGAAGCACATCGCCAGCGAGGCTAAGAAAAGGGCGCTGTGCGACGATGACGTAAAGGTGACCGGTCCGGATGCTTACCTGCCCAACAGCATGGAGGGCGCCAGCATCTACTTCCAGCGCCGCAACTACGACAACGAACTGATTGCCACCATCGACGAGGACCACACCGACCTGAAGCTCGGCATCAAGTGCGGCTACGCGCCCGGCAATTACTGGACCATCTTCGACAACTTCAAGCTCTACTATTACGGGAGCATGACGAAGGACGAAGTCACGGACATCCAGGGCGTGGAGGCCGACGCGGACAACGCGGAGGGCAATGAAGCCACAGCCGTCTACAACCTGCAAGGCATCAAGGTGGGCGATTCGCTCAAGGGGCTGCCCAAGGGCATCTACATCGTCAACCACAAGAAAGTCATTCTGAGATAACGTCGGCAGGAGAGAGGAAGCTTCTCCGGACTTCCATTTGAGGTCCTTGCCGCCAGGCGGCATCTTCCTTTCTCAGTCCAAAAAAACTTAGGGCTGTGTCACGCATTTGTGGCACAGCCCTTTTCTTACATTCTCGTTCTCATTTCGTTCCCGCGGGGTTGTCATCCGATGGAGTAAAATGTGAGGACATTCAATCTGGGAAAAACTTGTTCCTTTTTGGTCGGCCATTTGCGGCAAATGGGCGGGGCGGACTGCCGGTTGGCGTGCAGTACCTTGCGGAGAGTACTCGAGTACTCTGCGGCAAGTACTCGAGTGCTTGCCGCAAAGTACAATCCGGCACTGCGCAAGGCGTTCCGTGCCGCACTGCGGGCGAAGGGGGCGGAATGCTGCCGGGATAAAGGGAAAGAGAAGGGGGGAGAGGGGTTGTACCCTTGAAGAAAAACCGTTATTTTTGCAGGGTGGAAAAGATAGAACGGTTTTTGGGACGGATGATCCCGTGGTTGGTGTTCATCCTGTTGCTGCCCTTGTCGTTGCTCTACGCGGCGGGGCGGAAGCTTTGGGCGTGGCTTCAGCCGAAAAGGCGTTCGTAGAGGAAGCGGGCGGGGAAGAGCAGCGCCGCCTGCATGTACCGTTTCCGGGTATGTTTTTCGCGGTACATGCGGTAGAGGAAACGGAGGTTCATCCGGTCCACCCAGCCGGGATAATAGTCAATCTCGTTGCGGGCCGTCTGGTGGATGAAGCCGCCGCACGTGAAACCGATGCCCCGGAAACCGGCGTCGCGCACTCGCAGCAAGAACCGTTCCTGCGCCAGCATCCCCATGCCCACGATGAGGAAGTCCGGGGCCGTGGCCACAATCTTGGCCGCCTCCTCGTCCATCTCGCTTTCCGAAGAGAAATAGCCGTTGCGATGACCGGCGAACTTCAGGCCCGGCCACCGCTCTTTGAAGATGCCAATGGCCCGTTCCACCTGTTCCTGCCTTGAAGCCACGATGTAGACCGTCTTTCCCTGGCGTTCGGCAAACGAGAACAGTTCCGGCGCGAGCGACGTCATGTCGAAGCTACGCCGCTCCACCGCCTTTCCGTAGAGCGTCTTGATGGCGGCCACCAGAATGGAACCGTCCGCGAAGATGCCGTCGAAGCGGGCAAACACCTCCTTGTGCTCCATGGCCGTGAGGTAGGACACGGGGTTGAGGAACGTGTAGATGCGCGGCGCGGAAGACAATACCTCTTGCAAGGTCAGGAGGTCGGCTTCTTCTATTTTGTTGACTAAGATGGAGGGCATGGTGCTTTCTACAAATTCTGTTTTAAATATTCCAACGACCTTTTTCTCTCTTGCTGTATCAGTTCATTCACGGGTGCATACTGGATGGGGTTGCCCATGATGGACGGGATGTCGTGCCCCGAGCGCGCTATCCGGCCGGTCAGGCCGAACTGTTCGAGCAGGTGTGACAACTTCTGGCTGTTCATGTTCCGGATGAGTGTGCAGAAGGGCTTGTTGAATTTGATGGAGAACACCGTGCCGTGGAACGTATCGGTGACGATGCAGGAGGCGTGTTTGAAATAGGCCAGCACCTCGAAGGGATGCGGCACGATGGTGCGGTCGCACCACGGGAAGTAGTGCCCGATGCTGACCAAGGTCAGCCCTTTTTCTTTGGCATATTGGCGTATGGCGCCGATTTCCTCCCGGTCGGTGATACGCCCGGGGTAGGTGTAGACGATCATGTAGTGGTCCATGTCCACTTTGTCGGGCATGAACTTTGTGTAGTCGAATATCAACACGGGGTCAACGTGTTTTTCGGGCGTCTTGCCAGTCAGTTCCTGCACGACCGCCAGACTGTTGGCATCGCGGACCGAAATCCGGTCCAGTTTTTTCAGCAGGCCGGCCACCGTGCCCTTGATGCCCATGGTTTCGAGTTTGGGTATGGTCGTGGCGCCGAACGACGCGGCGTAGGTGATGATCTTGTCGGCATCCAGTCCCTCGCCAAAGAGCTGGCGGGAGAATCCGAACCAAGTCTTTTGCGCGCAATTGAACACCTCGTCGCTGCCAATGACAACCGTGTCGAAGTGCCCGTCAGTCGGGCCTTTCTTCACGCCCAGTTCCGGCAGGAACTCCTGTGCGAAGCGCGATTGGAACCGGTAGATGTATTTCATCCGCCGCATGAAGTCCCATCCCCAAAGCCTTTGGGCGAGCAGCGCCAGCTTGTGGAATTTCCCTATCCTGTATCCCTCAAGCTGTTCGCCCGGCACGATGTTCACGAATTCGCACCGATGCCCCAGCGCCTCGATGTTGCTCTTCAACGAAAAAGCCTGCAGGAAGGAACCATAGTTCTTCACCTCCTGCATGGAAAGTATGCCGATTTTCATAAGGATTTGAATTTGTTGTATACTGCTTTTACAAAGTTGAATACATGCCATCTCATGGCATATTCTTTTATTAAGTTTTTTATTCCTGTTTCAGACAAATTATATTGCTTCCTGATGGAGGAAAGGGATGTGCTCGGATTTAGGAATGCGCTTATGATGCTTTCTCTTTCGGGGTGGATGGGAGATGGATGTATGATGTTTTGGTTTTCTATTAACGCTTCTTCTATGGTACGTTCTTCGATGAAAGTGTTTTGAAGCCTCCTCAAGGCGGTTTCTCCGGATGCATTATTGGTTAATACGAGCGAGACTCCTTTTTGTATGCTATGTTTAAAAGGTATTCCATGTCGGCCGATGCCCCAGAAATCACCTAATGTGCATTCTCCTATGCGGGGCAACTTTGCATATTGGCATTGATAGCAACTTCTCCGGAAAATGGCCGACGCATTGAATGCTTCCATATATAGCGCGTCGACCCCGTAGACGGGGCGGAATTTGCAGGAGGTCGCGACGGCTGGGGCAAAGCCCCAGCCGTCGCGATGACGAAATTCGTAATTTTCTATTTTTACCGCCATGCGTCGTGATAGCTTTTCGAGGTAACTTTGGAAAATTGCATCGGAGGGAACGCCATGGCAAACCAAGTCCAATGTTAATAGGTTGTTGTAGGGCTTTCTTAAAAAGCGTTTTAAACCGGCTACTTGGCAAGGCGTTCCGCAGAATAAAACTTTCCTGTTCTCTTTTAGATAAGCCCGGATTTGCTTATAAACATCTCCAATCTCGCTTTGCACGTATTTGCTGCCTCGTAAGGCTGGAAGCTCTTTTTCGTCTTGTATTTCAATGTGCCTGCAATGCAGATGCTCGTCAAAGGAGGCACCAAAAACCACACCGTTTTCAGCCAATGTCATACGTGCAAAAGCGGAAAATGCGCCTCCGGAACTACTGTAAATCCTATCTCTTTGACTCCATACGGCAAATGCTTTCGGCATCTCATTGTTGGCGTTCGTGTCAGGGTGTAATACCGGGCATGATTGTTCGCATAGATGGCATTCAATGCATAGGTCGTTGTTTATTAATGGAAAAAGGAAACCTTCTTCGTCTTTTTCCATACGAATGGCATTGTGGTTGCAGATGTTGTTGCACGCTCCACATCCTGTGCAGCTGTTTCTGGATGCTAAGGTTATCATTGCTGATATGGGGTTAAATCGTGTTCGTGTGTTACAATGTTTTGAGTAGAGTTCGATAGCATTGTTTGAACCTGTCGAAAGTGAACGATTTTAAGTACTTTTTCCTGCTGTTTGATGACATCCTTTTGTATCCGTTGCTTTTATATGAGGACGGTTATTGTTAGGACGTTTTTTAATTTTTGTACGGAACAGCTAAAAAGCTCCTTTTAAAGAAATTCTTAATTAGAATAAATATTTGATTTCTAACCATAGAATCGCATAAATAATGTAAATGGGTTAAAAGCATAAAAAATGCGTATGCAGATGGTCTTGTCATAGATGTCAAAGCCGATAACCAATAAATTGTCTTTCGGTATTTTATCCATGAATTGATTTCGGATTTCCCTAAGGATGAAGGATTCCATTTTTTGAAGTAAGCTAAACGCATATTATCAAGCATTGAACATGTGCTTGATAACTGTTTTACGGACTTCCATCCTTTCTTCTCTATAAAAAAGAAGTAATCCTCTTTATGTATATTGAAAGAGTACATGTCATGCAACAATAATTTTGCAAGATTAAATCCCCTTTCAATTTGTTCTTGACGGTTGGTTAAACTTACGCCTTCTTCGTTTTTTCTATAATATAAGACGAAGTCTTTAGAATAGTACATGTTCACTCCGTTGTGTGAAAGTCTTTGGCCTAGTTCGTAATCTTCTATATGAAGGCATTCTGGAGCATTTAAATATTTGAATTTTTTGAATATTTCGGTTTTGGCCATTAAACAGGGATGACAAAATGAAACTTCTAATAAATTTTCAAAACGGATAGCTTCAGTATGTAACGAACAAAAACGGAAAGAGCGATATATCCTTCCATTTTTTAGTAAATGGATGGGTAAACCAGAGATAAAATCTAACTTTGGATTGTCGTTGAATAATCTTATTTGTTTTTCTAATCTATTAGATACAGCTATATCGTCACAATCCATTCTTGCAATGTATTGCCCTTTAGCTAAATCAATACCCTTATTTAAGGTCTTGATGATTTTTAGGTTCTTTTCATTTTTGATATAGCGTATTCTACTATCCTGATATGACAAGATGATTTCTTCCGTTTTATCTGTACTTCCATCGTTGATTATCAGAAATTCAAAGTCAGTGTATGTTTGATCGAGAATGCTTTCAATGGCCGAACGGAGATATTTTTCCCCATTGTATACAGGCATGAGTACAGTGATTTGAGGGCTGGTCATATTGATAGTGTTGGTTTGTATTTAAAAGGTTATTTTTATTAGTCTTTACAGAGAATTCTTAGTTGCTGAACTTCCTATAAGAGATGGTTTTCCTATTAAATGGCGGATAAAATTAATTGCGGCAACGATTGGAGGAAAATTTCTTTTTATGTATGCAATAAAAGCGAGTTTTCTTCGAATCTTTGGAACTAACCAACTCGCTTTGAAGTGGTGAATGCAGTATGATTTTTCATTCATCATGATTTGATTCGTGACATGTGATTTGGGGCTAAAGTAATAGAAGGGGAATATATATATATAACTATCAGGGCTATTTATACAATCTTCAATACTTTGCACATCTTTGCAAGTATATTTGTGGCTTTCTTTTATTATGTTTCGAACAAATATTGGCAAAGGTTGCATATCAAAGCTTCCATCTTCTTTAATAAATACTCTATTTTCCAATTTCTTTAGTATGTCATATAGCACTGGATGGCCTTTTTTTGCCCCCCATACAGCAACTTCCAAGCTTTTTATGCTCGAATTTTCGTAACCTAGCATCATGTCAAGGTGTAAGAAATCATCAAATCTTTTTAGAACCTCTACATCGGAATCAAGATATATTCCACCATAGTTATAAAGTGCATACACTCTTATGTAGTCTGCAACGAACGCCCATTTCCGATGTTCGTATGCCTGCTTAACAAAGGGCACTTTGTTTATGTCAAAGAGTGATTTATCCCATTTCATAATCTTGTAATCAGGCATCATTTTTTTCCATCCGTCTATGTATGCTTGAATATCTTGAGGTAGGGACTCTTCGCTAATCCAGCAGAAATGAATTATTTTGGGAATCATGATTTTAGAATTTGTTTGTTAGAATAAATGTATGCACACAATATGAATAGTGGTAGATATGCTCCTGGAGTTACTAAAGAATTATTCATGGATGCTATTAATAAGAAGGTGAGGATGATGAATGTTTTGTTGAATTTTGTATAGTGAAGGAATAACCTTTTGAATAACTTCCCGAATAAAACGATAATTAAAATGAGAGTTATTAATCCATGTGTGAATAAAATAGCGAACCATGGGTTTTCTATGATACCGATATTAAGCAGCTCTAATGTGTTATTTAGCTTTTTAATGTCTGTGCCAAAGGTGAAGTCCCAAATAGAATAACTCTTGAAAATATCTAATAATAGTAATCGTTGTCCGGCACTACTTTCATCGAATAAGCCATAATTAATCAGTCGTTCTCCAAATCCTAAGGTAAACATCATATAGTAAACGCCATAGCATCCACATATAAAAAACAAGAGAGATAAGACCTTCTCGCCTATATTGAAAGATGGAAATGCTTTTAGCATGTAAATAGCGAATAGGAATCCCCATATGACAATTGAACTGCGGGTGTTAAAGCAAAGTATAGCTAGATATCCCAGAGAAAAGAGTAATAGTTTATATTTAAGTTTATAAGTTGAGCATAAAGTGTATGCCATTACGATAGAGACACATAGTGCATTTTGTAGAGGATGATTTTGAAGAGAAGTACTTCTGAAACTTGAGTTGATTTCATTTACTGAAATGGCATTGTCATTTGAGATGGAAAACTCAAAGAAGTTGTAACCTATAATCCTTTCAAGTATGGCTAATCCACATTCGATAATAAAAAAACAAATGATAATTCGTTCTAGCCTTGTTGTGATATGTGGCTTTTTCTTTAGTATACAATATGTAAGGTAGGAAAAACAAGTGGGGAAAAAGTAGCAGTTAATTATACCAATATATCCTCTTACATGTCTAAAGTAGAGTGATATGCACATTAGTGTGAATAATATGAGAAGCCATTTCTCTTCTTTGTTTTCATTAGTAAATCCTCCTTTCTTTATTAATGTGTAAGTGAATATTATGAAGGTGAGATATGCGCTGGGCAATATTTTTTGCCATGGCGGTGCGAAGTCAGATTCAACATGGATGCCAAAACTGCCTAGTACATTTATGCCAAAGAATAATAATATAATTAGGGATAGAATGTAAAATCTAATGATGTTCGTCATTTTGGTAGGTACTTATTTAATTTTTTGTATTTATATAAGTATCCTAAAGGTATTAATGGTAGGAAACAGAATGTTTTTCCAAACTTTTGCAATTCCTTTAAGACATTTCTTTTCGCAATTAAGCAACATGCAATTATCTGAATCAGATATTTAATTTTTAATTTCTTATTATTTGATCGCAGATACAGGTCTTCATAATATAAGATAAAGCCCTTAGGGTTTTGTGCTATGATTTTGTGTATGTTTCTAGTGTAGCCATCTTCCTGATACATACAAGCTTGAATGTCGTGATGGCATACGTGCATTTGGTATCTGTCGTCAATCTTGTTGTAAATGAGTTGCTCCGAGATGAATTTCTCACCATCCATAATAGGGAAAGGATATTCTTTTAGTATGGATGTCCTGTACATTAAAGATGATTCATTTATATATTTTTTTTGAATCAAGTCTCGCAATCTGGATATTTTAATTTCTATTGGGATGTTTTGATGTTCTATAAATTCCCCGTCTTCATTTATGATTCGTCTGTACGCAACTATTCCGGCGATGTCTTTGTTATCTCTGCATTTATTCCATTCAGTTAATAATATATTTATAGCATTAGGTAGAAGAAAATCGTCAGAATCAACACACATAAATAAGTCATTTTCTGCAAATTCTACCGCTTTATTATGGGCAACCATTTTTCCAGCGTTTTCTTGATAGCAATATCGTATGACAATTTTTTGTTCTAAAATCCATTTGTTTATTATATCCTTCGTGTTGTCTGTTGAACCATCGTCTATTATAAGCCATTCAAAAAGACTTGAGTCTTGTTTCAATAAGCTATTATATAGTTTTGGTAACGAATATGCTCTGTTGTAAGTTGGTGTGAATATTGTTATTTTTTCCATGACTTAAGTTTTTTTGAAATGAGAACTTTGATGGAATAGTAGAAGAATAGACAAAAGTCGATTGGCGTATTGTCCTTTATGTGTAAGAAATATTTAGCTATTTGGACGTATTCTTTTATGCCGAATTTGTATCTCATTAATTCTCTTAGCCCTAACAATAAGATGTCTTTCTCTTCTTTCTTTATTTTGTTTGATAGTGGTTTTGAAAATTCTTTTTCCAATAAACGCATTTGTTCTATGGCCTTTAATTGGCTCTTAACTTTTTTCATTATGTCAAGACTGAAACAAGCCGAATTTGGATTTATTCTATATTGATAAGTGTAATTTTCACAAGTTGCCATAGATCGGCTATATCCCACATATTGATAAATGAAGATTCTATCTTCAGAATATGCAAGCTCTTCGTTAAATCGAATGTTATGTTCTCTTATAATGCTGTTTTTAAATAAGTACCCCCACAAAGCATAGTGTGAAATATGGTTGGTAATTTTTTTTGTAAAAGTTGCGCTCGTGTTAGTGATTAGAGGGTATAAATTCAAGTTTTCTCGTTTATAGCAGTTTCCAAGCACAAAATCCACTTTATTATTTAAAATGCATTTATATAAATCTGTCAATGCGTTCTCTATGAGAATGTCATCGGCATCAACAAAAGTCAAAAAAGCACTTTTGCTTTTGTCAAGCCCGATATTTCTTGCAGAACTAACCCCACCATTCTCCTTATGAAACACTCTAATTCGCGAATCCTTTTTTGCATATTCATCACAAATCTCGCCCGACCTGTCTTTACTGCCATCATCAATCAACAGCAGTTCAAAATCTGTGAATGTTTGGGCGAGGATGCTGTCGATGCAGCGTGGAAGGTATTGTTCCACGTTGTAGACAGGAACAATGACTGATATCTTAGGAGTACTCATGTTGAATATGTATTTATATGATGACATTCTTGGACTTCTGTCGCAAGGTGTCCAATATGGTGTCTATACCGTTCCATTGAATTGCTGTTTCAAAGGACTTTGTTTCTGTGGCTGTTGATATGAGTCGGTCTTCTAAGCCGAACATGCTAAGCAAGGATGTGAAGCGTGAAAGCCCTCGTCCTTTATTTCCCATCACGATAAAGGGTTTGTGAAACAATATGGAGAACACGCAGGCGTGGAATGAATCCGTCACGACAAATTCCGCATCATGGAAGCCACGCAACCATTGTTCTACGGGCGGTTGTATGCGTTCGGCTATCGGGGCGGTTCTGTCTTCCACTTTTGAGTTGATCCGGAAAGGAACAAGATTGCGCTCTTTGGCTATCTGGTTAATCCATGCTGTCTTCTCCGGTGTCTCATCCAATATGTAGCAAAGCAATGTGCCGGGGCTTTTGGGCGTTCCGGCCGCTTCGAACAACCGGATATAATCTTCTGCCGAGAGCAGCATGGTCGGGTCAAGGACATGTCGGGCTTCAACGCCAAAGTGTTTGCGGCACAAGTCCACGCCCGATGCTTCACGGACTGAGACTGCATCGAACTGTTTCAACAACTGGGCACATTCTTTTGTCTGCGCCGCCGTGTATTCCCACTTGTTCGTTCCGAACGATGCGGCGTAAGCGATGCGTTTGATGTTCCAACCTTCGGCAAATTTCAGATAGGCATTTCCTATATTATCCTTAAAGTATTTCGGTCGCCAGATTTGGTCGCTGCCTACGACAATCGCATCAAAGTCGCTTTCTTTCAGTTCTGAAAAGTCATCCACGATACGGCGTTTGATGTATCGGTTGATGAACAGGTCCGTGTTTTGCCTTGTAATGGGTTCCTCACGGTTGACTTTCTGTTCATAGAATATGGGATAAGGATGCCCGGCGAGGTTCTTTAGCACGCGTTTGCCGTAAACCAATGGCGTTTTCCATAATGGAAGCCGAAATGGTTTCCACTTCTTTTCAATCAGGCACACTTCATGCCCCATCCGTTCCAATACGGTCTGCAAGGCATACGCCTGAAGTATCCCCCCATAGTTGGTATGGAGGGGAAGGGTAAGTATTCCGATTCTCATGTTATTCTAATTTGCGTGACAGATTCCTGTCATTTGCCTATAAGTCCTTTTAAAACTTCCACTCCGGTTTCTCCAAGAATGTTCTTAACTTTGGATTTAATGGACTGTTTCATCTTATAGTTATAATCGGTGATGGCATTCAGAGTCTGTTCAAGGGCGTTGCTTTCATCGACCGTTTCAGTAAACACTTCAAGAAGCATGGGCTTATCTGTCTTCTCGGGAGTCAGGAACCTGTCAATTACGGACTTGAAATCTTCCTTGCTGCTTGCCGTAAGGTATTCGTACCCCAAGTCCGTGGCGTAGTCTTTCACTAACCGATGCGACTTGTTGCCGTAATGCCCCGCTGCGGCAACATACCTGTCGGCATCTTCTCCGAGGAAATAGCATGGATGACCGTAATTGCGGAATTCGTTGCCTTTACCGTTGTTGATGAGCATTAAGCGGACATTGTTGCCGACATGGCGGTTGCCAACGACGTTCATGTCATAGAAGAATGCCAAGTCGCCGAACACCCCGATGAAAAGCTTGTCGGGGTTGGCTATCGATGCGCCCATCATCGTTGACACGCCGCCGTCTATCCCGAAACCGCCAACATTGCATTTTGCTTGTATGCCTGGGGGCAATTTGAAGAAGTTCCATGACCGGAGGCTATGATAAATGCCCAAGTGCAGTTCGCATCCTGCCGGCAACTTGTCGACCATGTGCTGTGCCATCCAGATGTTGCTGAACGGCAGTTCTGGCAACTTTCCTTTTACCATCTTGCATTCTGCCGACATCGCGTCAAATAGCTCCGTACGATGTTCGCCGTCAATGGTATATCTCTCAAAAAATACTTCTTCCGGCATCATGAACACGCGGCGGAGGTTGCCGAATGTGTCGCGAAGATGTCCGTCGGGACTTACGCGCCATGTGTGTGTCGCTGCCACATTGTATTGGTTGCCTGACACTTCTCCCATGTGGATACACAGGTCGGCCTTGGCTAAGGGCGAATGCCACTGCTGCTGACCGCATACCATCTGGTAGTGCAGTTCGTATTTCCCGCGGTAGCCGCTTGTGTGGTCGCAGATGACCACTGCATCATAAGACGCGCAGAATCTGTCAACCGCATCTGCCAACCGGCCGGTAAAATCAGCATGTGCCCCAACAAACACTATTACCTTGCTGCCTTTGGGGATTTCCGGCAAATCCGTATCGAATGCGGTATGCCTGAATATTGCATTTACATGGGGAATCTGCTTCACGCTGAAGTCGTGGCTGTACCTTGTGTACAAGTTTATATGCGCCGGGCCTCCCCCGTTCAATGTCAGTGCCAGCATGGCTTTGTTGGCTTCCACCTCGCAATACCTTTCGTCTTCCTTGTCCTTGACCATGGGCAATGTCACGCTTTCCATGGCGATGTCATTGGGGATGTTGCGGCGGTCTATCTGTTGGTCCATCAGATGCCCCACTTTATGATTGCCGCGCGTCGAAGTGATGGCCAGTACGGGCAGTTTCCTGTAGTAGGCTTCCGTCAGCCCCGGCATGTAATTGCGCGATGCCGTAGCTCCCGTGCAACTGATGGCCACGGGCTCACCTGTTTCTGCCGCCATGCCACAAGCCAGATAAGCCGCGCTTCGTTCGTCCACGGACGACCAGACCTGAAACCAGGGGTCGTTTTCTATGCTTACGACGAATGTCATGTTCGTTGTTCCGGGGGATGCGATCACGCGGCGTATGCCATGGGCTTTCAGCAACGCTATGACAATTTGCACATTGCGTTCAGATGTATAGTGTAACTTATCCATATTTGATTTTAATCGGTGAACGGTGATTTAGAAGAGCTTCTTGATTGTTGAATCTGTCGCTTTTGAAAAGAACAAAAGAGATATGGCCACAGGAATTGCTATCATCAAAACCTTGTGGAGGACATCGCTTTCTTCAAAAGGGGTAAATACCTTATAGGCAAATGGCAGGACGACGAGCCCATGCAGTAAATAGACTCCCATAGTCCTGCTGCCATATTTCGTGTAAAACACTTTCTTGTTGGGCACTAGTTTCAGGAAATAGAATCCTATTCCGACAGCCGTTATGTATAAGGACATGCGGACAAGCATATATAACCAGTTTCCACCATAGCCGCCATTAAAGGTCGTGCAGAATGCCAGCTTGGCTTGTGGTACAATATTACGCACCATGCAACTATAATACATCCTAAGACCAATCCGTCGCGTAAGGAAAACGGAGCAAGCATATAATCTTTCACGCATTGTAACTTCTTGTGATGGCCAACGTAGTAGCCCAGCAAGTAGAATGGTAAGAAACAAAGAAAACGGCTTAGCCCATAATCCGCTCCTATTTGCGGAATAAAACCAATAATCAGTGCCACGGCAAGCGATAGCGGGAACACGTATCTTATTTTGATTATAAGAGGAAATAGAAGACGGAACAGGAAAAGAACCCATAAGAACCACATGGCAAACCCGGGCACTTTCCAGTTAGAGTAGTGGCCTTCGTTAAACAAAGGCTCATAGAGCTTGTACAGCACATTGAATACCATGAATGGCAATAATATATTTTTGCATAATTTATTGATTTTTACCCCCCCCCCTGTTTGGTGAAGAAGCCGGAGATAAAAAAGAATAAGGGCATAGTTATAATATAGCCACCCAGGAAGAACCAGACATAAGCGAGAAAAACGTCAGAATGTCCATAAGACGCTATGACGGTATGGCCGATTATAACCATAATCATCAGCCAAACTTTTGCATTGTCCCAAATACAGATTCTTTCCGCTTCCATTTGTTCACATCAAATTTTCACAAAGACATAATTATTTCCAACGCGGATTGATTGTCTTTCCGTTATTGCAAACTATCACTTGTCCGGATATGCAGCCCGAAGCCTCGGAAAGCAGGAAGCATGCGGTCTCGGCCACTTCTTCCGGCAGATAGACCCGCCTTGTCGCATTCCCTGCAAGGTATAAATCGCCATCGGGGGAGAAACCGGTCATGTCGGAGGCTGTGATGCCGGGAGCCACCGCATTGACGCGTATTCCGTTGGAAACGAAAAGGCAGGCCAATCCCTGGACCAGGCTGTTCAGCGCCGCTTTGGTAAAACCGTAAGGACGTATGTCCGCGGTTTCGCCTGTTTCCGATGAAACAAACAATACGTTGCCTTTTCTCTTCTCGCGTAAAAGCAATTTTGTGAAACTTTGGGTCAGGAAGAACCCGCCACGCAGGTTCGTGGCAATCTGAGAATCGAACGTGTCCGGGGTCACATCGAAGAATGAGGGTTCGTGCAGTGAAATGCCGGCATTGTTCACAAGGCAGTCCACACCCTCCAACATCCGGTCGGCATTACTTATAAATGCATCCAAGGACGGCGTATCTTGCACATCCAAAGTAAGATACTGGCATCCTATCTTCTTGGCGCACTCTTTCAAGGCATTTTCGTTGCGTCCGGAAATCAACACGGCCGCTCCTTCCGCGACAAACTTTTCAGCCATGGACGCACCAAGTCCTTTTCCGCCTCCGGTAACGATAATCTTTTTGCCTGCCAATTTGCCGGACGGGGAAGTGTAGTGGATGTCTGCTTTCACCGTCACTCGCGGCACACCTTTTATGATGTACCGTCCTATGCGTTTTAATTGATTGATATCCATAAGTTAGTTGTTGGTCATCCTATTTGTGGAATAGTAATTTCTTCTTTATGACTTTTCGGGCTTTGTCGACAAAAAAGGTCCGTTCGTCTTTCTCCATGCCGATGTAATAGACACATGTGGCAAACCATGGCATGCTGACAAGGCATACCAATACCAACCGCCAAAAAGAAGGCGGCATGTAGAACGTCAATATGGATGGTATGGCAAATGCCAACAAGGCACATGCGCCAATCCTGCCAAATACGCTTCTGATGAAATATCCCATGGGGAAAGCCATCAGTCGTTTCAGGAATGAAAGGCGTATGAAGTTCAATGAAAAATACACCAAAGCGTAAATGATATATGTGGCGTATGCAGGAGCGCCCGACTTATATGCTATCCACGTGATGGGAAAGACCAGGCATCCCACGGAGGTTACAGCTATCTGGTAATTCTTGATTTTGCCGGTGGCCATGATGGTGGTATACGTTGCATTCCCCAATAGGGTGGCTAACGTGGAAAACAGCACAAGGCGCATGAACATAGGAGTATCGGCAGGTATGTCTTTCAACCAGATTCCCAAGATAGTATCCGCTTCCAGTACGATGGGTACGATGAACAGGTACATGATGAAGAATGAGTATTTGGTTCCTCGGCATACCAACTTGAACAAATATTCACGGTCGCCTGCAGCGTATGATTTGGTGATTTGCGGATTAATGGCCGTCGTGAAGTTGTTGACAAACTGGGTGACTGCTGTGTCCACCTGCACGGTAATGGCGCGGGCAGCATTGGTGCCGACGCCAAAGAATATGTTTATCAGCATGTTCACCCCCTGCGTGTTCAGCATGTAGGCCGTGCTGCCGAAGAGGTTCCATCCGGCAAAGCCGGTCATTTCTTTCAGTAGCGGCCTGTCGAGGATAAGGTGATATTTGGCTTCCTCGAAATGCCGTCCGCAATATGTGCCATAAACGACGCGGAGCAGGACAGAGATGCCAAGGATAAGCGAGGCGTAAACGATGAGCCTGTCTGAAGTTGATATGTATATAAGATAAGCCACCGTCAGTTTTAACGTGGCTTCCAGAATGCTGATATAAGCAAACACGGCCATCCGTTCGTGGGCGATAATGGTAGCGTTATAGGGCACGCTCACCAGATTGACCATGAACGTGGCGATGGAGCATTGCAGCACGACGTTGGCCGCTTCCATCCTCCCTTCCGGAATGTTCATCTTTTCGTTCAGGAACCATACGCCGGCAATCTCGCAAAGCACGAGTATCACCACGGCCATAAGGATTTGAATGTTGACCGAGGTGGCAAATACCCGTTTCAACCGTTCCTTGTTCCCGGTTCCCAGTTCGTATGTGATGAACCGCGATATGGCGCCGGACAAAGACCCGGACAGGACGGAGAACATGGCCACTACGCCTCCCACCACATTATAAATACCATAGTCGGATTCGCCCAAGGCATCGAGCACGACGCGGCTGGTGTAGAGGGTTACCAGCATGATGACAATCATCCGCACATAAAGCAGCAGCGTGTTCTTGGCAATCCGCTTGTTGTTTTGTGAAGCTTGTGACATAGGTTGGTTTTAGGGAAAACAGCTCTCCCCGGGGGCTGATAAGGTTTAAAGTAGCATTGATAAAAGTTACCGGCTTGGGGGAGGCTGTTGTTTGTTGTGTCGGGATATCCGGGTTGGGTTTGCCGGAATGGTGTTTTGTATGTTATTTTGCCCTTTGACTTAGGAGCGTCCTTTGTTCTTGTGCGCACGGGAGCGACGCGTTGTGCGCAAGGCGGTTGGTCGTTGTGCGCAGTGCGTGCTTCTGGTGTGTGGAATGGGGGGACGGGGACTGTGGGGCGTTTCGTGTGGTGCTGTTTTGGAGGCTTCGGGGCGGGAGGCCTTCTTTCCTCCTCTCTTCAGCGGTTTTTTATGCGAAAGGGTTCGCAGGGTTCATGCTCTTTGTATATCAGTGTGTTCTGGTGAACCCTCTATCTTCGCGGGGTTCACGCAGGGGTCATATACCCGTGGCTGAATGCCTTGGCAGGCGGGGCGTTCCGGTGAAGGGAAGGTCGCATGATCTTGGGGGAAACCTTCAGTTTTAGCCGCGGTTGTGTGGCGGGCGGCTGTTGGCGTCCGGAGCCGATGCGCTTCCTGCTTCGGGGGCGGCGTATTTGGAGCAAAGCTGTGTGTTGGTGAAGTTTTGTAAATTGTTTGTACTTCCGAAGGCGAGGGCCGTCAGGGAAAAGTGAAGTTAGTCTAGGATGGGAGGGCGAAGAATCTGTCAGCGGAAGGATTGCTGACGTGCTGATGCCGGCGCAATGCCAACAAATCCTCTTCTCCTGTCGGTATGCGGTTTGTTCCGGCAGCTTCTGCTTGTGAGCGGCGGTCCGGCTTTTTCCGGGAGCCGGCTTTACGGCTTGCGGCACGGTGGCCGTGTTGCCTTCTCAGAAATCCCGTTATGCGTCTTTTGAATTGAGCAGGGCCGCGTAGCTGTCGGCCTCGCGTTGGAGTTTCACTTCGTTTTCGTGCTCTTTCCAGACCGGGGCGTCGAGGTTCCAATAAATCACGTGGTAGTTTTTCCCCGTGTTGATTCCCTTTTCCTCGCGGTCTTCGCCCTTGCAGGTGTAGATGCGCACGCGGTCGCCGGCTTTCAGTTCGATGCAGTCGAACGTGAGGAAGTGCGACTTGGCGTAGTCGGGCAGGTCTTTTTCGTTGTATTCCATTTGGAACAGAATGAAGTCGCTCAATGTGCATTCTTCCCCTGCAATCAGTACCAGGTTTTCTCGTTCATAGTATCCTGCGTTGTAGATGCGGAAGATTTTCAGGGGCTGTTTGAATATTTCTCTGGATATTTCGTCTTCGTTCATGATGCTCTGTCGTGGTCGTTATCGGTTTCGTGGATTTTCGCTGCCGCTTCCTTTGGCCGTCGGCTTGTCGCGATGCCGATTGTTGCTGGCCCGCGTGTTTGTCCGGTTCGCCTTCGTTTGCGGCTTTTTCTTGTTATCCGCCGTAAAATTAAGCATTTCCTTCGGGTGTGCGGTCCGGCTTGCAGGAGATTTTTCTAAGTTTATGCTTTTTTTATAATCCACAAATGCGATTTCCTACCTTCGGGATGATGGGGTTGGGCCAGCCTTTCCGGCTTCCTTTTTGCCGAAAGCGGGCAGCGGCCTTGCGGGGTGCGGGATTGTACTTTGCGGGGAGTACTCGAGTACTTTCCGCAAAGTACGCCGACGCACTCCGCACGGCGTTGCGGCGCGGCGCGCCAATTCCGGTGAGGACATCTGGCGTTGCATGGGGCGAAGACGATATGATGTTTGCCTGCCGGTCACTTCTTGTCGGGCCAGGCAGGGTGGCCGAACCATTCGTCGTAGTCGTCCAGCCACTGTATGAGTTGGGTTTTGCTTTTTTTCCGGTTGGGGGCGTTCCGCCAAGGGGCCACCAGTTCGTGCGCCTCGCGGTAATAGATGTTGTTGTCGGTGCACCCGTAGAGGGTGACCAGCAGCAGGGCGCGTGCCTGTTCCGCCTTCAGCAGCGGCAGTATGGCGCGGGCGAACGCCTCCCATTTGTCCCGCTCGTCCCATTCGCCTGCCACGGTGTAGGCCATCAGCAGTATGGATGCCTGTTTGCAGCGCATCACGTCGCTGTCCAGCTGCAGTTGGCCGAAGGTGCGTATGGCTTCCCGAGCCAGGTCTTTTCCGGCATCGGGCGGTCCATCTTGGGGGAAGTGGTAGTGTCGTAGAGCGTCGTGGAGTCCTTGGAGTATGCGGTCGTTGGAAAGTTTGGTGTATTGGTGCTTGCCGCTTTCGTTCAGGCCGATGATTTCATAGTCTTTGGCGGAGACGTGCAGGAGCGGGACGCACCAGCCGCCTTCGAGGCAGACCACGACGTCCTTGTGTCCGGCACCGGGCTGCACGGCCACCGTGGCTTCCACACCTTTGAACGCTCCGTCGGTGATGCGCACGCGGTCGCCCTTGGCCAGCTTTCCCGGCTCGGGGAAATAGACGGGCAGTTCGCCGCGGTAGGCGTCGGCCACCCAGCGCAGGTTGGCCATTTCCGTGTCGGACAGGTAGGGGTAGTGGCTTTCCTGCCCGTTTCTTACCCGGGGCAGGAAGCTGTAGGCTTGCAGGGTGAGGCGTTGGCGCCTGTAGATGTCGGCTTCCGAGGAGCGGATGAACACATAATTATAAAGCAGCGGCCGCTCCGTGCGCACGAACCCGCCGCCCTTGCGCTTCACTTCGACGTAGCGCGGGGCGAAGAATTCCAGTTCGTCGCCGGTCTCCCTGTAGTTGCGTTCCGACTCCATCCGCAGGCCGCGGGCAGGGTCGCCTTTGTGCCCCGCGGGCAGGACCAGTATGTACCACCGCACGGCGTGTGGCCCGACCCTTGGCGGAGGGGGCGCGTATTCGTTCATAAGTACTTGATGACCATATCGGCAGGTATTCATATCCTGCTGATATATAGGAGTTTGTATGTCTGCGGGCTGCATTCCTGAAAAAATGGTTTCCGCGTGTTGCCTTGTCCTTTCTGCATGGATGGGCATGGGTTCGAAGCCGCTTGTGGCTTCCGTTGTCGGCGGTTCGTCCTCGGTTGGCAGAGGAAAACCGACGGCAAAAGTATGAAAAAAAACTTATCCGGCATATTATTTTATAAATTATTTCGAATATTTTTGCCGTGCCTTCCGGGGCGTGCGACAAAAAACGCGGCTCTCACCTAAAAAGTTGATGCCGGCGACAGATGGAATACCAAAAAATGATTATCTTTGCAGGCAAAGAGACGAGGATTTTGTTCGGAATCTCATTAATATTACCTATAAATTAGTATAATTATGGTTTATTCACACGAAGTAGAAAACATGTGTTGCGTGGCCAAAGGCCCGAACCACGGACCGGCTCCCATACCGGAAGAAGGCAAATGGGTGCAGGCAAAAGAGATTAAAGACATCTCAGGTTTGACTCACGGTATCGGTTGGTGCGCTCCCCAGCAGGGTGCTTGCAAACTGACGCTGAACGTGAAGGAAGGCGTCATCCAGGAATGCTTGGTGGAGACCATCGGTTGCTCGGGCATGACCCACTCCGCAGCCATGGCTTCTGAAATCCTGCCGGGCAAGACCATCTTGGAAGCGCTGAACACCGACTTGGTCTGCGATGCCATCAACACAGCCATGCGCGAACTGTTCCTCCAGATTGTTTACGGCCGCACGCAGTCTGCCTTCTCGGAAGGCGGCTTGATGATCGGCGCCGGACTGGAAGACCTGGGCAAGGGGTTGCGCAGCCAGACGGGCACGCTCTACGGCACGCTGGCCAAGGGCACACGCTACTTGGAACTGACGGAAGGCTACATCACCAAGATGTTCCTCGACAAGGACGACCAGGTTTGCGGTTACGAATTCGTGCACATGGGTAAATTCATGGAGGCCGTGAAGAAGGGCGTTCCGGCCGACGAGGCCTTGAAGTCTGTTACGGGCACGTACGGCCGTACGAAGCCGGAGCAGGGAATTGTTAAAGCTATTGACCCACGTAAAGAATAATAAGGAGGAACCAGACTATGATAAGAGAAGTGAAGTTTGAGAGTCAAGACCGTCGTATGAAGCAGATTTTGGCTGCTTTGAACGAGAACGGCATCAAAGATATCGAAGAGGCGAACAGAATTTGCGAAGAGGCCGGTTTGGATCCTTATAAGACTTGCGAAGACACGCAGATGATTTGCTTCGAGAACGCCAAGTGGGCTTACGTGGTAGGTTCGGCCATCGCCATCAAGAAGGGCTGCAAGAACGCTGCCGACGCTGCCGAGGCCATCGGTATCGGCTTGCAGGCATTCTGCATCCCCGGCTCCGTGGCCGACGACCGCAAGGTGGGCATCGGCCATGGCAACCTGGCCGCCCGTCTGCTCCGCGAGGAGACGCAGTGCTTCGCCTTCTTGGCCGGTCACGAGTCTTTCGCCGCTGCCGAAGGCGCCATCAAGATTGCCGAAATGGCCAACAAGGTGCGCAAGAACCCCTTGCGTTGCATCCTGGACGGTCTGGGCAAGGACGCTGCCATGATCATCTCCCGCATCAATGGTTTCACCTATGTGCAGACGAAGTTCGACTATTTCACGGGCGAACTGAACGTGGTGAAGGAAACTCCGTACTCCGACGGTCCGCGTGCCAAGGTGAAATGCTACGGCGCCGACGATGTGCGCGAAGGCGTGGCCATCTTGTGGAAGGAGAACGTGGACGTGTCCATCACTGGTAACTCCACCAACCCGACCCGCTTCCAGCATCCGGTAGCCGGTACGTACAAGAAGGAGCGTACGCTGGCTGGCAAGCCCTACTTCTCGGTGGCTTCCGGTGGCGGTACGGGCCGCACGTTGCATCCCGACAACATGGCCGCCGGTCCTGCTTCCTACGGTATGACCGACACGATGGGCCGCATGCACTCCGATGCCCAGTTCGCAGGTTCTTCTTCGGTTCCCGCTCACGTGGAAATGATGGGCTTCCTGGGCATGGGTAACAACCCGATGGTGGGCTGCAGCGTGGCTTGCGCCGTGAATGTGGCTTTGGCCCTGAACAAGTAAGAAGACTGGAAAGACTTTTTTAGGTTATGATGAAGAGACTGTGCTGCGAAAGGCATGGTCTCTTTGTCGTTCATTAATCATTGCTTTTTTATTATGGAAGAAGACCTCATCAAGTTTAATTTTCCTCGGAAGGAAGAAGGTTCGGTCCGCCCCGTCATCATCAAGGTCGTGGGCGTAGGGGGCGGCGGGGGCAATGCCGTGGCCAACATGTTCCGCCAAGGCATCAAGGACGTGTCGTTCGCCGTGTGCAACACGGACAGCCAAATCCTTTTGGAATCCGAAATCCCTTGCAAGGTGCAGCTGGGACCGGGATTGGGAGCCGGTGGCGACCCCGAGAAGGGGCGGAAGTACGCCGAAGAAAGCTTGGAGGATTTGCGCACGCTCTTCGACGACGGCACGCAGATGGCCTTCGTCACCGCCGGGATGGGAGGAGGAACGGGCACCGGGGCGGCGCCCGTCATCGCGCGGGTGGCCAAGTCGATGGGCATACTCACGGTGGGCATCGTGACGATTCCTTTTCTCTTCGAACTGAAGCCCCGCATCGCGCAAGCCCTGAAGGGCGTCGACGAATTGCGCAAGAACGTGGACGCCCTGCTGGTCATCAACAACGAGCGCATACTGGAGCTTTACAATGCCGACGTGCCCATCCCGGCCAAGGAGGCTTTCAAGCGGGCCGACGACATCCTCACCACGGCGGCGAAAAGCATCGCGGAGATCATCACGATGAAGGGCAACATCAACCGGGATTTCCGCGACGTGGAGGCCACGCTCAAGAACGGGAACAAGGCCATCATGACGACGGGGACGGCCAAGGGGGAAAACCGCGTGCAGAATGCCATACGCAGCGCTCTCAACTCGCCGCTCTTGCAGGACAACGACATACAGAAGTCGCAGAAGATGCTGTGCGTGCTCTACACGGGCGAGCGCCATCCGTTGCTCATCAACGAAATCAAGCAGATGAACGAGTTCATCGCGTCGCTGAACAACCAGAACATCAACCTGATTTGGGGAATGTATGAAGACAACTCGTTGGACGAAGAAGCGAAAATCACCATCATCGCCACGGGGTTCGACCGCGCGGTGGCCGAAATGTCCGACCTTTCTTCCAGCCAGGAGGAAGAGGACCGCAAGATTGACGAACTGATACGGCAGTATTATGCCGTGCCGCAAAAGGGGAAAGAGGCTGCGGCAGAGGTGAAGGCTTCGGAGCGCGAGGAGCCGGACGCCGGAGAAGGACAGGTGGTTGAAACGCCACCGGTGGCGGAAAAGAAGTCCATTGTGCAAAGCATCAAGGATTGGATCAACCAGTTTGTGAGTGCCTGACGGGAACGGGGGGAGAAGAGACATCCCAGAGGGGGCAATGCGCCGCGGCGCATTGCCCCCTCTGGGATGTACGATTATAGAATATCGGGTGGTCAGCAGCAAATGCTGTAGTACACGTTGCCGTCCAGCCGCTCTTCCTTGATCTTGTGCTCCTGCATCAGGCGTGCAATGCCGAGGCACAACTCCGTGGAACCCAGCTTGCAGAGGTGCTGCAGTTCGGCAAAGGTGCAACGGATGGTTCTCGACAAGGCTTTGTACACACTCATGCTGCGGGATTGGATCGTTCTTTCGTCTGGTAACATACTTCTTTCCTTTCTTTTGTTCATTACAAAGAAACAAATATATTCTTCGTGTTCGGATTAAAACTTCCCTAAGAGACGTTATTTTTATCCTTTATTCAGGATTTGCCCCTTCCGTTTGCTTGTAGGAAGCATTCCGGAGTCTGCGGGCCACTTTGCCGGCAGGCCTTCCGAAAGCTGCCGGACGATAGAAACGGACAGCCCCGCCAAGAAAGGCCGGAACCCTTCCTGGCGGGGCTGTATGCAGGGGGAATCAATAGTTCTCCTTCTTTACTTCGAAATAGGCTTGCGGGTGCAGGCAGGCCGGGCAAACCTTCGGGGCTTCCTTGCCCACGTGGATGTAACCGCAGTTGCGGCACTGCCATACTGTCTCGCCGTCCTTGACGAACACCTTGAATTCCTCCAGGTTCTTCAGCAAGGCCAAGTAGCGTTCCTCGTGCCCCTTCTCGGCCACGGCAATCATGCGGTACATGGCAGCGATAGCCGGGAAGCCTTCTTCGTCCGCGATGTCGGCAAACTTGGGATAGTCCAGCGACCATTCCTCATGTTCCCCTGCGGCAGCGGCCTTCAGATTCTCCATCGTGGTGCCGATGACTCCCGCGGGATAGCTGGCGGTGATTTCCACCATGCCGCCTTCCAACCATTTGAACATCCTTTTGGCGTGCTCTTTCTCTTGGTCGGCCGTCTCGGTGAAGATGGCGGCAATCTGTTCGTAACCTTCCTTCTTTGCCGCACTGGCGAAGTAGGTGTATCTCATTCTTGCTTGCGATTCTCCGGCGAAAGAAACCATGAGGTTCTTCTCCGTGCGCGTTCCTTTAATACTCTTTTCCATAGTCGTTGTTGTTTTAATGGGTGAATACTGTGCTCTGACCTTTCAGAGACAAGGCAAAGATACGAATATTATCTTCCATATTTGTATTCATTACAGCTTATTTCTCCCGATCGCGCGTTAAAGATTGTAAACATCCGTGGCGCGCATTATTTTACCGTCACCTTGCGGACGGCGGTGCCCTGTCCTTGTGCGGCCTTCACGGTGTATACTCCCGGGGCGAAGCCGTGGCTCTCCATGTGCTGGCGGATGCCTTCCGGCGTGCAGGTGAATGTTCCTGCCAAAGCCCCGCCTGTCGTGTAGGCCTGCCATTCCATGGCTTGTCCCGACGCTTTCAGGCCTTCGATGCCCGAGCCAGTCTGTACGCGCAAGATGCCTTCTTCGAGTCTCGAGGTGTCCCATTCCAAGCCCTCGCCCGGGCTGTCCAGTTCGAAGTCGTCGGACGTCAGTTGCGTCCGGTCGGCTTCCCACAATTGGAACTCGTCGCCGGGCTCGAGGGCGATGCCTTCTTTCACGAGCACCTTCAGCGTTCCGCGCATGGTCAGTCCGGCCAGTCCGGTCAGTTCCGTGCTGCGTCCCTGCCGCCCGATGTAGAATTGCAAGGTGGCGCCTGATGACACCGTCAGCCGCTTTCCGGCAAAGTCAATCTCGCCCGTGAGGGAATTCTCGCGTACGCCGGGGAAGAGTTTGCCGCCGCGTTCCACGGTGACGGACGCATTCTCCAGCATGCCCATTCCGCACAGTGTGGCCCCGTCCTTCACGGTCAGCGCGCCGGTTCCCAGCATGCCGCTTCCAGCCGAACGGTTGTTCAGGCACAGCGTTCCGGCCGAGATGGTACAACTGCCTGTGAAGCTGTTCGTCTTGGTGACGGTCATGGTACCGCTGCCCACTTTCTCGAACATGGTGCCGGTGCCTTTCACTGTGGCATAGAAGGTGAAGTCTTCATTGAGCGATCCCACTCTCCACGTGTTCACGCCCGAGTTGTAGTTGGGGCTCAGGGTGCCGAGCGTGCCTCCCCCTGTTACCTTGCCGATGGTGAACGACTTGCCGGAGTTGGTCACTTCCACGCCTTCGGGAATGTTCAGCGTGGCGTTGGGCAATCCGTAAGAGTTGTCCAGTGAGAATACGTTCCCTGAAACCAAAGGCTCCACCGTGCCTTCGAAGGCCGACCAGTCGCCTTGCAGGTAGGTGCGGATGAACGGGATGTTGACTCTCACCTTGCCTTTGCCGTAGAGCCGTCCCGTGTAGTTGCACCGTCCGTCCAGATACATGTAGGCTTCCACTCCTTCGTTGACCTTGAAGTGGTTGCTGTTGGTGCTGTATGAACCGTTGTTATCGTTGTCGGCATACGTGGAGTTGCCGGCAAACACCAGTGTGTCGCCAAAGTTCACGTTGTCGGTCTTGGCGCGCAGCGTCCCTGCTTTCAGGATGACATATTCCATGCTTTGCGTGCCCGACAGGGCCAGTTCGCCGTTCCCGTCTTTGGTCAGGACGCCGCCTTCGAACGGGGCTTCCATCGTGAAGTTACCTTGCGTGTAGAGCGTGCCGCCGCCCTCGCCGAGCGTGATGGGCGTGCCGTTGGTCACGGCCGTGCTGTTCAGCAGCGTTGCCCCGTTGCGGATTTCCAGTTTCCCGTGCTCCTGTGTGTAGGTGCCCAGCGAACCGTTGGTGGTGATGCTGTTGGCCAGGGAGGCCACGACCGTCGTGCCGCCTTCGAGCACGGTCTTGCCGGTGTAGGAGTTGGTCTGGTTGACGTTCAGCCGCCCTTCCCCTTGTTTGGTGAGCCGGGCTTCTCCCGTGATGCTTCCTTCTCCGGCAAGGATATAAGACTTTTCCTCGTTTTTGAAGAGAACGTGCGAGGGGCGCACGTCTTCGGCCAACCGCACGTTGGCGTAGGGCGCGGCGTCGTCGAATACCACTTCGTCGCCTGTCACGAACACATCGGGCTCACCTTCGAAGTTGAAGTTGGCCGTGTGGTTCAGGTCCCAGCTGTTGTTATCTTCGCTGCCGTTCCAATACACGGTGCCGGCCGTGCGGCTGTTCGCAACGACCAGATAGAGGTTGCCGTTGTCCCATTCCAGCGAGAGAGGCAGTCCTTCCAATCCTTCCAGTTTCACCCGCGAGAGGTCGCCTTCCACTGCTGCGGCGTGTGCGATGCAGTATTTCCCGGCGGCCAGTTGCGTTTCGCCGGCTGCGGCGTGCGCCACGAAGCGGAACACCGGTGCGTCGTATGCCGGGCCGTTGCTCCGGTCATTGGTCTTCAGCACCAGGTTGCCGTCCAGCGTGAGCACGTCGGCCTGCATCCCGTCGGCATAGAGGTCGAATTCCGCTATGGCGCCGAAGTTCAGCACGGCACTGTCCACCTTGAGCGTGCCCGCCTGCGTGCCGTCTCCGATGCGCAGCACGGCGGCATATTCCATTTCGATGTCCTTCCCCAGTTCGCCCGAAGCGTTCAGTTCGGCAAAGCGGTTCATCCATACCCGGCTGTTGGGCAGCGTGCCGTTGAAGTTGGTCGTTCCGCCCCAAAGGTAAGTTCCGCCGCTATAAGTCTGGTTGCCGCCGAAGGTCAGTATGCCTTCGCCCTGTTTCACCAGTCGCATTTCGCCCGTGAGGGTGCCGCCCTGCAGTGTGTATTCCGAACGGGTGGTCGTGATGCGGTCGTTGTCGTCGTTCCCCTCGGTGTGCGCGAAGGCGTTCACCGTCAGGATATAGGGTGCCGCCCCTTCGGCCACCGTCACGGTTCCGCCTTCGGGGTTGGCCAGCAGCACGTGCTGCCCGTTTTGCGCGGCCGTAATGGCATCCGTCACTTCCGTCCGCCCGTTGGTCATCACCGGCGGCGGGGCCACGGTGATGCCTTCAGCCTCGCCCAGGAAGTAGCTGGTGTGGGGCGGCTGGTTGTAGCCGCACATCTGCCATGCCACGGCCTGCCGGTATTGCATGTCGTGGAGCAGGGTGTAGTTCCGCCACGGCGTTTCGTCCGTGGTGGTGTAGATGCGCAGCGATTGGTTGTCTTCCGCACGCAAGATGAGTTCTTCGCGCCAGTCGCCCAGGATGTCGGCCTGCAGCGACGGCGTGTTCTTCGTCCAGTTGTTCATCTTCGTGCCTGTGGCCCTGAAGATGGGCGTCCACGACCCGAATTTGTGTACCACGGCCGGTCCTTCCGTCCCGTCGCCGTTTATCGTTTCCGAGCACAAGTCGCCGTCCCAGTAGATGCGGAAGTTGTCGTCGATGCCCGCCGTGTTGTCGCCCAAGATTTTGTCCGTCACGGTGCTGAGCAGTCCCATCCCGACGGCCACGGCCTGGCTGCCCAGGTATTGGTCGGTGAAGTTGCCGGCCATGGCCCGTCCGCAGTCGCGTCCCAGGTGGTGCATGTAGTAAATCTTGCTGGTGGTGGCGTCGCGGTAGTTCGCTCCCTGTGCGTTCTCGTTGCAGGCGAATATTTCCTGTCCCTTGCGGTAGGGGTCGAAGTCGCTGCAGTGCTGTGCGTCGCCGTGCCCCAGTCCGGTGGTGGAGAGTCCCTTGCCGTTGTCGTCAATCACCATCGAGCCGTAGACGATTTCGTCCCGTCCGTCCCAGTCCACGTCGGCTATGCCATAGTTGTGGTATCCCTGTCCGAACCACGGGCTGCCGCCGGTGCTGCAGTTCCATCGCCAGCGCACGGTGAGTTCGTGCGTCTGCGGGTTCACGTCGTAGGCAATCATCTTGTGGCGGGTGTAGATGCCCCGGGCCAGGAACACGCTCGGTTTCCGTCCGTCGAGGTACGGCGCGCCGAAGAAGAACTTGTTCGAGCGGTGACCGTAGCCGTCGCCCCAAACGGCGTTCAGGTCGCTCTCCCCGGCCTCGAAGCGCTTCAGAGGGAATTCCATGGGCTCGCCGTAGAGCTGTGCCGTGGCCCCTTCCATATATATAAGGTATTCGTTGCCCGCCGTGGCATAGGTCATGTTGCCGCTGTGGGAGATCTGGTCGCGATAGTTGGCCTTGAGGTCGCCGACGACGGCTTGTTGCCGGCCCTCGGCGTCGCGGATGATGGTGCCGTCCGTGGCGCGCATCAGCACTTCCGCCTTACCGTCCAGGTCCCAGTCGTAGGCGATGATGTTCGTCTCCACGTGCCCGCTGTTGATCATGTTCGGGCCCACGTCGATGGCCCACAGCTTCGTGCCGTCCAGCTTGTAGGCCTCGAAGAAGGCATACGCGCTGTCGTTGGGCACGTCGAACAGGCCGTCGGGGTCGTAGATGCGCTTCACGATGATTTCATATTCCCCGTCGCCGTCCAGGTCGGCCGCCGTGGCGTCGTTCAGGCTGTAGCTGGCGGTGATGTCCGTGCCGCGGCGGGAATAGATTTTGCCCATGGGGATTTCCATGTATTGCTGGTTCCACACCTTGGCGGGCTTGGAATCATCCTGTTCCACGCCCCGCACCACGGCCCTCACGGTGTAGGTGGAGGAGAGGCTGCCCCCCGCGTCGGTGAAGTTGGACACGTCCAGCGGTTCGGGGTTGACCCGCGTGCCGTCGCGGTAGAGGTTGTACTGGGTGTCATAGTATTCCGTGCCGTCTATGCGCCAGCTGGCGAAGACGCCGTCTGCGGTCTGCACGGCCACGAGTCCGCGGTCGAGCGTTTCCATTTGCCGTTGTGCGGCAACGGGGAGCCCGCTGAATACCAAAATGGGAAAGAGTAGTTTCTTTTTCATCATGATTTATGGGTTAATGTGTTTTTGTTCGTTGCAAATATAGGCGGGCCGGGTTGGTTTCGGCTTATGTTTTTTGTCCAATCGCCTGCGTTATTTGTCCGAAAGTCCTTTCTTCCACAACTTTGCGTCCGAAAGTCCTTTGCCGCCGGCAATCGCAAAGATACGGAAAAAGTCCCGTGGCGCGGCATGAATATCCGTAATTATGGTTATTTTTGCGCGAATTTGTCTACCGTCCTGTCGGGCGGAAAACCGTAATTTTGCACCAACCATAAACCATGGCATTACATTTTGTCTTATGAATCCACCACTCACTCCTGCCGCGGGGGCGGGGCCAGCCGCTCCCGTCCGCTCGTCCGAGCGATATGTCGTCCTCGACGCCTTGCGCGGCTTTGCCATCCTGGGCATCTGCATGGCCAACTTTCCCGAGTTCTCGCTCTACACTTTCCAAAGTGCCGAGGCGGCCGCGGCCATGCCCGCGGCGGAGCTGGACCGCACGCTGCGCGCCCTGCTCTACTTCTTCGTCGACGGCAAGTTCTACACGCTCTTTTCCCTGCTTTTCGGCATTGGCTTTTCCATCATCATCGCCAATGCCGCGCGGAAGGGGGCCGACGGCTTCCGCATTTTCTACCGGCGGATGGCGGTGCTCGCCGTCGTCGGTTTCCTCCACCTGATGTTCATCTGGAGCGGCGACATACTGATGCTCTATGCCTTGCTGGGCATGCTGCTGCCGCTGTTCCGCCGCGTGTCGGACCGCGGCCTGTTGCGCGCTTCGGCTTTCTTCCTCCTGCTGCCCGTCGTGGTGGACGCGTTGGCCGAGGCTTTCAGCGTGCGGCTTTCGGCGGCGGCCGTGCGCGCCCAATGGCACTATTGTGACCTGTACGGCATCACGGAAGAAAACTTCGGCCGTTGGCTTCGCGATGCGGACTCCTACTGGGAGGTGTTCCAGTTTCTGGTGCAGGGCGCCTTGGTGCGCGTGCAGGAGTTTGTCGACGGCAACCGCTATTTCAAGGTGTTCGGCCTGTTCCTCTTGGGGTTCTATATTGGCCGCAACCGGATGTATGCCGGCTTGGAGGCGCGCGTCCGCCTGCTCCGGCGCGTGACGGCCTGGGGCTTTGGCGCGGGGCTACCCTTGTCGGCACTCTATGCCTGGAGCGGCATGAACGGCCATCCGTGGGGCAATGCCGTGCACACGCTCGTCTATACCGCCAGTGTCTATCCCCTCGGGCTGGCCTATCTGTGCGGCTTCTGCCTGCTCTATCTCCGGTGGCGGAGTGCCGCGGTGTGGACGGCCCTGGCCGCTCCCGGGCGGATGGCGCTGACGAACTACATCGGCCAGTCTGTTGCCGGCATGTTCCTCTTCTACGGCATAGGGTTGGGATGGGGAGCGCAAGTCGGTCTGGCGCAGACGGAGGTCGTCGCGCTGGCGGTCTACGTGGCCCAGATGCTGGTCAGCCACTGGTGGCTTTCGGCTTTCCGCTTCGGACCGCTGGAGTGGATTTGGCGGATGCTGACCTACGGACGCCGGTTTGAATTGCGGAAACGGGGCGCAGAGGCGTAGGCGCCGCCGCGCATGCCCGTAGCGTACTCTGCGGAGCGTACTTGAGTACTTGCCGCAGAGTACTCGAGTACTTTGCGGCAAGTACGATTCCGCACTCCGCATGGCAACCTCCCGTCGAGCGGTCATTCCGAAGCCGCAGTCAGCCTGTGGTGTTCCAAGACAAGGGGAGTGGGGCGCAAGTCGTAATAGTCGCAATCCTGTATGGCGACGCTGAAATATTCCATGCTGTCGTAGCTGGGATAAAGGCGCTGCAGGATGGCGTTTCCGGCATAGATTTCGGCCTGCACGCCGTCCGGCACGTCAAAGGCGGCCACTCCGCTGATGCGTACCGAAATGTCATCGTCCCACGTCAGAATCTCCACGTGAGGGTCTTTCCGCAGTTGGCGGTAGACGGCCTTGCCGGCCGAGGTGGCGAAATAGAGCCGCTTGCCGTCCTGCTTCATGATTTGGAAGACGCGCGCTTTGGGGCGTCCGTCTTCCACGGTGGCCAGTGCCACGTTGGGGTGCCCGGCCAGGAATTGAAATACTTTTTCCATGTGGTTCTATATAGGAATGGTCTAATATCCGATGGTGAAGCGCTCCTTGTGGTGGTTCTCCTGCTCCAGTTCGTCCACCATGGCCATGGCGTAGTCTTCCACCGAAATGAAGCTGTCGCCTTTCTCGTCCACGATGAGGTCGTCCTTGCCCAGGCGGAACTTGCCGGTGCGGACGCCCGGTTGCAGGTTGCCCAGGTTGGCGGCGGGAGAGAAGAACACCCAGTCGAGGTCCTGCTCATGGACGAGGGTTTCCAGATAGAACTTGGCCATCGACTTCACGCCAGGCAACCAGGCTTCGGGCAGTGTGCCCGTGTCCACCAGCCGCACGCCCGGTTTGACGAACAGGCTTCCGGCTCCGCCCACGATGAGCAGCCGCCCTGTGCCGGAGGCTTTCACCGCATTCAGGATTTTCGGGTACACCCGCAGTGTGTCCTCATACATGTCCGGGTTGCCCCACCCCGGGTTGTAGGCGCTGATGACGGCATCGTGTCCCTTGCATGCGTCCGTGAGGCGGGCCGAATCCTCCACGTCCATGCCGACGACAGACAGCCGCGGGTTTTCCGCTTTCACTTTCTCGGGATGACGCACGACGGCGGTCACCTCGTGGCCTCTTTCTAACAACTCATTCAAGATAGCGTTTCCTACGAATCCGCTCACACCGATTAATACAACTTTTTTCATGTTTCTGTTCTTTAAATGTTTACGCTGCAAAGTTCTGAAATATTCTTTTAGAAAACAAGTAGTTAACAGCCGGTCAGATACTTACTGCGAGGAAACCATTGTTGGTTATGAGCGTGTTCCTTCTTCCCCTTTTGACTATATTTTAAACTTTTCCCCGAGCGTGGCATTGTGCCTTCCCGGCCTTTTACTTACTTTTGTAGAGTAGTAGACGAAAAGTAATGGAAGCAAGCAGACTGAACGAGGAGATTTATATCAAGGACTGCCCGATACGGAATGTGTTGGCCCGTATCTGTGACAAGTGGTCCATCCTGACTCTTTTTACTTTGGAGCAGTTCCCGGTGATGCGTTTTGGGGAATTGCATCGCATGATTCCGGACATTTCTCAGAAGATGCTGACCGTCACGCTCCGCACGTGGAAGAAGACGGGCTGGTCAGCAGGAAGGTGTATGCCCAAGTGCCGCCAAAGGTGGAATACTCTTTGACGGCCCGGGGACACTCCCTTTTGCCGCATCTGAACGGTTTGATTGACTGGACAAAAGGCGAGATGGACGGCATTCTGCGCGACCGTGAGGCCCTGTCGGTCGCGCGGACGAACTGCTGAGCAGGGGCATTTTTCAGTTGAATCCGAAGTGCGCCACCACGTGGTGGGGCATCCACAGGCAAAGGCCCAACCCGAGCAGGACGGCGACGAGGAGGGCCAAGGTCGTCCCGTCCTTCCAGTCGACGCGGAGGCTGGCCCGCCGCATGCGGAGATAGGCCAGGACGTAGCCCAGCAGGAAAAGGAAGACGGCAAGGCCGAACCACCAGCCGTAGAACCAGCGGTGGGGAGCGGAATGGTAGCCGTATTCCGGGCCGATGAAGAACACCACGTTGCAATAGTAGACACCATAATAGAACATGGCAAGGAGCAGCACGGCGCAGAGCGTCTTGGGGAAAGGTTTCTTGCGCCAATAGGTGGCGCCCAGGATGAACAGCGCCTGCAGGGCGTAGGCCTGCGGAAGACCCTTGTTCAGGAAAAAGCTGCAGGAGCCCGTCCACGGGACCGGGAAGGCCAGCGACACCTCGGGGAAAAGCAGGTGGGCGACGCCGATGCGCGTGTAGTCGGCCAGCACGGCGCCTGCCATGAACAACGGCAGGGGGAGGAGCACCGTGCGGAGCCAGCGCGCTAGCGCTTTCTCCAGCGTGGTGGCCGGGAGGGTCAGCTCGGGGATGTAGTCGCGCCGGTGCTTGGACGAAAGGAAGAACGTGCTGCCCGTGAAGGCCAGATAAAACGTGAGGCAGGCGATGGTGGTGAAGGCGATGGATTCCCAGCTACGGTCGGTTCCTTGTGCGGCTTCTTCCAGGATGACCTGGTAGCTGTTGTTGCGCGTCTTCAAGCCCTGTGCCACGTCTTGCAGGGCGCGCACCACGGGGGCCGTCTTGGTGAAGTCGATCCAGACGAACAGCAGGCTCAGGATGCCGTAGGGCAGGATGAGGTCGTAGAGGAATTGCAGGCGGTTCTCGATCCAGTCCTTGCGCAGGTAGAGGAGGAAGCGTTCGGTGTTGAATGGGTTTGGGTTCATGGTTTACAGGTTTTGAGGGTGAGACAATGTTTTTCAGTCCTGCGGCGGCAGTCCCATGAATGGGAATGGCGGTGCAGGGGTGGGGTGATAAGGGAAGTGCCGTATGTTGTAGTGGGGGACGGCGACGCAAAGGACGAGGGCGAGGGCGAAGGCCACAAGGACGGCCCGCGTAGTCCGGTCGTTCCACGAAGGGAGCAGGGCGGCATGCTTCAGTCGGAAGTAGGCCAGCGCATAGCAGAACAGGATGCAGAAGGCGTTCACCCCGTAGAGCCAGAATGCCTGCCAGTTGCCGGGCATGGGGTGATGCCCGTATTCGGGCTGGAGGCTGCTCACGCTGATGATGTAGGCCGTGGCAAGGAGGGAGGCCGACAGCAGGTAGGCGCCCGCCGTCTTGCGGAAGGGGCCGTGGGGCCAATAGGTGCTTCCGAGGACGAAGAGGGCATGGAACGCGATGCCGCAAAGGAACATCTCGGGCAGGAAATAGCCTTCGCCCGACCACCAAGGGACAGGAAAGGAGAGCGCTATCTCGGGATACATCCAGCGGGTGACGCCCACGCGGGTGAGGTCGGCCAGCAGGGTAGAGCAACAGAACACCGCCAGCGACAGCAGCAGGAGGCACAAGGCGCGCCCGGCGAAACGCTCGGCGGGCGACACCGGGAGGGTCAGGAACCGGGCATAGCCCCTCCTGCGGCGGGACTCCCGCAGGAAGCGGCTGCCGGCGAAGGCCATGAAGGGGCAGAAAAACAGGGTGGTGAGCGTGCCGATGGCGTACCACTGTTGGTCTGTTCCTTGCAAGGCTTCTTCCATGATGAGGTCGCGAAGCGGGTTCGGAGCTTCGCCTCCGTTGACGCTGGCCGGAAGCTCTTGCAGGAAACGGCTCTTGGCGCGGAGGTCGAACCAGACGAAAGCTGTGGCCATCGCGAGATAGAGGATGAGGCCGGCGCCGAGGGCGGGGGCGAGGTGCTCGCGGAAGTCTTTTCGGACAAAGGCCCGGAAGCGTGCCGGATGGAAGTGTGAGGTGTTCATCTTTCCGATACTTATGGGTTGATAATCATTGGAACGAATGGTCTTTTTCGCAATACTGCCGATAGAGCGCGGCCAGTTCGTCGGCCGTGATGCCGATGGAGCGGGCTTGGCGGAAGAAGTCGTGCAACTCTTCGTTCATGAAGGCTTCACGGCGGAAGGAGCGGATGCGGTCGGCCGCGCCCGGTTCCACGAAGTAGCCGATGCCGCGCTGGATGCGGACGACGCCGCACGACTGCAGGAAGTCGTACGACCGCATGGCCGTGTTGGCGTTGACTTCCACGGTGGCGGCATATTCGCGCACCGACGGGATGCGCCCGTTCTCGGCGTAGCGCCCTTGCAGGATCTCGTCGCAGATGCGGTCGGCGATTTGCAGGTAGATGGGTTTGCTTTCTTTGAAGTTCATGCTGCAGAGGATTGGGATGGGGGACAATATTGGAGGTCTCTTCGCACGAGCCGCCGGTAGACGGCGTACCAGCAAAGGACGGTCAGGGCGAGGAAGAAGGTGTGCCAGACGGAGAGCCAAGGCGTGGCTGCGTCCATGACAGAAGGGTAGACCCGCATGAAGCCGGCAACACTGTAGACGAGGATGACGGGCAATGCCAGGATGCAGACCCGCCAGAGAAAACGGGTGGGCTTCGTCTTCAGCGTGCCGGTGAGGCCCACGATGGACTGCCCCAGCAGGGTGAGGGTGAACAGTGCCTGGAAAATCAGCGGGGTGCCCTCGCCTTTGCGCAAGTCCGGGTCGAGGAAAAGGGGAAGGGACAAGTCGGCTCCGGGAAAAACCGAACGGCAGATGAGGATGCGCGTGAAGTCGGCGGCGAGGAAAATGACGGCGAAAGCGGCCAGTGAGAACGGGACGGCATACAGCCACCAACGCATGAACTTCTCCGCCGTGGCGGCGGGAAGGAGCAGGGCGCGGATGTTTTCCCGACGCGTTTGGGCGCGGGTGCGGAATACGTTGACGGAGAGCAGCATGAAGACGAAGAACGCCACGGTCAGGTATTGTTTGCCGACGTTCCATCCCGGGTCCGCACCGGGTTGAAGCGCTCCGCGCTGGTAGAACACGTCGATGACGGGCAGCGTGTTCCGGTAAATCTCTATGCTGCCGGCCGTGAGGGCGATGGCGGAGATGAGGTAGGCGCCGAGCAGGAAAAAGCAATAGGACATCCGCCTTTCGCCATAGTCCTGGCGGACCAAGGCGGCGAAGCGGGGATAGTGGAATGAAGAAGAGGTCTGCATGGGGCTATTCTTTTGAGAGTTTGCAATAAGTCAGGTCGGCTTGCCGCAGGTGGCGGTAGGCCAGATACCAGTTCAGGATGAAGCCGGCGATGAAGAAGAGAGTCCAGCCGAGCAGGAAGTCGGTGTCCTGCATCAGGTTGTCCAACAGCCGTTGTCTTTTATAGAGGAATCCGGAGAATGACATGGCAAAAGGTACCAGGAGAATGAGAAGGTAACCCAAGATGGTGGGCCACAGCGTGCGCGTTTCGCTGACTGCGACAAAGACGGACTGGATGAAAAGGACGGCGGCCAAGAGCGTCGTGTTGGCCCACATCCATTGCGTGTCGTGGAAATGCGCGAATGAAAACTGCGGGGAGGCATAGTGCAAGCCCGGATAGAGGGCGTTGCAGACGAACACACGGGTGTAGTCGGCCGCCAGGAACAGCGCAAGGGAGCCGAAGAGCAAGAGCGGCACTGTGCGGACGAACCGCAGCAGAAACGTCTCGGACGCCGAAACCGGCAGCGTGAGGTTCCGGATGCGGTCGTTTTTCGTATAACGGCCTGTATAAACGCTTCCCGAGAGGAGGACGAAAAGGAACGGTATCCAGTGGATGAGCGTGTCCATGTTCTCCCAACTGTTGTCTATGCCGGCGGCTATCCGGGCTGCGATGGTCTGCCATTCGGCTGTTTCTTCGGGCGAATGGGCGTGGAGCATGAGCCGGTGGGCATGCCGAGCATCCGGCAGGGTGCAGAAGCAGAAGTAGGTGGCCAGTCCGGCATAAAGGAGGAGAAATGTCTGGATGTTCTGCTTCCAGTTCTCTGTCCAATCCTTGCGGAGCAGGGTGGCGAACCGTCTGCCGTTGAAAGATGGCAATGACATGGCTTTTTATTTTTGAGGGTTCAACAACTGGCCGAGCTTTTCCGGATGCGCCAGCGCGCCGTTGAAAAGCAGCTCGATGTCCATTTCCGATTCCCGTCCGTCAGGGTTGGGCAGCATGGCGGAGTAGCCATGGGGCGAGGGCTGGGCGAAATAGGCTTGTCGGGCTTCCTCTTCGTTGGCGGAGGGAGTGAAGTATAGCTTCCGGCAGATGTCCGAGGTCGAGGCGTCGACGAGCGCTTTCCCCTTCTCGATGATGACGATGTGGTCGAGCAGTTGTTCCACGTCCTTCACCTGGTGTGTGGAAATCACGGCGCCGCGTTGCTCGTTCATCTCGCGGATGAGCAGCTTGCGGAACTGGCTCTTGCCGGGGATGTCCATGCCGTTGGTGGGCTCGTCCATGATGAGCCACGAGGTGCGGGTGGCGAGGGCGAAGCAGAACAGCACTTTCTTTTTCTGTCCCATGGAAAGTTCGCCGAGCTTGATGCCCTCCGTCATGCCGAACATCTGCAGGTTGCTTCGCAGGTTCTCGTGGTCGAACTTCGGATAAAAGGGAGCATGCAGGCGGACATACTTTTCCAATGAGTAGTCCGGCAGGTCGAATTCTTCGGGGATGAAGTAGAAGTCGCTGAGCGTTTCAGGCAACCGGCGGCGGACGTTCACGTCGTTGAGGCGCACTTCCCCGGCCACGGGGGTGAGCAGTCCCGTCATCAGGTAGAGCAGGGTGGACTTCCCGGCTCCGTTCTTTCCTAACAGGCCATACACGTTGCCCTCCTGCAGGTTGAGGGAGAAATCGTTGAACACGCGGCTTTTCCGTTTGGAATATCCGAAAGAGAGATGGTCGATGGTTATCATAAGCTTCTTGTCTTTTATGGTTTCAGGTGTGTTAGTTTAATAGTACACCGCAAAGATAAGCGCATTGTGCGGAACGAACAAGAGCATTTGCTTTTTTTAACGTGCGGGGCGGGCATAATGCCTTTCCTCATGCTCCGCCAGTTTTTCCCGTAGCGTCTTCAGGTTGTCTTTGATTCGGCGGATGTCGCTTTCGCCGAAGGTTTCTTCCATTTGTGCGATGGGTTAGATGTTAGTGACGGACTGCTTCATTTATTATTGCTGCAAAAGAATGATGACAAGTGCGTTTTTTTGAAAAACAATGAGGGCTTTAGGGGCAAAAAGCGTATCTTTGTCCATGTATAACCTAACAGCCAGACGTGATGGATGTGAATCAGGAAATAAAAGATAAGGTAGCCTATATCATTGCTGTAATCAGCGAGTTTGCCTCAGCACATTCGTTGAGCAATGCACAGGCGTACCGTTATTTGGAGCGTTTCAAGGGGCTTGATTTCTTGAATCGGTTCTACAATGTGGAGCATACAATCCCATTCGAGGATGTGGTGGAGGACCTTACCACCTATTGTCATCGGAAAGGAGGTGGGTTGGTATGATTCTGTATCATGGTTCCAATGTGGAAATCGGGGAAATAGACCTTTCTCTATCCAAAGTCGGGAAGGACTTCGGCTGTGGTTTCTATTTGTCGGCTGACAAGGAACAAGCCCGCGAACTGGCAGAGAGGAAGACGGAACAGTTGGGTGTGGGAATCCCCACGCTGAATGTGTATGAGCTTGGCATGGAGTGTATGAACGACCCGGATTTGCGTATACTCGAATTTCAGTCTTATAGCAAAGAGTGGGCGGAGTTTGTTTTGATGAACCGGCGCAATCGGACACGCATACAGGCGCATGGCTATGATATCGTCATCGGTCCGATTGCCGACGATGCCGTGGGATATCAGATACGTCGTTACGTCTCTGGGTTGATTGACATGGATAAGTTTATGGAAGAATTGAAATACATGAAGGGCAGGACCATGCAATATTTTTTCGGCACGGAGAAATCCATTCGTTACTTAACCAAAATACAAGCGTTATGACTAAGGAGACTTTCATGGTGGAAGAAATATCCAAGGATATTGTGCTTCTGTTGATGGTGGAGCATGGCATGAGTATGGAAGAAGCCATGCGCACGCTCTACACTTCGGACACTTATGGCCGTTTGTCCAATCCACGCACGGGGCTTTATGCACAGAGCACGGCTTACGTGTATGAATATCTTGAAAAGGAACTGTCTACGGGCAAAATGGCTTAATGGCAAGGCCGGGCTGGCCATTGTTGTCATTGGCGGCCATGATTGTTTCTTTGTTGTATGGGGGATGAGGGAACAGGCATCCCCCTTTCCTTCCTTCATCGCAGGCATCGGAGCTGCATGCTTGCATGGAATCCCATGATTTGTTTTTTAACGTGCGGGACGGGCATAATGCCTTTCCTCATGCTCCGCCAGTTTCTCCCGTAGCGTCTTCAGGTTGTCTTTGATTCGGCGGATGTCGCTTTTGCCGAAGGTTTCTTCCATTTGCGCGATGGGCTCGATGTTGGCGATGCCCGACCAGGGGAGCCAGAGCCCGACGGACCGGAAGGCCAAGTCGGCTATGTTGGTGGCTTCGGGCATGAACGCCCGGTATTTGTATCCCATCCGTCCGTCGAAGTCCGTACAACTTTTGGTGTTGTTTTGCAGGAAGAGTGCCATGTCCCGGTAAGTGTCTTTCCCGGTTGTGACGTACAGCTTATACATTTCATAATAGAGGTAAGCGATGAAGTTGTCGGCTCCGGAATGTCCGGTGGAGATGATGGAAAATCCGGATGTCCCGCCATGTGCGAAAGGATTCCGGCGGCGGTCGGCCTCGCTCCGGTTGGGGACGGCGAAATCGTAGCAATACGCCCAACTCATGGCGCAACAAGCCGCGTGCTCCGCGGCTCTGAGATACTTTTTGTCGCGGCTCAGTCCGTATGCCGCGTTGAAACCATAGAGGGCGAATATGGCCGCTTCCTTGTCCACGGTGTTGGGGTTGTCGGGTGTCCCGCCCACATACTTTCCAAGTTTTTGGTATAGCTCCGTGTAGGAGAACTCGGCAGCTTTCAGTGCGGCGTTCCTGTAATCAATGTCTCCCGTTCGGTGATACATCTTGGCCAGGAAACGTATGGCGACGGGCGTGTTGAGTTTGGAATCCCCCCGTGTGTTGCGGTCGCCTCCGGTTTCCACGCTGCCGTCAGTCCGGTAGGCGCGGCGGAATGAACCGTCCGTTTCCTGTTTCGCTACAAGATGGCGGGCGGTTTTCTCCAATGCGGCTTCCCATTGCGGATGCGGCTGTCCGTAGGCTTCTGCCGTGCGGCAGGCGTCAAGCAAGCCTTCCATGCCGTCCACCATGCAGCGGAGGAAACAAGGATAATTCCGTCTTCTTCCGGCCAGTTCGTCGTTGGCCGGGTCCCACCATACGGTAGGGAAGTAGGTGTCCATGATGGAGGGCGATGTCCAGAAATCTATGATAGCTTCTCCTTGCTTCTTTGCTTTGCTGTCTTTGTGTTGCAGGCCAAACCGTAAAAGATGGTAGCCCACGGCGATTTGTTGTCCGACGAAGCCCATCTGGAACGACACGCCTTCGCGGTTGGTGCCGTCGGGCAGGTCGAGCGACCAAGGCAGTCCGGCCGCCCGGATTTTCCCTGTTCCGTATAGCCGGCACTCGGAGCGGAAGATTTGCAGGTTGTAGGCATAGATGCTGTCCATGCAGATGTCGGCGATGGGCGGGCGCATTTGCGCGAAGGCTTGCAGGTAAGCGGCCTGCATCCCGTCCTGGAACGTGGCTTGCCGGTCGGGGAAGATAGACAGCGTGTATGCCTGTGTGGCTCCGGGTTGCAGCTTGTGGTAGCGGCCGTTCCATGGTGTCGGGGCTGCATTCCGTGGGCGTGGCTCGTAGCTTCTGGGCCCTTCGGCGCAAGGGAACCGGAAGTCGACGGACAGTACGGGGGAGAAGCAATAGCCGATGGCGCCGAAGCGGATGTCGTTTCCGATGATGCCCGGCCGGCCACCGTTGGGCTGTCCTGCCGCGTCAATGTCGGGGTGGTGAAACAGTGAAATCTGGAAGCCGCTGGCCGTGTCGCGCGCCATGGCCAGCGGGATGCCGGTGCGTGTTTCCTTCACGTACATGCGTTCCACGTCCAAGTCGGCCGCGATGGCCTGCGGGTGCATTTCTTCCGTGTTGCGGTAGAGGATGGAGGGGATGAAGTATTCATAGGCGGCGGGAGGGGGCGATGGCAGGCAGGAGCCGATGGAATATGTGGTGGCAAACCCTTTCCCTTCTTCCTGCGTTTCCTGTATTTCCACTTTCCTGCGCAAGGTGAAGCCGCCTTCCGTTTCTTCGTATAAGTCTTCAAACTCCACCGTTGTGCCTTGCGGCGTGCGGATTTTTCCGCTGGCCATGATGCCTTCGTCCGTGCTCTCCACAAGGGCATAGGCGGAACCGTAAGCCGTTTCCCCGCAGGGCACGGAAACTGCTTCCGGAGAGAAGAGGATAAGCTGCAAGGGACGGTTTTGGGCAAACAACATCTGCTTCCCATGGCAGATGCGGATGCCGTAGCCCTCCGGCTGTCGGGTAAATTCCAATCGGTAGTTTCGTGCCTTGAGCCGTAAGTCTTGTGCATCTGCTGCGGCTTGTCCGATGCAGGCCGTCAGGAGGAAAAGGAGGAGCCACTTTGCCATGATGCTGATGATTATTCTTGTTTTTCTTCAAAGTTGCTGATTTTATTTGATAAATCCAAGCCTTTAAGCGTATTATTTTGTGCTTGCGGAAAGACGGTTGCTTGCCTGAATCAAGAGCCCTGGCCGGCAGAAGGCGGACAACTGCCTTGCGGAGTTCCGGATTGTACTCTGCGGAGAGTACTCGAGTACTCTGCGGCAAGTACTCAAGTACGCTCCGCAAGGTACGCTGGTGGACTCCGCGCGGCGCGGCGGGGATTTGCCCTCCTCCGAAAACTTTTGTCGGGCAGCCATGATTCCGTTTTTTCCTTCGCGGTTGATGATTTTATTCGGAAATCCCAAGCTTTAAAAGGAATAATAATCGTATCTTTGCAAACTAAGAATCAAAGCATGGAACAAAAAGCAATAACAATCAGCGACGCCCGGCTGCGCGAAGCGGCGGGGCAAGGGATGGACGAATTCCTGCAGGTCTTCATCGACCGCTACAAGGAAGTCATCGGCGGGGAGTTGAACGCGGAGAACATGGGGATGCTCAACGGGGAGCAAATCTCCTTGCTGGCCTACTCCATCTTCCGCGAGGAAGTGATGGACGGAGGCTTCATCCAGTTGATTTATAACGGTTACGGCCCCTTCTTCTTCAACAACCCGTTTGCCAAGGCCATGCGGATGATGGGCGCCACGGAACTGGCCAAGTTGGTGAACAAGGGCCATAAACTGTATGTCCGCCACAAGGAAGAGCTGACGCGCGAGCGTTCGGACGAGGACTTCATGGCCTTGTTCGAGGCTTATCCCAAGTTTGACGAGCTGGACGACAAGTTCGTGGAGATGGAAGAGGAGGTGACGGAGACCTTGGCGCGCTATGTAGATGAGCATCTCGAGCAGTTTGCCGAGATAGTGAAGGAGTAAAGAAAAGGAAATGGCAGAAAAGAAAAGCAAGACCAAATCGGTCAATATCAAGAACAAGCGGGCGTCGTTCGACTTCCTGCTGCTGGATAAATACACGGCCGGCATCGTGCTGACCGGAACGGAAATCAAGTCCATCAGGGCGGGCAAGGCCAGCCTGGTGGACACGTTTTGCTATATCCACAACGGTGAGATATGGGTGAAGAACATGTACGTGGCGGAGTATTCATACGGGTCGTACAACAACCATACCACCCGCCGCGACCGCAAGCTGTTGCTCAACCGCAGCGAAATACGCAAGTTGCAGCAGGAGATGAAAGCCCCGGGCTTCTCCATAGTGCCCACGTTGCTCTTCATCGACGAGAACGGGCGGGCAAAACTGGACATCTACCTGTGCCGCGGCAAGAAGGAATACGACAAGCGGCAGACCCTGAAGGAGAAAGAAGACCGGCGCGAGATGGACCGCCAGATCAAAAGGTATTAGCAGTTTTTTTGAGGATGACATTACAAGAAGCAATCAAGGATAGGATTCTGGTGCTGGACGGCGCGATGGGCACCATGATACAGCGTTACGGCTTGTCGGAAGCCGACTTCCGTGGCGAACGGTTCAGGGACGTGCCGGGCCTGATGGCCGGCAACAACGACCTTTTGTGCCTGACCCGTCCCGACGTGGTGCAGGACATTCACCGCAAATACCTGGCGGCGGGGGCGGACATCATCGAGACCAACACCTTCAACGCGCAGCGCATCTCGATGGCCGACTACCACACCGAGGCTTATTGCCGCGACATCAACCTTGCGGCGGCCCGCATGGCCCGGGCGTTGGCGGACGAGTTTACGGCGCAGACGCCCGACAAGCCGCGCTTCGTGGCCGGCTCCGTGGGGCCCACCAATAAGACGTGTTCCATGAGCCCAGACGTGAACGATCCGGCCTTCCGTTCCCTGACGTTCGACGAGCTGGCTGCGGCCTACCGGGAACAGATGGAAGCATTGCTCGAGGGCGGAGTGGACGCCTTCCTGATTGAAACCATATTCGACACGCTGAACGCCAAGGCCGCGCTCTATGCGGCGGAGGATGCCATGCAGGCTGCCGGGCGCCGGGTGCCGCTGATGTTGTCCGTCACCGTGTCGGACAAGAGCGGGCGCACGCTTTCCGGACAGACGTTGGAGGCGTTCATGGCTTCGGTGGCGCATGCCGACATCTTCTCTTTGGGCTTGAATTGTTCTTTCGGGGCGCACGACCTGATTCCGTTCGTGGAAACTCTGGCGCGCCGATCACCTTATTATATATCGGTCTATCCGAACGCCGGATTGCCCAACAGCATGGGGCAGTATGACCAGACGCCCGAGCAGATGGCCGGAGAGATGAAACACTTTGTCGACGAGGGATGGGTGAACATCATTGGCGGCTGTTGCGGGACGACGGACGAATACATCGCCCGCTTCCCGGACCTAGCCGCGCAGGGCCGGCCCCACGTTCCGGTGGAGAGGCCCGCCACGTTGTGCCTGAGCGGACTGGAACTTTTCGAACTGACGCCGGAAATGCGTTTCGTGAATGTGGGCGAGCGTTGCAACGTGGCCGGTTCGCGCAAGTTCCTGCGGCTCATCAAGGAGAAGCACTACGACGAGGCGCTGGACATTGCCCGCAAACAGGTGGAGGACGGCGCGATGGTGGTGGACATCAACATGGACGACGGACTGCTGGACGCCCGCGAGGAGATGGTGGGATTCCTGAACCTTCTGGCTTCGGAACCGGAGATTTCCCGCGTGCCGGTCATGATCGACTCTTCCAAGTGGGAGGTCATCGTGGCGGGGCTGAAGTGCGTGCAGGGAAAGGGTATTGTCAATTCCATCTCCTTGAAGGAGGGCGAAGAAGTATTCCTGGCGCATGCCCGCGAGGTGAAGCGCCTCGGGGCGGCGGTCATCGTGATGGCTTTCGACGAGCGCGGGCAGGCCGACACCTATGAGCGCAAGATAGAAGTCTGCGCCCGCGCCTACCGCTTGCTGGTGGAGCGCGTCGGTTTCAATCCCCACGACATCATATTCGACCCCAACGTGCTGGCCATTGCCACCGGCATGGAGGAGCACGACCGTTATGCGGTGGACTTTATCCGTGCCACAGCCTGGATTCGGGAAAATCTGCCCGGGGCGCACGTGAGCGGGGGAGTGAGCAACCTTTCGTTCTCGTTCCGGGGAAACAATTATATCCGCGAGGCCATGCACGCCGTCTTCCTCTATCACGCCTGTGCGGCGGGGATGGACATGGGCATCGTGAATCCCGCGGCAAGCGTGATGTATGCCGACCTGCCGGCGGATGTGTTGGAAGCGGTGGAGGACGTGGTGCTGAACCGCCGTGCCGATGCCGCAGAGCGGTTGATTGCCTTGGCCGGACAGTTGAAAGCTGAGGCCGACGCCGCGAAAACCGGCGGGCAGGCCGAAGGAGCGGCGAAGGCGGATGCCTGGCGTGCCGGAAGCGTGGACGAGCGCCTGCAGCACGCGTTGGTGAAAGGCATCGACACCTATCTGCAGGAAGACCTGGACGAGGCGGCCGGGGCGACCGGCCTTTATCCCCATGCCGTCGACATCATAGAAGGACCGCTCATGCGAGGCATGAACACCGTGGGAGAGCTGTTCGGGGCCGGGAAAATGTTCTTGCCCCAAGTGGTGAAGACGGCCCGCACGATGAAGAAGGCCGTGGGCATACTGCAGCCCCGCATCGAAGCCGAGAAGAAAGAAGGTGCGGCCCGGGCCGGGCTCGTACTGGTGGCCACGGTGAAGGGCGACGTGCACGACATCGGCAAGAACATCGTTTCGGTGGTCATGGCCTGCAACGGCTATGAGATTGTGGATTTGGGGGTGATGGTGCCGGCCGAGGACATCGTGGCGAAGGCTCTGGAGCTGCATCCCGACCTGATTGGGCTGAGCGGTCTGATTACGCCCAGCCTGGAAGAGATGGTGCATGTGGTCACGGAGCTGAAGCGGGCTGGAGTGTCGGTGCCCGTGATGATTGGCGGGGCCACGACGAGCCGGCTGCACACGGCGCTCAAGATAGCGCCCGTCTATGGAGGCCCGGTCATCTGGATGAAGGATGCCTCGCAGAACGCGCTCACCGCCGCCCGTTTCCTGAATCCCGACACACGGGAAGAGGCCGTGGCCGGGTTGGAGGCGGAGCAACAGGAACTGCGCGAGCGCGCCGCCGGGCGGCGTACAGAAACCGTGTCGCTGGACGAAGCGCGGAGAAACCGGCTGGACTTGTTTGAATCTCAGAAAGGCAATGTGGAATGAAACGCTATAAGACTTACGTTTTTGATTTTGACTATACGTTGGTGGACTCTTCGCGCGGCATCGTGACGTGTTTCCGCCATGTGCTGGACCGCCATGGCTATGCTGATGTGACGGAAATGTCCATCAAGCGCACCATCGGGAAGACATTGGAGCAGTCGTTCTCCATCCTGACGGGCATCAACGACATGGAGACCCTGGCGGCTTACAAGCGCGAATACATGAAAGAAGCCGACACGCACATGACGGTCAACACCTTCCTTTTCCCCGAAACGGTGGAGGTGTTGCGCTCATTGAAAGCCGGCGGAGCGTCGCTGGGCATCGTTTCCACGAAGTTCCGCTATCGCATCCTTGACCTGTTGGAACAACGTGGCCAGACGGGCTTGGTGGATTTCATCGTGGGCGGTGAGGACGTGCAGGCGCCCAAGCCCGCACCGGAGGGATTGCTGGCGGCCATCGCCCGTTCCGGACATGCGAAGCAGGACACCCTCTACATTGGCGACAGCGTGGTGGATGCCGAAACGGCCCAGGCCGCCGGAGTGGACTTCGCCGGCGTGCTGCACGGCACGACTACCCGCGCCGAGCTGGCTGCCTATCCCCACGTCGGTATCATGGACGACCTTCGCGGGCTTTTGCGGGAAGGTTGATTGCGGAAGAGAAAACGGGTGTGTAAGTTTGTGCGTTCCGTTCGCGGTTGAGCGTGCGGGATAGCTTGGCGTTTCATTTGTATGGTATTGGCTGACGAAACGACAGCCGTTTCCTTTGGTTTGCGAGTTTTTCCTTGAACTCTTTGTCGTTGCCCGGCTTCAGGCGTTCCTCTGTGCGCCATTTTGTTTTCCCATACGACAAGGTGCATTCAAAACGGCAAGTGGGGGAAAGAAGCAATGGCCTGCGCTTGGTGTGTCATGATTGTCTTCAAAAAGGAGAATGCTGTTGCAGGATATAAAAAAGTACTCTGCGGAAAGTACCGCAGTACTTTCCGCAGAGTATTCGAATACTTTCCGCAGGTTACTTTCTGACATTGCGGAGGGCCCGTAATGCCAAGCCCGCTTATTGTCTTATTTTTCGCCGATAGTCGACCATCTTAATGGCATCCACGGCACACTCGTCTCCTTTGTTGCCCAAGATGCCGCCGGCACGGTCCTGTGCCTGTTGCAGGTTGTTGCATGTGAGCAGTCCGTAGATGACGGGAATGTCGCCCGTGACGTTCAGTTCGGCCAATCCCTGTGTGGTGCCTTGGCAGATGTAGTCGAAGTGGGGCGTGTCTCCGCGGATGACGCAACCGATGGCGATGACGGCATCCACTTTTCCGCTTTTCACCATTTGCGCGGCGCCGAAGATGAGCTCAAAGCTGCCGGGCACGGTTTTGATGAGAATGTCTTCCTCTTTCACCCCCTGCTTCAGCAAGGTGTCGTGTGCGCCCTGCAGCAGTGTGCCGGTGATGTTGTGGTTCCATTCGCTGACCACGATGCCAAACTTCATGCCTTTGGCCGAGGGTACGGCGGCAGGGTCGTAGTCGGACAAGTTGTGCAAAGCTGTAGCCATTTCCTTCCTCTCTCCTTTCCCGCGCGGCGGTTATTTGCTGGCGCGTTCGATATATTTGTCAATGTCGGCATACTGCATGGAATTCACGTACTTCGACTTGATTTCGTTGTAGCATTCCAATGCCTTTTCCTTGTTGCCCTGCGATTCGAAGATTTCGCCGGCCTGGAGCAGGTAGAGCGGGCTAAGCGTGTTGTTGTCGGCCTTGCGTGCGGCTTCCAGCAGGGTGGCGGTAGCCTTGTCCAGCTGGTCCAATTCAGCATAGCAATTGCCCAGCGCCCCCCAGGCGGCGGGTGAAATCATGGCATCGCCACAATCCTTGAAGCCTTCCAGCCGGTTGACGGCTTCCTGATATTTTCCGGTCTTGGCATAGCTCAGCCCGGCGTAGAGTTGTGCCAGGTTGCCGGCCTTGGTGCTTGCGTAGTCGTCCGCGAGCTTCACGAATCCGGGGAATCCCTGCCCGTCGCCGTTCAGGGCCTTCTCATAGTCGTCCGTGGCGAAATATTGCTGTCCTTTGAATATCAGTTCGTTTGCCTTTTCCTCGCGCGGCTTCGTCACGAAATTCCTGTAAAGGAAGTATCCGGCAACCAACACGATGATGGCAATGAATGCGTACATAATGGGCTTCTTGTATTTTTCGATGAAAGCCTCGGAAGAAATCAGCGTTTCTTCCACGTTCAGAGAGTCGCGATGTGTCTTTTTGTTCGTCATTTTATTTGATGGTTTATTGTTATTTCCCAAGTTATTGGCCCGTTGCGGCAGACGCCACGGGGAAAGCGGAGCAAAAGTAGCTATTTTCTCTCGTTTGATGAAATTTATGGGCTATTATTTTTAAGGATTGATGGATAAACTTTAATTTTGCAAGGCTAATCAAGGGGAAACCGACGGATGATATTGAAGAAAATTTCTGTTTTGAATTATAAGAACATTGCGCAGGCCGAGTTGGAATTCTCGCCGAAGATGAATTGTTTCATCGGGCACAATGGTGTGGGGAAGACCAATTTGCTGGACGCCGTGTATTTCCTGTCGTTTTGCAAAAGCGCCACGAACGCCGTGGACTCGCAGGACATCCGGCATGGCGAAGAGTTTTTCATGCTGCAGGGAGAATATGAGCGCGAGAACGGGGAGCCGGAGGTGGTGTATTGCGGATTGAAGCGCAGGCAGAAGAAGAGTTTCAAGCGGAACAAGAAAGAATACAAGCGCCTGTCGGAGCACATTGGGCTGATTCCGCTCGTGCTGGTGACGCCCGCCGACGCGGCTCTCATTGCCGGGGGCAGCGAGGAGAGGCGGCGCTTCATGGACATGGTCATCGTGCAATACGACCACGAATATCTCGAGGCGCTGACTCGTTACAACAAGGCACTGCAGCAGCGTAATGTGTTGCTCAAGCAGGAAGAAGAGCCCGACGAGGAACTGATGCGGGTGTGGGAGGAAATGATGGCGCAGGAGGGCACGACGATTTACGAGAAGCGCAAGGCGTATGTGGAGGAATTCATTCCCGTATTCCAGGACTTTTATTCCCGCATCTCGCAGGGAAAGGAAGAGGTGGGGCTGCAGTACGTGTCGCACGGACAGAGGGGCGACTTGCTGGAAGTCATACGCCGCGACCGGGCGAAAGACCGGGTCATGGGATATTCGCTGCACGGCATACACAAGGATGACTTGGAGATGACGTTGGGCGGCTTCCCCATCAAGCGCGAAGGCTCGCAGGGGCAGAACAAAACCTACTTGATAGCCCTGAAACTGGCGCAGTTCGATTTCCTGCGCCGGACGGGGAGCCGCACCGTTCCGTTGCTCCTGCTGGACGACATATTCGACAAGCTCGATGCCGACCGCGTGGAACAGATTGTCAAGTTGGTTTCGGGAGAGCAGTTCGGGCAGATTTTCGTGACGGACACGAATCGTGACCATCTGGACCGAATCCTGGAGAAGATGGACAATGACTATAAACTATTTTACGTGGAGAAGGGAGAAGTGAAGCCATGAGGTGGAACAAGGCGGAAAGCATCGGCGACATCCTTCGGCAATATCTCAGGCAAGAAGGATTGGAAACGCCACTGAACGAGACACGCATGGTGGCGGCATGGGCGGAAGTCATGGGGCCCGTTGTGGCCCGTTATACGGGCGATGCGTTCGTCAAGAACCAGACGTTGTACGTGCGTCTCAAATCGCCAGCCCTCAAAGCCAACCTGCTGATGAACCGCGAAGCGATTGTGCGCAAGCTGAACGGGCGCGTCGGGGCGCAGGTCATCCAGAACATCGTGTTCTGCTGAGGCCGTTGTGCCGTTAGCCCAACCAATATTTACGGCCGGGCAACAAGCTCAGCAGCCACACCGCAACGTATGTGGTGGCGAGGGTGCAGAAGGCGATGAGGGGGATGGCTACGGGAGCGCTGGAGATGCGGGCAAACAAGTCGTGGTAGGCATTGAGGACGATGATGTGTGCCAGGTAGATGCCATACGACAGTTGGGACATGTGTCCGATGAGGCGGCCGACCGGCTGGTGTTCTCCCCCCTTGCAGGAGAGCGATTGGAACAGCGAGAAGATGCCCGTTGCGGCTGCGGCTACGTTGAGCGTGCAGAATCCCCAGCTGAGTTCCAGTTCGTTGATCCATTCCGCCTCGTGGATGCGGGAGCAGAAGACGATGGCCGTGACGGCATATCCGCCCAACAGCAGAAGGGTGGCGACGGACGGGCGCAACGGGCCGTAAGTCTTCAGGTAGTATCCTGCCACGAGATAGCCGGCGAAGCCGGTGAAATAATACAGCATGGGGCTGGGATTCCAGAAGCATTCGCCCCAGATTTCGGGAAAAATCAAGTGGAGGTAGGGCAGCAACGCCGTCACGCCCCACAGGCACAGATAGCCTTGAAGTTCTCTCTTGGAAGCTTTCTGTAGCCATGGCGAGAGGATGGGGAGAAGCAGGTAGAGGCCGATGAGCATGTAAATGTACCACAAATGGCCCACTTGCGTGCCGAAGTTGACGGGGATGTGCAGGATATTGGTCCACATCTGTTGCAGGCTGTCACCCCGGTAGAACACGTAGTATGCGGCATAGATGACGCACCATGCGATGAACGGATAAAGGATACGGGTGAACCGTTTGCGGAAGAACGCGGAGACTGCTCCGGAAACGGGCAGCAGGAAATAGCCCGTAATCATGACGAAAAGCGGGACTGAGGTGCGCGCGATGCTCGTCATGATGCCAACCCAGAACGTATTGTCGTTGGCTTCGACCCGGAATGACGACGGGATGTAGTAGAACTCGCTCGTGTGTTGCCAAACAACCAGCAGGCAGGCCACCACCCTGAGCAAATCCAGCGAGAAGATGCGGTTCGATTTTTCCATTGTGAGAAAGTTGCCGTTGTCTATTTCTTATGTCAGAGCACTTCGTCCATGGGCACGTCGCGTCCGTCCGTCGGGACTTCCTCCACCTTCTGGAAATCGAAACATATACCTATTTTATATATATGATAGTCCTGCATGCGCGTGAGAAGCCGGTCGTAGAATCCTTTCCCGCGCCCCAGGCGGTTGCCTTTCGCGTCGAACGCCACTCCCGGGATGACGGCCAGGTCGATGGCGGCGTAGTCGGTGAAAGCTTCCCCTGTGGATTCCTGCACTCCGAACACGCCTTCCTCCAGTTGGTCGCCGGAGGAGTAGCGGTGCAGTTCAATTTCGTTACCCCTGACCGAGGGGAGCAGGATGTGCTTGCGCAGGCTCCAAAATCGCACGAAATCCCGTGTGTCCACCTCGTCGGGAAGGGAGTGGTAGAGCAACACGGTCTGTGCCGCGATGAAACGCGGGTGGACGGCCAGCCTTCTCAATATGGGACCGGACAAGTCCAGCCGTGCGGCCGGCGAAGCTTCGTTCTTGCGTTCTGCGATGAGTTTCCTTAATTCTTTCTTCTCCATGACTGTTGCAGTATTGGCCGGGGTGTCCGCGGCAAGTATGGATGCTACGGGCACTCCGGCCAGAGGATTAATCTTTTTCGTTTTCTGTCTCTTGCGGCGCTTCGGGGAAAGCTTTTCCTTCGGCCAATATTTCTACGGCTTTTTCTATGGCTGGATCGTCGCGGTTGATGAATTCATAGAACTGTTCCGTCTCTTTCGTGTTACTGATGATGTGGGCGTAGATGGTCCGTTTGAACAAGTTGCGCGACTTGTAGAGCATCAGGTTCCTTTTCTTCAGTCCTTCTTTTTGGGCAAAGTCGGCGAACTTGCGTATCAGGTTCTGGCGGTCGAGATAGCTGATGACCTCGTCGTTGGTTTCCAGTTCGTTCAGTTCGTCGCGGTGCTCGTCTGTGAAGTCAAGGGCGAACAAGCGTATCAGGCCGCTCATGTTAGCCTCTTTGTAATAGGAAGTCACGTCCGACGTGTCCTCGGGGATGAAAATGTCGGGCATGATGCCGCCGCTGCCGTAGACGATTCTTCCTAACAGGGTCTTGAATTGCGGCCCGTTTTGCTTGATGCTGTCTTCCGAGAAGAATTCCCCGCGTTCGTAGCGTTCCATCAAGTCGTTTTCGTATTCATCGCCATGCCCTTTCTCGTAAGGCTTCTGTATGCAGCGGCCCGAAGGCGTGTAATAGCGTGCAATGGTCAGCCGGATGAGACTGCCGTCGCGGAATTCGATGGGCTGTTGCACCAAACCCTTACCAAAGGAGCGGCGCCCGATGATGGTGCCCCGGTCGTTGTCTTGGATGGCTCCGGCGAATATTTCGCTGGCCGAGGCCGACCCTTCGTCCACCAACACCACCAATGGCAGGTTGGGGAAGGCTCCGCGTCCGTCGCTGACGTATTCTTGTCGGGGCGATTTCCGTCCTTCGGTGTAGAGGATCAGGCGGTTCTTCGGAAGGAAGATGTTAGCCATCTGTATGGCAGTTTGCATGATGCCGCCCGTGTTGCCGCGCAGGTCGATGACAAGGTCCTTGAAGCCCTGCTGATTCAGTTCGGCCAAGGCTACCAGCAATTCAGGGTAGGTGGTTTCGCTGAAGGCATTGATTTTGATATATCCGGTTTCCGGCGTCAGCATGTAGGTGGCTTCCACACTGTGGACAGGAACGTCGCCACGGATGATGGTGTAGTAGAGCGTTTGCTTTTCCCCCCGACGATATATGCCGAGTTTCACTTTGCTGCCTTTCTCGCCTTTCATTCTTTTCATGCACTCGTCGGACGAGATTCCCTTGCCCGCGATAGTTTCCCCGTCCACGCTGACGATGCGGTCGCCGGCCTGCAGCCCGACTTTTTCCGACGGGCCGCCTTTGATGACACTGATGATGCGTGCGGTGTCGTCCTGCATGGTGAACGAGACACCGATGCCAGAGAAACTGCCCCGCAGGTTCTCGATCGAGGCTTCCGCGTCTTTGGCACGGATGTAGGCCGAGTGCGGGTCGAGTTCGGAGAGGATTTGCTGCATGGCTTGCTCCACGAGCTCCGCCATGTCGACGGTGTCCACGTATTGGTCGTCGATGATGCGCATGAGGTCGTTCACTTTGTTGCTGCCGGTGTTGATGATGTTCAGCCGGTTGCCGGAGAAGTGGTTGGCATAGAATGTGCCAATCAGGATGCCGGCCACAAGGCAGAGCGCCAAGAACAAGGGCATGAATCGTGAAGAGTTGTTAGGAGTCATATCTTTATGTTTTAAGATTCTTTTGTCGTATCGTCCAATGGCAGGTAATAGACTTCGATGCCGGCCCTTTTCAGCAAGTCCACGCCGTCTGTCAGCCGGTAGTGGCGGGCATAAAACACTTTCTTGATGCCTGCCTGTATGATGAGCTTGGAGCATTCTATGCACGGGGCATCGGTGACATACAGGGTGGCTCCCTCACTGTTATTGCCCGAGCGGGCGATTTTGGTGATGGCGTTGGCTTCGGCGTGCAGCACGTAGGGCTTGGTCAGATGGTTTTCATCCTCGCATATATTCTCAAAGCCGGCAGGCGTACCGTTGTAGCCGTCCGAGATGATCATTTTGTTCTTGACAATGAGGGCGCCCACCTTGCGTCGTTCGCAGTAGCTGTTTTCAGCCCATATCTGTGCCATGCGCAAATAGCGCAAGTCCAATTCGTGTTTCCTTTCTTCCGGGTCTTTCATGTGCATCATGTTTTATTTTTTAGGCTTTATGCCGTTTCGTTCCAGCAGGGCGTCAATGGTCGGCGCTTGTCCTCGGAAACGCTTGTATAGTGTCATGGGAGGTTCGGTGCCGCCTCTTGACAAGATGTGGTCGCGGAACCGCTGTGCCACGTCCTGACTGAAGATTCCTTTTTCCTTGAAGAGGGAGAAAGCGTCGGCGTCCAATACTTCTGCCCATTTATAGCTGTAATATCCGGCTGCATACCCGCCCGACATGATGTGGCCGAACTGCACGCTCATGCACGTGCCATCGGGCTGGGGGAGGAGCTGGGCGGCAGCCCATGCTTTCCGTTCGAACTCGAAGACATCTCCTTCGAAAGGTTGGTCCATGGTGTAGTAAGCCATGTCCAGCAGTCCGAAACTGACTTGGCGGATGCATGCGTATGCGGCGTTGAAGTTGCGGCTTCGGACAATTCTGTCAATCAGTTCGTCAGGGAGCGGTTCGCCGGTTTGATAGTGCTTGGCAAAGGTATTCAAAAAATCGCGTTCCACGGCAAAGTTTTCCATGATTTGTGACGGTAATTCCACAAAATCCCAGTACACGCTGGTGCCGCTGAGACTTTCGAAGCGCGTGCGGGAAAAGATACCGTGCAGGGCGTGTCCGAACTCGTGGAGAAAGGTCTCCACTTCGCCCAGCGTGAGCAGGGCCGGCTTGCTTTCTGTCGGTTTTGTCAGATTCATCGTGACGGACACGTGCGGACGGTGGTCTGTCCCGTCTTCGTCTATCCATTGGTCCTTATAGGACGTCATCCACGCTCCGCTTTGCTTGCCTTTCCGTGGGTGGAAGTCTGTGTAAAGCACGGCCAGATAAGAACCGTCTTTGTCAAACACCTCGTAGGCTGTCACGTCCGGATGGTAAACGGGTATGTCTTTGTTCTCTTTAAATGTGATGCCGTAGAGGCGGGTGGCCAGTCCGAACACTCCTTCCTTTACGCGGGACAGTTCGAAATACGGGCGTAGCATTTCTGCGTCCAGGTTGAACTTTTCGAGTTGAAGCTTATGGGCGTAATAACCGAAGTCCCAAGGTTGCAGGACGAAATCCTCGCCTTCCGTTTCTTTCGCTTTTTGTTCCACGGCTTTCACTTCCTCACGCGCCGTCGGAAGATAAGCTTCCAACAAGTCGTTGAGCAGTTTGTATACGTTCTCGCTGTTTTCCGCCATGCGCTTTTGCAGGATGAAGTCGGCGAAGGTCGGATAGCCCAAGAGTTGGGCCCGTTCGCGGCGGAGGTTCACGATGCGGCGCACGATGTCGATATTGTTGCAGTCGTTGTCGTGCGTGCAGATAGTGTTGCGCGCCATGTACATCCGTTTGCGGAGCTCGCGATTGTCGGCATACGTCATGAAAGGATTGTAGCTTGGTGCATGGAGTGTGAAGAGCCACCCTTCCAAGTTCCGCTCTTTGGCGGCCAGCGCGGCCGCCTCTATGGCCGACTCCGGCAATCCGGCCAAATCTTGTTTGTCTGTCAGTAGGAGCCGGAAGGCATTGGTCTCTTTCAGATTGTTTTGTGAGAACTGCAGGGTTAGTTGTCCCAGTTCCTTGCTGATGGCACGGAACTTTTCCTTGTCTTCCGGCGAAAGGTTGGCTCCGCTGCGGATGAAACCATCGTAGCTTTTTTCCAGCAGCATTTGTTCTTCAGGTGTCAGCTCGCGATGGTTTTCGTACACGGCCTTCACCCGTGCAAACAGTCTCTCGTTGAGCAACACGTTGTTGGCATGTTCCGTCAGAATAGGGGACATCTTTTGTGCCAAGGCGTCCATGTCATCGTTCGTTTCCGCGCTCAGAAGGTTGAAGAACACGTTGCCCACGCGTCCCAGCAAATTGTCCGGTACACTGAACGATATGGTATTGTCGAATGTCGGTGGCTCGGGATTATTGACGATGGTGTCGGTGAGCTCATCGTCTTGCCGTATGCCTTCCATGAAGGCTGGTTCATAGTCTTCCAGTCTGATTTGGTCGAATGGCGCCGTGTCGTGCGGCGTTTCGTATGGATGGGCGAAGAATGGATTTCTTCTATTGTCTTGTTGGTTCATTGTTTCTTATGTTAACAGGTCTGGATAAGCTTTTCCAGAGCCGGGATGATGATTCTTTTTCGTTTGAGCAAAATCAAGTTTTTCTTTTGCAGTCGGTTCAGAGCCTGTGAGATGTTCATTCTCGGTTCGTTGATTTGGAGCCCAAAGTCTTCCATGCTGATGTCCAAGATCTTTTCGCCTGCGGGATGGATGCTGTGCGCATGGATGAAGTTGATGATGCGCTTTTCCGTATCGCCCGACAAGTTGTGCCATAGCCACCGGCTTTGGCGGTAGATAAAAGTGGACAACAGGTTGATGAGGTTAAGGCGGAATACTTCCAGGCTGCTGAACAGTTGTGTGACCCCTTCTTTCGGGATGACAATGGCCTGCACCTCGGTTTGAGCCGTGAAGGTATGCGTATAACGCGGGCTGATGCCGTACAAGGCCTCGGGTTGCAAGGCGATAGGAGCTTGTAACCTTTCGTGGAACGCGAAGCGGTTGTTGTCCGAACGGGTGCACATTTGCAAGACGCCGCGGAAGGCGAGGACGAGCTGCTGGCAAGGATGGTCTTGCTCCGCGATTCTCTCCCCTGCGGCATAACGCTTGATTTTATGTGGGACGGAAGTCGCAAAGCGGGCCAATTCGCTTTTCCCTATTCCTTGGAACAAGGGTAAGTCGGTCAGAGTGTCCAGTGTGAAATTCTCCATGTCGGTCAGCTTAATGTTCCATCATATCTTGAAGTCCGGGGCTGGCATACGTCTGGTTCTGCCCTTTCTCGTCGGCGTAGATGAGGTAAGCCTGTATTTCCGGAACGGAGTCCAACACTTTCCGGGCGTCCTCCAGTCCGAGCACCATGAAGGCCGTAGCGTAGGCATCGGCGGTGGCACAGTCTTTTGCTACTACTGTGGCCGACAAGATGGAGTGCTGTACGGGGTAGCCCGTATGCGGGTCTATGGTGTGGGCGTACTTTTTGCCGTCTTTGTAATAGAAGTTCCGATAGTTTCCCGAAGTGGCGATACCGGCGTCTGTGACGTGCAGGATGGTTTGTATCTCGCTATGGATGTTCAGTGTGTCGTCTATGGGTTTGTTGATGCCTACCTTCCAGCGTTGTTGCTTGGCGTTGACGCCTTTCACCACTATTTCTCCGCCGATTTCTATCATGTAGTTCTTGATGCCTTTCCTGTCGAACAAGCGTGCCACGGCATCACTGCCGTAACCTTTGGCTATGGCGCTGCAGTCCAAGGTTACCCGTGGGTCTTGCTTGATGATTTTCCCGTCGGTCAGGTCTACCTTCCCGAACCCCACGAATTGGAGCAGGCTGTCTATTTGTGAGTGGCTGACTTCTTTTTCGTTTTTGAAACCGAATCCCCAAGCGTTGACCAAGGGGGCGACGGTGATGTCGAAAGCGCCGTTCGTCCGTTGGCTGATTGATTTGGCCAGTTGGAAAACGTGGATGAACATGCTGTCCGGTGTGACATCCTCGTTGCGGTTGATGCGGCTGATGATGGAGGTCTTGTTGAACGGTGACAATGAGGCGTCCACTTTTTGCAGTTCCGCTTCGATTTCCTTTTGCAGGTCGGACGGGTATTGGTAGGTCACGTGGTAAAAGGTGCCGAATACAGCTCCTTCTCCTTTTTGGAACGGGGCTGCGGTTTGATGGTTGCGGATGATGAAAATGGTTCCTACGATGAGCAACAGCAGGAACGGCAGTTGCCAGCGCAGCTTTTTATTTCTATTGTTCATGGCCATAAGTTTAAATGTTCTATGATGATTTTAATGCCTATACCTATTAATATAAGTCCCCCGACGGGCGTCATGCAGAATGGAATCTTGCGTCCCACAAAGATGCCTGCGCCCAACCCGACTACCGTGAGCAGAGATGAAATCAGGGCGATGACGGAGGCCGGTTGTGCGATGGCGTTCCAACCGCTACCTATTTGCATGAAAGCCATCGAAACGCCCACGGCCATGGCGTCGATGCTTGTGGCAACGGCCAAGGTGAGGATGACTTTGTAGCTGAGCGGGTCGAATTTCGTATCTTCTTTGGGATGGAAACCTTCGCGTATCATTTGCACTCCGATGGCGGCAAGTAACCCGAAGGCGATCCAATGGTCAATGGGTGCCAGAATGCTGCTGAACAGCGAACTGACGAACCATCCCGCCACGACCATGCCTCCTTGGAAGATGCCGAAGGCGAGAGTCATGGCCAGCATGGGGCGCGCCACAATGCGCTTGGCGATGGTGCCGGCAGTCACGCTCACGGCAAAGCAGTCCATGGCGAGCGCCAGTCCCAATAATATTGATTCTGTGATGTGCATGCCTATTTGTCTGTCTTTACCATGTCGTTAAATGTCGAATATGATGTTGAAGGTTCCTCCCAGGCAGGTATTGCCATACTTGCCGAATCCCGGCACGTACCATGGCGTGCCTTGTGCGGCTTCGCTGTGGTTGATGCGCACCTTGTAGCGCACGTTCCATCCCAAGTGGAATATCTTCCAAATGCGGGTCTCCAAGCCAAATACCACTTCCCCCCAATGTGCGTTGGCGCTCAATCCGTTGAACGCGAACGGTACTTCGTTGTCCCACACGGGGTCGGCAAAGCCGGGAGAGCTGATGTCGTATTTAAAAGAAGTAAAGGCATAGCGCAATCCTACGTACAGCCGATTGCCGGTGTACCATTTCTTGGTGAAGTTGTAATCCATGCCGATGCGGAAATAGGGCGCTTGAGTCTTGTAGGTGTTGCCGGTTTCCGCCCCTTCGTAGTCGCTCCGTCCGTAACCGAGTTCGAATGTGGGGAAGAACTTTTCTTTAAAGTTCAGTTTTGCGGCCACTTCGGCTTGCGAATAGTCCGAGTTGAGCACGTTCATCAGGACTCCGACGAGGTCGGCCGAGACCGACACTCCGCCAAAGACGGGAGGCTTCTGGTCGGCCAAGTCCTTCACGGCTTCCGCAATGCGTTCGTTCCCGTTGCCGCCGTCAGCCTGTTGGGCCTGCAAGCCGAAAGGGAAGAAGAACAGGCTAATAGCTATAACGGAAATATATTTTAAAGTTCTCGGATACATTATAATTGATGTTCGGGTTTGCGATGATGACGGAGTCTATGAGAAAATGCGTGTTGCGGACTGCCGTGACGTGGTGGAACATGGACGTAGGGCAGTCGGGAGATTCGTAATGCGGGATGTTCTCTTTTTCAATCCATATCGTGTCTCTCCGTGTTCGCCTTAATGTGTCGGTGAAATGGAAAACGATGGTGTCCACCGGTGCGCTGTAGCTCACCGGCAGGTCCACTTCGCTTCGGCCCACCAGCCTGTTGACCAAGACGGAGTCCGTCCCGGCTGCGGTGATGGTCAGTGTGTCCAGCAGCCCGACAGGGCTTTCGCCTTCTTCCGTGAACGCATAGAACCCGTATGTGCTGTACACCACATTGTTAATGGGGCAGTCCGAAGTCTCGCAGGAGGCGAATGTGCCAAGCAGGGCCGCTGCTGCGAGCCAGTGGAGCATGCCTTTTTCTGTTTTCATTTTCAAAGCCTCTTTGTTTTTAGATTTCTTTTTCTATGAGGTAGTTGTTCCGTTCTGCCGAATTGCGGCTGATGAGTTCTGCCACGAAGCCGGTGAGGAACAGCTGTGTTCCCAAGATCATGGTGGTCAGCGCGATGTAGAAGTACGGCGAGTCGGTAATCAGCCGATAGGGGTTGCCGTTGTATATGTCGTAGAGTTTATTGATGCCGATGGCCGCCGCGGAAATGAATCCCAAGAAAAACATGATGGAGCCGAGGAAACCAAAGATGTGCATCGGCTTCACGCCGAAAGTGGAAAGGAACCAAAGAGAAAGCAAGTCCAGGTAGCCGTTGAAGAAGCGGTTCAGTCCGCCGAACTTGGTCTTGCCATACTTGCGGGCCTGGTGGTGGACCACCTTTTCGCCGATTTTGTCGAATCCCGCGTTCTTGGCCAGGTAGGGGATGTAACGGTGCATTTCGCCATACACTTCGATGCTCTTCACCACGTCTTTCCGATAAGCTTTCAGGCCGCAGTTGAAGTCGTGCAGGTTCTTGATGCCGCTCACTTTGCGGGCCGTGGCGTTGAACAGCTTGGTGGGGATGGTTTTCGACAGCGGGTCGTAGCGTTTCTGTTTGTAGCCCGACACGAGGTCGAAGCCGTCCACGGTGATCATCTTGTAGAGTTCCGGTATTTCGTCGGGCGAGTCCTGCAGGTCGGCGTCCATGGTGATCACCACGTTGCCTTCCGCTTTTTTGAAACCACAGTACAGGGCCGGGCTTTTCCCATAGTTGCGGCGGAACTTGATGCCTTTCACGCAACTGTGCTTTTCCTGAAGTTCTTCTATGATTTGCCAAGAGCGGTCGGTGCTTCCGTCGTTTACGAAAATGACTTCATACGTGAAGCCGTTGGCATTCATCACGCGCTCAATCCACGCGTAGAGTTCCGGCAGGGATTCCTCTTCGTTGAAGAGGGGTATTACGACTGAGATGTCCATGTGTGTCAGTTATTGGTTTTGGTTTGCGCGTTTCTTCCCGCCCAACCCGATCCACGCGGTGGGGATAGCCAGGATGAAACCCAATATGAGGTTGTAGATTAAGAATTCAAAAGTAAACTGTATGGGAGTGATGCTTTGCAGTAGTTCGGTCACTTCCGCGGTGGTCTGCGCCACGTCCTCGCCCGGCATCATGCTTTGCATCATGGCGATGGCTTCCGGCTGTTGCATGACGGCGGTGTAGGTGTCCACCAGCAGGCCTTGGTCGATATAGCGGAAATAAATGAATTGCGCCACGGCCATGAGCAGCGCGGCATACATATATGTCAGGATGCCCATCCACCATGACTGGGCGAAACGCAGGGGCGATACTTCGTTCCTGAATTTGCGGATGAGGAAACCGGCCGTCACAACGGACATAATGCCCACCAAGAGGGCGATGTTGCCCAGCAGCGGGCGGGTCAGCCCGATGATATAAAAGGCGAAGCTGACAATCCACATCATCCCGATGATGGCGCCGTATTGTGCGGCGTAAGCACGTAGTTGTCTGTAACTTGTAGCGTTCATATTGCAAAAAGGCGTTTTATTACCTGCAAAAGTATGAAAAATCAATGGAATACGAAGCACCGCCGTCCTTATTTTTTGTAAAAAGGGAACGCTTGGGACAAGCTTTGTGCCATGGAAATTGAAAAAAGTAGTGTCCGAAGCTTGGAGCGAAAGGAAAAAGTTCCTACCTTTGCACCCGCAAATGGGAAAGTCCTGTACGGCCAGCTCCCTTCGAATCCCCCAGGGCTTGATCGCAGCAAGGGTAGTTGGTTGTAGCGGCGCGATACAGTAAGCTTTCCCACCCGCCTCTTTAGCTCAGTTGGCCAGAGCACGTGATTTGTAATCTCGGGGTCGTTGGTTCGAATCCGACAAGAGGCT
>CALULQ010000006.1 GCA_944321525.1 uncultured Paraprevotella sp.
CCACGTCAGGTTCGACTTGTAGTTAAAGGTGAAAATCAGACGGGACAGCCATTGCACAATGGTGCCGAAAATGAATGCCACCGCCACCGAAAGGAAGATGGCCAGAATGACGGACAAGGCCTTGTCGGTGTTCAGCAAGTCGGCGAAGGTCAGCATCCCCGTGCTGTCCGACAGAATCTTGATCAGCGAGAGGATGAACGTGCCGCCCAACAACTCGAACACCATCGACACGGTGGTGGAAGTCGGCATGCCCAACGTGTTAAACACGTCCAGCAGCACCACGTCCGTCACCATCACGGCCAGAAAGATGCAAAGCAGGTCGTTGAAACTGAACATCTGGGGCTGGAAGATGCCATGCCGCGCGATGTCCATCATGCCGTTGCTCATCGAAGCTCCCACGAACACACCGATGGAAGCGATGATCAGGATGGTCCGGAAACGGGCCACTTTCGCTCCGATGGCCGAGTTCAGGAAGTTCACGGCATCGTTGCTCACGCCGACAATCAGGTCGATGACTGCCAGCAGGAACAGGAACAGGATGAAACTAAAATAAACAATTTCCATAAATGATATGATTTGAGATTCATTTTCCGGATGCAAAATTACGGCCGCCAGATGTAAGACCTGTGTCATTCATATTAAGATTCTGTTACAAGCCGTCTTTTGGCCGCTTCCGCCGCCGCGGAAAACAAGGCGCACGGCCGGCGGAAAGATTCTTTGCGAGGGCGCGGAAGTTTCGCCGGATTTCCTTTTTTTCTTCGGAAGTTCTCCGTACTTTTGCAGGCACAATCATATCGTCCGGATGAGAAATACAGCACTATTGGCGCTCGCGCTGCTCTCCGCCGCGAGTCTCAACGCCCAACGGCATGAAGTCTTCGACCCGCAGATCCACACGCTTCAGGTGGTGGCCAACGAAGACCCGCTGCTTCCGCCCATCGTCAACCTGGGCGGAAGGAACCACATAGAAATCAGCTTCGACGAGTTCACCCACGAATACCACCGCTATATATATAAGGTGGAGCACTGCAACGCCGACTGGACGCCTTCGACCGAAATTTTCGAGTCGGACTACCTGGAAGGCTTCAACGGCATGCCGCTGGAGGACTACGAGAAGAGTTTCAACACCACCGTACTTTATACCCACTACTCGCTGCGCATCCCCAACGAAGACCTCGCGCTCAAGCTATCGGGCAATTACCGGGTCACGGTCTACAACGACGAGGGCGACGAACCGGTGCCGGTGCTGGAGGCCTGCTTCGCGCTCGTGGAACCGGGCGTGGGCATCGGGGCCACCATCAGCACCAACACGGACATCGACTTCAACAAGGAGCACCAGCAAGTGGACTTTTCCGTCAACTATGGCACGACGAAGGTCATCGACCCACACAGGGAACTGCAAACAGTGGTGATGCAGAACCGCAGGTGGGACAACTGTGTAGTGAACCCGAAACCGAACATCCAGACCACCGGCATGATTGAATTCACGCACAACCGCCAACTGATTTTCCCCGCCGGAAACGAATACCACAAGTTTGAAATCCTCGACCTGCACGTGCCCACCCTGAACGTGGACCGCATGGAGTGGTTCGACCCGCACTACCACGCCACGCTCTATCCCAACCAGACGGCACTGAACTACCTCTACGACGAAGACCAGAACGGGGCCTTCATCATACGCAACAGCGACGACTACGACGTGGCCACCACCTGCGACTACGTCTTCACCCACTTCACGCTCAAAAGCCCGCAGTTGCCAGGGGGCGAAGTCTACCTCAACGGGGCATGGACCTGCAACCGCTTCGCGCCGGAATACCGCATGACATACAGCCGCGAGCGGCAGGCCTACGAGGCCACCGTGCTCCTGAAGCAAGGCTACTACAACTATAACTACCTCTTCGTGCATGACGGGGAGACAACGGGGAACAGCGGCCCGACCGACGGCAACTTCTACGAGACAGAAAACGAATACATCATCCTGGTGTACCACCGCCCCAACGGCGGACGCTACGACAAGCTGGTGGGCTACAGAAGGATGAACTTCAAAATCAACAAATAAGGAGACCATCGAAATGAAAATAGTAGTTTTGGACGGACACGGGCTCAACCCCGGCGACCTTTCGTGGGACGGCATCGCCCAGCTGGGGGAACTGACCGTCTATCCCCGCACTTCCGACGACGACTTCGCGGCGCACGCCGCCGACGCGGAAATACTGCTGACCAACAAGACTCCCATCACGGACGAACGGATGGAGCGGTTGCCGCACCTGAAATATATCGGCGTGTTGGCCACGGGATACAACGTGGTGGACACGGAAGCCGCCCGCAGGCGGCACATCCCCGTGACCAACATCCCGGCCTATAGCACGCAGTCGGTGGCACAAATGGTGTTTGCCCTCCTGCTGGCCGCCACCAACCGGGTGGAGCACTACGCCCGGGAGAACCGCGAAGGGCGGTGGAGCCGCAATCCCGACTTCTGCTACTGGGACACGCCGCTCGTCGAACTGGCAGGGAAGCGGATGGGCATCGTGGGCCTGGGGCACACCGGCATGGCCACGGCGCGCATCGCGCTGGCCTTCGGCATGGACGTGACGGCCCTCACCTCGAAAGACGCCGGAAGCCTGCCCGAAGGCATACGCAAGGCGGCATCGACGGACGAACTGTTCGCCACGTGCGACGTGGTCAGCCTGAACTGCCCGCTCACGCCGGACACGAGCCACCTGGCCAACGCCCGCACGCTGGCGCTCATGAAGCCCGGAGCCATACTGATCAACACCGGCCGGGGCCCGCTCGTGGACGAAGAAGCCGTGGCCGAAGCCCTCGGCGCAGGACGGCTGGGCGCCTACGGGGCCGACGTCATGGGCACGGAGCCCCCGGCGGCCGACAATCCCCTGCTCTCCGCCCCGCGCGCCTTCATCACCCCGCACATCGCATGGGCCACCCAGGAAGCCCGCCAACGGCTCATGGACATCTGCCGCGACAACCTCGGCGCGTTCATCAACGGCCAACCGCAAAACATCGTAAACCCATGGTAGACTACATCCTCCACATCCTGCAGGTCATGGGACAAACGCTGCGCATCCCCGCCTCGTTTGTCGTCATCGAGTTCATCGGCACGATGGCCTTCGCCATCTCCGGCATCCGCCTCGCATCGGCCAAGCATTTCGACTGGTTCGGCGCCTACATCGTGGGCATGGCCACGGCCATCGGCGGCGGCACGCTGCGCGACGTCATGCTCGGCGTCCCCCCCTTCTGGATGACCAACGCCATCTACGTCCTCTGCTGCGGCCTGGCCCTGCTGTGGGTGATATTCTTCGGCAAGAAAATCATCCGGCAGAAAAGCACGTGGTTCATCTTCGACACCGTGGGGCTGGCCCTCTTCAACATCATCGGACTGGAAAAGACGCTCAACATGGGCTATCCGTTCTGGATGGCCGTCATCATGGGCTGCATCACCGGGGCGGCGGGAGGCATACTGCGCGACATCCTCATCAACGAGGTGCCGCTCATCTTTCGCCAGGACATCTATGCCATGGCCTGCATCGCCGGGGGCATCGTCTACATCCTGGGCTATTCGGCCGGACTGCCCGCCGAGGCGAGCGCCGTGCTGTCGGCCTTCACGGTCATCTCCATCCGGCTGCTGGCCGTGAAATACCATTGGCAACTTCCCATCCTGAAAGGAGAAGACGACGACGACAAATAGCGGAATACGAAATCGTACTTTGCGGAGAGTACTCGCGTACCATGCGGCAAGTACTCAAGTACTTGCCGCAAAGTACGCTGGCGTGCTCCGCACGGCATTGCACGACATTGCGGGAGCGCGTTCCCCCTTTCAGGCACAAACGGCAACGCGCACGCGGGGCATTCACACAAATGCCAAGCCACCGGCACCTGACGGCAACGGCGTGCCATCGGAGCCGGAGAGTCCAGGCTGTAGATGCGGAAAGGATGCACCGACGCGACTAAGATGAAAAGCATTCCCGGAACAAGAATACGGAGGGGGCAACAGCCCTAAACAGAAAAAAAAAGACAGATTCCGGGCAAGGGATTATCGCCCGACGGACACATCGGACGGACGAAGATGCAATGACAGCCTGCCGGCCTTTTGCCGTCCCAACTGGCACAACAGCAAAAAGCGGACACACGGCACGAACGGGACGCTGGCAAGTTGCCTTCTCCGGGCATGCGGACAAGTGCGGCATCCTGTGCGGAACCGCCATCGCCGCGCATCAGCCCTCCTCCACCATCCCGACTTTCTTCCACTCGGCCACCATGGCGGCCACGTCCTCGCGGGCCTGCGACGGCTCCACGTCGTAGACCTTCATCAAGGCCTCGGCCAAGCCTTCTTCGTCGAAGTCCTTACCCATGGCCTCCTTCCACAAGAAGGCAGCCGTCTCGTTCAGAGACACTATCTGGCTGAAATCGATGTTCTCCACGCCATGCGACAAGACGACATGCTCGCCGCAAATCTCGCGCAACTCAAAGCCTTTCTTCAGTTTCATCTCAACAGGTTTGACAGTTTCAATTGAATCTTATAAACGCATAACAAATAGCGACGCAGGGGAAGCAGGCGGCGCCACAGCCGCACCCGGCGGCACAAGCGCGGGTCGGAAGCCTCGATGTCCCTTCCCCGGCGCACGTAGCAAGTCACCACGCCGGCCACGTCCGAACGGCGGCAATGCTCCACGCCCCGCAGGTTGCCGTCGCCCATCAGGGTCAGGCCGTCGCCTTCGATGGCCACGATGCGGTGCAACACGTATGTGTCCTTCCTGATTTCGGCCAGCACGGCATCGCCCACCTGAAGGGTGGAAACGGGCGAGAGCCGCACTTTGTCGCGCCCACTCTCCAGAAAAGGACGCATGCTGTAGCCTTTGACGTTGATGAGCACGGAATGCCCCCCGCGAAGGGCGTCCTTCACCTCGCCCAACAGGATGGCGTTGGGCACCTCTATGCGATGCGGCACGGACTCCATCTCACAACCCTCCGGCATTGGCAGTCACGGTGCGGAAGCTCAACTGCGCGGCCTCCTCGTCGGGCCGGCATTCCAAGAGATAGACGGGCGTGCGGCGCAGGATGTCAGAAAGCGTGTCGCAATGGAAGGCATAAATGCGCGCATCCCACTTCATGGTGGACACCGACGTGAGCAGTGAAACAAAGCTGTCCACCACGCTCTCGCGCCCCATGCGGTTCTCCGCGTGCTGGCGCAACTGGACGAAAGCGCCCACCGGCGCCGCCACATTGCGGTAGCAGGGCGTCTTGCCGCTCCAGGGAGAGCCGTACACCCAAACCCCGTCCTCCTGCACCCGCACCACCGGATTGTCGTCGTTCATCAGGTCCGAACCGGGCACGTGCCTCAACCACAAACGGGTGTGCGTGCTCTTGCCCGTTCCGCTCTTGCCCAGAAAGCAATAGCCTTTCCCGCCTTGCCGCACCACGGAAGAGTGCATGAGCAACGTGGCATGCGGCGCCGCGGCAAAGGCATAGACCAGCATTAGGGCGTTGTTCAGCCCATAACGCTGCCCGGCCTTCCCCTTGGCCACCAAAGCGCAGGTGCAATCCGAAAAGTCGGCATTCGACTGCAAGAGGGCGCACAGTTCGTTCCGCTCATCGCAAATCTCAAACTGGTAAGCCCCGTCGGGCAGGACATAGACACCGAAGTTGCGCCCACCGCAATCAAACTGTCCCACTTCCTCGCCCTTCGCCACCCAACGGAAATACGGGTCAACGGTCAGGCGGAAAAGGCACTCGCCCTCCCCCTCGTCGGCGAAAGGCGCATAGGACGGCAGCAAATAGCCCACGTCGGCATCGTCGGGGAAGACTATTTGCACGCGATGGCCCGCAATCCTGTATCGGCATTTCATTTGTCGCCCTGCTTTTTAGCTTTTTTCTCTGATTTCTTCTTCGCCTTTCCCTTCACGGCCGTTGAGTCCGGCTCGGGCTCCACAATCCCGGCGGAAGGAGGCATGTAGACCGGCGAAACGAACAAGAAACTGCCCGGTTCCAGTTCTTTCAGCACCACCCCCTGGTCCTCGCGGTAGCGCTTCTTTATCTTCTCATATTCTTCTTGCAACTTGTTCTTCTTCGTGTGGAAGAACACGGAGCACGTGCAGTTGCCCATCAGTCCCATGGCTTCCACATAGGTCTGCAGCTGCTCGCTGTAGACCACGCGGTCCATGAGGAAATCCGTCTTGGTGTCGATGTAAGCACTGTCCAACTGCTGTATGTCCGTGATGTAAGCCACAGAGTCCGTGAAAGAGGCGGAAAATCCGAACATATACACCGTGGTCCGCTCCACCTTGGCCGACAACGAAAGCCCCGCGCACCAAAGCGCGCAAGCCGCCAGGCCCAAATGTTTAAATTTCAAGTTCATCTTTTCTTTTTTATCCTGTGCAAAGTTATATATTTATGCGACACGATAAAAGGAAAAGCCCAAAAAGAAAAGTGCTTTTCGCGAACGGCGGGCGGGAAGGTCGGAACTGGCAGCGGCAAAACACGGCCCACTCCTGCCACAGCAGCGCCCGACGGGATGGAGTAAGAAAAATCCTCCCCGTGCTTCACAGCACAGGAAGGTTGCTTAATTTGTACGATTGCATCTTCAAGGAAGTATCCCAAGACGGGGAAGCTTCCCAAGTGCACGATTTATATGTCACATGTGCCACATTCCGATTTCTGCGCCATGCACATGTCCGATATAAGCATCTTTATGCCACATTCACCCGACACACGTCCGAATTATTTATCCAAAATGCAGCGGACGGGGCGGGCCATGGTTTTAGCACCAATAAAACCTATGGTATAATATGATGCAGTCGACTTCTGCTCATCGTTACGTATCACGAATGAAAAGCTTGATGCCCCATTGTTTTCAATACAAGTCCAATAATATACACCGTACATGGACCATAATCCTCCTATTTCTCCTCTTCCATCCCCTGGCAAATAGGCCTCCAGTCCTTCGCGGTCGGCACGCTGCCCGGTAGCCGTCAAGGGTATTTCTTTACCACCCTTATTCATTTGCGGGTACACTCTATATTTATTATGCGAGGCATTGTCCTCCTCGGCAAAACCTCCGTTCAATGTTCCTCCTGTATCGCTTGCATCAAAGCCGTTGACGAATACGGCAAATGCCCTTGGTATAGGAACTTTAAATCCTCTGGGCGAAGGATCATAAATTGTTTTAATAGAAGACCGCGTCTCCTTGCTACCTATCTGATTGGAATTAGTGGCATCCCAAAGACTAGAAATACGGTCATTCAGCCAGTTGGTATTATAACTGCCACCTTCTTTTCGGGCAATATAAAAAACATTGGGATGCTGTATGGCTTCACCTAATGAGACACCTCCCATTGCTGTCTGATAAGCATAGTCCCCGTCACCGGTTTCATGAAGCCTGTAATCTTCGAATCTCACATGCTCCCAGTTCCTCAAGGCAATCAAAGGATCCTTTCTACCCCATTGATAGTAAGTGGAGCCGACGTCTTTATAATCGAATTCTTCTCCCTCTTGCTTGATTGCCAAGGATGCTGTGTTCCCGCTCTTGGGTTGCGTAAATTGATAAACAATGTCACGTTGGTTGTAATAGACCATCTTACCGTCTACCCAACCCAAGTTGCATGACATCAGACCATAAGCATTATACTCCCCGCTATCATAATCCTGAAGCCAATGAACGTCAGACAAGTCGCGCTCCGTCACCCATATATGCCAGCTCCACATGATTCGCTTCTGCTCGTCGCGAACCGCCACAATGGCATTGGCCTGCTGCATATACTCCCGGTCAAGAGTAAACACCAGATAGTGCCCGTCATCGGACAAGTGGACATCTTTGAACATGTAGAAGCCATCGCTCCACACCAAAGTGCAGTCGTGAGGCTTATATTTGCTATAAACATAAGGATCGTTGATGGGTTGGTCAAGGTAGTCCCTAAATGCCGAGTTATTATAAGCCACAGTGTTGGTCTGTCCGTCTTTTATGGCATTCCCGTACACCAACGGCAATTTGTACACGCCGGGAGCATTCACCACATAGCAGTTGGCAGTGGTCATTTGTCCAGTGTCCATCGAAAGGTCATGCGGATTGTCTTTGGTCCCCACCTCTGTGGCCTCTTTAAGCGTGAGATCTCCACCCCACGTGGTGTGCATCTTATTCCGGTTCAGCCCCAAGCTATAAGAAACTGCACCGTTCTCACTTCCCTCTCCACTATAGGTGAAATCAGTAACAATATCTGTTTCATCCACTTCAACTGTCTTATCGTTCTCAAAATCCGTCTCCGTAGCTCTGTTAAATTTGGCTTCCCACGCCACAGATTCTTTTACACTTGGATTTTGCGTACGGTAGCGGTAGCTCGTCACTTGGTATTGGGCTTGCGTGCCGCCAAGAGGGATGGTGATGTTGTCCGTCACTTCGAAGACATACGTCCAGTTGATGGACTCGGTGGAGATGGCGTAGGTATAAATGCGGCCGGCTTCCCAAGCTTGCTGGTCCTCTGCCTTTCCGGCGAGTTTGCCGGTCAGGGTGTGTTTCTTGCCATCGTCCGTTGTAAGGCGGATTTCCACGGTGGCATTGGACAAGGACTGGGGAATCATCATGAAGGTGGTTTCCTTCGCCTCGTCCGTGATGTCTTGTTTTTCGCTCTGTTGGTCTTGAACTTCGACGTCGAAAGTTTGAGTGAAGTCGGTTGTTCCATCGTCCACGGGCAGCGTCCAAGTGAATGCCTCACTCTTGCCATCAAACACACATGAGCCTTCGCCCTGCAGTCCTTTCAGGGTGATGGAGTTGATGGTGCACTTGGCGATGTCTTTGGTGACGAACTTCACGGCGGCCAAGGCATGATAAAATTTCAAAGGCACGTGCCCGCCATTGCTTTCCGCGTCAGACTTGTTGCTGCGGGCGTAGGCGAAAAGGATGTCGGGCTGGGCTTCGGCATCCGCCTTCCCGTCCGAAGAAACGGGCACAGTGTAATCGAAACTGATTTTTCCTTCGGAGCATGTGGGAGCCAAGTTGCTCTCCCCTTCTTGGGGAATGCTGTATGGCGCATGGGCATAGAAACAAAGATAAGAGTTATCGTCCGGCCAATAGCGCTCGCCCGACGGCGACCAGACGTTGCCGGAATGGACGCTGATTTCTTCATTCGACATGAAGGGAGCGCCGGCATCGGTGTAGGCCGTCACGCTGAAACTTTTGCTTACCGTGGCAAAATCCTCCGCATTGTGAACCGGCACGCCGCGGGTGGCGGCTTGCGGGGCGGAGACGGTGGAAAGGTTGCTTTCCACGGAGGCATGGAGGTAGAGCGTGTCGCCGCCGTTCTTCTCAAGAAGCACCAGCGGGGCGTCGGCATACCTCGGGAAGCGGGTGGCGGAAGCGCCGTCGGCGCCCGCTACGGCGGAAACGCCGAAACGGATACGGTCTGCCGCCCGCTGGTCGATGAGTTCGTCTTGGTTGCAGGCTGCCACGGCGCACACCAATGCCGCGCACATCCCCATTTTCTGAATCATACTCTCATGTTTCATGTTCTGACTCCTCCGTGTTTATTTCCAAATCTTGTTGTCTTCTGAGTGACTGGGTGGGGACATTCAACCCCGCCCAGCCTGTTTCCGTCTAAAAGTTTTCCAATATTAACTTCTTGCGAATAAGGATTTAGTTGCCGCCGTCTCCTGGATCTTCGATGCCTGATTCAATTTCCTGAGAAGGCTGCTGCAAAAAGTCATCAACCTCAACCTCGAATGATATTGGAACAAGTACTGGATCCGGGTTGGGATCAGGATCTTCAGGATCATAACCACCATTCCCATTGCCAAACACAATGGTGTAAATGTACTTCTTTCCCTGTTCCCATGCAAAATCTGCAGGAATAGCAAGCGGCTTCGGTGTACATGTGCCATCTTCACCTTGTTCACCCCAAAGGAGAACGTCGTCTTCCCCTTTCACTCCACTTCCATCTTCAACATTGTAGATGAGACAGTTCACCATAAGATAGGAACCTTTCGTATCATCCAACGCGTCCGTCTTATTATTCCATGCCGTAGTTGATTGCGGCAGCAACAACATAGTATTATCCGTAAAATTATCCGGAGTTTCAGTGGTACTCTTCGTTGTCAAGGGATAAACCTGCTTGTCGCCCTTAACTGCAACAGCCGTAAAAGCTGCTTCATAAGAAGCCGGGTTACCAGAAGCAAGTTGCCATGTTCCCCATCCCTTCGCTGTTTCAGGATAGTCAGTAGTAGTACCGGTGTGATCCTCTACATTCTCATCCGTGCTTACGCTCGGGAATGTGAATGTGCCTTTGCTTTCTGCATTGTTCACAGACACTCCGGAGATTTCCACATACAAGTTCTTGCTGTCGTTCCGGGCTTGGAACACGATTTGCGACAAAGCATGACGGAAGTTGAGGGTCACGGGAGTTTGAGTCTTTGACTGTTCTGTTTTAACAGCATAAAGCAAATCCACTTGTGATGCAAGAGCCGTAGCCGGGGAGAAATCAACAAACTTCGCCGAGGCTGTTCCACCCGTACAATCCCATTTGTAAGCAGTACCGCCATTGACATGAGCATAAAAGTCCACCTTAGCTTCCGGCCAATAACGTGTACCGTTTTGATTCACCCAACTATCATTCTCATACTTAATCACATCTCCCTTGATGTAACTCTGATTACCGCTTATTGCCGAAACCGTGAAACTTTCCGGCATGTTTTGGTTGCAGAATACATCTGCCGCCCGGGTCGCCTTGTTGGCCACCACATCAAAAGTGATTTCGTCGCCGCTGCGGTTGACTTCCATCACTTCGTCCTGCGAGCACGATGCCAGCGTAGCCAGCAGTCCGAGTGCTAAATAATACTTCTTTTTCATTGCTGTAAAAAAATTAAGTTAGTAAAACAAGTTAAGTTATCTCTACCTAAAAGTAATAGGTTGTGTTGCCTTTCACACCACGATCTCGCTCTCCACCACTTCCCAGTCGTCCACCGACGGGTCGAAGCCGTGCCCGTTCTCGATGGGTTGGGGCAAGTCCAGCCCGTCGATGATGATGTGCACGTGCCGGCGGTCCGGCGCGTCGTGCACCTGCACGGTGACGTCCAGGTTGTCCATGTCCTTGTAGCAATATTTGGCGCCGTCGTCCATCACCACGTAGAAGGCCATCAGGTGTGGGTCGGGGTTCTCTTCGTGGTGTCCGAAGGTGTAGAACTGTCCCCTCACGGTGGACTCCCCGTCGGCCCAGGCCTCGAAGGGGAGCGTCACGCTCTCGCGGTCCAGCTCCTCGGTGGCGAGCGTCAGGCTGCCGGCCATGCCGGAGATGGTGCCGCACATCTGCACCATGTGTTTCAGGTTGGTCACGTTGCGCACCTCGTAGGTGTAGGTGCACACCAGCTCGTGGGGATAGAGCGTGACCACCTGCGGGTCGTCCTGCCCCGCGTCTTCGCCGCCCCTCATGGGCAGGCAGGTGTAGCTCACGCCGCCGTCGGTCACCTCCACCTCCATGGCCGTGCATCCCCACATCATTTCGGGACAGATGACCACGCGCTGTTCCTCGCTGCCCGTGGCCCTCGGGGCATAGTTGGCCGCGTTGCCATAGATGGGTTCGAGCACGCTGCCCTCGCGGGTGTAGACGCCGTGCGAGCGGAAGTCGCCCGTGTTGTAGAACTCCACGGCCTCCGTGTCGTTGTTGTAGCAGAGCACCACGTACTTGCCCACGCCCACTTCCACGTCGCCGCCCTCGGTGCCGGTGAAGTCGAAGCGCCGCCCGCTGCCCCCGTCGGCGGGATAGAAGTAGACGCACATGCCGTCGGGGTCGGCCTGCGGGGCGTCGCGCCAGTCGAACTCCACGCGCAGCCCCACCGTGTGGGGGTGATGGTAGCACAGTTCCTTATGCTCGCACGAAGTGAGGATGAATGCGAGCGGGGCCAGGTAAATCATAAACCGTTTCATCGTCTGCCTCCTTTCTCTGCGTTATAATTGCCTTTCCCCAGAAGCCACACCAGCGACACTTCCACCTTCGTGGGGCCGAAGTAGCGGCGCATCTTCGTGGACTCCACACGTAGCAGTCGTCCATGGGCACGTATTCGTAGTATTTCCCGCCCAAATAGCCCACTCCGGCGCAGAAGTCGATGTTCAGCCTGCGGGCCACGGGCAGGGAGTAGCCGTACTCGATGCCGCCGGCCAGGCTGGCGCAGTCGAAGAGCGTGCCGCCCGGCTCGCCGCCCATGTACCCGCGGTGGCCGGTCTCGAAGTCGTAGGTCAGCACTTGGCCGTAGAGGCCCAGGTGGTGCCCCGTGAGGGGCTTCTCCTTGGCCTGCCGCCCGAGCCACTTGCGCACGGCCACGTCGCCGCCGTAGGCCCGCCAGTACCAGTGGCGGCGGTCCTTCTTCCACCACGCATACATCCAGTTGGCCGCCACGCTCCAGTCCCGCCCCAAGTAGAATTCCACGCCCACGTTGGGCACGAGCAGGGCGTCGTAGAGTATGTTGGTCTTCACGGCCATGTAGAAGGGCTTCTCCGGCTCGAGGGCGAGGGGGAGAATCTCCATGCGCGGCGGCGCGGCGGGAAGCGCAGGCGGCTCCACCGCCGTGACGGGATAGGCCTTGAAGGGATTCCACACCCGGAGGTACCAGAGGTGGATTTTCGAGGCGCGCAGTTCGGGAAACAGGTTCCGGTACATGTAGCGGTAGGGGCGCCCGCCCTTGAAGCGCGAGAGCCGGCCCACGTTGTTGTCCGCCAGCTTCTCGCCACCGTCGAGCCGGCCGATGATGTCGCGCAGGAAGTCGAGCGTCTCTTCGCGGTAGGGCACGCCGGGGTCGGCCTCCACCAGACGCATCAGGCCGTACCAGTCGCGGCCCAGGAAGCGGAAGGTGGTCAGCGAGTCGGGCAGGTCGCCATACTGCGAAAGATAGTCGAAGAGCACTCCGGCGCGTTTCTCGGACAGGCGGCGGTTGAGGGGTATGCTTCCCTCCGGCGATGCACCACCAACGACCAGCACTTTGTGCAACACGTAGACGGAGTCGGCATACCCCATGCGCAGGCTGTCGGCCACACGGTCGAGCGCAGCCTGGTTGCCGCCGATGGACTTGTCCAACACGGAGTAGCCCTATCTAAAGTATATCTTTACAGAGTCTCTCACAATTTGTGCTTTCCCTTCGTTACAAAGCGAAAAAGCAGCCATGAGCACACATGCGAGGCGATAATTCAGTTTAACCATGACGCCTTAAAATCATTAAGCTTTCCGTACAAGCTAAGTTTGAATTCCGCCGCGAATATATATATATATATATATATATATCCAAACTTTTCGCGTTAAAAAGCATTAAAGAAATGTGAAAACGCCGTTTTTCCCTCCGTTTCTCCGCCCGGCCTACCGTTTTTGCCTACCGGATTTTCCGCTCCGGGCCTCGGGCGGAGCCTCGCGGATTTGTATAATATATATATGGTACGCGCGCGAGAACAAACATGACACCGCATGCGGGGGACGCAGGAACAGGCGGGGCGGACAAGCGCGCCGCCTGCCACCCGCCGCCCCGTGCGCGCAACGGGCGGCGGACGGGCTGCAGGCGGCGCCCGACCTTGCGGAGTCCGTCGGCGTACTTTGCGGAGAGTACTCGAGTACTTGCCGCAGAGTACAATTCCGCATGCCGCACGGCGCGGCCGGACGCCGGGCAAGGCCGCTCCCCTCCGGGCCCGCCCCATCCGGCCGCCGACGCCCCGGTTTCCCAGGCTGCCGCGGAAAGCACCGACGCCCCGGCCGGTGTACAAGAAAATGTGACTGGCTTATTCAAGTTCTTCTGCCGCGGAGGCTTCCTCCGGCCTTCGCTCCCCTACCCGTTCGTCTTACGGTAGCTCCACACGGCCGCCACGGCGAAGACGGACATGAACGACAACAGCTTGCCCAACTGCGGCCACAAGTCGGACAAACCGCAACCTTTCAGGAACAGCATGCGCATCACCTGGATGAAATACGTCAGCGGGTTGAAGGCCGCCATCCATTGCGCCCACTGCGGCATGCTGCGCACGGGAGTGAAAAGGCCGCTCATCAGGATGAACACAATCAAGAAGAAGAACATGACGAACATGGCCTGCTGCATCGTGCCGGAATAGTTGGAGATGAGCAGACCGAAGCCCGATATGGTGAGAATGAACACACCGGAGAAGAAATAAATCAGACCCACGCTGCCCACGGGGACAATGCCGTAGAGCAAGGCGGCCAGAGCCATGGCGATGGTGAGCACCACCAGGCCCACCACCCAATAAGGTATCAGCTTGCCCAGAATGAACGCCGACTTGCCGAGCGGCGTCACGTTGATTTGCTCAATCGTGCCGGTTTCCTTCTCGCCCACGATGTTCAGGGCCGGAAGGAAACCGCTCACCAGCGTCAGCAACACGACCAGCAAGGCCGGCACCATGAAGAGCTTGTAGTCCTGGTGCGGGTTGTAGAGGTTCAGCACCGACAACCTGGCCGCATCGGGCGCTCCCGTCTCCTGCGCCACGAAGTCGTTCACCACCGTGGTCAGGTAAGAGCTTCCCAGCCCGCCCTTCGTCCCGTTGACGGCGTTGGCCGAGATTTGCACCTCCACGGGTTGGCCCGTCGCCAGCCCCTTCTCGAAATGGTCGGGGATTTCCAGGATGATGTCGGCCTCCCCGCGCTCCACGCACTCCAGCGACCGGCCGTAGTCCGGCGCGTTTGCCACCAGGTTGAAATAGTCCGTGGACGCCACCTTCTCCACCAGCCGCCGCGAGGTGGCGGAATGGTCGGCGTCCACCACGGCCAGGTTGTTGTACTTGATTTCGAGGTTGGCCGCCCATGGCATGAGAATCATCATCATGCACGGGAACAGCACGATGAGCCGCGGAATGACGGGATTCCGCCTCATTTGCTTGAACTCTTTCTCTATCAAAAATTTCAGCACCATGACTCTGTCCTTTCTATCCGTTGCACTATTCCAGACGCACCTTGAACTTCTTCAGGCTCAGCGCCACCAGCAGCGCCGCCATGCCGGAGAGCACCAGCACTTCCGGCCACACGGCCCCGAACCCCAGCCCCTCTATCATCACCTTGCGGACGGCCTGTATGTACCAGCGCGCCGGGATGGCGTCCGAAATCCATTGCAATACGCGCGGCATGCTCTCCACCGGAAAAATCATGCCCGAAAGCAGCATCACCGGCATCATCAGGCCCATGCCCGACACCAGCATGGCCCCCACCTGGTTCTGCACCACGCACGAGATGAGCAGCCCCAGCGACAAGGCCACCGCAATCAGCAGCAGGCTGAGCAGCGACAACAGCCACAGGCTGCCCGCCACGGGCACGTGGAGCACGAAGACCGACAGGAGAAGGATGGTGGCAAGATTCACGCACGACAGGAGCAAATAGGGGACGGCCTTGGCCAGGATGATGAAAATCGGGCGGATGGGCGACACCAGCAGCACTTCCATCGTGCCGGTCTCCTTCTCCCGCACGATGGAAATGGCCGTCATCATGGCGCAGATGAGCATCAATATCAGCCCCATCACGCCGGGGACGAAGTTGTATGCGCTCTTCATCTGGGGGTTGAACAGCAAGTGGGTCTGCACGCCGACGGTCCCCGGCTGCCCGTCGCGCAGGGCTTGTCCCACGATGCCCTGCACGTAGCCTGCCGTGACGCTCGCCGTGTTCGGGTCGGTGGCGTCCACCACCAGTTGCACCCCGGCCTCCCCCGTCTGCAGGTTCTCGTCGAAGCGCGGCGTGAAGACCACCACGATGTCCGCCTCGTCGCGGCGGAACACGGTCTCGATTTCCCGGGCCGTCGACAGTTCCTTCACCACGCTGAAGAAACGGTTCCCCTCCAGGCGCTCCGCGATGCGCGTCGTGGCCGCGTCCTTCGACGGGTCGAGCACCGCTACCCGGCTGTGGTTGATTTCCGTAGTGATGGCAAAGCCGAAGAGCATGATCTGCAACACCGGCATGCCCAGCAATATCAGCATCGTCCGCCGGTCGCGGAAGATGTGGAAGAATTCTATCTTGACAAAAGCCCAAAACTGTTTCATCACTTAATCTGCATTGCGCGTGGCCTCGCGGGCCAGGCGGTGGAACACTCCGTCCATGTCTTTCTCTCCAAACGTCTGCTTCAGGCCCTCCGGCGTGTCCAGCGCGCGGATTCTCCCGTCCACCATGATGGAAACCCGGCCGCAAAATTCCGCCTCGTCCATATAGTGTGTCGTGACAAACACCGTGATGCCTTGGTCGGCGGCTTGGTAAATCAGTTCCCAGAACTGCCGGCGCGTCTTCGGGTCCACCCCGCCGGTCGGCTCGTCGAGGAAAACGATGTCGGGACGGTGGAACGTGGCCACGGAGAAAGCCAGCCGCTGTTTCCAGCCCAGGGGCAGGGCGCCCACCAGCGTGTCCCGCTCGGCTGCCAGCCCCAGCGTGCGGAGCACCTCCTCCGTGCGCGGGGCAATGACGTCTTCCGGCAATCCGTAGATGCCGGCAAACAGTCGGATGTTCTCCCACACCTTCAAGTCGTCGTAGAGCGAGAACTTCTGGCTCATGTAGCCGATGTGCTTCTTGATTTGCTCTTGCTGCGTGTTGATGTCGAAACCGGCCACACGCCCCGCGCCCGACGTCGGACGGGACAGGCCGCACAGCATGCGCATGGCCGTGGTCTTCCCGGCACCGTTCGCTCCGAGAAACCCGAAAATCTCGCCCTTCGACACGCTGAAGGAAATGTGGTCCACGGCCGTGAACGAGCCGAAACGCTTCACCAGGTCCTTCACCTCGATGACGTGCTCCGCCTGTGCGCCGGCCGGTTCGCGCGCCAATCCCGGCGGACAAAGGATGTCGGAGAACCGCGCCAGCATCTCCTCCGGCGTGCCCACTCCCCTCACTTGCCCGCCGAAGATGAAGGCCATGCGGTCGGTGGCCCGGATTTCGTCGGGATAGGGCGTGGCGACCACCATCGTGATGCCCTCGCGCTTCAGCCGCCTCAACATTTCCCAGAACTCTTTGCGCGACACCGGGTCGACGCCCGTGGTCGGCTCGTCCAACAGCAGCACGGCCGGCTTGTGGATGAGGGCGCAACACAAGGCCAGTTTCTGTTTCATTCCTCCAGAAAGATGCCCGGCGCGGCGCGTCTTGAAGGGTTCCAGCTGGCGGTAGATATCCTCCACCAAGTGGTAGTTCTCGCGCACCGTTGCTCCAAACAGCGTGGCGTAGAACGCCAGGTTCTCTTCCACCGTCAGGTCGGGATAGAGGGAAAAACGGCCGGGCATGTAGCCCAATCGGCAACGCAAGGCGCGGTAGTCCGCCACGGTGTCCAGTCCGTCCACCGTGATGCGTCCCCGTTCAGGGCACAGCAATGTGGCCATCAGGCGGAAGAGCGTGCTCTTCCCCGCCCCGTCCGGCCCGATGAGGCCGAAAATCTCTCCCGGCCGCACGTCGAACGACACGCCGTCGAGCGCCTGCACCCGCCTGTAGCACTTCGCCACGCCTTCCACTTTCACAATCGGTTCCATGACGCGGTCAGAATTTCACTTCGCCATACATCCCCAGTTTGAGCAGCCCGTCGTTCTCCACGGCAATCTTCACGGCGTACACCAGGTTGGCCCTTTCGTCGCGCGTCTGTATGGTCTTAGGCGTAAATTCGGCCTGCGAGGCTATCCACGTCACCCGTCCGGCATATTCCCGCCGTCCGTCTTCCCCCTCGTCGGCATAGACCTTGACCTTTTGTCCGACCCTGACGGCGGAAAGCTGCGCTCCCCCGACATAAGCACGAAGAAAAACGCGCTGCATGTCGGCCACCTTGAACAGGGGTTTCCCTGCCGTGGTCACCTCTCCGGCCTCGGCGTATTTGGCCAACACCGTCCCCGGGGCGGGGCAAACGATGCGGCACTTCGCCAGTTGGTCCTCCAGTTGCATGATTTGTGCCTCGGCGGCCGCGACCTCGTCTCCCACGCCCTGGTTGGTGTTCTCCAGCGTGGAAAGCTGTGCGGCCAGTTGCCTTTCGAGCACGGCCAGCTGCGCCTCCGCGTCGTCCAGTTGCTTCTGTGTCCCAGCATCCCGCGCCAACAAGTTGCGGCAGCGCTCACGCTCGCGCTCCGCCTTCTCTATCTGTGCCCGCGTGGCGGCCACCTGCTTGGCGATGTCGGCCCGGCGGCTCCCTATGCCGCGCGCACTGGCTTCCAGCTGGCACTTCTTCAGATAAAGCTGCACGGAATCCACGAACCCCACTTGCTGTCCGGCCCGCAGCACGTCGCCCTCCTCCGCGTCCAAGGCCATGATTCGCCCGTTGGCTTCGGCAGAAACGATGATTTCGGTGGACTCGAAAATGCCCGACGCGTCGAAATCCTCGCCGTCGCGGCCGCAAGCGGCCGCCAAGCCTCCCCAAACGACGACGCAGGCCAGGCGGTAGGCTCGCCGGAATTGGCACAGACGGCCGGGCTTGCCGTCTCCTTGTCGGTTTCCTGACTTCATATTTTTCACTGTTAATGGTTCAACACATATTTTATATTGCAAAGCGCCTGCAGGCGCTGTATGTCATGCACGACCTTGGTCTGCCTTGCCTGGTCTTCGGCCAGCACCTCGCGCAGCATCTCCGTCACCGTGAGCGTGCCCCCTTCGACCTTGGCTTCGGCCGCCCTGCGGATGTTCCCGCGCAGGCGGAGCAGCTCGTCGTCGTTCTTCATCAGGGTGTCCAGCCTCTCCACCGCGCGACGGTATTGTGCGGCCTCCATCCGGTTCTCCAGGCGGAAAGCCTCTTCCTGCACGTCAATGTCGCTCCGGCTCACGTCCAGCAACCGCTTGTCGTTCTTGCGCGTGTAGAAGCCGCCGATGTTCCAGCTCAGCCGCAGCCCGGCGATGTAATAAGGTTTGAAACCGCCCTCCAGCATGTTCAGTCCCGGGTCGCCGTAGGCGCCTTGTGCGAACAGGCTCAGGCGCGGCATGATGCCCGTGTCCAGCCCCCTCTCCTGCACCTCCAGCTGTTTTCTCCGCACGTCGTAGAGCGACAACTCGGGCCGGAGCAGTTCCGCCGAAACGGGCATGTCCACGGACGGACGCACCAAGACCTCATGGGCCAAATCCCCCTTTCCCGTCAGCATCCCCAGCACTTCCAGATAGGCCCGGCGGTTCATCCTCAGTTCGGCCGCGGTCTGCCGGGCGTTCAGTTGCTCCACGCTCACGGCATCCAAATCGGGCGGCGTGGCCACCCCTTGCCCGACGCACGCTTCCACCTGCCGGTAATTCCGCTCCAGCTGGGCCTGCAGCAATGCGTTTTGTTCCAGTTGGGCATCGATGAGCAACACCGCGAAATAAATCTGGTTCACCCTTTCCCTCAAGGCATAAAGGTTCACTTCCACCTGCCCTTCCCGCACATCGGCCGCCACCTTGGCTTCTTCGCGCCGCTGGCGGGCTGTCCCGCCATCCCAGATGGCCTGATTCAGTTCCACCACGGTCTGGTATTGGTCTTTGTCCAATCCGAATTCCAGCCCTTGTATGGCTATGGGCATTTTCGTCACGTCCGATTGATAGGACACCTTCCCCGAGACGGAAATTTGCGGCAGATAGCCCTTCGACGCATTTTCCAACGTGAAATCGCGGGTCTTCCCTATCAATTCATACTGCTTCACCAAGGGATAATTCTCCCGGGCTGCGCGCTGACACTCTTCCAACGTCAGTTGGCCCGATGCCGCCCCGTGGAAAAGGCAGGCCAGCACGGCCCCTATCCAATATCGTTTTGCCTTCATTTCCTCAACCTGCTTAAAACCATTTCTATATTCTCGGCGCGGCGGCGGGCCACGAATTGCCGCACGCCCTCGTCGTCCATGCCGAAAGCCTCGCGCGCAATGGGAAGGCCCGCAAAGGTCATGACATTCAGCGCGGCCATGGAGAAGAGCAGGTCGACCGTGCGCGTCGGGCGCACCTCGTCCCGGCTGAGCGCCTGCCCCAACAAGGCGTCCAGGTCGCGAATGGTGTCGCGCAAGGCTTCCACCAGCACGGGCAAGTAGGTCTTGCGCCGCTCTTCATTCAGATGGATTTCGTTCAAGATGAACATCGGGAGCCGCGGATGGGCTGCAATGAAGTCGAAATGCGCTCCGGCCAATGCCTCCACCTGCTCCAGCACAGGCTTGTCCGGCTCAAACGTGGCGGTCAGAGAACGGGCCAGCTCATCGGCCTTCTCTTGGAAAATCCGCTCAAACAGCTTGTCTTTCGTCCGGAAATAATAATGCAGCATGGCATGCGTCACACCGGCCCGGCGGGCGATGTCCGTCGTCTTGGCCAGCGCAAAGCCTTTGTCCATGAATTCGGCCTCGGCCGCCTCGAGGATGGATTGCTCCGTGTTGTCTCCCTTGCCCATAACTTTTTTGTTTAACTCTGGTGTTAATTCAATGGCAAAGATAAAAACTTGTACATGAAGTACACAAAATCTTTCCCGAAAATCCGGCGGCCTTAACACATATTAACCGTCGGGCGGCCGGCATGCGCCAGTCGGCGGAGCGTCCGTGCCCGCACGCCGGCGCAGCTCCTTGCGGAGTGCGCCAGCGTGCTTTGCGGAAAGCAGTCGAGTACTCTGCGGCAAGTACTCGAGTACTCTCCGCAGAGTACGATTCAAGACTCCGCAAGACGCCGGTCCGCTTCCGGCAGGAGAAAGACCGGAAACGGGGACGTCATTTCACCGCGCGGGAGAATGCCCGCCCATCCTTTCCACATGACAATATGTCAACAACGAAGGCCGCGCCTCTCCCTTCGGGGAAAAGCGCGGCCTTCGTTGTTGTGTCTGGTTCCGGTTAATAAGAACGGGCGATGAGCACGCGATACTTCGCAGGTTTTCCGCTCACCATGTCGGTGCCCGGCGTCTGCTCGTAGGCAAAAGGCACGCAACGGATGGTGGCCTGCGTGTCTTCCTTGATTTTGGCCTCGGTCTCGGGCGTGCCGTCCCAGTGGCAGAGGAAGAAGCCGCCGTCCTTGACGCGCTCCTTGAACTCCTCGTAGTTGTCGCACTCGTAGATATGCGCATCGCGGTAGGCCTTGGCCTTGGCATAGATGTTGCGCTGCATGTCTTCCAGCAAATCTTTCACGTAGGCCTCGATGCCCTCGCACGTGCGGGTTTCCTTTTCCAGCGTGTCGCGGCGCATCACTTCCACGGTGTTGTTCTCCAAGTCGCGCGCACCGATGACCAGGCGCACGGGCACACCCTTCAGCTCATAGTCGGCGAACTTGAAGCCCGGACGCTTGTTGTCGGCGTTGTCATACTTCACGGAAACGCCGAGTTCGCGCAGCCGCGCCACGATGCCCGCCACCTTCTCGTCGATGGCCTGCAGCTGTTCCGCATTCTTATATATAGGTATGACGACCACTTGGATGGGAGCCAAGTGCGGCGGGAGCACCAGTCCGTTGTCGTCGGAATGCGTCATGATGAGGGCGCCCATCAGACGGGTGGACACGCCCCACGAGGTGGCCCAGGCATATTCGAGCTTGTTCTCCTTGTTGATGAACTGCACGTCGAACGCCTTTCCGAAGTTCTGGCCCAGGAAGTGCGACGTTCCGCTCTGCAGCGCCTTGCCGTCCTGCATCATGGCCTCGATGGTGTAGGTGTCGAGTGCGCCGGCGAAACGCTCCGTCTCGCTCTTGACGCCTTGGATGACCGGCACGGCCATGTATTGTTCGGCAAAGTCGGCATACACCTTGAGCATGAGCTTGGCGCGCTCCTCGGCCTCTTCGCGCGTGGCATGGGCCGTATGCCCCTCCTGCCACAGGAACTCGGAAGTGCGGAGGAACAGGCGGGTGCGCATTTCCCAACGCATCACGTTACACCACTGGTTGCAGAGCAAGGGCAGGTCGCGGTAGCTGTGAATCCAGTTCTTGTACGTATTCCATATAATCGTCTCCGACGTGGGGCGGATGATGAGTTCTTCCTCCAGCTTGGCCGTCGGGTCCACCACCACTCCCGTCTTGTCCTCGTTGGTCTTCAGGCGGTAGTGGGTCACCACGGCACATTCCTTGGCGAAGCCCTCCACGTGCTCAGCCTCCTTGCTCAGGAACGATTTGGGGATGAGCAGGGGGAAGTAGGCGTTCTGCACGCCGGTTTCCTTGAACTTGTCATCCAGTATGCGCTGCATCTTCTCCCATATCGCGTAGCCATAAGGCTTGATCACCATGCATCCCCTCACGTCCGATTGCTCGGCCAAATCAGCTTTCACCACCAATTCGTTATACCATTGGGAATAGTTCTCACTTCTTTTGGTCAAATCTTTAAGTTCTTTAGCCATAATCCAATATCTATAAAACAAGATGCAAAATTAGTAAAAAGTTTCCTTTTTGTGCGGTCGTTAGGCGGAAAATATCTAATTTTGCCCTTGATTTAAAATTTCAAAAAGAGATAACTATGAAAGGATTGAAGTTTTGCGCACTGGCTTTGAGCGCAGGCATGATTTTGAGTAGCTGTGGCGGCGGAATGACCAACACGGGCAAAGGGTCGCTGATCGGTGCCGGAGGCGGAGCCGCCTTGGGTACGCTGGTTGGAACCTTGGTCGCCGGAAACAAAGGCAAGGGTGCCGCCATCGGTGCGGCCGTAGGTGTGGCCGTGGGCACGACCGCCGGCGCATTGATCGGCAAGCGCATGGACAAGGCAAAGGCTGCCGCACAACAGGTGGAGAACGCACAGGTGGAGACGGTGACCGACGTGAACGGCCTGCAAGCCGTGAAAGTAACTTTCGACTCCGGCATCCTGTTCAACACCAGCAGCTCGGCCCTGAGCAGCAGTGCAACAGCGTCGTTGGCCAAATTTGCCAGCACTGTGCTGAACCCCAACAAGGACATGAACGTGGACATCAAGGGGTACACCGACAACACGGGCTGGAAAAACAGCACCGCCGCCGAAAGCGTACAGAAGAACATCAACTTATCGCTTGAGCGCGCCAACTCCGTGGCCAACTACCTGAAGCAGTGCGGCGTGGCCAGCACGCAGATAGCTTCCGTGGAAGGATTGGGCGAAGCCAACCCCGTGGCCGACAACAGTACTGCTGCCGGACGTGAGCAGAACCGCCGCGTGGAAGTCTACCTGACTGCCAGCCAGGCCATGATTGAAGCCGCTCAGGCTGAGGCCGGGGCAACGAACTAACCCCATGAAGAAAATTCAGAAACTATTGCAATGGATTGTACTCCTGTTCTTCGGGAGTACAATCTTTTTTGTTATCCTCTACCGCTTCATACCCGTGCCGCTCACGCCACTCATGGTCATCCGCTGCGCCCAGCAGGTGAGCCGCGGAGAGAAAATCCGATTGAAACATCACTGGGTCCCATTGGACGAAATGTCCAAGTACTTGCCCGTGGCCGTCATGGCTTCGGAAGACCAGCGCTTCCTGCAACACCATGGCTTCGACGTGGTGGAGCTGCAGAACGCCGTGGAGGAAAGGCTGGCCGGAAAACGGCAACGCGGCGGAAGCACCATCAGCCAGCAGACGGCCAAGAACGTGTTTCTCTGGCCCAATTCGTCGTGGGTCCGCAAGGGATTCGAGGCCTACTTCACGGTGCTGATAGAGCTTTGCTGGAGCAAGGAGCGCATCATGGAAGTCTACCTGAACTCCATCGAGATGGGCGACGGCATATATGGCGCCGAGGCCGTGGCCCAACAGCACTTCGGGCGTCCGGCCAAGAAACTGACGCGCGCCAACTGCGCCCTCATCGCCGCCACGCTTCCCAATCCCCTGCGGTATAGTTCCAAAAACCCGTCGCGCTACATGCTGAAACGGCAGACCGCCATCATGCGGCAAATGAAGCACATCGACTTGCTCAAATGATGCGCACCACGCGCACGCCCAATTGCGAAGGATGCTTCTGCATGTACTGCCACAGCGTCATGGGTTCCAGCACCACCTTCTTGTGTATGCTTGAAGCGTTGAGCAAATGCAGCCTTCCGTCTTTCCACACGGCAAAGCCAAGATGCGACGTGTCCAGCCCCTTTTTCCGCGTCACTATGGCCAGGATGTCGCCGTCGCGAATCGCGCCCAGCACGTCTTTCCCCTTTCCCAGCAAAGCGCGGGGCACGTATCTCACCTCAACGTCCTGCATGCGCTTCTCTTTTTCGCGGATGCGACGGATTTCTTCGGAGCGTCCTTTCAACATGGGATACGCATCGGGGTGCGTGCTCATGTAGTCCAGCTCCAACCGTTGCACGGCCGTGAACGGGCGGTAACCCGCTTCGGCCTTCCCCGTCCTCTCCTCCACAATGCCCTGCCGGGCGTTGCTGGCAATCCACTCACTGAAATAATGGTTGCGCGACGCATAGCCGTCGAGCACGCCCCCTTCGTAGCGGATGCGCTCCAGGTTGCGGCAGAAGGCCCCGAACGAGGGCTGCGCTTCCCGCGACGTCAACACGAGGGCCACCACGTTCTCCACCAGCGTCGTGCAGTCCAGCTGCCGAAGGTTCACCACCAGTTCTTCGTCCCGGTTCACCTCCAGCGTGGAAGCCACATAAGGCGTCCCGATGAACTCCCGCGCGAAAAACAACGTGCGGTCGGCTTCCGCCGGCAGGCCGGCCGCCTTGTCGAGCAACCGCACCACCCGCAACGAGTCTTCGCGGCTGTAAGTCAAAGCCGAGGCCTGCCGGGGCAAACACAAAACCACAAAGAACACGGATAAAAAGACGCTCTTGCACATATCATCCATTTTTTCCCGCGAAAGTACGAAAAAAATTGCCTCGCCGACAAGGAATCCGCGACAAGACGCACAAAGAAATGCGTCAGGCCAACAACAAAGCCATTGCCGCCACGCACAGCGCCGGCAACAGCAACGCCATGCAAAACACCCCTCCCGGCGGCAGACGGTAGATCAGCTCGGTCCGCCCCCAGAACCTCCGCAGGGCCTTCTCGCCCCTCCGGTCGCGACGGTAGGCCACCCACGTCCATGCGCCCAAGACGATGGCGGGCAAGAACACTACGGCCACCAGCCAAGGCGGCGCGGCCCGGCGCCATCCGCTCCATCCCAGGAGTTCGAACAAAAGGAGCATCGCCAGCACCAAGCACACCGCCGTCCAACCCACCAACTCCACCAGATAGTAGCGCGGTTCCGGCTCCCCGGACACGCACCGCCTCCGCCTCCAGCTGTCGCGGGTCAGCAGATAAGCCATATAGTAGGCATAATCCAATCCCCACATGCCGCCGCCCCTTTTTCAGTCGCCTTCGCGTTCCACGTCGGCCAGACGGTAGTGCCCGCCGACTTCGTCCAGCGTCGCGATGACAGCCTGCTCATCATCGTCGCCACACTGGTAAGAAACGCGGAAACGGCCGTCGTCCAACCGCCCGACGGTGAGCGAGGGCCGCCAGAACACATCGAAATCGAAGTTGCCGACGAGCGCGTCATACGTCCCGCACCCCGCATCTTCGAGATTGAACTGACGCAGGGAATCGAAGCGGGCCACGAGGCGGGGCTGGCAATAAACCTGCCGCAGGCGGGAAAGGGCCTGCTCCATCGTGTCGGCCATTGCCGCGTACTCGCTGGTGTAGCGCTCATAAAAGGAGCAGACGAAGCGCTCCGCATCGGTGTCGTCCACTTCGAACCGGGACACTTCGAACAGCCCGTACACTCTCTCCTCCCCGCCCCACTCGGGCGTGACGTAGGCAATCTTCAACTTGCCGTCGACGTCGAAGAGCCGCAGGGGAATGACCGTCGGGTCGGCCTCCTCGTCCCAGCGGTAAGAAACCTCGAACCACGGGCCGTCCACCTGCCGGCACGCCAACGACTGCCGCATGTCGTCCGACGTGTCCTGCGCCCGAATGAACGGGTCGCAGTCTGTGACGCCCGCAATCCGCCGCCATTTCTTCCGCATGCCTTCCGTCAGGTATTCCTGCTCCAGCGCGTCGGTGGGAGCGCCCAGCTCCAAATTCATCCACGCGCGGTAGAACTCCAGCACGCGGGCTGCACCGGCATTATCCCACTTCCGGTTGTCCTGCTCGTCCAGCGGATCCATCTTCCGCCGCCCCAACTGCTCCACCTTCTTCCTCGACAGGGGGACGAACTCGCGCGGACGACCGCCCCATTGGTCGTACTTCGTGTTGTGCAGTTCGATGCTTCCCGATGGCAGCACGCGGCCTTTGAAACAGACACTGTCGGCAAATTGGTTCGGAATCTGCAACCACAGATGGTAGCCCGCCGCCCGGGCCGCTTCGGCCGACGCGAGCCCGACGTCCACGGGCTGGCTGAAGTATGTGCCGCCCCGCGAGTCCAGCACGAACGAGATGGAATCGCCGTCGCGCCGGATGTGCTGCATGTCGAGCACGAAGAATCCGGGCAGGAATCCTTCCCTCATGTCGCAAAACTCATCGCTCGTGCCATAGAAGCGGCCTTCCCATCCGCCGCCCGTCCGTTGCAGGCTGAACACGACATCCTCAGCCGGCTGTTCGGGATATTCAAAATAATAGTAAGTCTGTTCTTCAGCCGCGCAGCCCCATAGAAGGAGCACCCCGCAGCCCATCATGTGTTTCAGGTTCATAGCGTTCCTTGTTATAAATTGCAAGGACAAAATTAGTGTTTTTTTTATATGGACATGCCTGCCAGTCGAAAAAAACGGAAGCCTGTGTCTATAAATGAAAAGGGGACCGGCAGGAAGCGGAGAGGCACGGACCGGCTTCCCGCCCCCAAAGGGCCATGTCCATCCCACGCTTGGCGACGCGACGTCGTGCGGAATGCGCCAGCGTACTTTGCGGAGAGTACTCGAGTACTTGCCGCAGAGTACAATCCGGGACTCCGCAAAGCGCTTGTCCGATTTCCGCAACGGAGCGGCCTGAAACGAGGAAAACGACGGGGCACCGGGCAGGGAAAAAACTTTTTGCGGGCATTCAAGCCAACTTCTTATTCATACCGGCATAGGAATCACGTTTTTTAGTTAATTTTGCAGTCAGTAACGACAAAAAGAATGAAGGACAGAATCTTATTGACAGCTGCCGCACTGGCCTTCGCCGGACTGCTGCATGCCCAGGAGGACACGCCGCGCAAGTGGTGGCAAGACATCAAACAGAACACGACTTTCGGCGGCTACGTCATCGGCAAGGCCGCTTTCAACGACCAAGACCTGGACGCGAAAAACGAATCGCACTCCTCGTTCGACATCCGCCTCGTGCGCGCCTATGTGAACGGCAAGGTGTGGGACTTCAAGTACGGACTGCAGATGGAACTGAACGGCATCGCGGGCACTGGCACCGAAAAAGGGCCGCGCATTGTGGACGCATGGGCCGAATGGTGCAAGTTCGACTTCCTGGCCGTGAAATTCGGACAGTTCAAACGCGGATTCACTTTCGAGAACCCGATGAACCCGTGGGACATCGGCTTCGGTGCCTATTCGCAAGCCACCGACAAACTGGCGGGCATGAACGACCGGGTGGGCGAACATGCGTGCAACGGGCGCGACCTGGGCCTGCAAATCCAAGGCGACCTCTTCAAGTCGCGGAAGGACGGGCACGCCTTCCTGCACTACCAAATCGGGGCCTACAACGGGCAAGGCATCAACCACGCCGACCGTAACGACAACAAAGACCTCATCGGCGGCGTGTGGGTGTCGCCCGTGAAAGACCTGTGCATCGGCGCTTTCGGATGGGCGGGCGAGTACAGCAAGGACGTGAACGGAAAGAAAATCACCGTGGACCGCAACCGAATGGCCTTCGGCCTGAAGTATGAATCGCGGTGGACCGTGCGCGGGGAATATGTCACCAGTCAAGGCCACAAGATTTCCGACTACAGCGTGGCCGACGACGGCACGACCACCGTTTCGGGCCGCGACAAGGCCGACGGTTGGTATGCCACGGTGGGCGCGCCCGTGACGTCGCGCTGCAAAATCTACGGCAAGTGGGACGTCTACCGCGACCGCAAGGACCACGACTCGCAAAAGAGCCTCTATCAGGTGGCTGTGAACTATTACTTCTATAAAAACTTGAAGCTCCAGGCACTCTACGGATTCGTGGACGACCGCACTTACGGCGGCGACCAGCACTACAATACGGGGGAGATACAGCTCTATTGGCGCTTCTGACATCCTTACCCAACAAACCGACGTGATATGAAACGGAACATCTGCCACACCTTCCTGCTGGCCACCGCCGCCTGGCTCCTCGCCTCGTGCGGCGAAGACCGCACCTACGAATTTCTGGCCAAGACGGAGGTGGACAACTGGATTGAAGACCAGATGCAGGAAGTCTACCTCTACTATCAGGACATGCCGCAGCTGGAACAGGAAAGCTACTTCCGGCCGCCGGAGGAGTTCTTCCCCATGCTACTGTCCTCGCAAGACAAGTTCTCTTATCTGGAAACCCTCCCGGAAGTGAAGAAGCGCAACGCCATCCAGCCCGTCACTTATGGTTTCGACTTCGAAATGGGCGGCGACCCCACGGGGACGTCCTCGCGCCAGGTGGCCCGCGTGCTGCAAGTGCTGCCGCAGTCGCCCGCCGCACAGGCCGGGCTGCAGCGCGGCGACTTCATCGTGCAAGCCGACGGGCGCAACCTGTCCAACGACAACGCCGACCTGCTGCGCAGCGGAGGGGGCGTGGCGCTCACCGTCCTGCCCCTGCTCACCGACGAGGAGACGGGCCTGCAACAATGGGGCACCGACACGCTCAAGTGCACACTGCAACCGGCCGTCGCCATGGAGAACAACCCGTTCTATCTGGCGCGGGTCTACGAGCAAGGCGGCATGAAAGTGGGATATCTGGTGTACAACGAATTCAAGAAAGGCGTGGGCGACGAGGACAACACCTACATGGACCAGATGCTGCAGGTGTTCCAAAGCTTCAAACAGCAAGGGGTGGAGGAATTCATCCTCGACTTGCGCTACAACCAGGGCGGATACGTGGTCAGCGCACAGCTGCTGGCCTCGCTGCTGGCACCGGCCGACCGGTTGGGACAGGAGTTCGCCCACTTCGTATTCAGCGACAAGCAGCAAGCGCTGAACTACAGCCTGCCATTGCTGCAAGAGTATGCGGCCTGCAACCTCGACCTCGACCGGCTCTTCATCATCTCCGGCGCCTACACGGCTTCCGCGTCCGAAATGATGGTGAATTGCCTGCGGCCCTACATGACCGTCAACCTGCTGGGCACGCGCACCGTGGGCAAGAACGTGGCCATGACGCAAATCGACAGCCCTTACGGCTTCACCATGTATCCCGTTACCTCCACCGTCTATAATGCCAACGGGGAGTCGGACTACGCTTCCGGCTTCACGCCCGAATACGTCATCACCGAGAACAACTACTATCCGTGGCGCGAGATGGGCGACCCGGACGAACTCTTGCTCCGGAACGCCCTGCAATGGGTGGCGGGACAAACGCCGGCCGATGCAGAAAACGTCAGTGCGCCCGAAGAACCGGAAGGCACGGAGGAACCCGACACGACGGTACGGGTGAGGACGTGGACGGAGCGCGGATACTCCTCCATCCGCCGGAAGGGATTCCCCGCAGCCATACTGCCCTCCCGGCACGCCGCACAAACATTATATAAATAGGAAAGGAAACAGATGATGATACAGATTGTCGTTTCGGAAGAGATAAAGGCCGTGTGCCCGGGATTCGTGGGGGCGGCGCTCGAGGCACATTTCACCAACACGCCCTACTCCGCCCCGCTGTGGGACGAAATCAGGGCATTCCAGGCCGACTATTGCAAGAAATACACCACAGAGTCACTCAAGGAAATGCCGGCCATACAGGCCACGCGCGCCGCATACAAGCGTTGCGGCAAGGACCCGAGCCGCTACCGCCCCTCGGGCGAGGCCTTGGTGCGCCGCATGCTGAAGGGGCACGACCTCTACCAGATAGACACGGCCGTGGACCTCATCAACCTGGCGTCCATCGCCTACGGCTACTCCATCGGCGGTTTCGATGCCGACAAAATCGCAGGCACCACACTGACGCTGGGCATAGGACGCGCGGGGGAACCCTACGAGGGTATCGGACGCGGCCCGCTCAACATCGAGGGACTGCCTGTCTACCGCGACAGCGAAGGCGGCATCGGCACGCCCACGAGCGACCATGAGCGAACCAAACTCAGCGTGTCGGCCACCCACTTGCTAGCTCTGGTCAACGGCTACGACGGCAACCGCGCACAAGTGAAGGCCTGCGCGGAATACATGCAAGAACTATTAAGGAAATACGCCCAATCGGACGGAGGAACCATACAGATTTATGAATAAGACAACGAATCAGACGCTCAAACGCATCACCCGACTCTGCCTCCTGCTCGCCTTGTTCGTGCAGGCACAGGCGCAAATGAAACAGCAACCGCCCACGGTGTTCATCTTCGTGGGCGACTCCATCTTCCCCATGAACGCGGTCACCAGCCAGACGGAAATCAAGAAGGGATGGGACATCCAAGGCATCAACGTGGGTCGGAAGACCCGCCGTTACTTCTCAGGCGCCCACGCCCGGCAGGTCACCGGACGGCAACCGAAGTTCGCCATCTATCCCACCACCCAGAACCTGAACGACTATGCCCTCATCCGGCTGAAGGAAAGGCGGGGCTTCCGCTATCTGCCCGTAGCCGAGTTCAAAGACTGCGACCACACGCGCGTGGAACTGGGGCTGTTCAACATTGAGAACCTTCCGGGACTGGGCTTCGCAGTCACGCCGCTCACGCCGCTCTTCCCCGGTGAATACATCTTGGTGGACCTGTCGCAAACGCCCGTCAACCAGTACGGCGACCTGAAGGCTTATGACTTCATGGTGGAGGAATAGCGATGAAGAAAGCTTTCCTGCTGTTCCTGTTCCTCCTTGTGGGCACGGCATGGACGCACGCCCATTGGAAGACCCGCGACTTCAGCATGGTGACGAACTTCAACGTGAAGTGCGACTCGGGATGCACGCGGCTGCGCTTCCTGATGCTCATTCCACGCACTCATCCCGGAGTGCAGGAAGTCCATAGCACGTCCTTCAACATCCAGCCCGCCAAAGTGTACACGGAGCACAACACGACCTTTGCGGAATTCAACTTCGAGCATCCGGCCCGAGACTTCACCATCACCGTAAAGACCGAGGGCCGGCTGTATAACAACGACTATGCCTCGAACCGCCGACAGCCGCCGGTTCATCCCGACAGCCTGGCCGCCTTTCTGCAATCCACGCAAATGTGCGAAGCAGACTCGCCGCAAATCCGCGCCTTGGCCGGCCGTATCATGAAGCGCAAGAAGTCTGCCATCGGGCGCATCGGTGATATATGGAGCCGTGTGCACGGCATCAAATACGTGTATGGCCCGCCCAAGAGCGCGCTCGAGATGCTCCGTTCCGGTGAAGGTTGCTGCACGGGAAAGTCCAACCTCTTCATCGCCCTGTGCCGCGCCTGCGGCATCCCTGCCCGTCTCTACAGCGGGATTGCCGCCCGCGAGGCCCATGCCTGGCCCGAAGCCTACGTCGACGGCCGCGGATGGGTGAAGTTCGAACCAACACACACAGACGAAACAGACTACAAGCGCATCAACGGCTCCCACATCCGCCTGTCCGACGGACGCTTCACTTTCATGGGCATGGATACTGACACACGCTACAGATACTGGTACTGGGGCACGGCCCCCAGCGTGGACGAAGCCTACCAGTTCGTCATCTACGGCGAGGAAGACTGACGGAAAAAAATGCCCTCCCGCACAAAAAAATCGCTTTTTTATTTGCAGATAACGGGAAACTGCGTATATTTGCCCCCATCAAACAGCAACAAAACATAAGAAGAAGATGTTCTCATTACAAAATACATATTGGTGGTGGCGCAACTCAAGACCGAAAAAGTCGTGAGGAGCGAGCCTTATATGTATTCATCGTATTCATAGAATGTCATAACGTACATGGAGGCCTGTCGCACTTGCGGCGGGCCTCCTTTTTTTATATCCTTTTCACAAGCATTACCGAACCACAAAATAAGAAACAGACATGAAGACGTATCACGTAAACACAGACGGTTATTACGGGGAATTCGGCGGAACCTACGTCCCCGAAATCCTCCACAAGACAGTGGAAGACCTACGGAAAGCTTATCTCCCCATTCTTGAAAGCGCAGACTTCCAGGCGGAATTCCACGCGCTGCTCAAGGACTACGTAGGCCGCCCCTCGCCCCTCTACTTCGCCCGACGCATGAGCGAGAAGTACGGTTGCAAACTTTATCTGAAACGCGAAGACCTGAACCACACGGGAGCGCACAAGATCAACAATGCCATCGGTCAGATTCTGCTGGCACGCAAGATGGGCAAGAAACGCATCATTGCCGAGACGGGCGCAGGGCAGCACGGAGTGGCCACGGCCACGGTATGCGCCCTGATGGACATGCCCTGCCGCGTCTACATGGGAGCGACCGACGTGGAGCGGCAGCACGTCAACGTGGAACGGATGAAGATGCTCGGGGCCGAAGTCTTCCCCGTGGAGAGCGGCAACAAGACGCTGAAGGACGCCACGAACGAGGCCATCCGCGACTGGTGCTGCCATCCCGCCGACACCTTCTACATCATCGGCTCCACCGTGGGGCCACATCCCTACCCCGACCTGGTGGCCCGCCTGCAAAGCGTCATCAGCCGGGAAATCAAAGGGCAGCTCATGGAGAAGGAAGGCCGCGACTATCCCGACGTGCTCATGGCCTGCGTGGGCGGCGGGTCGAACGCCGCCGGCACCATCTACCACTACATCGACGACGACCGCGTGCGCATCTTCCTTGGCGAGGCCGGAGGGCTCGGCGTGGACAGCGGACAGACCGCGGCCACCATCCACTGCGGTTCGCTGGGCATACTGCACGGCAGCCGCACGCTGGTGATGCAGGACGAGGACGGGCAAATCGTAGAGCCTTATTCCCTCTCGGCCGGACTGGACTACCCGGGCGTAGGCCCGCTCCACGCCAACCTCGCCTCCACGCGCCGCGCCACGGTGATGGCCGTCGACGATGACGAGGCCCTGCGTGCGGCCTTCGAACTGACGCGCCTGGAAGGCATCATTCCCGCGCTCGAATCGGCGCACGCCCTCGGCATGCTGCCCCGCATGCAATTCAAGAAAGACGACGTGGTGGTGCTCACCGTGAGCGGGCGTGGCGACAAGGACCTGGACACTTATCTGGCCCACAGCCACGACAAAGGCATCACCCTGCAAGAAAACCCTCAAAACCAGACAGTCAAATGAAAACATTCCATTACCACACAGCCGCCCGGCAAATTCTCGGCGACCTCTACCCCCCCGTGAGCACCTACCTGAAGGTGCGCGACCTCTACCCGCAAAGCGCGCTGATGGAGAGTTCCGACTACCACAGCCACGACAACAGCCGCTCCTTCATCGCCCTGTCGCCCATGGCCAGCATCGCCATCGGGCACGGCAGCGCCACCATGCGCTTCCCCGACGGGACCCAGACGGAGCATGGCATCGACGACCATTACCGCACGGAGCACGCCTTCCGCGACTTCTTCGCCCGTTTCGACGTGGAGGGCGAGCAGAAAGCCTACTGCGGCCTCTACGGCTACACGTCGTTCAACGCCGTGCGCTACTTCGAGCACATCGACGTCAAGGATGCCACACAGGCACAAAACGACGCCCCCGACATGCTCTACATCTTGTACAAGTATGTCATCGCCTTCGACCATTTCAACAACACCATGACCTTGGTGGAACTGGCCGAGGACGGCGAACCAAACTCTCTCGACGAGCTGGAGCGCGTCATCCGCAACCACAACTTCGTCACCTACGACTTCCACCCCGTGGGCGAAGCCACCAGCACCCTGACCGACGAAGAGCACAAGGCCAACATCCACCGGGGCATTGCCCACTGCCTGCGCGGCGACGTGTTCCAAGTGGTGCTGAGCCGCCGCTTCGTGCAACATTTCGAGGGCGACGATTTCAAGCTCTACCGCGCGCTGCGGAGCATCAACCCCAGCCCGTACCTCTTCTATTTCGACTTCGGCGGTTTCCGCATCTTCGGTTCTTCTCCCGAGACGCATTGCCGCATCAGCGGCCGGCGTGCCTACATCGACCCCATTGCCGGAACGACCAAACGCACGGGCGACCCGGCCACGGACGAGCGCAACGCCCGCTACCTGCGCGACAACCCGAAGGAAAACGCCGAGCACGTCATGCTGGTGGACCTGGCGCGCAACGACCTGAGCCGCAACTGCCACGGCGTGAGCGTGGAATTCTACAAGGACATGCAATACTACAGCCACGTCATCCACCTCGTGAGCCGCGTGGCCGGCACGTTGGACGACAACGCCGACCCCATCAAGGCGTTCGTCGACACCTTCCCCGCCGGGACGCTCTCCGGCGCGCCGAAAGTGAGGGCCATGCAAATCATCAGCGAACTGGAGCCGCACAACCGCGGGGCCTACGGCGGCTGCATCGGCTTCATCGGCCTGGACGGCTCGCTCAACCAAGCCATCACCATCCGCACCTTCGTCAGCCGCAACAACGAACTGTGGTTCCAGGCCGGCGGCGGCATCGTGGCCCAGAGCGACGAAGAATACGAGTTACAAGAAGTGAACAACAAACTGGGGGCCCTGCGCCGCGCCATCGAGATGGCCGAACGCATGTGAGCGCCCCCGCAATCCACACAAGCATTATGAAAACAGTCATCATCGACAATTACGATTCCTTCACCTACAACCTCTACCACCTGGTGCGCGAGGCGGGCATGGAGGCCGACGTGCTGCGCAACGACGCATTCCGCCTCGAGGACCTCGAAGCATACGACAAAATCATCCTCAGCCCCGGGCCGGGCATCCCGCAAGAAGCCGGACTGCTGCCCGACGTCATCCGCACCTTTGCCGGGCGCAAGCCCATGCTCGGCGTGTGCCTCGGCCACCAGGCCATCGGCGAAGCGTTCGGCGCACGGCTCACGAACCTGTCCGAAGTGTACCACGGCGTGCAGACGCCTTGCTTCCTGACGGGCGAGGACTACATCTTTCGGGGGCTGCCCCGGCAGTTTCCCGTGGGGCGCTACCACTCGTGGGTGGTGGCGGCCGAGGGCCTGCCCGCCTGCCTCGAGGTGACGGCCACCAGTCCCGACGGACACATCATGGCCCTGCGCCACCGCGACTACGACCTGCACGGCATACAGTTCCATCCGGAATCGGTGCTGACACCGGACGGGCGCATCATTGTTGAAAACTTTCTGCACCACGCGCCGGAAGATTCTTCCACGTCCGCCTGTCCGCAGCCATGAAACGGAGACCGAGCTGCCGGCCGGAAACGGCCAAGCGCCTCCGCGCATCCCGGGCCGCCGGCCTGCGGAAATCGGGAAAGCGCTTTGCGGAGTTCGGGATTGTACTCTGCGGAGAGTACTCGAGTACTTGCCGCAGAGTACGCTGGCGCACTCCGCACGCCATGGCGGGGCATGCCTGCCGCCCGGCCGGAGCTTCGCCATGAGAATGACGGCAACACCGCCCGACATTTATTTTGTCTGCTCTTTTTACGAACGGTTGGCCCTTCCGTTTTTTTCCCTACATTTGCACATCTGCCAAAAACTACAATCATGCGCAAACCGACCCATCTCTTGCATGCCGCATGCCTGGCCGCCCTCTTCCCATTGGGAGGGTGCAACGGCAACGGCAATGCCACCGGAAACGAGAAAGAAACCATCGTGATAAACATCGCCGACTACCGGGACCGCATCCTGCGGCAGTCCGACTTCGCCACCCGCATCGACACCATCGCCTTGCACACCGGGCCTTATTTCATGGGGCCCATCGTGGACTTCTGCCTGACAGACTCCATGCTGTATGCGACAGACTGGGACGGTGCCGCATGGGCTTTCAGCCTGCCCTCCGGCAATCTCGTCCGTCGCGTGCGAAGAATCGGACACGGGCATGGCGAATACGCCTCGCTGCGGGCCATCGACGCGAAGGACAGTTGCGTGTATTTCCTGGATTCCCAGAGCGGACAAGTCTTGGTGAACAACGCCCGGCTGGACTTTGAGCGCTCCTTCCGCGTGGAATTTCCGGCGCTGGACTTCGCCAAGACCGACGACGGCTTCCTCTTTTGCAACCTGATGGCCACGCCGCAGCTCCACCGCCTCGTGCACACCGACGACGAGGGGCGCATGCTGGACAGCTACCTGCCGTCCGGAATGGAACTGGACCTCATCTACGAGAGCCGGACGTTCACGCAGGGGGAAGACGGCGACACGTACTTTGCCGAACCTTATGCAAACGAGGTGTACCGCTGGACGGAACAGGGACCGCAACCGGCCTTCCGGACCGACTACGGAAAGGACAACCTCGAAAGCGGGCTCAAGAAGGGCAGCGAGGCGGAACGCACGGGGCACGCCTTCACCACCTCCGTCTTCGTGTTCAACGACCGTCTCGTCCATCGGTTCTTCAAAGAAGGGACGACCTGTTATTCCTTCGCCCCGCTGGACGGCACGCCCGCCCTGCAAGGCCGGCCCGACACCACGGCCTGCATCCCCTTCGGCCCCGCAGGGCAACACGCCGACGCTCTGGCCTACCTCTACCACACGGGCGACCTGCAGCGGTGGAAACCGCAGCGGGATTCGTGCGAAGCCGTCCTGGTCCTCTTCCATTTGAAAAGACCATAGAGGGAACGACCGAAGAATGCGACGCCCGGAACTTTCCGGGAAAAAAACTTCGCCCAAGAGTTGGCGGATAAACAAAAACTCCGTATATTTGCGGCAACAGAACAAACAAGAATAGAAAAGAAGATCATGTTTTTGAATCAGAATACATATTGGTGGTGGCGCAACTCAAGACCGGAAAAGTCGTGAGGAGCAAGCCTTGTATGTATCCCTAACCACACAATATGAACGCATGGAGGCCTGTCGTACTTACGGCAGGCCTCCTTTCTTTTTATCCATCCCCAACAGCAAACAACAACACACTAAAACCATACACTTATGAAACAGACACTCACAAGACTCGTAAACGGCGAAGTGCTGGACCGCCGCCAAACCTGCCACCTCGTGCACGGCATCGTGGACGGAGAATATAACGACGTGCAAGTCAGCGCCCTGCTCACCGGACTCATCATGCGGGGCATCAAGGTGGACGAACTGCTCGGCCTGCGCGACGGACTCATCGAAACGGGCCGCCCCGTGGACTTCAGCCCCTACCGCGTCATCGACATCGTGGGCACGGGCGGCGACAACAAGAACACGTTCAACATCTCCACCTGCGCTTGCTTCGTGGTGGCCGGCGCCGGATACATGGTGGCCAAGCACGGCAACTACGCCGCCACGTCCACCTCCGGGGCCAGCAACGTCATGGAGCGCCACGGCGTGAAGTTCACCGCCGACGCCGACCGCCTGCGCCGTAGCCTGGAGACGTGCAACTTCGTCTATCTCCACGCCCCGCTCTTCGCCACCGGCATGAAGTCCGTGGCTCCCGTGCGCAAGATGCTCCAGATTCCCACCTGCTTCAACCTTCTCGGCCCGCTGGTGAACCCCTGCCGCCCGGCCTATCAGCTCCTGGGCGTGGCCAACCTGAACCAGATGAGGCTCTACAGCAGCGTCTACGAAAGGCTGGGCACGGGCTACGGCATCCTGAACAGCATCGACGGCTACGACGAAATCTCGCTCACGGGCGATTTCAAGGTGAAGACCCACACGATGGAAAAGGTCTTCCGTCCCGAAGAGCTCGGGCTACCCGCGGCCCGACCGGAAGAACTCTACGGCGGGGCCACGCCGGACGAGGCGGCGGACATCTTCGACAGCGTGCTGGAAAACCGCAGCACGGAGAGCCGCAAAAACGTGGTGCTGGCCAACGCGGCCTTCGCCATCAAGGTGATGGAACCGGACAAGGACATCGAAGAATGCCTCGCCGCAGCCCGCGAATCATTGGAAAGCGGACGGGCACTGGGCTGCCTGAAACAATTCGTGGAACTCAACAATTGAAAAGATGAAAGACATTCTGGAAGAGATATTGGAGAACAAACGGGCCGAACTGGTGCGCGAGAAGGCCGCACTTCCGCCCGCAAGCCTTTACGAGCAAGTGGAGCGCCAAATCGAAAGCGAGATAGAGCGGCAAACGAATCTTTGCGTTGATAATCACTGCCTTGCATCGTCAGCATTAAAGCATCGCTCCATGCGCAGAAGCCTGCACGACTCGGCCACGGGCATCATTGCCGAATTCAAACGGAAATCGCCCTCAAAGGGTTGGATCAAGGAAGACGGACGAGCAGACATCATTCCCGCCGCATACGCCAAAGCCGGTGCTGCCGCCCTTTCCATCCTGACCGACGCGGACTACTTCGGCGGAGCACCGGACTTCATCCGCACGGCCCGCCCCATGGTGTCCGTCCCCATCCTGCGCAAGGAATTCATCGTCGACGAATACCAGCTCTACCAGGCACGGCTGATAGGGGCCGACGCCGTGCTACTCATCGCCGCGGCGCTCACCATCGGCGAATATGCCGCACTGGCCCGCAAGGCCCGCGAACTGGGACTGGAAGTGCTGCTGGAAGTGCACGGCGAACGGGAACTGGACTATCCGGCTGCCGAAGAACCGGACATGCTGGGGGTGAACAACCGCAACCTGGGCACGTTCCACACCGACGTGGAGAACTCCTTCCGCATCGCTTCCCTCCTGCCCTCCGGCCCGCTCCTGGTGTCGGAAAGCGGCATCTCCCGTCCCGAAACGGTACGGCAACTGCGCCAGGCCGGCTTCCGCGGTTTCCTGATGGGCGAAGCCTTCATGTGCCAGCCCGACCCGGGCGCCGCCCTGCGGGCATTCATCCAACAACTGGAGCCATGAAACGGTTGCTCATCAAAGTATGCGGCATGCGCGAACCGGACAACATCCGCCGGGTGGAAGCCCTTCGGCCGGACTACATGGGCTTCATCTGCTGGACGGGCTCGCGCCGGAACGTGACCGGACGTCCGGACTATCTGCCCGTGGCATGCCGCAGGACGGGCGTGTTTGTCGACCCGTCGCCCACCGAGGTGGCGGAACGGGTGGAACAGCTCGGACTGGACGCCGTGCAGCTGCATGGGCACGAAACGCCGGAATTCTGCCGCACCGTGAAGCAAATCTGCGGCAGGGACGGACAAGCGGTGGAGCTGGTCAAGGCTTTCAGCATTGCCCCCGATGCCCCTTTCCCCGTCACAGCGGACTACGAAACGGCTTGCGCCTATTTCCTCTTCGACACTTCCTGCCCCACGGCGGGCGGCAGCGGACGGACATTCGACTGGGACGTGCTCACGGCCTACGACGGCCGGCGCCCCTTCTTCCTCAGCGGAGGCATCGGCCCGGACAGTATAGAAGCGCTACGGCACTTCGACCATCCCCGTTGGGCCGGGGTGGATTTAAACTCGCGGTTCGAGATTTCCCCCGCGTTGAAGGACGCTGAAGCGCTCTCCCGCTTCATCAAAGCTTTAAAAGAACAAACAGACGGAAAACAATAAAACACATAACATTATGAACAGAATCAACAGACTATTCGAAGAAAAAAAACAGGGAATCCTTTCGCTTTACTTCTGTGCCGGGCACCCCTCGCCCGACAGCACGGCCGACATCATCCGCACCCTCGCCTCGCGCGGCATCGACATGCTGGAAGTCGGCATACCCTTCAGCGACCCGATGGCCGACGGGCCCGTCATCCAGGACGCGGCCACCAAAGCCTTGCGCGGCGGCATGAGCCTGCGCAAACTGTTCACCCAACTGGAAGGCATCCGCCGCGACGTGGACATCCCGCTCGTCCTCATGGGTTACCTCAACCCCATATTCCACTTCGGTTTCGAGGCGTTCTGCCGGCAGTGCGCCGAATGCGGCATCGACGGAATGATTATCCCCGACCTGCCCTTCCGCGACTACATGGAACACTACAAGCCCGTGGCCGACCGCTACGGACTGCGCATCATCATGCTCATCACGCCCGAGACCAGCGAGGAACGCATCCGCTTCATCGACGAACACACCGACGGATTCATCTACATGGTGTCGTCGGCGGCCACCACGGGGGCACAAAAAGAATTCGACGACAGCAAGCAGGCCTACTTCAACCGTGTGAACGGCATGGGACTGCGCCACCCCCGCATGATAGGTTTCGGCATCAGCAACCGCCAGACCTTGGAAGCGGCACAACGGAATGCTGCCGGCGCCATCATCGGCAGCCGCTTCGTGTTGCTGCTCGACGAGCTCCACTCGGCCGACAAAGCCTTGGACCGCCTGCTGGCCGACCTCGAACATTAACGGCAGGAACAGGAATGCCGAAGGTTTTCTTGCCGGGCATGCGTCCTATGTTCCCAAAAAGTGATACCTTTGCAGCATGGAATGGATAAACAGTCTGTTTTTTGAACATAGCGCCATACAGGCCATCGTCGTGTTGTCATTGGTGACGGCCACCGGGTTGTGGCTGGGAAAGATTCACGTGTGGGGCATATCGCTCGGCATCACCTTCGTGTTTTTCATGGGCATCCTGGCGGGACACATCGGCATCTCGCTGGACGAACAGATGCTGGACTACGCCGAAAGTTTCGGGCTCGTCATCTTTGTCTATTCCCTCGGTCTGCAAGTGGGGCCGGGCTTCTTCAGTTCGTTCCGCCACGGAGGGGTGCCGCTCAACTTGCTGAGCCTGGGCGTGATTTTCATCGGGACGGCCCTGACCGTGCTGCTCAGCCGCGTGCTGTCGCTCCCCTTGTCGGACATGGTGGGCGTGCTGTGCGGCGCCACGACCAACACTCCGGCCCTGGGCGCCGCGCAACAGACGCTGAAGCAGATGGGCGAACCGGACAGCGGCGCCGCACTGGGCGCAGCCGTGGCCTACCCCTTGGGCGTGGTGGGCGTCATCCTGGCCATCCTCGTCATCCGCAAACTGCTGGCCCGCCCTGCCGACTTGAAAGAAAAAGAACCGGAATCGGTGAACAGCCCCTACGTGGCAGCGTTCCAAGTGCACAACCCTGGCGTATTCCACAAGACGCTGAAGGACTTGGGACTGCTCAGCCATACGCGCTTCGTGGTGTCGCGCTTGTGGCGCGGCGGCAAGGTGACCATCCCCACGGGAACCACCGAACTGCTCGAGAACGACCGCCTGCTCGTCATCACCACCGAAAAGGAGATGCCCACGCTGACCCTGCTGTTCGGCGAACAGGAGAACCGCGACTGGAACAAGGAAGACATTGATTGGAACAGCATAGACCGCAATCTGGTGTCGGAACACATCGTGGTGACAAAACCGGAAATCAACGGCAAGCGGCTGGGTTCGCTCCACCTGCGCAACCTCTACGACATCAACATCAGCCGCGTGCTGCGCAGCGGCGTGCAGATTTTGGCCACGCCCGACCTGGTGCTGCAATTGGGCGACCGCCTGACGGTCATCGGCGAGAAGGAAGCCATCAACCGCGTGGCCACCATCCTGGGCAATTCGGCTTCCACCCTGCGCGAACCCAACCTGGCCGCCATCTTCATCGGCATCGTGCTGGGTCTGGCATTGGGCTCCATTCCCCTCAACCTGCCCGGCATCGGCACGCCCGTGAAGATGGGGCTGGCCGGCGGACCTATCATCGTGGGCATCCTCGTGGGATGCTTCGGCCCGCGGATACACATGCGCATCTACACCACGCGAAGTGCCAACCTGATGCTGCGCGGCATCGGTCTCTCCCTCTACCTGGCGGGCATCGGCATCGACGCCGGAGCCCATTTCTTTGAAACCGTAGTGCGGCCGGAAGGCATCCTCTGGATTGGTTCCGGCTTCCTGATTACGGTCGTGCCCATATTATTGATGGCCATCGTCGCCATGCGGGCTTGCAAGATGAATTTCGGCACCACCTGCGGCATGCTGTGCGGCAGCATGGCCAACCCCATGGCCTTGAATTACCTGAACGACAGCTTTCCGGGCAACGATGCTTCGGTGAGCTACGCCACGGTCTACCCTTTGGGCATGTTCGTGCGCGTCATCCTCAGCCAAGTGGTACTGATGATATTCCTGTAAGAAGCACGTCAGTTCTTACTCACCTCCCCAAATCATCCTTTTTGGGTATTGCACCACCCAAAAGGCTCGGCTAACTTTGCAGTGTAAACAAACAGACAGATGCAAGCTGCAAAAGAAGAAAAGCAAGATAGGGAAAACAGCATCATGCAAGACGCCCGACGGCCTGAAGAATTTTGGGAACGAATGACATTGCGGGCCATGAACCGGGAGCATGACGCATTGGCCCATTGGGGACTCTCGTTTCTGGACTGGCAACATGCCTGGAACGTGCTGGACATCGGATGCGGCGGCGGAGCCAACATCGCACGCATGCTTGATTTATGCCCCAAAGGACTCATCTACGGCATCGACGCTTCGGCCGAAAACGTAGCCTTTGCCCGCAAACATAACAGCCCGTCATTAGACCGGCGATGCTTCATCGCCCAAGGGATGGCCGACCGCCTGCCTTTCGACGTGGACACCTTCGACGCCGTGACCGCCTTTGAAGCCATCTACTTCTGGCCCGATTTAGAGGCTGCCTTCGCCGAAGTCTACCGCGTGCTCAAGCCCGGAGGCTACTTCCTGATTTGCTGCGAAGCCAGCGACACGACAGTCACGACATGGACCCGCCGCGCAGCAGGCATGAAGCTCCATGCACCCAAAACTATCGAAGAACAACTCACGGAAGCCGGTTTCGAGCAGATCAGCGTCCACCACGAAGGGAAGGAAGCCCTCTGCATCATCGCCCGCGAAGGAACACGGAGCGAAATATAAGGATACAGAAAGGCGTCCGCGAACAAGATTCACGCTTTCATCCGCCAGTTTACCAATGGTATTGCCTGAAAATAAATTTGCCCTCTCCCCTTGATGCCTTCCTGCCTTTTTACAGCCGCCGGAACACGTAAGTGAGCACGAAATCGGCCGACGTGGCGTAGTGCACGGGGAACATGCCGGCCTTCCCGTCCTGCAAATGGTAGAAAAGCGAGAAGTCGCCCTCGGCATCGGGATGGGCGACCGAAGACGCGCAGCGCAAGCCTTCCACCATCAGGTCGGTGCGGAAATCAATCCCTTCCTCATCCAATATCTTGAAAACGGCTTCCTTGGCCGACCAATGGAGGAGCATCTCATAGGTGGTCTCGGCCTTTTCCTGCGGTCCTATCAGGCGGTCTTTCAACCGGACGATGCGATCGGAAAAGGCTTCGATGTCGATGCCGGCCTCATAGCTTTCGGAGAACAACACGGCCGCGTAGCCGAAAGTGTGGGAAATGGAAAGCTGCAGGCGCTTGTCGCGGAAAAACGGCCGGCCGGACAACAAGTAACCGATGGGGCGCTCTTCGCCCGTCAGGGCATACACCAGCACGCGCACGGCCAGATATTCCATGCGCCTGCGCGCCGAAGCGAAGCGCAACGCCTGCCTGCGGTGATAGTCGCCCCGCGGCAACATGCCGCACAGCTCGTCGAAAGATTCGGAGATTTTCCATATCCCTCCCCATCCTTTCCCGCACTCTATTTTCTGAAACAGCGGCATGGCAAAACGGCTAAGTATGTTCTTCTTCCGAAGGTTGCTCGTCCGGCTCCACCTTCACCTTTATCTTCAGGATGCGGCGGTTGTCCATTTCCAACACTTCGAAACTATAGTTCTTGTAGCGGATGACTTCGTGGAGCGCGGGAAACTCGCCTTTCAGTTCCAGCAACAGTCCGGCCAGCGTGTCGGCCTCGCCTTCCACCTCCTCGAAAAAGTCGTCGTCCACCTGCATGACCTTGACAAAATCCGTGAGCAGGATTTTGGCCTCGAACACATAGGTGTCGGCGTTGAGCCGCACGTATTGCCGCTCGTCGTCGTCGTATTCGTCATTGATCTCGCCCACGATTTCCTCGATAATGTCTTCCATCGTCACGATGCCCGACGTGCCGCCGAACTCATCCACCACGATGGCAATGTGCACCTTATTCTTCTGGAAGTCGCTCAGCAGGTCATCGATTTTCTTGGTCTCGGGCACGAAATAGGGCGGGCGGATCAAGGATTGCCAACGGAAGCCCGAAGGCTTGTTCAGGTGGGGCAGCAAATCCTTGATGTAAAGGATGCCCTTGATGTTGTCGCGCGAATCGGCATAGACCGGAATGCGCGAGTAATTGCTTTCCACGATGCACTTCAACACCTCGGGATAGGGCGTCTTCATGTCCAAGTCCACGATGTCCATGCGCGGAGTCATGATTTCCTTGGCCATCTCCCCGCCAAAGCGGATGATGCCTTCCAGCATGTTCTGCTCCTCCGCGATGTCTTTCTTATCGGTCAGTTCCAGCGCTTGCTCCAGCTCGTCCACGGAAATGGAACGGCTCTCCTTGTGCGCGACTTTCGTGGCCAGCGCCCTTGTGCGCACCAGCATGGAAGCCAGCGGCCAGAAGAGTTTCTCCAGCCCGATGAGCATGGGGGAAACCACGCGGCAGAAGCGCAAGGCATGCTGCGAGAAGTAGATTTTGGGCATGATGTCGCCCAGCAACAGAATCAGGATGATGAGCACGACCGTGACGATGAGGAATCCCAACCAATCGTGCCCGCCGAAATCTACGGTCCTCTGGAAAAAGAAATTCAGCAACATGATGACCGCCACGTTCGCCACATTATTGGAAATCAGCATCGTGGCGAACAGCCGCTCGGAATCGGCCTTCAGGCGGAGGATTTTCCGGTCGGACGGGCGCTTTTCTTCCTCCACCTCGTCCATGTCGGAATCCGACAAAGAGAAAAAGGCTATCTCGGACGCCGAGACGACGGCCGACAACACCAAAAACAAAACGGCCAAGACCAAGGCCACGGTGGCTCCCGTATCCGGCGGGCAGGCCTCGATATGTTTGAATAACTCTACAAACCGGGATAAAAATGAATCTGAATCCAAAACCAATCAATTAAGTTCAACATTAAAACGGCATGTCGTCCTTGCCGTTTTGTCCTTGTGCGGGCGCCACCCGTTGGGCCGCGGCCGGTGCCGGCGCGTTCTGCGCCGCACTCTGCCCCCTCGGGGTGAGCATTTCCATGTTGTCCGCGAAAATCTCCGTGATGTAGCGCTTCACGCCATTCTGGTCGTCGTAGGAGCGGCTGCGGATTTTTCCTTCGATGAAGAGCTTGTCGCCTTTGTGGACATACTTTTCCACCGTTTCGGCCAGTCCCCTCCACAGCACCACGTTGTGCCATTCCGTGCGTTCCGGCACTTCCGTACCGTTTTGCAGCCGGTAACCCCGCTCCGAGGTGGCCAGCACCAGCGAGGCCACGGCCACGCCGTTATCCAAATATCGGACGTCGGGCTCCTTTCCCACGTTCCCTATCAACATTACTTTATTTAAAGACATGCTTCTTTACGTTAAAATACCGCCCAAAATTAATAAATAAAACATCTTCCACCAAGTCTGCGGGCAAAATTCCTACAAAACCGCCTCTTTTTGCGTCAAATCGAAGCGGCAAGGGCAAGGGCCGCCCCGGCGTGAAGACACACGGCCGCCACCATGCGGCCCACCATGCCCTGCGACCGGCAAAACGGACGAACGTCATGCGGAGTCCCGGATTGTACTTTCCGCAAAGTACTCGAGTACTCTCCGCAGAGTACGCTGACGGACTCCGCACCCCGGCGCAAGCCCGCGCGGCCGTCCGCCCCCGGAAACGCGGGCATTACCGCCCTCCCCCGCTCACGACAATCCGAAGCGCTCAAGCAACATGGCCACCAGCCTCGGGAAGGCGAAACCGGAAAGCTCCCCTGCCTTTGCCCAATGCACTTCGCGGCCGAAATCCGCCGGTTTGTCCGGCATTTCCAGTTTGTAGAAGTCGCAAATCAAGGTGCGGTGGGTCAGTTGGTGGCGCACCCCGGTGCACAACAACGTCTTCTTCGTGCAGGCATCCCTGACGGACGGCGGCACGAGGTCGCTGTCCAACACGGTCCCCGGCTCACAAGGTTCCGCCGTCTCCACCAGGAAAGGCTCATACAGCCCCTTCCAGATGTCGTCGGCCTCCCTCCTGAAGAGGGCCACTTCGCCGCCCGCCTGTATATACATATAATGTAAGTAGCGCTCCGTCACGCGCAGCGCCTTCGATTTCACCGGCAAGTCCTGCACTTTCCCGTCGCGGAAGGCCAGGCAACTTTCGCACAGCGGGCATTGCCCGCATTTCGGCCCCTTGGGCACGCACTGCATGGCGCCGAAGTCCATCACGGCTTGGTTGTAGTCGGCCACGTACTTGTCGGCAGGCAGCAACTCCTCGGCCAGACGGGCAAAATACTTTTTCCCCTGCCCCGTGTCGATGGGACTGTCCACCCCGAAATAGCGTGCCAACACGCGGTAGACATTCCCGTCCACCACGGCATGGCGCAGCCCGAAGGCGAAGGACGCTATGGCGGCGGCCGTATAGTCGCCCACTCCCTTCAGCCGGCGGATGCCCTCGTAAGTCCGCGGGAAGCCTCCGCCCTCCACCACCTGCCGCGCAGCCGCGTGCAAGTTCCTGGCCCGGGAATAATATCCCAGCCCTTGCCAGCACTTCAGCACCTCGTCTTCCGACGCCGCGGCCAAGTCCTCCACCCTGGGAAAGCGCTCCATGAAGCGCAAGAAATAGTCATGCCCCTGGCTGACCCTCGTCTGCTGGAGGATGATTTCCGACACCCATATCTTATAAGGATCGCCCACGCCCCTCCAGGGCAAATCGCGTCTGTTTTCATTATACCATGCGAGCAACAATGCCGCAAACCTATCCTCGTAGTTATTCAGTTTTACCATTCCCTAAGCCTAAAAAACGATGCAAAATTAGCGGTTTCCCACCGCATGACGGCAAAAAAACGAGTTTTTTTCAGAGATATATTTTCTATCCTAACCAAAAAGCTATATATTTGCATTCCAAAAAATTAGGATTTAGGCTATTACAAACATTTATTTTTACAGAAAGATGACAAAAGCAGAAATTGTAAACGAGATTTCCAAAAAGACGGGCATCGACAAGACCACCGTGCTGACCACCGTAGAAGCCTTTATGGAATCAGTGAAGGAATCTTTGATTCAAAAGGAGGACAACGTGTACCTTCGCGGCTTCGGAAGTTTCATTCTTAAGAAACGTGCCAAGAAGACGGCGCGCAACATCTCTAAGAATACGACGATCATCATCGACGAGCACAACATCCCGGCCTTCAAGCCTGCCAAGGTGTTCATCGACGCCATCAAGAAGTGAGAATTCCTCAATTCAGATAAAGGACAGATTTATTAACTCATAAAATTTTAAAATTATGCCAAGCGGAAAGAAAAAGAAAAGACACAAGATGGCTACACACAAACGTAAAAAAAGACTGAGAAAGAACAGACATAAGAGCAAGTAGCCAACGCTTGTCTGTAGTGAAAAAGGGATTAAAGAACAAACTTGGACGGGCTCGTTGCAGGCGCCGGCAAGTTTGTTCTTTGTATAATGGCTTTAAGAATCAAACAGTAAAATTAAAGGAATGACAAGCGAAGTAATTGTAGATGTCCAGCCCAAAGAAATCTCCATCGCATTGTTAGAGGACAAAAGGCTCGTGGAATTTCAAAAGGAAGGCCGTTCCGCATCTTTTGTTGTGGGCAACATATACCTGGCAAAGGTGAGGAAACTGATGCCGGGGCTGAACGCATGCTTTGTGAATGTAGGCTACGAACGCGACGCTTTCTTGCATTACCTTGATCTTGGCCCCAAATTCAACTCTTATACAAAATACCTCAAACAAGTAACCAGCGACAAGAAGAAGCTGTACCCCATTGCAAAGGCATCCAACCTGCCCGACCTGGAAAAAGACGGGAGCGTACAGAACACGCTCCAACCCGGCCAGGAGATATTGGTACAGATTGTCAAAGAACCCATTTCGACCAAGGGCCCGCGCCTGACGTGCGAACTGTCGTTCCCCGGACGCTTTCTGGTACTCATGCCCTTCCAGGACAAAGTATCCGTTTCTTCCAAAATCAAATCGTCCGAGGAGCGCGCACGGCTGAAGCAGCTCATCCAGAGCATCAAGCCAAAGAATTTCGGTGTCATCGTGCGCACGGTGGCCGAAGGGAAACGCGTGGCCGAGCTCGACTCCGAGCTCAAGGTCTTGCTCAAAAGGTGCGAAGACACCTTCACCAAGGCGCAAAAAGCCAGCAAACTGCCGGCGCTGGTCTTCGAAGAAACCAGCCGCACGGTGGCCATGCTGCGGGATTTGTTCAACCCCTCGTATGAAAACATCTACATCAACGACACGGACATTTTCAACGAGGTGAGAGACTACGTGACGCTGATAGCACCGGAAAGCGCGGGCATCGTAAAGCAGTACACGGGCAAGCTCCCCATCTTTGACAACTTTGACGTAACCAAGCAAATCAAGTCTTCGTTCGGCAAGACGGTATCCTATAAGCACGGCGCTTATCTGATTATCGAACACACGGAGGCACTGCATGTCGTGGACGTGAACAGCGGCAACCGCTCCAAATCGAAAGACGGCCAGGAAGCCAACGCCTTGGACGTCAACCTGGGGGCGGCCGACGAACTGGCCCGCCAACTGAGGTTGCGCGACATGGGAGGTATTATTGTAGTGGACTTCATCGACATGAACCTGGCGGAAGACCGGCAAAAGCTGTATGAACGCATGTGCGAGAACATGAAGAAAGACCGCGCACGCCACAACATCCTTCCGCTGAGCAAATTCGGCCTGATGCAAATCACGCGCCAGCGCGTGCGGCCGGTGATGGATGTCAACGTGGACGAAGTCTGCCCCACCTGCTTCGGTAAAGGCACCGTCAAGTCCAGTTTCCTCTTTACCGATGTCCTGGAAGGGAAGATACGCACATTGGCCAACAAGTTAAGCATAAGAAACTTCACGCTCCATGTCCACCCCTACGTGGCCGCCTACATCAACCAGGGAATTGTCTCCCTGAAGCGTAAATGGCAAATCAAATACGGGTTCGGACTGAAAGTCATACCCAGCCAGAAACTGGGATTCCTGCAATATGAGTTCTACGACAAGAACGGGCAGGAAATCGACATGAAGGAAGAAATAGAAATCAAACACTAACCACGAGAAAGGTTGTCCGGCACATCGCGCCTGGCAACCTTTCTTGTTTCTACCTATATAATAATAGGTGTTACGGCCGCCCCGGCAGAGAAATGATGGACGGTGTGCGGACACAGAGGAAAATCCGGGACGAAAAACAGGTTAAAACGGACACTCGCCCGCGCTACCTATTAACGTATATTAAAACCAACAACGCTTTTGATAATATACGTTAACAGAATGGGGGGGGTGAGAAAGATGTTATATATTTGCAATCACTATTATTAATTTAACACATACCATAAAAAACGTATTATGAAGAAGCGTTTTAAGTCCCTGATGGCTATCGGGACTGTCGCATGTCTGTCTGCACAGATGGCCATGCTCCCGAGCTGTAACGACGATTTGCCGGCGGAAAGTTATTATACTTTCACGGGCGAACTGATGAGTGACTTCCTGAAGACGAAGGAAGATTTTAGTTTGTTCTCACGCATAGTGGAGCGCGCCGGGTGGATGGACCTCCTCTCCAGCCGCGGCTCACGCACCCTCTTCCCGCCCACCAACGCAGGCGTGGAGGCTTTCCTGAAGCAGTATGGCTATGCCTCTGTGGAAGACATTCCCGTGTCTTACTGCGACACGCTGGTGAGGGCCGCCATGATAGAAAACGCCATCGTATATACGTATAACCTGGCAGAAACCACACAGGAGAAGAACGGCTTGGACTTGCCCTTGGTGCTGCAGACCAACGGCGACACCGTGGATGCCGACGGCATGACGCTGACAGTCATCAACCGCCGCGCAGCCGTCATCAACGCCTTGAAGAACGATTCGGTGGAAAACGGTGTGGTCCACCCCGTAGACCAAGTGATTCTCCCGAGCACCACGCTGGGTTCCGCCCTCTTTGACGAAAACCACGAGGGATTCACCATCTATTATGAAGCCCTCCGCCGCACCGGCCTGCTGGACTCCCTCTACCAGTATCGCGACGACGAATATGAGGTGGAGAAAGAACAGTATGCGGAATTCATGCCCAACCTCAAGCCGGGTAACTACACCTACATGGCCAAGCGCCCCGACCACCGCTACAGCGGCTTCACGCTCTTCATCGTGCCCGACAAGGTGCTTTATGAGAAATACAGCAACCTCTTCAACGAGGGCATGACCATGGACGAGAAGATAAATGCCTTGTACGAACTGGCGGCAGAGAAGTATAAAGACAACGAGTCGGCAGCCATCTTCGGCTTGGACCAGGTGGACCCGAACGACCCGCAGGGGCGCACCTACAAAGAACTGTATTGGAACAACACCAGCCTGACGAGCCGCCACAACCCGCTGAACATTTTCCTCTCCTACCACATTCTGGACCGCATGTTCGCCAGCACGGACAAGCTCGTCAACTGTTGGGGCGTGAACACGGCTTACCTCACGCCGCACGAGTGGATCGGCACTTACCTCGACTTCTCCACCATGAAGCTGGAGCGCGTGTACTCTTCTGTGGATCCCCTCGTACACTCGGGCGACTACTACATCAACCACAGCGAGGCCACGGTCTACAACGACCATAACCGCGTGCCCGGCGCACGCCTGACGGTGCCCGACGCCGAAAACTTCTCGCTCAACGTGGCCTATTACTACGTGGACGACGTGCTGGCCTACGACCAGACGATGCGCAACAACGTGATGCACACCCGCCTGCGCATGGACTTCGTCACCCTCTGGCCCGAACTGACGAACAACGACATGCGCCTGAACGGCGACCCGAGACAGGGATACGAGGAGGCGGCCGACAACACGGAGAACGGCGGAAATTCCGGCGGCTTCAACTACTACCTCCCGATGGGCTACCTCGATGGCGTGACCTACTCCGAAACGTCCGTCTTCATGGTGCAGCGCCCCAAGCTGCGCTGGTGGAGCTGGGGCGGCGACGAAATCGACGTGCTGGGCACGAGCTACGACCTGACCTTCGAGTTGCCCGACGTTCCTCCCGGCACGTATGAGCTCCGCATTGGTTATCCCGGCGGCGTGGGCAACCGCGGCATCGCCCAGGTCTACCTCGACGGCGTGCCCCAAGGCCTTCCCATCGACATGCGCTTCTCGGCCAACGACAGCCGCGTGGCCGGACTCTACAACGGCGGTTCGGGCTGGCGCAACAAGGACGAGAACGCCAACGGCATCTACACCACCGAAGAGCTGGAAGAGAACGCGCGCATCATGAAGAACAATGGTTACTACAGTGCCGGAAAGAGCATGGTGTCCTACGACCACGGCACCATCCCGCAGCAACCCGAATATTCGCCCACGTTCTGCACCCCGTTGTACAACATCGCTTCCTGCATCCGCCGCAAGGTGTGCGACGTGGTGGTTGAACCTCACGAGAAACACACCGTGCGCTTCCGCTCCGTATGGGCCGGCGACGGCAACGCCGTCTTCGTGCTCGAATACATGGAGCTGGTGCCCATCAGCATCTGCGGTGCCGGTGGTCTGGGCGAAGACCTATATTAATAAGGTATAGCCGGCCGGCTTCGTCCGCAAAGCGGCCGCCCGCTTTCGCGCCCTTGGAAAGCTTCCCCCTGCGGGAAGTCTTCCAAGGGCGCTTTTTTTATGCTTCCGCCACCTGCCGGCCTCCGCCCGGCGAATAATCTCCTATTCTCCCAATTGCCGTCCTCCTTGAAGCCGGCAATCCGATGGATGAAGAGCGCAGGAACGCATCCGAGATTGCCCGATGCACAGCGAAGACTTGCAGAGTGCGCCAGCGTACTCTGCGGCAAGTACTCGAGTACTCTCCGCAGAGTACAATCCGCCCTCCCGCAAGGCGTCGTTTCGACTGCCGCGACGGAACGGCTTCAGACGGGCACGAACATCCATGGTCGTGAGACGTGTTCCCCGCCCCTTCCGGCCGCCCCGCGGCAACGCCCTCCTTTGTCCTTCCACGCCCGGCGGAGGAGCTTCCACGCCGGACGTCTTTTCCTTCCGTGAAAACCACTTTTAACACCATGCGGCATCAGGCATTTCGTGTAGACAATACACTTTATTCATACTCCTCGATTCGGAAAAGAATCTGTCTTTATGCGGCATTTCGTTCATATTCTACAACTGATGGATGATATAGTCCTATTCTTGGAGATATAATCTTCCTAACTTTGCACCCAGTAATACTACAAATTGGCTTAATGATATCTAAATGACTTTAAACAGTACTATAATGAGAAAACTAACCCAAACCCTGCTCGCCATTTGCGCGGGCTTGCTGTTCGGCGCGCAAGCAACCCTGCTGACGGGTTGCAACGACGACCTGGCCGCCGACAGCTACTACACCTTCACGGGCGAAATGATGAGCGACTATCTGGACCGCCCCGACTTCAGCCTCTTCAAACGCATCGTGGAACGCTCGGGCGAAATGAGCTTCCTGGCCACGCGCGGCTCGCGCACCCTCTTCCCCGCCACCAACGAGGGCGTGGAAGCCTTCCTGAAAGAGTTCGGCTATGCTTCCGTGGAAGACATTCCCGAATCCTACTGCGACACGCTGGTGAAGGCCGCCCTTGTGGAACGCGTGCTCTACACCTTCAACCTCATGACCACCCATCAGGAGAGCAACCAGCTCGACCTGCCGCTCATCATCGTGAGCGAAGGCGACTCGCTGGACGAGAACGGCATGGCGCTGAGCATCATCAACCGCCGCGCCGCCATCATCAACGAGCTGAAAAACGACTCGGTGGAGAACGGAGTGGTGCACCCCGTGAACCGCGTGCTCGTGCCCAACACCAGTCTCGGCGCCAGCCTGCTGGAGGACAACCACGAGGAATTCAGCATCTACTACGAGGCCCTGCGCCGCACGGGACTCCTCGACTCGCTCTCGCGCTACCGCGACGACGACTACGAGGTGTGGAAAAACAACTATGAGCCCTATTCGCAAAGCATGCAGATAGGCAACGAGATGTACATGGGCAAGCGTCCCGACCACCGCTACACGGGCTTCACCCTCTTCATCGTGCCCGACAAGGTGCTCTACGAGAAGTATAGCAACCGCTTCAACGAAGGCATGACCATGGACGAGAAAATCGACGCCCTCTACGAACTGGCCGAGGAACGCTATGACGACGTCACGTCGGCCGCCATCTTCGGGTTGGACAAGACCGACCCCGCGACGGGACTGACCTACAAGCAGGCATACTGGAACAAGGAGTCGCTCACGAGCCGCCACAACCCGCTTAACATGTTCCTCTCCTACCACATCCTCGACCGCCTGTTCACCAGCACCGCCAAGCTCATCAACTGCTGGCAAATCAACACCCAGCTGGCCGACCCGACGGAATGGATCAACACCATGCTCGACTACACCACCATCAAGTTGGAGCGTGTCTACACCACCGTCGACCCGGAAGTCCCCACCTCGGGCAAGTACTACATCAACCACAGCGAGGCCAACGCCTACACCAACTATGAACGCATTCCTGGCTCGCACCTGAGCGTGCCCGACGCCGAGAACTTCTCGCTCAACGTGGCCTACTACTACGTGGACGACGTGCTGGCCTACGACGAGACCATGCGCACGAAAGTGATGAACACCCGCATGCGCATCGACTTCCTGACCCTCTGCCCCGAATTCACCACCAACAACATCCGCCTCTGCGGCAACCCCACGCAGGGCTACAACAGCGGTGACAACAGCGAAGAGGGCACCGAAGGCGGAGGCCACAACTGGTACATCCCGAAAGGCTACCTGAAGAACGTGGAATTCAGCGAAAACACCATCTTCTTCATCGAACGCCCCATCATCGCGTGGAGCAACATGGGCGGCGACGTGCTCGGCGTGCTCGGCACGAGCTACGACATCACCTTCCGCCTGCCGAGCGTGCCTCCCGGCACCTATGAGCTGCGGCTGGGCTACACCGCGCTGGCAGCCCGCGGCATCGGGCAGGTATACGTGGACAACGTGCCGCAGGGCCTCCCCATGGACATGCGCATCTTAGGCAACGACGCACGCATCGGCGGCCTCTACAACGGGTGGTCCGGCTGGCGCAACAAGGACGAGAACGCATCGGGCATCTACACCACCGAGGAGCTGGAAGAGAACGAGCGCATCATGAACAACAACGGCTACTACAGCGCACCCAAGAGCGTGTTCTTCAACAACGACGGAACCGACGCCCCGCGCTACAGCCCCAGCAACTGTACGATGTACTACAACAGCTGCAACCTGCTGCGCCGCAAAATCTGCAATGTGGAAGTGGAACCCAACCGGTATCACACCATCCGCATGCGCTCCGTGCTCACCAGCAGCACCGTCAGCGACTTCACGCTCGACTACATGGAACTGGTGCCCATCGACATCTGCGGCGCCGGCGGACTGGGCGAGGACATGAACTGACGCCCGCCCCGCAGACCGTCGGCACGCAGTACAGACACGGCAAATCTTAAAAAGTTCTTTTTCGTTTGCGCCCGGCAGGCAGGCTTTTCCCACACGGAGGCCACCTGCCGGGCGTTTTTTGCAGACCTGTCCCGTTGTCCGCCTCCCTCCACGGGCGCGCCTCCCTACGCCCTTTTGCCTATATATTGCAACTTCTTGGCGATATAATCCTATATTAAATATTGTTTTTCCCATACCTTTGCAGCATAAAATATCATAGCACAAGCTAAACGACTTTAAAAGAACTTAAAACTTCACTGTATGAAAAAACTAACTAAATCTTTGCTGGTGGCGGGCGCGGGCTTGTTGCTCGGCGCGCAAGCGACACTGCTGACGGGGTGCAACGACGACCTGGCCGCCGACAGCTACTACACCTTCACGGGCGAAATGATGAGCGACTACCTGGACCGCCCCGACTTCAGCCTTTTCAAACGCATCGTGGAACGCTCGGGCGAAATGAGCTTCCTGGCCACGCGCGGATCGCGCACCTTCTTCCCCGCCACCAACGAGGGCGTGGAAGCCTTCCTGAAGGAATTCGGCTATGCTTCCGTGGAAGACATCCCCGCTGAGTATTGCGACACACTGGTGAAGGCCGCACTCATTGAGCGCATCCTCTACACCTACGACCTCGCCGAAACACATCAGGAAAGCAACCAGCTCGAACTGCCGCTCATCATCATGACCGACGGCGACTCGCTGGATGCCAACCAGATGGTGCTGAGCATCATCAACCGCCGCGCCGCCATCATCAACGAAATGAAGAACGACTCGGTGGAAAACGGCGTGGTGCACCCCGTGGACCGCGTGCTCGTGCCCAACACCAGCCTCGGCTCCAGCTTGCTGGAAGACAACCACGACGAATTCAGCATCTACTTCGAGGCCCTGCGCCGCACGGCACTGCTCGACTCGCTCTCGCGCTACCGCGACGACGACTACGAAATCAACAAGGAAAAATATGAGCCGTTCACCCAGAGCATGCGCATCGGCAACGAGAACTACGTGGGCAAGCGCCCCGACCACCGCTACAGCGGCTTCACCCTCTTCATCGTGCCCGACAAGGTGCTCTACGAGAAGTATAGCGACCGCTTCAACGAGGGCATGACCATGGACGAGAAAATCGACGCCCTATATGAGATGGCCGAGGCGAAATACGACGATGCCACGTCGGCCAGCATCTTCGGACTGGACAAGATTGACCCCGAAACGGGCGAAACCTACAAACAGCGCTACTGGAACAAGGAGTCGCTCACGAGCCGCTACAACCCGCTCAACATGTTCCTCTCCTACCACATCCTCGACCGCCTGTTCACCAGTACGGCCAAGATGATCAACTGCTGGCAAATCAACACCCAATACCTCGACCCGACGGAATGGGTGAACACGATGCTCGACTTCTCGTGCATGAAACTGGAACGCGTGTATTCCACCATCGACCCGGCGGCCATATCGGGCGACTACTACCTGAACCACAGCGAAGCCAGCATCTATAACAACCACACGCGCATCCCCGGCGCACACATCTCCACGCCGGACAACGCCGACAACTTCTCGCTCAACGTGGCCTACTACTACGTGGACGACGTGCTGGCCTACGACGAGGAAATGCGCTCGAAAGTGATGAACACCCGGCTGCGCATCGACTTCATGACCCTGTGGCCGGAACTGACCACCAACAACATCCGCCTCTGCGGCAATCCCACACTGGCCTACAACTCGAACGACAACAGCGAATATGGCACCGAAGCCGGCGGTTACAACTACTACCTGCCGCCCGGCTATCTGGACAACGTGGAATACAACGAGAACACCATCTTCTTCATCTCGCGCCCCATCGTCTACTGGTCCAACATGGGCGGCGACGTGCTCGGCGTGCTCGGCACGAGCTACGACGTGACCTTCCGACTGCCCAACGTGCCTCCCGGCACCTATGAACTGCGACTGGGCTATTGCGCGCTGGTGGACCGCGGCATCGGACAGGTGTATGTCGACAACGTGCCCCAAGGCATCCCCATCGACATGCGCTACAGTGCCAACGACTCGCGCGTGGGCGGACTATACAACAACGGAAAGGGATGGCGCAACAAAGAGGAGAACTCCGGCGGCATCTACACCTCGGAAGAACTGGAGGAAAACGCGCGCATCATGAAGAACAACGGTTACTACAGCGGACCCAAGAGCGTGTTCTACGGCAACGACGGACTGGACATACCGCGCTACAGCGCAAGCACCTGCACGATGTACTACAACCAGGACAACCTGATGCGGCGCAAAATCTGCAACGTGGAAGTGCAGCCGAACACGCACCACACCATCCGCCTGCGCTCCGTGCTGACCAGCAGCACCATGGGCAACTTCACGCTCGACTACATGGAACTGGTGCCCATCGACATCTGCGGCGCCGGCGGACTGGGCGAAGACCTTTATTAGAAACCATTCTTACACTACAAACTGCAATAGCAAGCTCCCGCGGGAACAGGCCTGAAAGGCACTCCCCGCGGGAGCTTCTTTTTTTCCTTCCGCCTTCCTTCCGCCGCCCGACTCCGCGAACGGGAACCCGCAACATTGAGAAGGCACGGAAAGACAAGAAACGCAAAAAAACAAGCCCGCCGCCACGCAGGAAAAAGAAAAAAAGGAGGGGACAGAAAATAATGCCTTTCCGAGGCCGTTTTCGCTTGCATTTCCTCGGCAAAATATGTAAATTCGCAGATTAATTGTCCATGAAGCATGAAAAATCTCATTTCGCCTGCCGCAATCATACTTTGCTGCCTGATGGCAGCCCCCACGCATGCCCGCAAACGGGACAAACACGAAGAGAAACAGGAAGCCGTATTGGCCATGGCCGAACCGGACCTGATGGCCACACCCAGCCTGCCGCACGCCATCGTGGCGCCCGTGGAGGAAGCCTACCGCCACCACATCAACAAAAACGAGCACCGATATGGCATCGACGTGTCGCGCTACCAAGGGAAGATTGACTGGCAAACCGTGAAGACGGACAAGAACGTGGGCTACGTCTACCTGAAAGCCACCGAAGGCGCATCGCTGGTGGACGTCACTTACGAATACAACCTGACTGAAGCGCGGAAAGCCGGACTGAAAGTGGGATGCTATCACTTCTTCAGCCCCACGGTGGACCCGGAAACCCAATTCGAAAACTTCTCAAGCAACGTGGACCTGGCGGAACAAGACCTGATTCCCATCATCGACGTGGAAACACGCGGGCGCAGCAGCCTGAAACATTTCTGCGAACGGCTCACCCGATTCCTGGGCATGGTGGAAGAGCACTACGGCGTGCAACCCATCATCTATACCTCGAGCAACTTCTACAACAAATACCTGGCAGGGAAATACACCGGATACAAATACATGATAGCCCGCTACAAGGACGAAGTGCCGGAACTGACCGACGACATCAAGTTCGTCATGTGGCAATTCACCGCCAACGGGCGCATCGACGGCATCCACGGCCCGGTGGACCGCAGCCGGTTCATGGACGACTACCACTTGGGCGACATCCTCATCCGACGCTGAACAACAGCCACCGGCCGCACGCTCAGGGCATAGCTACCGCACGCACAGCCAATACGACGTAGGTGAGATAGAGCACCGTCTGGAAAACATCCAAATCGGCCACGGCATAGCCGGAAGAAGTGTACTGCGACGTGATGAAATTCTTGTCGGGCGACAGTTTGCGCAAGAAATAGGCGCAACAGGCATAAGTGAACAGCCCGACAAGCACGCCCCACAGCATCCCGCACAATATGTCGCCGGGATAGTGCACTCCCAAATAGATGCGGGAATAGGAACAAAGCGCCGCCCAAAGGAACATGGAGAAAGACATCCACTTGTGGCGCAACAACAAACTGACGAAAACGCTCACGGCAAACGTATTGGCCGCATGGCTGGAGATGAAGCCGTAGCGCCCGCCGCGGTAACCCTCCACCACGTCGACCATGTACATCAGCATGGGGTCCTGCGCCGGACGGAAACGGGCGAAATAGGGCTTGCAGAAGGAGGAAGAGAACTGGTCGGCCAAAAGGATGGACAGGGCCAGGAAGAGCACAATGAGCCCCACCTCGCGCATGGAGTTGTTCTTGATGAGCACGTAAAGCAGCAACGCGCCCGCAGGCAACCATGCCACAGTGCTGGTGATGCCCCACATCAGATGGTCCCAAAACAAAGAATCGCTGCCGTTGAGCAACAACAGCAAGCGCTGATCCAGTTCAATCCAGTCTTCCAATCCCATATCAAATCACCTCCATGTCTTTTGCCGGCATCCATCCCACCTTGCCGTCGGCCAGGCGGATTTCCTTCCAATCTTTCATCGTGTCGTCTATGATCTCCACACGAGTGCCTTCGTGCAACACGAACAAGTCGGTGCCCGACTCGTTGGGCGTGCTCTTCACCACCACCGAACCGGCCATGACCACGGCCCCCGTCCGCTCGTTCAGCTCCTTGTGCTGCGTCCAAGCAAAGACATTGGCCAGCACCGCCACGGCCAGCATGGCCAAGGCGCCGAAAAAGCCCGCCTTCTTCCAAGCGACCTTGTTGCCCAGAAAGTAAAGCAAGACCAAGAGGCAGGCCAGAACAAAGGCAACCACGCCGATGCGTGCCCAACCGTCCATGCCCGTCATGTCGACCAGATTCTTGTACCACGTGATGAAGAACATCTCGCTCTGGGGCGTAATCTTGTCCACCGTCTTCGAGCGAGCCAATTCCAAGTTGAAACGGATATCGGAGTTTCCCGGCGCCAGCAATGCCGCACGCTCATAATTCAACACGGCCGGTGCGATGCGGTCGGTCTTGTAGTAACAGTTCCCCAAGTTGTAATACACGTCGGCATGCTCCCCTTTCTCCAGCAACGCCTCGTAGATGGGGATGGCCTGCTCGTATTTCTCGGCAGCGTAGGCACTGTCGGCCTCCGCCTTGGTCTGCGCGTGGAGGGCCGACATGCCCAACAGCGCGCAAACCGTCAGTATCGTTTTTCTCATCGCTTTCATCCTTGGCTTAATGTTTAATAGAACTTTCCATCTTGTTGATTACTTCCGTTGCGGCCGCATAAATCTTGTCCATCGTCTGCGAGGGGTCGCCCGGCGCGTAGCGCGCAAACTCACAATCGTTCATCACCTCCACGAGTCGTCGCACAAGTCCTTCATCAGCCCCTTTGGCCTGCAATTTCTCGCTGACGTTCTCCTTGTTCAGTTCGGCCGCCGGCAAGTTCAGCTTGTCGCCCACATATCCCCACAATGCCTTGAGCACTTCCTCGTAAAACTCAGCCGGCTTCCCTGCCTTCAGCAGCACCGCCGCCTGCTTCAGGCGCTTGGTGGCCGCCTTGCTGGCCTTCTTGTTGCGCATCTTGGCCACATTGGCGTTCTCCATGGCCTTCTTGCGGAAAGCCACAATGAGCGCCACCAATGCCAACAGAGGAATGGCATAGCTCCACCAATAGGCCGCCGTGGCGAAATAGGCTTCACCGCGTTGGCGCATCTGCACGTCGCCTTGGTGGATGTAACGAATGTCGGAAGCCAGGAGCTCCACATCTTCCCGGTTGGTGAAATTGGTGCTTGTGCCCCCACCCTTGCCTTTGGCCACGCTGATGTCGAAACTTTCCGTCTTTACCGTCTTATAAGCTTTCGCTTCAGGGTCAAAGTAGCAGAAGTCCACGGCAGGAATGGTGTATTTCCCTTGATGGCGCGGAACGGCCAGGTAATCGAAAATCTTGTTGCCCGACGCACCGCTGCGGCCTACCTTCGTCTGATCCGTGACTTTGGGGTCGTAAGTCTCGAAATCCTTGGGGAACTCCACGGCCGGAGCCTTCATGAGTTTCATGTTCCCATTGCCAGACACCGTCAAGCGGAACGTGAGGGCATCATTGGCTTTCAAATCCTTAGGTGTGAGCGACGCACTGACGTTGAAACGCCCCACCGCACCCGAAAAGTTTTCCGGACGTGGCGCAGGCAAAGGGTCGACCTGAAGGGTGAGCGAAGGAGCCACAATGGTCTTCTTCACCTCCACCATCGCACTGCCGCCGTTAAAGAAGGCATCTATCGGGTCGATGTTGCGGTTTTGCTGTATGACGATGCCCTCGAACTTGACGGATGGTATCGTGAGTTTCCCGCTGCGCTGCGGGAAAAGCACATATTGCCGCCAAACGACCGTGCCGTAGGAACGGCCGTTGTGGTTCTCCATCTTCAAACTTTTCTGCTGCGGAAGCTCGATTTCCTGAACGTGGAATCCTTCAAGGTCGGGGATTTCACCGGCCAGTTGCGAAAGGTTGACCAAAGAGTAGACCTTGTATGTGAGCACCACGGCCTCTTGCTCATACACCCGGCTCTTGTTGGCCGTGACGGTAATGAACAAATCCTTGCCCGTAATCTTGGCCCCTGCGTCCTGCATCTGCATCCGTTCATGCCGGGAGCCGCCTTGCTGGGCGGACTGTCCGCCACCGCCGCTTCCGGGCACCACCTTTATCGTCACCTTGTTGGACTTATATTGCTTTCCGCCCGACGTCACCGTTGCCGGCGGCAATATGAAGGTTCCCTCCTTGAGCGCGCTCAGGATGTAGGTGTAGGTGATGGAACTGCTCTGCGACGTGCGGCCGTTGATCATCTGAAAACTGCTCTGCGAAGAGCGGCTCGGCCCCATGTCGATGCTGAACCCCTCGAGTTCAGGCAGATGGAAGTCGCTCACATCCTGCGTGTTCACCGTGAAACTGAGGCGAAACTGCTCGCCTTCCTCCACCACGTCGGGCGCGGTGGCCTTGACTTGTATGGCAGCCTGCGCACCCATGGCCAGCAAGCACATCCATAGCCCTATCAGAAATTTCTTCATATCTGTATCTTTCGTCAGCTTATTCACTACTACCATTGCTTTTCCAGTTTCCTGCGCCGTGGCTCGGCCATTGCCTTGCGGATACGCTCTTGCGTCTCTTTCTCGTCCTGCATGGCTGCGTTGAGCAACTGCTCGGCGTTTTCCTTCGACATGTTTTCTTCATTCTGCTGCGCCTGCTGCTGTTGCTGTTGTTGCTCTTTCTTGTCTTTGTCCTTCTGTTGGTCTTTCTTGTTACTGTTTTTCTGCTCCTCCTTGTTCTTGTCCTTGCCGTCTTTGTTTTCGTTTCCACCATTCTGCGGGTCTTGCTGAGGGTTGTTCTTCAGTTGATGCTGGCAGAGCACCAGATTATAACGGCTTTCATTGTCGGCCGGATTCCGCCGCAAGGCGTTCTTATAACACTCAATAGCGGGACCGAACTGTTTCTGACTCTGAAGAATCACTCCCATGTTGTGATAGATGGAAGCCAAGCGGCCTTTGTTGGTCTCCACCTTCACGGCTTGTTCGTAAGCCTGCATTGCCTCCTTGGGCTTCTGCTGCCGCAAGAGTGCATTGCCCAAGTTGAAATATGCCTGCGGGAAACGGCTGTCGGCCTCAATGGCCTTGCGATAGTCCACCTCGGCTTTGGTGTATGCACTGTCGCGATACAAGCGGTTTCCGCTTCTCAAGTAGTCGCGTCCCGTTCCTTTTTGGGCCCACAAAGCCGGCACCGACAAGACGCAAAGGCACAAGGCCAAACCATATTTGTAAATCCTACGCAACATATCTCCCTTCCTCATTTTCGAAACAACTTGATATTCTTAAACAACGGATTCTTGCGCTCCACGAGCAAGACATCCAGGACGAGCAGGAACAAGGCCAACAAGGCCACAGCCTGGAACTGCTCGTCGTATTCGGAATAGACGGCGCTCTCCATCTCAGCCTTGGCCAACTTGTCCACATAAGCCGAAAGCTGCTCACGGGCTGAGGAACTGTTGTCCACATAGATGTAAGCGCCTCCTCCTGCAGCAGCGATTTCACGACACATTTGCTCGTTCAGTTGAGAAACCACTACGTTGCCACTGTTGTCCGTGATATATTGCGAACTGCCAGGCATCGGGATGGGCGCTCCCTGGGGAGAACCGACTCCCAGCACGTAGACCTTGATGCCACGCTCAGCAGCGGCCTTGGCCGCCTCCACCGCCCCTCCCTCGTTGTCCTCACCGTCCGTGATGACAAATATAGCCTTGCTGGCCTCTTGGTTGGGCGTAAAGCTCTTCATGGCCAAGTCTATGGCCTGCTTGATGTCGGTACCTTGGGTGGCAATCATGGATGGACTGATAGTCTCGAGAAACATCTTTGCAGACACGTAGTCGCTCGTAATAGGCAATTGGGTATAAGCCTCGCCGGCATACACGATGAGCCCAATCTTGTCGTCCGTCATTTTGTCCACGATACTGCTCACCAGCATCTTCGACTTCTCCAAGCGATTGGGCGTCACATCTTCCGCCAGCATGGAGTTGGACACGTCCATGGCAATGATGGCCTCTATGCCTTGACGCTTGCGCGTCTCCAACTTTGTACCGAACTGCGGCCGCGCCAAAGTGAAAATCAACAGCGCCAACGCCCCCATCACCAACCACGCCTTCACTTCGCGACGGGCAGCAGATACGTCCGGCATCAGTTCTTTCAGCAAACCGACGTCGCCATAACGGCGCAACCGCTTCCGCCGATAAATATTGGTCACATAATGCAATCCTGCCAAACAAGGAATCAACAGGAGCAAATACAAATATAATGGTTCTTCGAAACGAAACATAATCGACTGTCTTTAAGGTATTCTCTTCAAAATGGTCGTCCGCAGCAAGAATTCGAGCAAAAGACTTGCCAAGGCAATCCAAGCAAATAAAGCATAAGCCTCGTAGCGTTTGCTGTATTGCTTCACACTCAGTTTGGTCTTTTCCAACTGGTCGATGTCCTTATACACTTCTTCCAACTTTTTGTTGTCCGTGGCACGATAGAACTCTCCGTCCGTCTTTCCTGCAATCGCAGCCAAAGTCTTGGTGTCGATTTCCACCGGGATGTTCAAGTACTGCACCGTCCCGGCCACCGGCATGGGATAGGGCGCCAATCCGTTGGTGCCCACACCGATGGTATAGACACGAATACCAAAACTTTTGGCTATCTCAGCAGCCGTCAATGGCGAAATGTCGCCCGCATTATTGGTTCCGTCCGTCAGCAAGATGATGACCTTGCTCTTGGCTTTGCTGTCCTTCAGGCGCGACACGGCATTGGCTATGCCCAACCCCACCGCAGTACCATCTTGTATCATGCCACGCTGTGCCATGTCGGCCCTCAGTCCGTGAAAGAGATTCAGCAATACAGCATGATCCGTGGTCATGGGGCACTGAGTAAAAGCCTCTGCGGCAAAAATAGTCAAACCGATATTGTCGTTCGGCCGGCCTGCGATGAACTCCGACGCCACCTGCTTGGCGGCTTCCAGCCTGTTGGGCTTCAAATCCTCGGCCAGCATACTGGTGGACACGTCCACCGCCAACATGATATCAATGCCCTCCACTTCCGTATTCTTCCAGCTGTTGCTGGTTTGCGGGCGCGCCAAGACTACCACAATCATCACAAAAGCGACAAGACGCAAGATAAATGGAACGTGAATGAGATGGTTCTTATAACTTTTGGGCGCATAACGGTAGGCCGTAGTGTCGGGGACGCACAATGTGGGTTCCTTTTTCTTATTCTTCAGCACATACCATAATATATAAGGTATGAGCAAAAATAACAGAAAGAAATATTCAATATTAGCAAACGTCATAATCCTACAGTTTTTAAACCACCAAATCGTACACCATCCAAAGAATCCATGCAAACAAGGCCACCGCGGCAAGCGTAAGGAGAATCAAAGCCAAGCGCATACTGAGCAACGTGCGACGGCTACGCTTCTGCTCCACCGTCACTTCATCGGGCGCGTCCTTGACGTTCTCGTCCACGTCCTTCTTTGTCTGGTTAATGAACTCTATGGCATTCACAAGGTTTGCGTCGTTCTCGTTAATCAGCGTGCTGTACTTCGCGAATTTCACCAAGTCCGCCGTCTGGAACAAGGCGCGCAACTCGTCCAAGCTTTCCCGGCTTTGTTCTTTCAACAAACGCTCTATGATTTCCGAGGAAGTCATTTCCATGGCATTAAAGCCATAACGCTTTTGGATGTACGTGCGCAATATGGCCGTCAAACGCGTATAATACTCCTTTGAATCTTCTTGTGCCCATGCCTTTTCAGCTTTGATTTGCTCAATGTCCTGCATTGCCTTCGTATGAGCCGGTACTTTAGGCGCCAACTTAATGATTTTGATGATGGGCTTGTTGTCACGATAACGGATGTAGAAATAACTCAATCCGAGAACCCACAACAATAACAAGACGGACAAAATGAAAATCAACGACCAATCAGACCAAGAGAACGGCACTTCCATAATCTCCTTCGGACCATAGAAACGGTCGACATGTACCGTGTCCACCGGGATAGACAGCACCCTGAGGGCCAAGTTCTTCGACTCATACTCTTTTCCATCCACACCAACGACAAAAGGCGGGAGATAGTAGAAAGCCGAATCAAAAGAGGTCACAAGATAAGTTTGGGATATCAGCCTGCGGGCACCTTCGTTCAACTGTTGCGTGTCTGCCTTGGCGACATCTACGACTTCCACGCCTGGCACTATCATATCGCCCGTTTTCAGTCGGGGCATGACGACCTTGGCACTGGCATCCGTACTGACATCCAAAGTTATGCGCGTCTGTTCACCTACAAACAGTTCCAACGAATCCATCTTGACATCCACCGTCACTTGTGCATCCAATGTTACGGCAGACATAAATCCCAAGAGGACAGCTAATAAGCGGACGTACCGTCTATGTTTACTCAAATAATGTTTCATCCTTAATTCCGTTTGGCAAATAAAGTCATCAACGAAGCCACATAATCCTGGTCTGTACGTATGGACACAGCGTCCACATTACTCTTGGTGAATGTGTCTTGAAGACGGAGCTGCCGGTTTTTCCACCAGTCGTGATGGGCCTGTCGCACCTTGCGGCTGGATGTGTCTATATACTGCTCATGCCCGGTCTCCGCGTCGCATACCTTCATCAGTCCCACGTCGGGCAGTTCGGCCATACGTCGATCGAAGACCTGTATGGCCACCACGTCGTGTTTACGGTTAGCCACGGTCAATGCCGTGAGATACTCCTTCCTGTCGATAAAATCGCTCAGCAAGAAAGCGGTGCAACGGCGTTTTATAACTTGTGTAAGATATTCCACGGCTTGCCCGATGTCTGTGGCCTTGCTCTTCGGCGTGAAATCCAGAAGTTCACGAATGATACGGAGGATGTGCTTGCGCCCCTTCTTCGGCGGAATAAACTCCTCTATCCTGTCGGAGAAGAAAATGACACCGATTTTATCATTGTTCTGGATGGCAGAGAAAGCCAATGTCGCAGCAATCTCGGTCACCATCTCACGCTGCATTTGCGACACAGTGCCGAAATTCAAACTGCCCGACACGTCAATGACCAGCATAACCGTCAGCTCGCGTTCTTCTTCGTAGACCTTAACGAACGGACGATTGAAACGCGCCGTCACGTTCCAGTCTATGTCGCGGATATCATCGCCGTATTGATATTCACGGACTTCGGAGAATGCCATTCCGCGCCCCTTGAATGCAGAATGATATTCGCCCGCGAAGATGTTATTGGACAAGCCCCGTGTCTTGATTTCAATTTGCCGGACCCGCTTTAAAATATCACTTGTATCCATTCCCGGCTAAGATTAAGGCACCTCCACCTTGTTCAGAATCTGGCTGACGATGTCCTCGCTGCTCACGTTATTGGCTTCCGCCTCGTATGACAAGCCAATGCGGTGGCGCAATACGTCGTGAGCCACGGCACGCACATCTTCCGGAATCACGTATCCACGGCGCTTGATGAAAGCATAAGCGCGCGAAGCCAAAGCCAAATTGATGGAAGCACGGGGCGATCCACCGAACTCAATATAATCTTTCAAGTCTTTCAACCCATACTTGTCCGGATAGCGCGTGGCAAAAACAATGTCTGCGATATATTGCTCTATTTTCTCGTCCAAATAAACTTCGCGCACGACATTCCGCGCTTCAATGATTTCCTTAGTGGACAAGATGGGGCGCACTTCCGTTTTGTCCCCCTTGATTTGCTGACGAATGATTTTCTTCTCCTCTTCCATCTTGGGATAGTCAATCACCACCTTCAGCATGAAACGGTCAACCTGCGCCTCCGGCAAGGGGTATGTGCCCTCTTGCTCTATGGGATTCTGCGTGGCCAACACGAGGAAAGGTTCAGGCAATTTATAGGATTCCTTGCCGATGGTAACTTGCCGTTCCTGCATGGCCTCGAGCAATGCACTTTGTACCTTTGCCGGTGCGCGGTTGATTTCGTCCGCCAGCACCAAGTTGGCAAAAATCGGGCCGCGCTGTGCCACAAAGGTCTCCTCTTTCTGGCTGTACATCATCGTGCCCGTCACATCGGCAGGGAGCAAATCCGGTGTGAACTGAATCCGACTGAATTTACCATCAATCAAGGATGCCAAAGTTTTAATAGCCAACGTCTTCGCCAAACCCGGCACGCCTTCCAACAACACATGTCCATCACTCAACAATCCGATTAAAAGAGATTCCACCAAATGTTTCTGCCCCACAATGACCTGGTCCATACCGGCCATCAAGTTCGTCACAAAAGCACTCTGTCTCTCAATTCGCTCGTTCAACTCACGAATATCTATTGCTTCAGCCATATCTGTTTTATTTGTTTATATATTATACTCTCTTTTTTCGCAGCCCAAAATTAAGACATTTACTACGCTCCGACAAGGTTTCCATTATTAAAAAAAGTTTCTCAAATGCCTATTTAAGAAACTTTTCATGGCAGCTAACGCCGTTTTAGCCTTAATTTGGGAATTTCCAGCCACATGCCTTCCGGCACAAGGTCCGGATTCTTAATCTTATTGTGCACCACGAGATAAACTGTAAAATCTTTCGACCCATAGTATTTCAGCGCAAGCCCCCGCAGGGTTTCTCCGCTCTTGAGACGGTGCTTTTCTTGCGTACCGATGATTTCATAAGCACCGCCCTTCACCTGCGCGTACTTTTCCGGATGCATCTCTTCCGTCCGGGCCGCCGGCTGAGACTTTACTGGCTTTTCACGACGCGGCACAGAGGGAACGACAGCAGCATTCCGGAGTGTCGTGTCGGGCTTTTCTTGTGTCATCGTATCGGTTTGCTCCATATCCAAAGTGTCAGCCGGTTGTACTTCCATGGGCACGAAAACCGTGTCGGGCACTTGCACCATCGTTTGCCCGTCTCCTTTATAAAAAAGGTGATTATATCCTATATAATAACTGATGGACATCAGCAACAAGACCAAAAGCGCACTGAAAAACATCATCCAAGGTGTCAGATACACCCGGCGTCCATGCGATTCTGGCGCGACATGCACAATGTGCTGGTTTTCCACGGTCTGATGCTCCACTTTCTGCACCTCTATCTGCTGTGTACCCACGTGCATGCTTTCCACCACCCGCGAAGAATCCACCGGGCCATTGTGTGGTGGGACTTGAGACGCACGGCCCTCTTCCGGTTGTGTCCCGACTTCATCCTGAGCCGCGGCTTCGGACGGCTCTACATCGTGACCTGCTTCATGGAAGCGCGAACTACCATCTTCACCTTCGTCCGACGCAGACTGATTCCCGGCAGCATTTTCATCCGCCGGCATCCCTTCCGGCTCGGGAAACGTGATTTCTCCTCCGGAAAAGACCTCCCCAGAGTCTGACGGAGTTTCACCCTCCTGCCCTGCGCCCTCAATTTCATCCGCCACGCCTTCTTCGTTTTCCCTTACGGGCTCAACCTCTTCTATTTCTATACCAGAAGTCTCCATCGACACGTTTCCCGCGGTTTCGCCTATTTCGGGTTCACCGTCTTCGTCCGCATCCATCGGTTCTGTTTCGGAAAGAGGAAGCACATCCTCTTCCTCATTGTCCTGACGGGGCGTTTCCGTTTCCCCATTTCCTTCCTCAACTTCTCTCGGCAGAAGGTCCACTCCGGCCTTCTCCGCCAACTCCACTTCATCCATTCGCTCCATGTCTGCGATATCGGTCCCGTCATACAAGACGACCGTTTCAAACTGGGCAAAAGGTTTGTTTATCGTATCCCTCAATACGGGGTCGGGCGTAAAATTGATTTTCGTGTACTCCTTTATCACGATGCGCTCCCCTGTATTGACATCCACGCTCTCCCTGCTGTCGACCGTGACGAGCTTGAACGTGCCAAGCCCTTTTATCTTCACAATTTTGTCCGTCTGCAAGAATTCACCGACCATGTCGAAAAGGGAGCGCACGAAATCCTCTGCCTCCTTTTTCGCCAATCCCTTACGCTGCACCAGCCCGTCGGCCAAATCTTGCATCAAAATTTTCTTATCCATTGCCTTGCAAGCAGTTTATTGCATTTTCTCCTTAAAAGAAGCACTCGGTCTGAAGTTCACAATCAACTTGGGCGGGACCAGCATCCGTTGCTGCGTTGAGGGATTGACAACCACCCGCTCCTGTTTCTTCTTCACCTCGAACGTCCCCACATTCTGTATAAACACGACGTTCTCATCCTCCAGACACTCCGTCATCTCGGCCACCAAGGCAGCCACCAAGGACGAAGTGTCCTTCAGCGTGAACCCGGAACGCCGGGACAGCTCCGCAATGAATTCCTTATTGTTCATACACCTGCTTCTTATATATTAAACCGCCTTGACCCCATACAAGTCGAAATCATCGGCATCCGTAATCGTTATCTCATAGAAATTGCCTGTCTCCAACTCTCCTTCACTCTTTGGAATCAGCACTTCCGGGTCTACTTCAGGGGAGTCGAACTGCGTGCGTCCCACATAAAAATCACCTTCACAACGGTCAATAATGACTTTGAACGTCTGCCCTATTTTCTGCGAAGCCAATTCCGCCGACACCTCCTGCTGCACAGCCATAAGCTTGTCCAGCCGTTTCTGTTTGGTTTCCTCAGGTATGTCATCCTCGTAATGCCCGGCAGAATAAGTCCCTTCTTCCTCCGAATAAGCAAAAGCGCCCATTCTTTCAAATTTCACGTCACGGACGAAATCCAGTAACTCGGCGAAGTCCTGTTCCGTCTCGCCAGGATGACCGACCATCAGTGTCGTCCGCAGATGAATCCCCGGCACTTCTTTCCGGAACCGCTCTATCAGTTCATAAGTTTCTTGCCGCGTCACATGACGGCGCATCCGCTGCAACATGTTGTCGCTGATATGCTGCAATGCGATATCCATATATTTACACACATTATCCCGCTCACGCATCACGCGCAACAAGTCGGTCGGAAAATTCGCGGGGTAGGCATAGTGCAACCTGATCCACTCCACGCCGGGAATGTCGGCCATGCGCTCCACCAATTCCGGCAACATCTGACGGTGGTAAAGATCTACGCCATAATAGGTCAGTTCCTGGGCTATCACCTGGAATTCCTTCACGCCCCGGGCTACCAACATGCGGGTCTCCTCAAGAATCTCCTCCATCGGACGGGAAACATGTTTCCCCGTGATGATAGGAATCGCGCAATAAGAACAATGACGGTCGCACCCCTCGGATATCTTCAGGTAGGCATAATGCGATGGCGTCGTCAGGTCGCGCTCCAGCAACTTGTCCGTCCGGATGGCTTTTCCCAAGTCGGTCACCAGTTCCGCCCAGTTGAACTTCCCGTAATATTTATCCACTTGAGGGATTTCCTCCTCCAGTTCCTTCAGGTAGCGCTCCGAGAGGCAGCCCATGACGAAAAGTTTTTTCAGCCGTCCTTCTTCCTTGGCTTGGCAAAACTCCAGAATCATGTCAATGCTTTCCTGTTTCGCATCCCCGATGAATCCGCAAGTGTTGATGACGGCGATTTCCCCTTTCGGATGCTCGCTGTCGTGCGTCACCTTGAAGCCGTTAAGCTCCAACTGACGCATGAGTTTCTCCGAATCCACCAGATTCTTCGAGCAACCCATTGTTATGATGTCTATCGTATTCTTCTGCAAGGCAATGTCCTTTAATCAATAAATCATTTGTTGAAAAGGGATTTCACGAACTCTTTCCGGTTGAAAGGCTGCAAATCCTCTGCTCCCTCGCCCAACCCGATATAGCGGACGGGAATTTTGAACTGGTCGGATATGCCGATGACCACGCCGCCCTTGGCCGTGCCGTCGAGCTTGGTGATGGCCATGCTGGTGACTTCCGTGGCCAAGGTGAACTGTTTGGCTTGCTCGAAAGCATTCTGTCCCGTACTTCCATCCAAGACGAGCATCACGTCGTGGGGAGCATCGGGTACCACTTTCTGCATGACGCGCTTTATTTTGGACAACTCGTCCATGAGGCCTTTCTTGTTGTGCAACCGCCCGGCGGTATCGATCAATACCACATCGGCACCATTGGCCACGGCCGAACTCAATGTATCGAAAGCAACCGAAGCGGGATCGCTTCCCATTTGCTGTTTCACGATGGGCACGCCCACACGCTCGGCCCAGATTTCCAACTGCTCCACGGCTGCGGCACGAAAGGTGTCCGCCGCTCCGAGATACACGCTCTTTCCCGCTTTCTTGAATTGGTACGCCAGTTTGCCTATGGTTGTGGTCTTCCCCACTCCGTTCACGCCCACGACCATGATCACATACGGTTTCTTTCCTTCGGGCAAATCAAAGCCTTCGGTGTCTTCCGTATTGTTCTCTGTGAGCAGCGAAGCTATTTCGTCGCGCAATATGTCGTTCAGCTCGCTTGTCGTCACATACTTGTCACGCGCCACGCGCTTTTCAATCCGCCCGATGATGTTCAACGTGGTGTCGACCCCCACGTCCGATGTCACCAACACTTCCTCCAGGTTGTCGAGCACTTCATCGTCCACCTTGGACTTCCCTGCCACAGCCCTGGTCAGTTTGCCGAAAAAACTTTCCTTGGTTTTTTCCAAACCTTTGTCGAGCGTTTCTTTTTTTTCCTTCGAGAAAAAGCTAAAAAATCCCATACACCTTTTATTTAATGTATTTTACAGCACAAAGATAGCACAAGTTTTTTAAATGCGCGCCATCGTCAGACACAAAAAATCCCCTCCACCGGAATGGAGGGGACTATTTGAACCGCTTTGAATTGCGGATTAGTTCTTGAAGAAATCTTTCACGGCCTCATTGGGCACCATCTGCTCATCAAAAATATAAGCACCCGTCTTCGGGCTCTTCACCATTTTGATTACTTTTGTGTAGGAACGTCCATCTGTCTTACCAGTCTGGAGGGTTGCCACTGTTTTCTTTGCCATAGTATCCTAAGTTTATTTTATTTCCTTGTGAATAGTCATTCTCTTCAAGATGGGATTGTACTTCTTCAATTCCATTCTCTCGGGAGTATTCTTACGGTTCTTCGTCGTCACGTAACGAGACGTTCCGGGGAGCCCGCTGTCCTTCATTTCAGTGCATTCCAGAATCACCTGCACTCTATTACCTTTAGCCTTCTTTGCCATAGCTTTAAATCTCCTTCTTTATTAAGCGATTACCTTAATAGATTTCCAGTCACAATAACCTTTCTCCACCGCATTGGTCAAAGCGGCGTCCAACCCGACCTTATTGATATATCGCAGACCGGCGGCACTGATGTTAAGGCTAATCCAGCAGTCCTGCTCCACATAGTAGAACTTCTTCGTAAACAAGTTCACATCAAACCGTCTCTTCGTACGACGCTTCGAATGAGAAACATTGTTGCCAACCATGGCTTTCTTTCCCGTAATTTGACAAATCCTAGACATTTCTATCTTCCTTTTTGTTTATTTCTATTTACTTCCTTCAAACAGAGTGCAAAATTAGCACTTAAAAACCGAATAAACAAGCGTTTTAGCAAAAAAATCACTCTTCCTCGGCCGGATGATGCTTTTTCAATAAGTCCAATAACATCTGAAGGGCCACCAAAGTTGCCTTTGCCAAGTTCATGTCGCGCCCCTCGTCACCTTCCAATTTTTCCACTACGGTTTCGCCTTTATTGTCACCCACGGCTATCCAGATTGTACCTACGGGAGCCTCGTCGCCTCCGCCGGGACCGGCATATCCGGTGATGGCCACGGCATAGGTGGTGTCCATGGCCTTCAGCGCGCCGTCCAGCATCGCGCGCACCACGTCCTCGCTCACGGCACCTTTTTCTTCCAACAGTTCGGGCGCGACGCCGAGGAAACGGGTCTTCACCTCATTGGTGTAGCAGACGATGCCTCCTTTAAAATAGGTGGAACTGCCCGGCACGCTCGTGATGGCAGCCGAAATTTGCCCCGAAGTGCAACTTTCCGCCGTGCATACCGTTTCGCCCGCTTTCCACAGCAACGGGCTGATTTCACGGCTTATGATTTTAGCTTCTACATTCATCATAGTCTCTGTATTTATTTTAATGTTACTCTTGAATAAGCCGGCAAGTCTATGGAACAGAAATCATGGTCCTGATATTTGAAATAACCGGTGATGGCTATCATCGCCGCATTGTCGGTGGTATAACTGAACTTGGGGATGAAGATTTTCCAACCATACTTGGCCGCATGCTCGCGGAAGGCGTTGCGCAGGCCGTTGTTGGCCGACACGCCGCCGGCCACGGCCACTTCCTTGATGCCGGTGTCCTTGGCGGCTTGGCGCAGTTTTTTCATCAGGATGTCCACAATCGTGTGCTCCAGCGAAGCGGCCAAGTCGGTCTTGTGATGCTCCACGAAATCGGGGTCGTCTTTCAGCCAGTCGCGCAGAGAGTAGAGGAACGAGGTCTTCAGTCCGCTGAAACTGTAGTCGTAGCCTTCAATATGCGGTTTGGCAAAACTGTAGGCCAAGGGGTTGCCCTGACGGGCCAGCTTGTCGATAATCGGACCGCCGGGGTAGCCCAACCCCATCACCTTCGAGCATTTGTCTATCGCCTCGCCCGCCGCGTCGTCTATCGTCTGTCCCAGCACCTCCATGTCGTTGTAGGCCTTCACCTTGATGATTTGCGAGTTTCCGCCGCTCACCAGCAGGCAAAGGAAGGGGAAGTCCGGTTGGTCGTGGTCGTCCTCGGCCTCCTTGATGAAATGGGCCAGCACGTGGCCCTGCAGGTGGTTGACCTCAATCATGGGGATGCCCAAGGCACGGGCGAAGCCCTTGGCGAAAGAAACACCAACGAGCAACGAGCCCATAAGCCCCGGCCCGCGAGTGAAGGCCACGGCCGAAAGTTCCTCTTTCGCCACCCCTGCCCGCTTCAAGGCCTGGTCAACCACCGGCACGACATTTTGCTGATGGGCCCGCGATGCCAGTTCCGGCACCACGCCACCGTAAGCCTCATGCACGGCCTGACTGGCCGTGACGTTGCTCAGCAAAATCCCGTTGCGGATGACGGCCGCCGAGGTGTCGTCGCAACTCGACTCTATACCTAATATAATAATATCCTTGCCTTCCATTTCTTCACGTCTTTTTTCCCGGTCGTTTTTCAATAAGTGAGTATCTCCAGCCCATGTTCGGTCATGACAAACGTGTGTTCCCATTGTGCGCTGGGAAGCTCGTCTTCTGTCACCACCGTCCAGCCGTCTTCGGCATCCACGAACACGCGCCAGTCGCCCATGTTCACCATCGGCTCAATCGTGAACACCATGCCGGGCACCAGCAGCATGCCTGTGCCCTTGCGCCCGAAATGCTCCACTTCCGGCTCCTCGTGGAATTCCAGTCCCACGCCATGCCCGCACAAGTCGCGCACGATGCTGAAGCCGTTTTTCTTGGCATGCCGCTCGATGGCATTGCCGATGTCGCCCACGAAGCCGAAGGGACGGGCAGCCTGCATGCCGATTTCCAGGCATTCTTTTGCCACGTCCACCAACTTCTGCTTCTCGGGCGTGGTTTGCCCGATGACGAACATGCGAGAGGCGTCGCTGTAATAACCGTCCAGGATGGTGGACACGTCCACGTTGATGATGTCGCCTTCCTTCAGCACCTCGAACTCGTTGGGTATGCCATGGCACACCACCTCGTTCACCGAAGTGCACACGCTCTTGGGAAATCCTTCGTAGTTCAAAGGCGCGGGAATCGCCCCGTGCGCCACCGTATAGTCATACACCAGTTTGTCTATCTCCAGCGTGGTCATGCCTTCATGGATTTCCTGCGCCACGAGGTCGAGCACGCCGGTGTTCACCACTCCGCTCCGCCGTATGCCTTCAATCTGCTCCGGAGTCTTTATCAGTTTGCGCGTGGGCACCAAGCATCCGCGGTTCTGGTAGGCCAGGATTTTCCTGTCCAGCTCGGTCATCTCGGCACCTTTGGGGACGAACCAATTCCGCCTTACTCTATTTTTAAACATTCTCTTCTGTCTTTTTATCATGCAAAAGTACGATAAAAAAATCATTTGGAAGAGGAATGCCGAAGAAATCTCCCCATCTGCCGTCTTTTATTCCGGCGGCGGACACGCCTCTTTTGTCCTGCGACGAAGAAGGGCATGCACGACTTGTCGCAAAGGCGACCGCTACTCCGCACAGTACTCTGCGGAGAGTACTCGAGTACTTGCCGCAAAGTACGCTGCCGCATTCCGCACGGCCTCCCGCGCTTGAGCAGGCCAAACGCTTCCGCTTCGGTGACGCCCGTTGCCTCCGTCCTGCAGCCGCTTTCCTCCTCATCGCACGACTGTTTCAACCCTCCATGCGAAGAAAACGGAACCGTGCAGGCCTTTTTTTCAGAAAAGCACGATTACGTGGCTCGTTTTTCACTAACTTTGCACGCCGGTTTCCGCCGGCATGCACTTTTTGGGAATACGAACCACACTAAACAGACTGGAAAAATGGAACAAGACACCACGAACGGAGCGAAAACGGAACTCATCTACGGACTCAACGACAGGCCGCCACTGCGCGAAACCCTCTTCGCCGCATTGCAACACCTGCTGGCCATCTTCGTGGCCATCATCACCCCGCCACTCATCATTGCCGGGGCCTTGAAGCTGGACGTGGAGACCACCAGTTTCCTGGTGTCCATGGCCTTGTTCGCCTCCGGGGTTTCCACGTTCATACAATGCCGGCGCATCGGCTGCATCGGCACGGGGTTGCTGTGCATCCAAGGCACGAGTTTCTCCTTCATCGGTCCCATCATCTCGGCCGGGATGAGCGGCGGATTGCCGGTGGTGTTCGGCGCGTGCATGGCGGCCTCCACGGTGGAGATGCTGGTGAGCCGCGTGTTGAAATACACCCGGCGCATCATCACGCCGCTCGTCTCGGGCATCGTGGTGACGCTCATTGGCATGAGCCTGATCAAGGTGGGGATAACGGCTTGCGGAGGCGGAGAGGCAGCCAAGGCCGACGGGAGCTTAGGAAGCCTCAGGCACGTGGGGCTGGCCGCCTTGGTGCTGGTGCTCATCATCGCTTTCAACCGTAGCGCCAACCGCTACCTGCGCATGAGTTCCATCGTCATCGGGCTGGCCATCGGCTATGCCGTGGCATGGTATATGGGCATTGTTGACTTCTCCTCGGTGCAAAGTTATGGAGGATTCAACATTCCTGTTCCTTTCAAATATGGCTTGTCTTTCGATTGGTCGGCCTTCGTCGCGCTGGGGCTGGTCTACCTGATTACGGCCATCGAGGCCTACGGCGACATCACGGCCAATTCGCTCATCTCGGGAGAACCCGTGGAGGGAAAGACTTTCGTGAAGCGCGCCTCGGGAGGCATTCTGGCCGACGGCTTCAACTCCATGCTGGCCGGAGCCTTCAGTTCGTTCCCCAACTCCATCTTCGCGCAAAACAACGGCATGATCCAGCTGACGGGCGTGGCGAGCCGCTACGTGGGCTACTACATCGCGGGATTCCTCGTCCTGCTGGGGTTGTTCCCCGCCGTGGGACTGGTCTTCTCCCTCATGCCCGAACCCGTGCTCGGCGGTGCCACCCTGCTGATGTTCGGCACTGTGGCTTCGGCAGGCATACGCATCATCGCGTCGCAGGAAATCGACCGCAAGGCCACACTGGTCATGGCGCTCAGCTTCTCCCTGGGCCTCAGCGTGGAACTCGTGCCGGAGATTTTGTCGCAGTTGCCCGACACGCTGAGAAGCATCTTCGCTTCGGGCATCACCACGGGCGGCGTCACAGCCATATTGGCCAACGCCCTTATCCGCATCAAAGAATAAAGGAAAGAAAAAGAAAGAATCCGGCGTGGGAAAAAACAAGAATGACCGCACAAGCGAGGAGTTCCGGACCGTGGAAACCATGGTACGCCTCTATTGCCGCCATAAAGAAGGGAACGAAAATTTGTGCCCCTCGTGCCGGGCGTTGCTGGAATATGCGCACCGACGGCTGGCGCACTGCCCCTTCGGGCAAGCCAAGCCTTCGTGCCGCCTTTGTCCCGTGCATTGCTATCGTCCCGACATGCAGGCACGCATACGAACCGTGATGCGCTATGCCGGGCCACGCATGCTGTGGCACCATCCCCTCGTGGCCTTGCGCCACTTGTGGCGCGAGCTTCACTCACGCCCCAGCGGCCGCGCGGGCAATTCCTGATAATAATAATACCACCAATACGTGTTGCCGTACATGCGGCGGCATTGGTTGGAGCGCTCCACCGGGTCGGCATACTGCGCCCTGAAATGATGGAAGTCGTCGAGATTGGCTTCCACGGCATTGTCCTTGAAAACGACTGCCGGACGGGTATGCAACCGGGAATACAAGACGAGCGCTTCCTTGTAATAGAGCGGCAACGCGGCGTCCAGCCCGTAATAACGCGGCAGCGCGGCGACGAAAGCATCCAGGTTTTTGTCCAGCAAATAGGCGCACAGCAGGTAATCGCGTGCGGCAGGCTCGGCAGACGGACGCTGCGACAGGAGTTCGAAAAAGCGCGTGGCCGACTTCACATTTCCACCCGGCCTCCCGCCCACATGCTTATACAAAAGTTGCAGCCAGCCGTGCACGTAGATGGTGTCGGCCGAATCAGGCATCAGCCCCTCGCTTCCATAATATTGCGGATAGTCGAACAGCCGCTCTCCCAATGCTCCTTCGCGGCTCAGGGCGAACGCACGCAGGGCTGTCAGGCTCCTGTCGGCCTGCAACGACTCTTCGCCCACATGCAGTGCCATCGAATCATTCTCCTCCATGACGTAGCGCTCCACCTTCAGCCGGTAGTGGTACACGTCGTCCGTGTTGGCCACCCCGCCCACCACGCAAAACTGCACGGCCAGGCACAAGAAATTGACCCACAAGAACGGGAAAAGGCTCTGCACCCCGTTTTTACGGTCGGGATAGTGCAACGCTATCCACGAAACCAGCACATAGACGAGGATGGAGACAATGACCCACACCCAATTGGCCGACAACTGCACCTCCCACCCCTCGCGCGGGACAATGGATGTGAGCAAGCCCAGCACCAGACAGGAAGGGAAATAGTAGAGCGCATGGAAGCGCAGCGGATAGGCTATCGTGCGGCGATAGACATTTTGCAACAGCCACAACAGCCATGTGATGATCACCGCCCCCCACAAGGGAGAATACACCGTCTGTCCTTTCGACAAAAGGTGCTGCGCCGTGGCCAGCAAATCCGCCTGCATCACGTAGAGATAGAGCAGGGAAAACAGGGTAAAAAGAGAACCGCACACCCAACCCAGTATGCGTGCGGTTCTTTTCTTATTGCTTGATTCGTGCATTCTTCAAATACAAATCCGTTTACTTTTCTTCATCTTTCACCTCTTCCTTCACCTTGCGCAGCACAAAAGCCGAACGTGCGGGCAGGTAAAGTTTGAGCCATCCTTTCCCGTCTCTGGCGAGCAGAGGGTCGAAATTGGTGAAGTGGCGCATGCTGTCGTCATTCAGTCCGTTGCCACCGAAATCCGGGGAATCGGTATCCAAAACCACGTCGTAGGCGCCTTGCGGAACCATGAAACCATAGTCGGTGAACGAACGGGCATAATTGAAATTAAAGACAAACACCAAATCGTTGCGGCTGTAGGCCAGCACTTGGTCGCCATCGTTGTGCCAGATTTCCGTGACGGGCGATTTCTGGATGTTCTTCTCCTTGCCGATGATGTGTATCATGGCTTTGTCGAAGTCGCCCAAGTAATGGTAGCACAAATCCTTGTTGTCCACCAGGTTCCACTGCCGCCGTGCATACTTGTAGCTCCAGCCGTTGCCTTCGCGGGGGAAGTCGATCCATTCGGGATGCCCGAACTCGTTGCCCATGAAGTTCAAATAGCCTCCGTTGATGGTAGATGCCGTGAGCAGGCGAATCATCTTGTGCAGGGCGATGCCGCGCTCCACGGCGTAGTTCTCGTCGCCTTTCTTGAAATGCCAGTACATATCGGCATCTATCAGACGGAAGATAATGGTCTTGTCGCCGACCAGAGCCTGGTCGTGGCTTTCGCAATAAGAAATGGTCTTCTCATCTGCGCGACGGTTGGTCACCTCCCAGAACATGCTGCTCGGTTTCCAGTCCTCATCTTTCTTTTCCTTAATGGTCTTGATCCAATAGTCCGGGATATTCATGGCCATGCGGTAATCGAAACCGTATCCACCGTCCTTGAACGGGGCGGCCAGCCCTGGCATGCCGCTGACTTCCTCGGCGATGGTGACCGCCTTGGGGTGAACCTCGTGAATCAGGAGGTTGGCCAGCGTCAGATAGCATATCGCATTGTCGTCCTCATGCCCGTTGAAATAATCGCCGTAGTTGCAGAACGCTTCGCCCAACCCGTGGCTATAATAAAGCATGGAGGTGACGCCGTCGAAACGGAAACCGTCGAAATGGTATTCGTCGAGCCAGAACTTGCAGTTGGACAGCAGGAAGTGGAGCACCTCATTCTTGCCGTAGTCAAAACACAGGCTGTCCCAGGCCGGATGCTCGCGACGGTCGCCTTGATAGAAATACTGGCAGGGGTCGCCGGCAAAGTTGCCTAAGCCCTCCACTTCGTTCTTCACGGCATGCGAATGCACGATGTCCATGATGACAGCCAGTCCCAACTTATGCGCCTCGTCGATGAGCTGCTTCAACTCCTCCGGCGTGCCGAAACGGCTGGACGCGGCGAAGAAGCTCGACACATGATAGCCGAAACTGCCATAATAGGGATGCTCCTGTATGGCCATAATCTGGATGCAGTTATAACCGTCGGCGGCAATGCGCGGCAGCACATTCTCACGGAACTCGTTGTACGTGCCTACCTTTTCGGCATCCTGTGCCATGCCGATGTGGCATTCATATATCAGCAGGGGCGCGGTGTTCGGACGGAAAGTCTTCTTCTTCCACACGTAAGGTTGCTCCGGTGCCCAAACCTGCGCGCTGAAAATCTTCGTCTGGTCGTCCTGCACCACCCGGCGGCACCACGCGGGAATGCGTTCGCCGCATCCTCCGTCCCAATGCACCTTCAGTTTATACAGGTCGCCATGCTTGAGCGCACTGGCGCGGAGCTTGATTTCCCAGTTTCCCGTGCCCTTGATACGCTTCAACTGATACTTGGGAGACTCTTCCCAGTTGTTGAAATCGCCTATCAAGTAAATCTCCGTTGCGTTGGGCGCCCATTCGCGGAACACCCAGCCCGTGGACGTGCGGTGCAATCCGAAATACAAATATCCAGTGGCGAAGTCCGACAAAGTGGATTTTCCGCCCTGCGTCAGCTCGCTGATTTTGTCCAAGGCGTGCTGATGCCGTCCGGCGATGGCCGGTTCGAAGTCTTTCAGCCACGGGTCGTTTTTCACGATGCCTAAGGTATTAGGCGCTTTTTTCGCTGTTGATTTTACCATAATATCTACAGAATTAAGGTTGATGAATTATATTTTGATTTATTTCGTCCAGCACAGGAAGCTTGAACACGATTTTCCGTCCCTCGCCTTTGAACACTCCGGGCGCATGGGCGTCCTGCGGGAAGAATATGGCAAACGTGCCCATGCGCACCTTCAGGAACTCATCGGGACGCCCGTCGTGGAAGGCGATGTCCCGCGCTTCGTCGTATTCCGCGGAGGGCAGCGAGCCAATGGGCGCATAGCCTATCGCTTCGTCCATCGACAATGGCACCTGTATGTCTATCATCTTTCTGTGGGTCTCCAGCACGGCTTCGGCTTCCGTCTTTCCGGCAAGCGTCTGCACGTTGGCATACCCTCCCGTCCCTTCCAACTCCAGACGGCCGTCCGGCAGAGAGGACAATTGATGGCGTTCAATAAAATCGGCCACCACCTCGAACGCGGGATGGAGCCCGGCGTAATCCCTCAAGTGAATCAAATCGTCAATAACCATAAGCTACCCTTTTACGTGTCACATCAAATGCAAAGATATAGAATTATCAAAACATCTTCACTTCTTTACCAATAATTTTTCATGAAGGCGCAACTTCTGCAGGAGAGCGTCGTGCACTTTGCCGTTGGACGCAAACACCTCCACGGCGTCGAAGCAATCCGGGTTGCCGCAGAAGTCGGTCATCATGCCTCCGGCCTGCTTCAGGATGACGGACGCGGCGGCAATGTCCCACGGACCGATGAAGGCCTCGATGCGGGCTTCGAACCGCCCTGCCGCGATGTAGCACGTTTCGGCTGCCGCAGCCCCCATCAGGCGCAAGCCGCCCACATGACCGTACAAGTCGTCCACCAGTCTCACGGCAAAGGCCCGATAGCGTTCGGCGTCGTAGGGGAACCCCAGTTCGATGAAAGACTGGTCCAGCACGCCTTGGTCGCTGACGTGTATTTCCCTTCCGTTCAGGTAGGCCTTGCTGTTTTTGTTGGCCCAGAAGAGTTCGTCCCTGCCGCATTCATAGACCACGCCGAGAAGCACTTCATGGCGGTCGCGCAAGGCGATGCTCACGCAGTAGGGCGCATGCCCGTGGATGTAGTTGCTCGTGCCGTCGAGCGGGTCCACCACCCAGCAATATTCCTGTTCATCGAGCGAGCCCGTGCCCTCCTCGGCAATGAAACCGGCCTGGGGCAAGAGTTGCCGCAAGCGTTCCACGATAAGTTTCTCGGAAGCCTTGTCCACGTACGACACGTAATCGTGGGCCGCCTTCTGTTCCACCCGCGAGCGGTCGAACGAAAGGCTCTCCTTCTTCAGGAACGCCCCGGCTTCGCGGGCCACTTTCTTGACTTTTTCTGTCAGCAAATCCAAGTCCATTGTCACAAATCCTCCTTGTTTGTCATCACGCCGTGGCTGTAAGTGCCTTTCTGGACGATGTTCCCATTCTTGTCCTTCATCACGAACTCGCCGTCCCGTTCGTTGTCTTTGAAGCCGCCTTCGTAGCGCATGCCGTCGGCATCCTCCATGATGCCGAAGCCATTCTTCTCCCCGTTCTTGAACGTGCCTTTGAATTTCGTCCCGTCGGCCAGGCGCAGGATGCCTTCGCCGTCCATGTATCCGTCTTTCCATCCGCCTTCGTAGACGTCGCCGTTGCTCCAGACGTATTTGCCCTCGCCCTCGCGCTTGTTGTTTTTCCACGTGCCGACGTAGGATGCGCCGTTGTGCCAGGTGAAAGTGCCTTGCCCGTTCTGGTAACCGTTCCTGAACTGGCCCACGTATTTATTTCCGTTGGCGAAGGTAAAGATGCCCTCTCCCGTCCGCTCGCCTTGCACGTAATCGCCTTCGTATTGGTCGCCATTGTGGAACTTGTAGACGCCCTTGCCGTGCTGCACGTCGTCCACCCACTCGCCGGTGTAGCTGTCGCCGTCGGCATAGTTGAACGTCCCTTTGCCGTTGCGCTGGTTGTCTTTCCACATGCCGTCGTACCACGACCCGTCGTTCCAGTCGAAGATGCCGCGCCCATTTTTCTGGTCATTGCTCCAATCTCCCTTGTACGATGCGCCATTGGCATACTTATATTCGCCATAGCCTTCACGCTTGTCGGCCTTCCAGCTTCCTTCATAGACGTCACCGTTGTAATAATACATCGTGCCTTCTCCCTGCTGGAAGTCGCGATACCAAAGGCCATCGTATTTGTTGTTGTTCATGAAGTAATACACGCCATGGCCATGTTGCTGGTCTTGGAACCACTCCCCTTCGTAGCGTTCCCCGTCGGGGAACTTATACACGCCGTAGCCTTGGCGCTTTCCCTTGACGTATTCCCCCTCGTAGGTGTCGCCGTTCTGGAAATAAGTGACGCCTTTCCCGTAGGGTTTTCCCTTGAAAAGCTCGCCTTGGTATTCCGCCCCGTCCTTGAACGTGTAATTGCCTATCTTGATTTCCTGGGCGCAAAGCTGCACGGCGGGCCACAGCAGGGCCAACCCCAAGAGTTTAAGTCTCCATTTCATTGTTCCGGTGTCTGTTGTCATTTAAATGTGTTTGTTCGCATTCGTATGCTTCCGCAGGAAGGCTTCGGCGGCTTCCAGGTCGGCCGGGGTGTCGACGCCGATGGTTTCCACCTGGCTGACGCCCACCTTGATGTTGTAGCCGTTCTCCAGCCAGCGGAGCTGTTCCAACGATTCGGCCAGCTCGAGCGGCGACTGGGGCAAGGCCGTGATTTCAGCCAGCACCTCCGCCTTGTAGGCATACAGCCCTATGTGTTTATAATAGGTATGCCCCGAGAGCCACTCCGCCCTCTCCTTGTTCCGCTGGAAGGGGATGATGGAACGGCTAAAGTAGAGCGCCCTCATGTCGCGCCCCACCACGACCTTGGGCGAATTCACGTTCTCAAGGGCGTCCCAACCGTCGGCCGGGGTGAAAGGCTTCACCAAGGTGGCTATTTGCGTCTGCCCGTCGTCGAAGCAGGCCTTCAGCGCATCCAGCTGGCTGGGTTGGATGAAAGGCTCGTCACCCTGTATGTTGATGACCACGTCGTAAGGCTTCCCCTGCAGGACGTATGCCTCACGGCAACGGTCCGTGCCGCTCTTGTGGTGCACGCTGGTCATGACGGCTTTCCCGCCAAAGCCCTCCACGGCTTGGAAGATGCGCTCGTCGTCGGTGGCCACGATGGCGTCGTCCAAGGCCTTTACGACCTGTTCGTAGACCCGCTGTATCACCGGCTTCCCGCCCAGCAAGGCCAATGGCTTGCCGGGAAAGCGCGTGGAAGCATATCGTGCTGGAATGATTCCAATAAAATTCATGTTCGTATGACATTAAAAAATCTACTTTACAAAAGTACAAAAAGATTTTGTATGACCGCCCAAAACGCCCTATTTTTGTGGGCAAAAAAAGGAATGATTAAGACTTGTGTCATAGGCTTGGGGAGCAACGACCCCGGCCCCGCCCGCATTTTGTCGGCGCAATCCGCGCTGCGCGCCGCATTCCCCGGCGTCAGGTTCAGCACCCTCCGGCAAACCCGTCCCGTCGGGTTCCCGTCGCCCCGATGGTTCCACAACCAGGTGGCCCTCTGCACCACCGCGCTGACCCGGGACGAAATGACCGCGTTCCTCAAGCAAATGGAAACCGCCCACGGACGACGGCCGGAAGACAAGGCGCGGGGCATCGTGAGACTGGACCTTGACTTGCTTTGCTACGACGGGGAAGTGCTGAAACCGGAAGACTGGGCACGGGACTACGTGAAAGAGGGAGTGGCGGAACTGGGTATTTGAACCCTTGCAGGCAAAAGCCGGAGGCGCGACACGCAAAAAATCGGAAAATCCGGACCGACCTCCCGGGGAAGACTGACAATGCTCCTCTCTGCGACGAAACATCGCCCCCGCATCCGGTCATTCCCCTGCGGAAAACGCACGGACGCCCTGCGGAGCGCCGAATCGTGCTTTGCGGAGAGTACGCGAGTACTTGCCGCAGAGTACTCGAGTACTTCCCGCAAAGTACGCAGGCGGCTTCCGCAAGGCGCGGCAAGGCATCGGGCAAAGCGGACACCGCCCATCCGGAAAGAAACGACGGAAGCGGACACCCGTCATCCGGCACAGGCCTGCGCACCAAAATTTGTGAAAATCCTTGCACATTCCATGCAAATGCCTAACTTTGCGCTATCAACCATAATCACAAGAGGCAAAGGAAAGAATATGAAAGCAACCGTATCATTGGACAGCATCTGGAGCATGCTCCAGTCGCTCAGCACCGACAATCAGAAATGGTTGGCGAACAAGCTTCATGAGGAAATCGAGCGCAAAAAAGGAAGCAAGAAGGAACTGGTATTCCCCCACCGCCCCGCCAACAAGGAAATCTCGCCCGAGGTAAAGGCGATGACTATGGGGAAGCTACCCGAAGGCTTTGATTTTGAACGCGAAACTGAAAAGATGTGGGAGGAATGGGCAAAATGAGGATATTTTTAGATACAAACGTTTTAGTTGACTTTTGTGCGGAACGCGAACCTTTTTACGCAGACGCGGCTGCCATCATCGATATGGGATATAACAAAGAAGCCAAGCTCATTGCGTCTTCTTTGACTCTGGTCAATATCGCGTATGTCATGCGGAAAGTGAAACCTCACTCATTGGTCATGCAAAAAATAGACCAACTCGTAAACCTATGCGCCATATCGTCCATCGACCGGCAAACAATAGCTTCGGCCATCGCCGCACAACCCACCGATTTCGAGGACGCCGTACAATACCATTCCGCCCTTCAGGCGAAAGCCGACCTCATCATCTCCCGTGACACGAAGGGCTTTGCCGAATTCGACCTCCCCGTCATGACGCCGGCCGAATTCATTGCCCGCTGCGCGGAATGATTTTATGCGCAAGGCCGACCCGTGGGCCGGCCTTGCGGTTATTCGAACACCTCGTCTATCCCCCCGTAGTCTTCCACCGGGGCTTCCTCCGTCAGGATAGTATCCTCACAGGGATCGAAGCCTTCCGGTATCTCGAACTTTTCATCGGGCGAATAGCCAAGCTCCTTGTCCTTATATACTTTTTGAAAGAAATAAGCCGCCACGGGCAACGCCGACGAGGCGCCTTGCCCGTAGGTCATGGTGTTGAAGTGGATGTCGCGGTCTTCCCCGCCCACCCAACATGCGGCGGAAAGCGAAGGCGTGAAGCAAACGAACCATCCGTCCGAATGACGGTTCGTGGTCCCCGTCTTGCCGCCCATGTCGGCATCCACATGGTAACGGAAACGCATGCGGCCGCCCGTACCGCCATTCATCACGCCCTGCAGCATGATAATCATCTTATAAGCACTCTCCTCGCTGATGACTTCCGTCATGCGGGGCTGGAACTCTCCCACCACGTTTCCCTCGCTGTCCTCAATGCGCGACACGAAAAGCGGCGCCGTGCGGATGCCCTTGTTGGCAAACGCCGTATAAGCGCTGGCCATCTCGGACACGGAAATCTCGCAGGGCCCCAAACACAAGGCCATGGAGGGATGTATGTCGCGGTTCAGCACGCCGAACTCATGGATAAGCCGCACCAGGGCCGAAGGACTGAGCCGGCTCATCAGATAAGCCGAAATCCAGTTGTTCGACTGCGCCAAGCCCCACTTCAGCGTGACCATCTCGCCATAGCGCGAACGACTGCCATTGCGCGGCGTCCAAGGCTTACCCGCCACGATATAGGTCTGCTGCACATTGGGAGCCAGGTCGCACGGCGACATGCCGTTCTCCATGGCCAACGTGTAGAGGAAAGGCTTGATGGTGGACCCCACCTGGCGGCGCCCCACCCCGGCCATGTCGTATTGGAAATAGCGGTAGTCCGGGCCGCCTACATAGGCCTTCACATAGCCCGTTCGGGTGTCCATGCACATGAATCCGGCGCGGAGGAAACTCTTATAGTAGCGGATGGAATCCATCGGGGTCATAACAGTGTCCACTTCGCCATGGTAAGAGAACACGGTCATCTCCTGCGGCGTGTTGAACGCCTTGGTGATGTCGGCCTCGCTGGCCCCGCTTTTCTTCATCATGATGTAGCGTTCGCTCTGCACCACGGAGCGGCGCATGATTTGCTCCACTTCCTTTTCGGATAGCTGGTTGGAGAACGGGCGCGTCTTCTGATTGCGCTTCTCCTTGTCGAAAATGGGTTGCAAATAGCCGGCCACATGCTCTTCCACGCTCTCCTCGGCATATTGCTGCATGCGGGAATCGATGGTGGTGTAAATTTTCAGCCCGTCGGTGTAGAGGTTATAAGGTGTTCCATCCTTTTTGCGGTTCTTATTGCACCACCCGTAAAGCGGGTCGGTTTCCCACGCCAGTGAGTCTTCATAATATTTCTGGTCTTGCCACGAGGCATAGTTCTTCCGCTCCGGCTCCTTGGCCATCAGCATGGTGCGCAGGCGTTCACGGAGATACGTGGCCAGACCTTCCTTATGGTCTACGCGGTGGAAGCGCAAGCCGAGCGGCTCCATCTTGTGCAGTTCGGCATCCGCCTTGCTCAGGTATCCCGACTTGACCATCTGGTCCAGCACCACATTGCGCCGCGCGCGGCATCGCTCCGGCTTCCTTACAGGATTATAATAAGACGGGTTCTTGCACATTCCTATCAGGGTGGCCGCCTCGCACACCGAAAGGTTCTGGGGCTCTTTGTTGAAATAAGTCCGGGCAGCCGTCTTGATGCCCACGGCGTTGTGGAGGAAATCAAAATAATTAAGGTACATGGTGATGATTTCCTCTTTCGTGTAATACCGCTCCAACTTGACGGCAATGACCCACTCTATGGGCTTCTGCAGCGCGCGCTCCATCGTGCTCTGCGCCACATCCGTATACAACTGCTTGGCCAGCTGCTGCGTGATGGTGCTTCCGCCTCCGGCATTGTCCTGCCTCAGGATGATACGCTTCACGGCCACGCGCCCCAGCGCCCTGTAATCTATGCCGGAATGGTCGTAAAAGCGCTCGTCTTCCGTGGCCACCAAAGCCTTGACCAACCAAGGCGACAAGTCGTCGAAGCCCACGAAAATGCGATTGGCCCGGCTGTACGACCATGTGCCCAGCAATTTCCCGTCGGCAGAAATGATTTGCGAAGCGTATTTGTTCACCGGATTTTCCAGTTGGTACAAATTGGGCATATATCCAATCCATCCGTGCCAGATGGCATAAAAAGCCAGAGACACGGCACTAATGCAAAGAAACAAAATCACCCACAAAGTGATGATAAACTTTTTCCTCATAAACGTCTTAGCTACAATTTTCAAAATCGCAAAGTGCAAAATTACAAATAAACTTCTTAAAAACCGGCCGATTTGCAGAAAAGTTGAGTAAATGTAGCAATAGTGTGCACTGCATCCGCTTTTTTTATGTACCTTTGACAACAGAATACACTCATTTTTTAGTTAAAGGAATCCCCAAATGGAAAACAGAAGCTTGGTGACTATTGCAGACCATTCCAAAGAGAAAATCATGTATCTGATTCGGATGGCCGAGGAGTTTGAAAGACATACCAACCGGAAGTTGTTGGAAGGCAAGGTGGTAGCGACTTTGTTCTTTGAGCCGTCTACACGCACGAGACTCAGTTTTGAAACGGCGGCCAACCGCTTGGGCGCGCGCGTCATCGGGTTCACCGACCCGAAAGTGACAAGTTCCACCAAAGGGGAGACGCTGAAAGACACCATCATGATGGTGAGCAACTATGCCGATATCATCGTCATGCGCCACTATCTGGAGGGGGCGGCACGCTACGCTTCCGAGGTTTCGCCCGTGCCCATCATCAACGCCGGCGACGGAGCCAACCAGCATCCCTCACAAACCATGCTGGACATCTACTCCATCTACAAGACACAGGGCAAGCTTGACGACCTGAACATCTACATGGTCGGCGACCTGAAATACGGCCGCACAGTGCATTCGCTGCTGATGGCCATGCGGCATTTCAACCCCACCTTCCATTTCATCGCGCCGGAAGAACTGAAGATGCCGGACGTGTACAAGCAGTATTGCGACATCCATCATATAAAATATGTGGAACACACGGACTTCACGGCCGACACCATCGCGGACGCGGACATCTTATACATGACGCGCGTGCAGAAAGAACGCTTCACAGACCTCATGGAATACGAACGGGTGAAAGACCTCTATCTGCTGAAACTGCCCATGCTGAAACGCGCCAAAGACAACATGCGCATCCTGCATCCCCTGCCGCGCGTGAACGAAATCGAATATTCCATCGACGACGACCCGCATGCTTATTACTTCGAGCAGGCGCGCAACGGGCTCTTCGCCCGCCAAGCCTTGATATGCGATGCCTTGGGCATCACCTTGGACGACGTGATGAACGACCAGACTATCATTGACTAAAAAAACTAATTACGATAATGAAAAGACAAGAATTATTGGTGGCCGCGTTAGAAAACGGCACGGTGATCGACCACATCCCCTCCAACAAGCTTTTCGAAGTGGTGAACCTGCTCCACCTTGAACAGATGAAGACCTCCATCACGGTGGGCTACAACCTGAAGAGCAAGAAAATGGGGCACAAAAGCATCATCAAAATCGCCGGCAAGTTCTTCTCGGACGAGGAACTGAACCAGCTCGCCGTAGTCAGCCCGAACGTCACCCTATGCATCATCAGGGACTACGAGGTGGTGGAGAAGAAAGAAGTGTTCCTTCCGCACGAACTGAAAGGCATCGTCAAATGCGCCAACCCGAAGTGCATCACCAATAACGAACCGATGAAGACTTATTTCCACACCGTACAAGGCAAGGATGGAGTGCTGCGCTGCCACTACTGCAACAAGGAAGTCAGTCTCGACCACGTCAAACTGGTATAAACGCCATCGGCATGAAGCAAGACTGGAAACCCGGAACGATGATATATCCCCTGCCCGCCCTGCTCGTCAGTTGCGGCAGCACGCCGGACGACTACAACCTGCTGACCGTGGCTTGGGCCGGCACCATCTGCACCAACCCGCCCATGTGCTACATATCCGTACGGCCGGAGCGGCATTCTTATGAGCTCATCAAGAAGAACATGGAATTCGTGCTCAACCTGACCACCGAGGACATGGCTTTCGCCACAGACTGGTGCGGCGTGCGCTCGGGACGCGACTACCACAAGTTCGAGGAGATGAAGCTCACGCCGGGAAAGGCGCGCATGGTGGCCGCCCCCATCGTGGAGGAATCGCCGCTGAGCATCGAGTGCAGGGTGAAGGAGATTGTCTCGCTGGGGTCGCACGACATGTTCATCGCCGAGGTGCTGAACGTGAAAGCCGACGACCGCTACCTCGACCCGCAAACAGGGAAATGGAGCCTGGACGCCAGCCACCCGCTGGTCTACCTCCACGGAGCCTATTACGGACTGGGGGAGAAAATCGGCAAGTTCGGCTGGAGCGTGGAGAAAAAGAAAGAATAATCCTAAACCATTAATGGAAAAATAAAGATGAAGACAGACACGACTTTATTTGATTTGATTGAGAAGGAGCACCAACGCCAACTCAAGGGAATCGAACTCATCGCATCGGAAAATTTCGTGAGCGATGAAGTGATGAAAGCCATGGGCTCATGGCTGACCAACAAATACGCCGAGGGATATCCCGGCAAACGGTATTACGGCGGCTGTCAAGTGGTGGACGAAGTGGAGAGCCTGGCCATCGAACGGGTGTGCAAGCTGTTCGATGCCGAATATGCCAACGTGCAGCCCCACTCCGGCGCACAGGCCAACGCTGCCGTGTTCCTGGCATGCCTGAAAGCCGGCGACACGTTCATGGGACTGAACCTGGACCATGGAGGCCACCTTTCGCACGGTTCACCCGTAAACACGTCCGGCATCCTCTACCACGCCATCGGCTATAACCTCAACAAGGAAACGGGCCGCGTGGACTACGACGAGATGGAGCGCCTCGCACTGGAACACCACCCGAAGATGATCATCGGCGGCGGTTCGGCCTACAGCCGCGAATGGGACTATGCCCGCATGCGTGAAATCGCCGACAAGGTGGGCGCCATCTTCATGGTCGACATGGCACACCCGGCCGGACTAATTGCCGCCGGACTGCTGGAAAACCCCGTGAAGTATGCGCACATCGTCACCTCCACCACCCACAAGACCCTGCGCGGACCGCGCGGAGGCATCATCCTGATGGGCAAGGACTTCGACAACCCGTGGGGACTGAAAACCCCGAAGGGCGAAATCAAGAAGATGAGCCAGATACTGAACAGCGCCGTATTCCCGGGCATTCAGGGCGGGCCGTTGGAACACGTGATTGCCGCCAAGGCCGTTGCCTTCAACGAAGCTCTGCAACCCGAATTCAAGGAATGGGCCAAGCAAGTGCAGAAGAACGCCAAAGTGCTGGCCGACGAACTGATGAAGCGCGGATTCGACATCGTGAGCGGCGGAACGGACAACCACTCCATGCTGGTTGACCTGCGGAGCAAATACCCCGACCTCACCGGAAAGGTGGCCGAGAAAGCCTTGGTGGCCGCCGACATCACGGTGAACAAGAACATGGTGCCGTTCGACACGCGCAGCGCGTTCCAGACTTCGGGCATCCGCTTGGGAACGCCCGCCATCACGACGCGCGGCGCAAAAGAAGACCTGATGGTCCTGGTGGCCGAACTTATCGAGAAAGTTCTGAATGCTCCCGAAGATGAAAATGTCATCGCGGAAGTACGCAAGCAAGTGAACGACGTGATGGCGAACTATCCGCTCTTCGCATATTAAAGGACATTTGCCATTGAGCAAATTCTAATGAAAACCATGCAGCCGGCCTGACATCAAACAAGGCCGGCTGCTTCTTTTTGCCGTTCCTTTTGCGCCCAACGGGCATAATATCCCACCTTATAAAAGTTAAAAAGGAAAAGGTTGGGATGCCGCCCCAACAAGTTCCGTCGGATTATCGGACGAAACAAACGATAAAGGAACAAAACGCAAGGCAACATCTTTTTCCACCGCAAGGCATCATACATGCGCAAAATCCCGGAATTCCCTTCCAGCTTGTCCCGGTGGGCGTACAAGGTCTGTATGGACTCTTCTGTCTTCCGCAAGTACGCCCCGTTCCTCTCGATGTCTTCGTTCACCAACGGGTTGTCTATGTGCAGGACCTGAAAGCCCTGGCGTTCCAGTTGGACACCCATCAGCACATCTTCATAGCCATAGTTGCGGATGGATTCATCAAACGGACAACTCTCGAACGCCTTGCGGGAAATCAAGAAATTAAAGCTCCGGAACATGCCAAAGGGGCGTTGCGCCCGTTCCTTGACAGTAAACCGCCGCTCGGCCGATTTTTCGTAGGCATACCGTAAGGATACCTTCGGGGAAGGCAACTTGTCGGGATGCAGGATCCCGCCGCAGACGACATCCGCCAGCTTCCGGCTATCCATGTAACGCCAGATAAAATCATGCCGCACCACCCTGCCGTCGCAATCCAAGAACAGGAAAAAGTCATATTGCGCCAGATGGGCCAGAATATTCCTTATGCGCGAGCGCCCCACGTTTTCCTGCAGCTCTATGTATTTGCAGCAAGGCAGCTTGTTGATTTCGCGGTTCTTGCGCTTATACTCCTCTTCCGAGGCGTCGTCGGCCACCAGAATCTCGTAGGCGCAGCCCAAGGCCTCGGCCTGCCGCTGCAGGTCGGTTACCAACTTGACACAAACATAGTTATACGTAGGAATCAGTATCGAAAGCATACCCTCTGTCTCTTATCCATATTTCATAGAAATGCCACGCGCGCCGTCAGCCTTTCACGGCCTGCACCACCAGCATGCGCGTCGTGTCGTCGCCAATCCGGTAGCGGTCGTCGATCCGCTCGCCCACCAGCCACGCGATTTTTCCCCCGCTGCAGACCACCAGCTGCCTCTCCTTCTCGAACACGCTTTTCTTGCAGTCTGTCAGGAAGTCGCTCACCAGCTTCGTCCCCTTCATGCCCAACGGGGTGAAACGGTCTCCCGTCTCCACCCGCCGCACCGTAATGGGATACTCCAGTTTCCCCAAATCCAGGCAGGCCGTGCCCTTGTCCGTCGGGATGGAGAAATCCGGTCCGCGGTGCACCCGCCGGATGGAAAAGGCCAAGTCCGGCGCTACCCGCACGAACCCCTCCAAGGGCAACACCGGGCAGAGGCACTCGTAGGGCTCGTCCTTGCGCTCCAGCACCCAGCTGTCGCGGTCGCGCAACAGGCGCCATTCCGCGCTCTGGTACACCTTGCCCGCTCCGCCGTCCATCTGTTCCCAAATCTCCCCCGCCTGCGCGCCGTTGAAGCCATAGGGCGACAACAGTTCGAACAACACGGTGGGGGCTGCCGGAACGCCGCGGAGCGCCGCCATGTCGATGCGACTGCCGTCGAACACGCGCGCCTTCATCTCGTCCACGGCCACGCGATAGAGCACGTAGGCGTCCTGCGCATGCCGGATGGCCTCCTGCAACGCGTCGGCCACCGAAGGGTTCAGCGCCTTGAGCATGGGCAACACTTCGAGCCGGACTTTATTGCGCGCCACGTCGGCCTCCAGGTTCGTGCTGTCGGTCACGAACGATTGCCCGATTTCGGACAAATAGAGTTCCAGCTCTTCGCGGCTGACGTCGAGCAAGGGGCGCACCACGGCCCCGTTGCGATAGTGCATGGCGGCCAGCCCCTTCAGCCCCGTCCCGCGCACCAGGTTGAGCAGCATCGTCTCCACGTTGTCGTCGCGATGGTGTGCCACGGCGATTTTGTCGAACCGCAGTTCGGAACGCAGCTTCTCAAAGTAGGCGTAGCGCTGCTCTCGCGCGGCCATTTCGATGCTGACGCCCTTTTCGCGGGCATAGGACGCCGTGTCGAAGTCCTCCACGAACAAGCGCAGGGAATGCGCGCGGCACAAGTCGCGCACGAAGCGCTCGTCGCGGTCGGACTCTTCGCCGCGCAGATGGAAATTGCAATGCGCCACCTCGCAATGGCAGCCCGTCCGCAGCAGGATGCGCAGCAAGGCCACGGAGTCGGCCCCGCCGCTCACGGCCACAAGCACCTTTTCGTCCGGCAAAAGCAGCCGGTGGCGCCGGATGGTTCCTAATACCTTATTATATAGTTCGTCTTTCATGTCCGTATGCCTTTTTCTTCAAGTTCCGTTTTTCCTATGTCGCCGGACGCCCTGCCCAGCCATTCGCCAGACAAAATTAAATAAAAATCGCGACTTCCCGGCCCGGAGGGCCAGAAAAAGTCGGGGCCGGCTCCATCTTTGCCACGGAAGGGGGCACGGCCGCCCCGCCGGTGCGGCCGGCGACGAAAACAAGTGCCCCGGCAGCGGCATGCCCTGCCGCATGGCGGAATTGTACTTTCCGCAAAGCACTCGAGTACTTGCCGCAGAGTACTCGAGTACTTGCCGCAGAGTACGATTCCGCGTCCGGCACTCCATCGCGATGCCATGCGGACGACAACGCCGCGGAATCCGCTCCGCTGTTTTATGTATTTTTATCCCTCCCGCGCATTGGAGCGAGCTCTTTTTATGCTACTTTTGCGCCAAGCGGAGAGCCGTCGGCCCAGCGGCGCGGCGCCCGCCCATCGTATAAACCCTTTAGAACCCCTATCCCCATGTGGCAAGAATATCTGGCATACCTCATCATCGCCGCCGCCTTCTTCTGGGCGGGGCGCAGCATCTTCCTGGCCCTGCGCAACGCGAAAGACGCTTCGGCGTGCGCCAACTGCACGGCCGACTGCAAACTAAGGGAGTTGAAACGTCTTTCTCAAAAGGAAAAACGAAGAAACTGCCCGCAAAAGAAGGAAAATGGGCATAAAAAATTGCGGGATTAAAAAAAAGTTGTACCTTTGCAACGCAAAACGGAAAATGGTTCCCTGACCGAGTGGCTAGGTAACGGTCTGCAAAACCGTCTACAGCAGTTCGAATCTGCTGGGAACCTCTCCTCCGCCAGCAAAAACGGTTCCCTGACCGAGTGGCTAGGTAACGGTCTGCAAAACCGTCTACAGCAGTTCGAATCTGCTGGGAACCTCTTCGGGCATCGGCTAATCAGTGGCACGCTGATTAGCCGATGCCCTTTATGGAGTCGCCTTCCACGGTCTGGCTGTGGCGCGCCTCCTTGCGGTATTCATTGGGCGTGATGCCTGTCACTTTCTTGAATACCCTATTAAAATAAGAGAAGTCCTCGAACCCCACCGAAAGCGCGATTTCCTTGATGGGTTGGCTCTCGGTGATGAGCAACAGCTGCGCCCGTTCTATCTTGCGTTGGATGATGAAATTCACCGGCGTCGTGCCCGTCTCTTTCTTGAATATGCGTATGAAATAATTCTTGGACACGTAGAGCATCTCGGCGATGTCCTCTATGTTGATGCTTTCCGACATGTGGTCGCGGATGTACAGGATGGCCTTTTTCACCCTGACGTCCATGCCCGTGATTTTCGGCGTGGCCGTCTGGAAGAACGGCGCGAGCAAGAGGTAGACCACTCCCCTCGACGCCATCTTGTTGTACATCGGCCTTTGCTTGTTCTTGAGCAGGTTCGAGGCCAGGGTGGCGCTGTTGTCATACGTCGACGGGTTGGACTGCGGCAACTTCATGGTGGGGTTCAGGCTGCAAAGCCTCTCGAAGGCCGAGAGTTCCAGCTCGCTCCCCTCCACCTCCTCGGGCAGGTTCCAGTCCTCCAGGAAGAGATGCACCGACTGCGGCGCTTCGTAGATATGCACATAATAGTGGCTGAAGGTCGAGTCACAAGCATAGCTGTGCTTCGTGAACGGGGGGATGAAGTACATGCAGCCCGGCCGGAGCCTGATGACCCGGTCGGCCATGATGACATTGGCGTAGCCCTCCGTCACGTAGTAAAGCCGTGCGAAGGGGCTGCTCACGTTTTTCCAATTCCAGTCGGCAACATGCCGGGCGAGTCCCACGTTGAGGACAAACGGGTGAAATGTGTCTATATTGAACTCCATGGATGCAAAATTAGCCCAAATCTTGCTAAATCCGCACGATTTTTGTAAATTTGTTGACCCTGCAAGCCTAAAAAGTAGGAAAAAAAATCATTTTTGGCGATATAGTTCTTATCCGGGGCGATATTATCCAATCATATCCGTCAATCATTTTATAATTTTGCACAGAGAAATAAAGCAAGGTCTAACAAAACAAAAAAATCATTGCTATGAAATATTCTTATTTAGGCAACACCGGAATGAAACTGCCGGTTCTGAGTTTCGGGGCATCCTCCCTGGGAGGCGTTTTCCACTCCATACGCGAAGCCGACGGCATCAAGGCGGTATACACCGCACTGGAGCTGGGGATGAACTTCATCGACGTGTCGCCCTACTACGGGCACTACAAGGCGGAAACCGTGCTGGGCAAAGCCCTGAAAGACATCCCGAGAGACAAATACCTGTTGTCGACCAAAGTGGGACGCTACGGGAAAGACGGCGTCAACACATGGGACTATTCGGCCAAACGGGCGCAGGAAAGCGTGTACGAAAGCATGGAGCGCCTGAACATAGACCACATTGACCTCATCAACGTGCACGACATCGAGTTCGCCGACCTCTCGCAAGTGGTCAACGAAACCTTGCCCGCGCTCGTGGAGCTCAGGGAGAAAGGCGTGGTGGGCCATGTGGGCATCACCGACCTGCAACTGGAAAACCTGAAGTGGGTCATCGACCATGTACCGGCCGGCACGGTGGAGAGCGTGCTCAACTTCTGCCACTATTCGCTCAACGACGACAAGCTGGTGGACTTCCTGGACTATTTCAAGGAAAAAGGCGTGGGCGTCATCAACGCTTCGCCTTTCTCCATGGGACTGCTGTCGCAGCGCGGGGCGCCCGACTGGCATCCGGCTCCCGAACCCTTGAAAGAGGCTTGCCGCAAAGCCGCCGAATACTGCAACCAGCAGGGATGCCCTATCGAGAAACTGGCCATCCAGTACTCCATCACCGAACCGCGCATCTGCTCCACGCTCTTCAGTTCGGCCAACCCGGAGAACATCCGCAAGAACGTGGAATACGTGGACGAACCCATCGACTGGGAACTGGTGCGCAAGGTGAAGGAAATCATCGGCGACCAGCTACGCGTTTCGTGGAAGAACACTTAACGGGAAGGGAGGACTCTTGTCATGGATTACACGATTATCGACGCACACTCCCACCTCTGGCTCTGGCAAGACACCGTGGTCGACGGGAAACCCATCCGGACCCTCTCGGGCGGGCGCTCCCTCTTCATGGGTGAAATACGGCAGATGCTCCCGCCCTTCATGACCGACGGACGGAACACGGCGGAAGTCTTCCTCTCCAACATGGACTATGCGCAGGTGGGCGCCGCCGTGGTCACCCAGGAATTCATCGACGGCATCCAGAACGACTATCTCTGGGAAGTGCAGCAGAAATATCCCGACCGCTTCCTGGTGTGCGGCATGTGCGAGTTCCGCAAGCCGGGCTTCCTGCCGCAGGCCGAAGAACTGATAAGGAAAGGCTTCCGCGCCATCAAGATTCCGGCGCAGCGCCTCAACCTGCCCGAGGGGCGGGTGTGGCTCAACAGCGACGAGATGATGGCCATGTTCCGCCTCATGGAAAGCCACGGCGTCATCCTGTCCATCGACATGATGGACGGCGACGCGCAGGTGGGCGAACTGGAGGAGGTGGTCCAGGAATGCCCCGGCCTGAAAGTGGCCATCGGGCATTTCGGAATGGTGACCGCCCCGCGGTGGGAAGAGCAAATCAAACTGGCCCGGCACAAAAACGTGTTCATCGAATCGGGAGGCATCACCTGGCTCTTCAACGACGAGTTCTACCCCTTCAAGGGAGCCGTGCGGGCTATCCGGGAAGCCGCCGGACTGGTGGGCATGGACAAGCTGATGTGGGGGTCCGACTACCCGCGCACCATCACGGCCATCACCTACCGCATGTCGTATGACTTCATCACGAAAAGCAATGAACTGACCGACGAGGAAAAGCGGGCGTTCCTGGGAGGCAACGCGAAAGCCTTCTACGGGTTCGGCCCCCTGCCGCATCTGGAATACATCAAGAACATGTCGGAATGACGCACGCGCCTTCCGGCGTAACCATAAACTTAAACCATAACAAAAGAAATGAAAGCTTTACAAATCACAGCTCCGTTCCAAGCGTCGCTCACGGAAATCGAACAACCCGCCTGCGCCGACGGAGAAGTATTGTTACGCATCAAATACGTAGGATTCTGCGGCTCGGACCTCAACACGTTCCGCGGCATGAACCCCATGGTGAAGATGCCGGTGATTCCGGGACACGAAGTGGGCGCCGTCATTGAATCGGTAGGTGCCGGCGTGCCGGACTTCCTGAAACCGGGACTGGCCGTCACGGTCAACCCCTACACCAACTGCGGCAAGTGCGCCGCATGCCGCAACGGACGCGTGAACGCCTGCGAGCACAACGAGACCTTCGGAGTGCAACGCAACGGCACCATGACCGAACTGGTGGCCGTGCCCTGGCAGAAAGTGATTGTGGCCGAAGGGCTGTCGGCACGCGACTGCGCGCTCGTGGAACCGCTGAGCGTGGGCTTCCACGCCGTGTCCCGTGCGCAAGTGACGGACATCGACACGGTCGTGGTCATCGGCTGCGGCATGGTGGGCCTCGGCGCCATCACCCGTTCCGCCATCCGTGGCGCAAAAGTCATCGCCGTGGACATCGACGACGAGAAGCTCGAAGTGGCACGCCAGCTGGGAGCTACCTACACCCTGAACTCCAAAACGGAGGACATGCACGCCATGGTGCAAAAGTACACCAACGGCTTCGGGGCCGACGTCATCATCGAGGCCGTGGGCAATCCGGCCACCTACGTGGCGGCCGTCGAGGAAGTGGCCTTCACCGGGCGCGTGGTCTACATCGGCTATGCCAAGGCCGACGTGGCCTACCAGACCAAACTGTTCGTGCAGAAAGAACTGGACATCCGCGGGTCGCGCAACGCGCAGCCGTCCGACTTCCGCGCCGTCATCAACTATCTGCAAAAGGGCACGTGCCCCATGGACAAGCTCGTCACAGCCGTGACCGAACCGGAACAAGCCCCTGCCATGCTGCAACAATGGGCCGACAACCCGGGCAAAGTGTTCCGCATATTGGTGAAGTTTTAATGAATACCGTTTTAAACAAACCCAACTGCAATGTTAGCATTAAATAAGGATACGGCCTCCAAAACCATACGGCCGGAGAAAATCATCCAGTTCGGCGAAGGCAACTTCCTGCGCGCCTTTGTCGATTGGATTGTGTCGAAAATGGACGAAAGCACGGACTTCAACGGAAGCGTGGTGGTCGTGCAGCCCATCGCAAAAGGGAAAGTGGACATGCTCAACAGCCAGGACGGACTCTACCATGTCAACTTGCAAGGCATCGGAAACGGGAAGGCCGTCAACTCTTTCCGCCTCGTCGATGTCATCAGCCGCGGACTCAACCCCTACACCCACTTCGACGAATACCTGAAGTTGGCTGAACAGCCTGAGATGCGCTTCGTCATCTCCAACACCACCGAGGCCGGCATCGCTTTCGACCCGGAGTGCAAGCTGTCCGACCGCCCCGCGTCGTCTTACCCGGGCAAGCTGACGCAGTTGCTCTACCATCGGTTCCGCCATTTCCAAGGCGACCCGACGAAAGGCCTCATCATCTTCCCCTGTGAACTGATTTTCCTGAACGGGCATAAACTGAAAGAGACCATAGAGCAATACATCCGGCTTTGGGAACTGGGCCCCGAGTTCGACGAATGGTTCCACCTGTCTTGTGGCGTATATGCCACCCTCGTGGACCGCATCGTCCCCGGATTCCCGGCCAAGACCATCGACTCCATCAAGGAACAGTTGCAATACGACGACAACCTGGTCGTGCAAGGCGAAGTGTTCCACCTTTGGGTCATCGAGGCACCGGAAAGCGTGGCGCAGGAATTCCCCGCGGCCGCATGCGGACTCAACGTGAAGTTCGTGCCCGACGAAACTCCCTACCACCAGCGCAAGGTGACGCTGCTCAACGGTCCGCACACGCTGCTCTCGCCCGTAGCTTATCTTTCGGGAGTGGACATCGTGCGCGATGCCTGCCACGACGAACTCGTCGGCCCCTACATCCACAAGGTGATGTATGACGAACTGCTCGAGACCTTGGACCTGCCCAAAGACGAACTGCTGCAATTTGCCGACAACGTGATGGAACGCTTCACCAACCCATACGTGGACCACAAGGTGACGTCCATCATGCTCAACGCCTTCTCCAAGTTCGCCACGCGCGACCTCCCCGGACTGAAGGAATACCTGAAGCGGAAAGGCACGCTGCCCACAGGCATCGTATTCGGGCTGGCTGCACTCATTACCTATTATAAAGGAGGCAAACGGGCCGACGGAGCGGACATCACGCCCGACGACGCGCCCGAAGTGGTGGCACTGCTCGCCGACTTGTGGAAGGGCGGCAAGCCGCAGGACGTGGCTTCCGGAGTGCTGGGCGCATGCGACTTGTGGGGAGAAGACCTACGCCAGATACCGGGACTGACCGACCTGCTGGCACGCTATTTGGAAGACATCCTGCTTCTGGGCATGCGGAAAGCACTCGGACAAATCATGGGTTGACAACAGGAAAGCCATGCTGAAATACATCCTTATACATCCCTCCGACAACGTAGCCGTTGCCTTGGAAGACATCCAGGAAGGCGAAGAAATCTTTTGCGGAGGACAGGAAGTACGGGTCGCGGAAAGCATCCCGGCAGGTCATAAAGTGGCCGTCAAAGATATCCGGAAAGGAGAGAATGTCATCAAATACGGATACCCCATCGGGCATGCCACGACCGACATCGCCCAAGGCGAATGGGTGAACGAGAATGTGCTCAAGACCAACTTGGAAGGCATCACCCAATACCGGTACACGCCCACTTTCGTGACCACGACTCCGATGCCGTCCACAAAGACATTCGACGGCTACGTCAGGAAAAACGGAAACGTAGGCGTAAGGAACGAGCTATGGATTATCCCCACCGTGGGATGCGTAAACGGAGTGGCCGAGAAACTTGCACGCATGATGAACGAGGAGACGGGGGCGCGCTACATTGACGGCATCGTGGCCTTCCCGCACAACTACGGCTGTTCGCAACTGGGGGACGACCACGAGAACACTCGCCGCATCCTGCGCGACATGGTGCTCCACCCCAATGCGGGCGGCGTGCTCGTGATAGGACTGGGCTGCGAAAACAATCAGCCCGAAGAGTTCATGAAGACGCTCGGCGACTACGACCGGAAACGCATACGGCTCATGGTGTGCCAGAAGGAAACAGACGAAATCTCACGCGGAATGGAGATCCTCAGGGAACTGTACGCGGGAATGATTAACGACTGCCGCACGCCGGTTTCCATGGACAAGCTGAGAATCGGGCTGAAGTGCGGAGGCTCCGACGGCCTTTCGGGCATCACCGCCAACCCACTCTTGGGAATGTTTTCCGACTATCTCGTGAACCATGGCGGTACCACGGTGCTCACCGAGGTGCCGGAAATGTTCGGCGCGGAAACGCTCCTGATGAACCGGTGCAAGGACGAGCAGACATTCCAAGAGACCGTGGCGCTCATTAACGATTTCAAGGCCTACTTCATCAGCCACAACCAACCCATCTCGGAGAACCCTTCGCCGGGCAACCGCGCGGGAGGCATCTCCACGCTGGAAGAAAAGTCGCTGGGATGCACCCAGAAATCCGGCTCGGCGCCCGTCAGCGCCGTGCTGAAATATGGCGACATCATCACCAACCACGGGCTGCACCTGCTCAGTGCGCCGGGCAACGACTTGGTGGCCAGCACGGCCCTCGCCGCTGCCGGATGCCACATCGTGCTCTTCACCACGGGCCGCGGAACGCCTTTCGGCACATTCGTCCCTACGGCGAAAATCGCCACCCACACCTCCTTGGCGGTGGACAAAAGCAACTGGATAGACTTCAACGCCGGCACACTGGTGGAGGGCGAGGCCATGCCCGACGTGCTGGAGCGCTTCACCGACTTCGTCTTGGCCGTGGCCAGCGGGCAGCAGACAAAAAACGAAAAGAGCGGCTACCGCGACTTTGCCATCTTCAAGTCCGGTGTCACTTTGTGAACAATCAACTTGCCGTCCCGTACATTACGCGGGACGGCAAGTTTTTTATCCTCCTCCCCATTACCCTTTCCGCAAAAAGGACTATCTTTGTCCGCAGTTCAGAACTTCTTAAAACGAAAAACTATATGGAGCACGACAAAGAGAAATGGGAAATACTCCACAGCGAATACCTCATCCGACGCCCGTGGCTGACGGCCCGGCGCGACAAAGTGCGCCTGCCCAACGGCGTGGTAAATGATGAATACTACGTGCTGGAATATCCGGACTGGATCAACGTGATTGCCCTGACCGAAGAAGGCCAATTCGTCATGGAAAGGCAATACCGCCACGGACTGCAAGGGACGGGGTATGAAATCTGCGCCGGCGTCTGCGAAAAAGGCGAAACGCCCTTGGAAGCCGCACAAAGGGAACTGCACGAAGAAACCGGATTCGGCGGCGGGGAATGGACTGAACTGATGAGCATTTCAGCCAATACGTCCAGCACGAACAACCTCTGCCACTGCTTCGTGGCCACTGGTGTGCGCCGACTGGCCGCACCACACCAGGAAGCCACAGAAGACATCAGCGTCCATCTGCTCGGCACAGACGAAGTACGACGACTGCTCACCGACGGGGAAATCAAACAAGCCACCATGCTGGCCCCCTTGTGGCGCTACTTCGCGGAGCACCATTTACTGTAACATCCGGAACAACAGTTGTTCATCCACAAGCCACCGTTGACGAAAAGAACCGTGTGGTTCATGAAAAGCAGAACGGACAATTCGGCTTTCCGTCCTGTTTTTCTTATCTTCGCCAACAGACGAACCAATACCTTACGCTTATGGAATGAAACAAGGCCAAGAGAAACAGAGGCATACAAATAAGGTCGTTAACTGCTGCCCATTAGAGTGAAAGATTCTACTTCTCCACAAAAGGCGACGGGTCGCCTCAACAAGGGTTCCGGAACGTCGCATGGGCAACAAGCAGAAGCCAGCTCCACACCTTTTTCTGTTCCCGGCCTCTCCCCCTCCCGACTTTCCTTTCCACACGAACCGCCTTGAGGAGTTGCAGGCTTATCATCTTATAATCTAACGAAATGAACTTTGCAAATAGAATCACACTTTCCGCTCTCGTGTTCCTACTGTTCACCTCCAGTGCATGGGCACAATTCTTCGAATACGGAAGCATGACGTTTCTCGGCAATCCGCTGGACAAGACCGCTCAAATCATGGATTGCAAAACCAGCATCTCGGGCGACCTCGTGATACCCGAAACCGTGGAAGGACTCACAGTGACAGCCATCAGCACTGCGGCTTTTGAGAACTGCAACAAGCTCACCTCGGTGAAAATCCCCAATACCGTGACCACCATCTGGTCGGAGGCCTTCAAGGACTGCTACAATCTGCAATCCGTCCAATTATCCACCGCCCTCACGGAACTTGTTTCAGGCACATTTGAAAATTGCAGGAGTCTGTCCGCCGTCGACATCCCGACCTCCGTCACGGAAATCGGTTATACCGTTTTTCAAGGATGTAGCAGCTTGTCTTCCGTGACAATCCCCAACAGCGTCAAGACGATAGGTTTAGGAGCTTTTGAGAATTGCAGGAGCCTGGCAAACATTGAGATTCCGTCGTCCGTAACGGATGTGGGCCAAAGTGCATTCTCCGGCTGCACCGCCCTGACGTCAATCGTGCTACCCAACTCCGTCACAAAAATAGGTTCAAGTGCCTTCAAGGGTTGCACCTCCCTCGCTTCGGCCGTATTGCCCGACTCCATCACGGACATAGGAACCTCAATGTTTGACGGCTGCACGAACCTGACCGAAGTGGAAATACCCGGTAACGTGGAACGAATATATAATTATGCCTTCCGGGGTTGCAGCAATTTAAAGGAAATATCAATCCCCAATTCCGTCACTTTTTTCTATTCCAATGTCTTCGAGAATTGTAATTAGAGCCGTATAACCAACTACAAACTACCACGACTAACCATCTGAAAGTATTGATTTTCAATACCATTCCATTTTTAACACTTCACGGGTACTTTTTGGATTTCCCTGACTTTCAGTATATTTTTGCAACGTATTTCTACCGCAGAGAACTTTCACGGCTTGCGGAATGTGACGAATGTCGGACAGACGACAACGGTTTACGGCTGTTTACGGACGGCGACAAGATTGAAACGGACGTTTGATGATAGCAACGCATTCCCGGTAAGGCGACAACAGTTTACATACGTTTACGGTGGTTCACACGCGGCAGGGATGCAGGATTTTCATGTCAAACGTCTAAAAATGAAGTATGAGGAAAACAAGGAAATGTGCATTCTGCGATAGGGAGTTCACCGTGAACAGCGGAATGCAGAAATATTGCAGCGAGAAGTGTGCCGCAGAAGCGAAAAGGGAAAGGAAGAAAAGGACGCAGGACTTCATGAACGCCGTCGAACCGCTGGCGGAATTACAGGGGCAGGAATATTTCACGTTCTCGAAAGCCGCCATGCTAATGGGCTGCACACGCCAGTACATCTACAAATTAGTGGCGCAGGGCAAGCTGAAGGCATCGCGCATCGGTGGCAGGATGTCACTTGTGAGGAAAGCCGACATAGAGGCCATGCTGGAGGCAAGCCCTTATTGCAGGGTGCTGCCATTCGCAAAGCCAAAGGCTGTGGACCGCTGTAATGCAAAAACCAAAGCCAAGAACCGAAGAGCGGCACAGGCGGAAGAAAGCACGGAAGTACCCGAGTACTATTCAGGCGAGGAGATCATGGCGAAGTTCAAGGTCAAGCAGTCGTGGCTGTACACGTCGGCCAAGCGCAACGCCGTGCCGATGTGCCGCATAGCCGGGAAGAACTACTACAGCCGCAGGCACATAGAGGAGCTTCTCGGCATAGCCGTTGACACGGCCAAGATAGAGGAATGGCTGCTGCCGGAGGAAGTGGAAGAACGCTACGGCATGGGACGCAGTGCGTTGAGGGCTTACGCCCACCGCCACGGCATCCCCACCAAACGGGAATACGGGCGCACCTACTACTCGAAAGAACACCTCGACAGCCTGCGCAGGACAGACCTGACAGGCAACGCGGACTATTGCACGGTCGAGGAAGTGCAGCGCATATACGGATTGAGCAGCGCGAATATCTGCCACATCGTGAAGGTGAAGAACATAGGGAAAATAAAAGTCGGGGTGAGGAACCTGCTGCTTAAGGCCGACGTGGAGCGCGTGATGGCGGAGCGGAGGGCACAGGGACTGCAATAATCCTGTGATTGCACTATTATCCGCGAATTACCATGAATGGCAGCTTCCACAGCCGCGCCATTCCTTTCCTTTGCGGCACAGTAACAATCAAAAACGAGAATGAACCATGAACATTTGCAAGACAGTGACATTGCGCACACGCAAGATTAAGGAGGGACGACAACTGTCCTTCTACCTCGACTATTACCCCGGCTACCGCGACGAGGCGACGATGAAAGTCATACGCCACGAGTCGCTTGGCATCTACATTTACGCGAAGCCGAAGAACCAGCGCGAGCGCGACTACAACGAGCGCATGACCGAGCGCGCTGAGGCTTTGCGCTGCCGCAGGTACGAGGCGGTAGTAAACGAGCGTTACGACTTCTTCGACAAGGAGAAGACGAAAGGCGACTTCCTCGCCTACTTTAAGGCAAAGGCCGAAAAGAAGAACACCAAATGGGAACACGTTTATAAGCATTTCCACCGCTTTACGGGCGGGAAATGCACTTTCGGCGAGATTGACGTCAACTGTGCAACCGTTTCAAGGAATACCTGCTTACCGCCCCGCAGTTCCTCCACACGAAACGGAAGCTGCACGTCAATTCCGTAGCGGGCTACTGGTCAACGTTCCGCGCGGTGCTGCACACCGCCTACCGCGAGCGGAAAATACGGGAGAATCCCAACGGATTCCTTGAACGCATAGACACCATCCCCACCGAGAAAGAACACCTTTCGCAGGACGAACTGATACGGCCTGCGGACACTCCGTGCGATGCGCCGGTGCTGAAAAAGGCCTTCCTCTTTGCCTGCCTGACGGGATTGCGCAAGAGCGACGTGAAAGCCCTTACGTGGGAGAACATACAACCTTACGGCGACGGCAGGATGTACGTCACGGTGAGGATGCAGAAGACGAAAGACCTCGTGAACAACCCGATAAGCGACGAGGCGCTGGAACTCGCCGGGCCGAGAGGCACGGGGCGCGTATTCCCTGAGTTTAAGGACAGCATGACACAGGCACCGCTGAAAAAGTGGCTAAAAGCCGCAGGGATAACCAAGCGGATAAGCTTCCATTCAAGCCGCCACACATTCGGTTCGCTGCAGGTCGAGGCAGGTACGAGCATCTATGTAGTCCAAAGACTTCTCGCCCACAAGAACGTGAGCACGACGCAGATTTACGCGGAAATGGCTGACGAGCTGAAGCGGCAGTCGGTGGACAGGATAACATTGAAACACCATATATCGGAACAGGGAACAGGAACCGCCGGGAAAAGCAACATTGCAGTATGAAAGGGTTAAACCATTGGCAGGCAGAGGGGGTTACCAAAACGGCAACCCCCTCTTTGCTAAATATATCGTGCTAAAGGTCAGGGGGTGACCATTTTGGTCACTCCCTAACCTGACAATTCCCTGTAGCCAAACAGCTACTTATGCAGTCTGCTGATAGAGGCAGGGAGGGGGTGGCCAAAATGGCCACCCCCTCCTATACTTCTTTCTCTGGCAGGATGGTCCTGCAATGTAAGCCGTTGGCACATAAGGGGGTTGTTGAAACTACAACCCCCTGTTTGAGTTCCCTGCATAAGGGGGCGATAAAACGTCGACCTCCTACGCTTTTATATGACCTTATCCTGACAACGCTTATTATACGGTTAGTAAAGTTTAGAACGGACAATGCCATTCCTTTGTTGTCCGTAAATCCTGTTTCAGAATATCCAAGTATGATTTTAAGTATGATTTCATGCCCGAAACGTAAATAAGCTTAATAATCAGATGCTTATCCGTTAGTTATTCACGGTTGTTCATTAACATCCGTACCTTTGCGGAAAAACGGGAAGCAATGACAGACAACCGAAAGAAAAATGAAAGTGTTACGGGCATGAGGGAAGCCTGCTTAGTGTGGGGGCTGCCCGGTGTGGCCATACTAGCCATATCCCTGCTGGCGGCTGTGAGCATAGGCAGAGATTTCGGGCATGACGTATTCGTAAGGACGGTGACGTTCATAGGCAGCAACTTACTGCTGTGGCTGCTTTACGTCCTGCTGTTCCAAATGCTGCCTGCCGAACTGTACGGCTGCGTCAGCGGAAAGAAGCACAGCCGCCCGTCCATCCCGATTGAAACTGCCGTTTCCGCTGAGAAAGCGAAAGACGTCCGTCCGATTACGGCTGAAACCGCAACCGTTACGGACATCCGGACAAAGGAACAGCCTGTCAGCAGTGCAGACAGCTATGCCATGCGTTGCGAACAGCACAAACGTCAGTGTGAACAGGAAAAGGCCAACCTCGTGGGCGCAATCATCGACTACGTGAACTATATCATGCCCCCATACGTTGACGAGGACAGCCTCGTTTCTCTTTGCGGCGAGATACGGATGTGGGCGGAGGACAGTGCGCATAAGCCCGAGGCAGTACGGCTGAAAGGCAGGCTCACCACTGTTGACCTGCGCCACTTCGCGTGGAACATCGGCGAGCGGCTAGGCAAGGAGAACGGCTACGACGGAACTGCGCGCGCCGTGTTCATCAAGGCCATGTTCCCCGACGTGTTCAAGGACACCGAGATAGAAAGCATCAAGAACTTCAAGCTCAACCCAAAGGCCTGCCGCATCCCGATTGACGAGCCGGGGGACGGCAACTATGCCTTTCATTATCCCTATTCCGCATGAGGAACATCTTGGTATTTTATAGGTAAAGACAAATCACGCAACAAGTCAAGGCGGTAGCCATGACTTGATTTCTCATACAATACATCCGCAAGCGTCCGCTGCCATCCACGGCAACGGGCGCTTTTGTTTTTCCCTGATGTCCCGTTTGCAAGCCTTTCCTTTCACATTGGTCGTGGAAGTTCGCGGTCAGTGGAATTATTACGCTGTGACTGCGCTGTTATTACCCTATGGCCGCTTCCATCGCATATCCATAGCGTTCCTTTGCCGCCGTAACCAAAAACAATCTGCAAAATGGAAAAGACAGAACTCACATTCAACGACCTGCCCCGCGTGGTTGCGAGGCTGCTCGACGAAGTGTCGGGCATGAAGCTGATGCTTGCCGAAATGAGGGATGCCGACAAGCCGCGCAAGGCCGACACCCACCAGCCCATGAGCGTGGAGGAGGCATCGGCATACCTGAGAATACCCCTCGGCACATTCTACATGAAGCTGGCCAACGGCACCATTCCCGCCACGAAGCCCGGCAAGCGTTATGTCCTGTACAAGGACGAGCTTGACAAATGGCTGGAGGCCAACCGCAAGAACCCCGTGCCGCTGACGGCGGACGAGGAGAACGAGGCCATAATGTCAACGCACAGGCGCAAGCCTGGCAGGAAAGACTGGTAGCCTATGGAATCCAAGCACAAGATAAAGAGCTTTGCCGTGTACATAGAACACCGCAGCGCGGTGGACTGCCTCGACGACGCTATGGCGGGCAGGCTGCTCAAGGCCTTGTTCGCATACGCCGTCGACGGCGCGGAACCCGAATGGGACGACAAGGCGTTGACGGCTGTGTTCAAGATGTTCAAGTCGCAGGTGGACAGGAACGCGGAGGCCTATCGTGAAAAGTGTGCCAAGAACGCCGCCAACGCAAGCAGGCGCGGCAAGGCCGTTTCCGGCGCAGCCGTGGTAAGCGAAACGGCAACGGAAGCGGCGGTCAGCAGCGGTGGCAGACGGAATGCAACGGAGGCAGACGACGGCCAGCGAACGCCAGCGGTCGCTAACGGACGTTGGCCAAACGGGGATAACCATAAAACTAACTATAACCATAAACTTAAAATTGAAGAAGATGAAAAAGAAGAAACTGTCAAAGAAGAAAATCCGGGAAAGAAGAATGATGTGGCAAATGCCGGAAACGGTGATGCCGGAACAGGAATGCGTTATCAGGATGTTCCTGTCGCTGTGCAACATGCCGGGGAAGCCTTTGCCGTCCAAAAAGAAAACGGTGCCGCCCATGAGGAAGCACCCGGCAATCTCTCCTTTTGCACGGTATGGCGCATGTATGGCAAGCCCGTCGGCAATGCCGTTTGGCTGGAAAAGCAATGGAACGCCTTGCCGGACGCGGACAAGGAGGCCATACTCGGATATGTTCCGCTTTACGTGTCCGAAAGACCCGACCCGAAGTACCGAAAGAACTTCAGCAACTTCCTTGCGGAACGCACATGGGAAGCGAAACCGATAACACCTGCTGCTTATGGAAAATACGGACAACAAGACAACGGCACTGCAACAACTGGGGTACGCGCACGGGACGATGCCGCCGACCTCACGGAAGAACTCATCGCAAGGTGCGGTGACAGTGGCGGAAGAAGTGCGTGACAGGCTGAAGCTCATACACCCGACAATCAAGGACTTCATGCTTGCCAACAGTCCCGACCGCCAGACGGAGGTGTGCGCCAACCCATACGGGTGCCACTTCGGCGGCTCTCCCACGCTGTCACAACTGAATGCCTGCTATGGCGTAACTGCGGCGGAGGCATGGCTTGTGCCGCAGCTTTACGAGCTTGGCAACTTCGAGGGGCTGAAGGGCCAAGCCGACAGGCACCAGCTCGCCAAGACCGCAAAGATAATCGCCACGGAATTCCATTACCTCAAGACCGACGAACTGCTGCTTTTCTTCTACCGTTTCAGCACGGGCAGGTACGGCAGGTTCTACAGCTATTTCACGCCGTCGGTAATCATCCACGGCCTGCGGAGTTTTCTCGACGAGCGCGCGGCCGCGTTCAACAAGCGCGAACAGGAACGGCGTGAAAGGGCTTGGGAGGAGGCAAGGCGCAATGCCGTGACGTATGAGGAATATCTCAAGAACAAGGGACGGTCGGCAAGGCAGCAGCCGGAAGATGGCGGAGGCCCGCTTGACGAATGAGGAAGAACGGATGTGTTTTAGGGCTGGCAAGTTAATGTTTTCGCCCACGAAAACAACGCCACCAACGGCGACCCGGCCACGCGGAGAACGGCACCCCCCATAGCCCTAAAACACACTTCCATTTATAACCGATAACAAAAACGTAGTATGACAGACCCAGACAACAGACATAAGGGCGGACGGCCAAAGTCCGCAAAGGGCAAGGCACGGACGAAGACCGTTTCCACGAGGCTCACCGTGGCCGAATGGAAGACCGTGATGAAGCGCGTCGCCGATGCCGGGAAGAAACCGTCGCACTTCCTGCGTGAGCTTCTCCTACAGGGCAAGGTCGTGACGGCACGGACGCAGGAGGACAGGAAACAGATACGGATGCTGGAGGGCGGCTGCAACAACCTGAACCAGTTGGCGAAGATGGCGCACCAGCAGGGCTTTCCGAAAACCAAAGGAAAAATCACCGCCCTGCTGGACGAGTTCAACAAAATTATCGCAAGGATATGATGGGCGACTTGAAGAAACGGGCGAGCTTCGCCAAACTGGTGAATTACGTGAACAACCCGAAGAAAGCGCGGCTCATCGACAGCAAGGACGTGCGGCTTGACAGCAACGCCACCATCGCGGCGAGTATGCAAGGACAGGCGGACGACAAGCCGGGACGCAGGCTGAAAAATCCGGTGTACCACATTTCGTTGGATTTCGCCCACGAGGACACGCCCAAGCTGACGGACGGCCTGATGGTGGAAATAGCCCGTGAGTATATGCGGCGCATGGGTATTGTGAACACCCAATACATCGTATGCAGACATACAGATACAGAACACCAGCACATGCACATCGTGGCCAACAGGGTGGATAACAACGGGAACACCATCAGCGACCGTAACGATGCTGTGCGGAACGTGGCGGTGTGCAAGGCCCTCACAAGGGAATACGGCCTGCACTTCTCCAAAGGCAAGATGAACGTGAAGCGTGACCGTCTGCGCGGCAAGGACAAGGTGAAGTACCAAATCCACGATGCCGTCAAAGCCGCCTTGCCCCGTTGCGGCGGTTGGTCGGAATTGTGCGACAAGCTGGCCGAACAGGGTATCGGCACCAGTTTCAAGTTCGACAGGCGCAATGGCAACATTGTCGGCGTGTCGTTCACCAAAGACGGCCTTTCATTCAGCGGCTCACGGATTGACCGGAGCATGGGCTTTTATAAGTTGGATAAGCTGCTGGGCGGACGCATCACTGACAATGTGGAATGGAGGAACAATCTGTATGGAGAAAACTGCATCCGGCCAATGGACGAACTCCATGCAAACAAAGAAGTATTCGCTTACGAATCAGACAGTCCATTTGAAAAGACAATAAAATCCATTTCTACCGATGGGCAAACATCCCCGTCCGACAACGGGACTTCCGCCGAAACCGATGCCAATGCAAGCATAGTCCGAGTGGGCATAGGCGTACTCGTTGAGCTGTGCGTTCAGCCGCACCAAGCAAAGGTATCATCCGGCGGCGGAGGTGGAGGAAATGAAAGCGGCTGGGGCGACAGCGACAAGGAAAAGGACAAACTTAAACCAAGAAGGAGAAGAAGATGAAAGACGAAATGCAGAATCTCACAGACCTCATAGGGGCGTTGGCCGAGGACATAGAGGCCATCAAGACGAAGCTCGACGAAAAGGACGCTTCGGACAAGGACGAGGCGGTGAAAAGGCTGGCCACGAAACTGGAGCCGATAGTCCGTTTTGCAGGAGGCAAGGCCATTGACAACATCAATGACATATTCAGAGATGAAGAAACTATCGCCGCTTACAGGAAATCACTGGGCGATGAAGTGATAGCGAGCTTGCAGGCGAACATGGAAGCCAATGAAAAGGACATGCGCAATCGTGGCATACCCTCCTTAACCGAACTCCTAACGAACATCCGCAAGATGCTGGCGGAGCATATAGAAGAAAGCAGGCAAAAACCGGAAAACGGACAGCAGAACCAACGGCAGACAAACGGGCTTCCGCGTTTCCCAAAGTGCAAGACCATATCCAAGCGGATAAAATCGCTGTGGCACAAAATCCCCGACGGCTGGTACAAGAATCCTTACGCATGGACTGGCATAGGAGCCATACTTGTATTCGTCACGCTGTTTGTCATCAGTTGGATGCAATGGCACCGATACCGGGAGGAAAACATACGGTTGAGAATTGCGATGGACAAGCACCGGGTGGCCATAAGCATCGTCCGAGAACTGCATCCGTCATTGGCCGTAACCGTCGGTGCTTACGAGGAACTGACGGAGCAAGTCGGTGCCGATTCCACGCTGGCCGTGTTCCGCAGACAGGTGGAGAAAGTGAGAAATAATGAAACCAATTCCAAACAATAAACTCAAAGTGAATGACATCCATCAAAGTGAAATTCCGCCCATCCGCCACGGACGGCAGCATCTATTATCAGGTTATCCGTAGCCGCGCAGTCCGCCAAATAGGCACGGAGTCTCATTTGTAAGCTATTGCATAATAAGTTTTTCGGCCATAAGCATCCTGCCTACAGCCGAAAGACTTTAACTTTAACATTGCAAGAGTTTGGTGAATCCCATTCCTAAAATACGCAAATGACTTATCCAATGGAAACTTTACCTTCTATTTCTTTTAATTTTTTCGATGTTAACGCAGCTTTATATATCCGGCGCAAGGTTGACATAATATTTTCTCCAGTGCGTTTATAGCCAAACTCTCGTGCTGTTACGATAAACAAATCTTCTGGTGTAATGCCAAAGCTATTTTGAACAATTGTTGTCATGGCTAATAGCAGTTCGTCATCACAAATGTAATTTATCGGTCTTAAGAACTCGCTTCCCTCTTGTGGAACTCTAACTTTTAACTCCTTAAAATCTTTAAGGCTGATAAAAGAACCCTTGTTTTCAATATAGCTTCTTAGGTTTGTCGTAAGTAACGTTCTGATTTCATTCCGCACAACAGATGTTGCTTTTTGACGGCCATATAGTGGAGCCATCTTTCTACAAAGCTCTTCAAAATGTATTGGCTGTTCAATTTCAATAATTTTTTTCAAAGCATTTGAAGGTGTCATATATATATATTCATCAGAGTTGCACAGATGGTACTCCTCAAAACCAAATCTATTCGTATTTTTCGGAGTTTCAATCTTTTCTTCTATAATAATATCATTGGCTATTTTTTGTTGATGTTCATTTGTATCAATGCTCCCATTTTGACTGCTTTTAAACGAATCTTCAATCGCTGCAAGTAGTCTATCTTTTTCAGATTTAAAATCTTTAATCCAATCAGTTGACCAAATTCTATAAATTTTCCACCCCATACTTTCAAGAATCTCTTGACGTAATCTATCCCTTTCACGTGCAGTTCTTGAGCTATGATATGTTGCGCCATCGCATTCAATTCCTAATATGAATTTTCCACTTTTCACAGGACTTTTTACGGCCATATCAATCCTAAACCCAGAGCATCCAACTTGGGTTACAACATCATATCCTTTAGATACTAAAAAGTCATAGACTGATTCTTCAAAAGGAGAGTCGAAATTTAATTTGTCATCGAATGTCACTTCATTTTCAAGTGCAGAGATTCCATGTTGTGTAAATTCGATGTAAGAGCGCAACATTTTCACGCCTTCGGATGATGTCCTGTCTGTATCTATATCTGTCGGCACAATAGACCCAACAAGTTTAATATTGTACTTTGCACGTGTAATGGCGACATTTAATCTTCTATATCCACCATCACGGCTCAAAGGACCAAAATTCATATACATAATACCCTTGTTATCACGTGCGTATCCGATGCTGAAAATAATAGTGTCGCGTTCATCCCCTTGTACGTTCTCAAGATTCTTTATAAAAAATGGTTCATCTTTATCTTCTGAAAAGAAGAATTCATAAGAACTATTTTGGATGCGTTTTTGACGAATAGCTGCATCTACTGCATTTTGTTGAGCTTCACTGAAAGTGACAACACCGAGCGACCTGTCTGGATATTTGCGAATATGCTCAAATACAAGATTGGCCACCTTGTTAGCTTCTATAGGGTTATTACGTTTTCCGCTTCTATCATAAACGCCATCGGCTACATAAATATATTCAACGCCAAAATCTGGTGCAGTTTCAATAGAGGACGGGAATGTAATCAAAGAGCCGTTATATATTTTGATATTTGAGAATGCTATTAAATGTTCATGTCTACTCCTATAATGCCAACGCAACCCTCTTTCTGGCAAAACGGCGACAGCTTCATCGAGAATAGATTCATAAGCACCTGAATAAATGTCCTTTTCTTCAGCATCAATATCATAATCATCATCATTTAATGATGCTGCAAAAAAGTTCGTGGGTGGCAATTGCTTTGTATCGCCAACGATTATTGCTTGTTTCCCGCGCATAATGGCACCAATTGCATCTTCGGTGTGAACTTGTGATGCCTCATCGAAAATCACCATATCAAATTCGTAGCTATTTGCCTCCAAGAATACGCTTACAGATAATGGAGACATCATAAAGCATGGCCTTAATGACGTTATTAAATTAGGTATGGACATAAACAATTTCCGTAAAGGCATCAATCTTCTTTGTTTGCTCAACTCCCGTTTCAAAATACCAATTTCATCTCTTGTAGTTGTTATGGCATTAAAGTCAGGCATTCTTGATAGGGCACGTTCTCTTACTCTGGCTTGTGCAATTTTAAACTGCTCCTTATCCAAAGCACAAAATCCCTCAATAGTTTGTATGTGTACATTTTTCCTAAAATTCAAAACTGCTGGAAAAAGAGGAAGCATCTTATCAAGCCATAGATTGTAGAATCTTTTTCGATATGCATCTACAATTTCATCTGAAGATATGTTCTTTCCTTCAATTTCAAGCAAATATGAGCCCAATCCTGCACTCACGCATTTTTCCCTTACAGAACGATAATCCACCCATTCTTCAAGAAGGTATTTATTATCTCTGCATAATTCCATTCTGCTTTTTAGCTCTGCAAAATCACACTTGTAAAACGATGAAGAATCTTCAAACAGAGAGAAATACCAGCTTAATGGATTTGCTAAATCTACATCCAACTCTATAAATTTTTTCAGAGATTGTTTTTCGAATTCTATAAAATACTTCTCTGTGCATATCTTGGTGACGTAACTTCGAGGAAGATTATACATTTCTACATATATCCTCAAATCTTTGGCATAAGAGAGCGCGTCTTTTAATTTATTCCAGTCCGTTTTTAGGCCGTTATAATATTTCTCATAATGTTTTGAGAGATATACTTCCTTTCTCTCTAATTCTTTCTTGCCAGATTGAATTTCAGACAGAATTTGAAGTTCAGAAAGAATTGTTGTAAAATCACCATCACATTTACGTTTGCTACAAATGTCTGAATATGTCTTCTCGAAATGAGACAAATCGCTTATCAGCTCATCCAATTCTTGATTAATTGTGCCAATTCGGGTTTCTTCATCGAAACCAGTTATAAGTAATGAATTTATATTTGAATAAACGTCATCAATACGTATTTGGGTATTTTCTTCTTTAAAAGCCTTTAATTCAGATATGGGGACAACATTTTCAACCAACATCTGCTGCATTGTCGGTGTAATGATGCTAATCATAGACAGCATTGTTTCAAAAGTACCAACAACCTGTTCTAATAGCTCCCAGTCTGTTTCTATTCCATTATAATATATTCCATAGTCGGCTATGTATTGTTCTTGATGTATTTCTATTTCTTTACTACTATCAGATGCGTCTTTCAATAAAGTAAGTAGAGATAACGCTTTCTGATATGATAACTTTGAAGAATCAGTCAAATATTTCTTCAATGTCCGCATGTCAGACTTGTAGTTCCTATTTACAAATCTAAAGAATGTATCATATTCACCCCTAAAGCGTTGTAGCATTGGATATAAATCTTGTGATAAAATATCCTTATCACAAATAGCCAATACTTCCTTTTGAATCTTTTTGCACTTCTCATGCTGCGATTTGCAATCAGCAATCGTTTTTTGTATTCTTAGAACTTCTTTTTTATTAAGAAGGTTTTGCGTAGGTGTATAATGGGAAAGAGACAATAACGTATCAAAAATTGACACATATTTTTTGTATTGCGCCAAAGATGTAGGAAGTTCTTTTAATCCTAATAGTTTAGCCATTTTCCCAACTTCACCATATAAATTTAGCAAAGTATTTTTATAGGACAATACCGTTTCTTTCATGCGGGTAATGCCTTTTGCTATATCATTAGCATTTGTTTCTTTAAGGACACTTTTCAGCAACCCCATCTGATGCAACAAAGTACTATGGATTAAACAGGCATTACAATTATCTATGTCATCACAATAAACAGCATATATGTTTTTCTGGAGCTCGTTTATACTGTCTGTCAATCGGCTAAATTGCTCAATATCAGTAAATAATAAATCAAACTCATCTGAATATATCCATTTTAGAGGTATGATATAAGCTTTATCAGTCAACTTCAATAACTCTTTCAATAAATTATACCCTTCAATAGAAGCTGGAATTGCCAAATCCAACTTTTCACAACAGCTTTTGAAGCCGTCACTTATTTCTGATATGATAGGTAAACAAGCGGTAATATTTGCATCGATATCGTGCCTTAATTCATTTGTGACATACTTTACATTTGAATCCCGCCAAACATTTTGAGAATAATCTTCGGTCTTTTTCCCAATTGTTATAGATAGTTGTTTCAAAAGGTATATTCTTTCTTCCAACTGCTCAACAGATGTATCATCAACATCTTTAATATCGAAAATGTAGTTTGGAGTTCCCTCCAATTTTGCCAATTTGCCATTAACATCAAAAATTGAAATATTTAGTCTTGAACAAGGCGTATGCAATTGTTGTTGGTAATCATTCAATTCCTGACGTTTTTTCTCCAATACAATTAATTCATGAAGAGCTTCTTCGCGAACTTTTTTCCGGTCTAAAGAGATTGAATTTGCAAGTTCGTGTAATATTTCTTTTTTATTAGCCTTATGGCTATGCAGAGCAAAGCAAAAGTCAGCCAAACCGACTTTTGCCAAACGATTATATACGACCTGAAGTGCTGCAACCTTTTCTGACACAAACAACACTTTCTTACCATCCGCAATTGCTTCTGCGATGATATTAGTAATGGTTTGACTCTTTCCTGTCCCCGGAGGCCCTTGCAAAACAAAGCTAATGCCCTTTTTAGACAATAATATTGCGTCTTGTTGGCTTGAATCAGCGTCTACAACCTGGAATGTATCAATAGGACGTTCATTCTTGTCATGGTCAAAATTATTCAGTTCTTCAGATATTTGCATAGGTGATTGTTCACCTACTAAAGCCGATATTATAGTGTTTGAACTCAGTTTATCCTCATTTCTTTCCAAATCCTTATACATGTTGATTTTTAAGAAAGAAAGAGTGGTCAGATTTATACATCTTTCAACTGTCCATCCTTGATTTCGTACAACATTCTCCACTTTATTGAAGTAGGTTTCGACTTCATCTTGTGACGCATCAAAGTCTGGCAATGTTATTCCGAAATCATTATCTAATTTGTAAGATAATGTTGGATTAACAACGATGTCGTCTTCATATAATGACAACTTGTATGGAGATGTTAGAGATTCAACTGTCAATTTAACAGGCACGAGGATTAGAGGAGAGCATAGTATTTGAGAAGAATCTTCGCGTTCTTTCCATTTTAGCAAGCCGAAAGCTAAATATAAGATGTTGATGCCTTGCTCTTCTATGGATGTATTAGCTTTATAGCGCAGATGCTTCAAAGTCCTTTGAAGGTCTTTGGGACGTTTTGAGGTTTCCACATCTCCCTCTGATATTATCTCATAAAGATTTTCATCTTCCTCAGCGTATGAATCTACCACATGTTCGATGGCATACGGAAACTCTATCACTTTCTCTTGAATAGCTATTAATGAAAACAATGAGTCGCATGAGGGGGAGATAATGCGTACATTTGAGCGTTTGTTTTCCTTAAAATTGATAAGACGATTCCTTTTACCAAAATCAAGTAAAAGTTTCTTCCATACGTCTAACCGCTCATGAAGTTTTTGTCCCATATATGATATTACCTTTCGTCCTTATTAGTTATCAAATCCTTAACATCAACTTGTAGAATATCAGCGATTTGTGATAGAACATCTAAACTGGGCTGAATTCGATTGCATGCATACGCATTTACCATTCCATAGCTTTTGCCTAATCGTTTAGCTAACCATGTCTGAGATATACCTCTCTCTTCTAAAATAGATTTTATTTTATTCAACTTCATAAATTGCTCAATTTTAGAGTGCAAATATAATCAATAATATTGAATATATAATGTCTATGTAATAAATATAGTTTGTGTGGCAGAATAATCTTATCTTATAAAAGACCAAAGTTCCACAGAAAATGTACAGAGGCAACTTATCATCACTTCGCTGCGGAAAAGACAATACCTGATGTGAAATTTGTATAGTCAATTTTTAATTTAAAGACAAAAGGCCAACACTTAAAAATTTATTCTACCTGTTTCTTGGGGTACAATTGCTTCATTTATTCCGTTAAAATCAAACTCATAGACAATGCCTTGCTTAAAAGATAAATTATTGTCTGTAAAATTAGGTGTAAGGGCAACACATTTTACTTCACTTAAAACAGGGTCAATAGCTTGTACACTTTCATAAACAATGCCATCATAACCCATAAGTTGAGTAAGAAATTCAGTATAGATTGCTGAAATCCAATAGTCTGATTCTTGCTGGCATTTTTTCTTAAACTCATTGCTCATAAATTCAAGAAATTCTATATTCTCCTGCTCATTTTGAGCATTATTTTTTCTTATTACTTTGATAATTTCTTTCTGATTATTAAATACTTCTGATTTATTATCCCCTTTAACGCTTATCATTTGAACTAAAGCGACATCCTTTTTTAATATCCATTCGCTTACAACTACTTTGTAATGTCTATTAGGAGAATCAATATTGCGTAAGCAATCGCAAGTTTCACCTAAACATCCCACAACGGCATTTTTATAGGTATTACAAACAATCCCATAAAACATAGTATTAAATGGTGTACTTGTTCTTTGATAAGTCTTATTTAGAGATGCAGGTTTATAGGGTCAGTAGAAAAACGGTGGGGATTTTTCAAATTAAAGATTAATTCTTTTACTTTCCGGCATGGAAAACGATTATTTGAACATGTTGGCCAGTATAGTACTGCCTACACAGATATTGGATTACTTCTCCATAGTTGGGATATCCCAGACTTCAACGGAGATACATATTAGTCTGGACGAGAGGATGAATCTGGAACTAAGCGAGGACGTGCACTTTGAGTCCAAAGGCTTTATGGAAGCGGTAAGCGTGACGGACTTCCCGATACGCGACCATAAAGTAATTTTGAAGGTACGTCGCAGGCGCTGGACGGATACCCGCACGGGCAAGAGTTTCAGCATTCCGATAGACCTTGACATCGTGGCCAAGGGCACCCGTTACTCCAAGGAGTTCGGGGCTTTTTTAAAAGAGACGTATGGAGACATCCCCGGTGACCTGCCGTACGCTTGAGGATTTCTATCACATAGACGGTCACACGTTCGAGAAGCAGTACAAGGAAACGCTGAGCGGATTCCGTCAGTGGGACCAATTGGAACATGCGGACGAGTGGCTGCTGTTCCCGGAGAATATCGGTCCGCGTCTGGCTATTGACGAGTCCTCGCTCTCTGGCGGTGAGCTGTACACGTTCGTGACCAACCGTGAGGCCCGTACACGTGAGCAGTCCTTGGTCGCCGTCGTAGCGGGTACAAAAGCGGAGGATGTGATCGCTGTCCTAAAGCGTATAGACGAGTAGCGTCGCTATGCTGTCGAGGAGGTCACGCTTGACTTGTCGGATTCCATGCGCAAGATTGTCCGGACGGCATTCCCTAAAGCCAGCCGCGTCATCGACCGCTTCCATATCCAGAAACTGGCCTGCGAAGCCGTGCAGGAGTTGCGCGTCAAGCACCGCTGGGATGCCATACAGCTGGCTAATGATGAAATGGAGGAAGCCAGACAAAAGGGCAAGGAGTATATTCCGTACAGATTTCCCAATGGTGACACCCGTAAGGAACTGCTTATACGCTCGCGTTACCTCCTGTTCAAGTCCGCAGACAAATGGACCGACAGGCAGAAGCAGAGGGCCGCGATACTGTTTGAGGAATACCCGGACATCAAGACGGCATACGGATTGTGCCATTCCCTGCGGATGATCTTTGCCAAAAACACGGTCAAGGATGCCGCACGTCTGTCCATGGCACGGTGGTACAACAAAGTGGAAGAAGCCGGATTTCACTCATTTAACGTCATAGCCGCTACCTTCCATGAGCATTATGATGAGTTCCTGAACTTCTACAACAACCGTTCGTCCAATGCCTTGGCAGAGTCTTTCAACGCTAAAATCAAGATCTTCAGAGCAAACCTCAGAGGGGTTGCAGACAAGAAGTTTTTCCTATTCCGTATTGCAAATCTATATGCCTATCCCCACTAAAAATCTACTGAGCCGGTAAATCCCTTCCGTCAGTTTCCCAAACAGGCTGACGGGCCGTGTCCTTATGCTTCCGCACTTCGGGCAGGGCTGGGGCATGGAAAAGGCGGTGGCGCAATACTCGATATCGAGGGCTATGAATTTCTCGCCGCACTGTGTGCATTTGAATAAGGCCATTCCTCTGAGCATAGATTTTACTCCTTAGTTATATATAGTGGAGCTACAATGCCGGCGAATGCCTTCCTTTATTCGTCCCATTGGGATGGTTCACACATTGTCCTCCCACCATCACCTGAATGCTGGGAAACTGCTTACCACAGTATTTGCAAGTGTACTTTGACTTTTCGGTGCCTTCGTACAACTTGTGGGGACCTTTGTTGCTGCCGTCCGGATGATATGCGCAGGTGCCAGAGGTCAAGGTACGTACATCGGGAAACTTCTTCCCGCAGTACTCACAGTAATAATACTTTCTTTCCATGGTTGTTGGGTTTTGTTCATATGCTTCAGTTATGGCGGAGAGCATGAACAGACAGGTAACCAGACTTGTTTTCAATGTTCTCTTTGTTGGCTAGATTGTTTTTGTCCAAAATTAGCTTAAATTTCCGTGCGCGTCAAGTCCATAACGATTCATATTACAATCTTTAACACTTGCCGGCGAAAAAGAAAAGGACATAGTCCACACTTATTGCCCTTTGCCCAGTATGGTTCTGGAAAACACCTTAGAGTCCAAATGTAGGAAAGCTGTCCGTGTCCTTCGATGAGAGAAACAGGACATACTTGACACATTGTGATAGACACCCATGTCGAATTTTGCAGATTTAACCAAGTCTTATAATTTGTCAGAAGGTCATGATATATGTCGTTCAGTAATCTGTCCGTTTCTTACTTTATGGTTTATTGGTTCCACAAAGTTATGAAATTTTCTTTGGAAACAGAAAACAGAAAGAAAATCTGTCGATATATTCACGGACTGCTTAAAAACAGGTATAAAGTTCTCCTTGTGGTGCGCCAAACCAGCCAAGTGCGAAGCCGAGGTGGAAGTTAGTCCATGTTCACTGAAGAATACTTTATTTATTCCATAATAACCATTAATTACATTTTGTAAAAATGTCTATCCGAAAAATGCCTGTTGGCATGGTTGGGACATCAAACATCGTCCATTTTATCTCAGTGTTTTCCAGTTTCATTATTATACAATCATGAAAAACGTCTAAAAGTTCGCGGGCTAAGCCATCATTATCATCAACTTTACGGTTATAATAAATAGCAAAGATTAAATTAGATACATCCTCCAATGAGACATATTTTGCAGGAAGGAATTTTTGTATATATTCTAATTCAGCCTTCAAATAATCAACGCTCCCTGACAATATAAAGAAGTCAATAAACTTTGTACAAGAATGATAGCCCAAGAAACTTCTCACATCATTAAGGTCAAAACAAACCAGACTGTGGTTTATTATCAGACTGAAAAATGAGTTCGTGAAATCCGCGACTCTTTTGTCCGCTTCTTCAAACAGTTCAGAAAACGTATGGCAAGGCAACGCATCATAATCCACAACGAAAAT
>CALULQ010000007.1 GCA_944321525.1 uncultured Paraprevotella sp.
CGCTTCAGGATGGGCTTGAACCAACGACCCCCTGATTAACAGTCAGGTGCTCTAACCAACTGAGCTACTGAAGCAGGATGCAACCACGGGAATCTTGCGCTTCAGGATGGGCTTGAACCAACGACCCCCTGATTAACAGTCAGGTGCTCTAACCAACTGAGCTACTGAAGCAGTCCGGTACGTTTCCCGTAATTGCGCTGCAAAAGTAGTGCATATTTTTGAATTGTGCAATTTATCAGGCAAAAAAATGACGCGAATTTGAAAAAATCATAAGGAAGGCGAATACTTGGGGGCAGATTGTGCAGCTGTTTGGTTGAAATGATTAATTTTGCGGTATGAAAAAAATGATTTTAGCCGCAGGACTGCTGGGCATGTCGGCGGCGCCTCTGGCCGCCCAGCAAGGCGGAAACCGCAACTTCGAGATTTCGAAGAATTTGGAGATATTCAATGACATCTATAAGCAGCTGGACATGTTCTACGTGGACAGCCTGTCGGCCGACACGGTGATCGAGTGGGGCATCAACGCCATGCTGCGCCGCGTGGACCCTTTCACCGTGTATTATCCGGAAGAGGGGATGGACGAGCTGAAGGAAATGACCACCGGGAAATATGCCGGCATCGGGGCCGTCATACGTTTTTATAAGAAAGACGACCGCGTGATGGTCATAGAGCCCATAGAAAACAGTCCGGCCACGGAGGCCGGGGTGAAGGCCGGCGACATCATCCTCTCCATCGACGGGGAGGACATGAAAGGGAAGAGCACGCAGGAGGTGAGCGACAACCTGCGAGGCGACGCCGGGACGGTGTTCGAGCTGACCGTGAAGCGCGAAGGGGTGGAAAATCCCTTGTCGTTCAAGGTGAAGCGCAGGAACATCGCCATGCCGCCCGTGCCTTACTACGGCATGGTGGCCGACGGCGTGGGCTATGTCTGCTTCGACCGTTTTGTAGACGGCTGTTCGCGGGACGTGCGCCGAGCCGTGGTCGACTTGAAAGAGCAGGGAGCCAAGGCGCTGGTCTTGGACTTGCGCAACAACCCGGGCGGGCCGCTGAGCGAGGCGGTGGAGGTGACGAACCTCTTCGTGCCGCGCGGGCAGAAGGTGGTGTACACGAAAGGGAAGCTGGCTTCGGTGAATTCGGAATATTACACGAAGAAAGAGCCGCTGGACGCGGACATCCCGTTGGTGGTGCTGGTGGACGGCGCCACGGCCTCGTCGGCCGAAATCGTGTCGGGCGCATGGCAGGACTGGGACCGCGCGGTGATTGTCGGCGAACGAACGTATGGGAAGGGGCTGGTGCAGATGATTCGCGAAGTGCCCTACCATGGGAGCCTGAAGGTGACCACGAGCCGTTATTACATCCCCAGCGGGCGGTGCATCCAGGCGTATGACTACCGCCATCTGAATCCCGACGGGTCGGCGGGCACCGTGCCCGACAGCTTGACCCGCGCGTTCAAGACCGCCGGTGGACGCGAGGTGCGCGACGGCGGCGGCATCAAGCCCGATGTGGTCATCACGCCGGACAGCTTGCCGTCCATCGTGTACGACGTCATGGCCTCGGACGTGCTTTTGGATTATGTGAACCATTTCGTGCGCAAGCATCCGTCCATCGCGCCGGCCGGCGAGTTCTCCCTCTCGGACGAAGACTATGCGGAGTTTGTGAAAATGGTGTCGGAGAGCGATTTCACCTACAAGCGCCGCACGGAGGAGATGATGAAACTGCTGGAGCGGACGGCCCGTTTCGAAGGTTGCTATGACGATGCCCGGCCTGAGTTTGAAGCACTGGCGCAGAAGATGGCCGGCGACGTTTCGGCCGACCTTGAGCGCCCGAAGAACAAAGAGGAAATCAAGAAAATATTGGAAGGCGACATCGTGGCCCGGTATTATTTCCAGCGGGGAGCCATCAAGCAGAGCCTGAAGGACGACAAGGACCTGGAAGAGGCGCTGAAAATCCTGGGCGACGAGGCGCGCTATGAAAGTTTGCTTAAACCGGTGAAGAAATGAAAAGGAAAGTCCCGAATCCCAACAAAGGGCTGATGCTGGGCATCATGGCCATGGCCATCATCGTGCTGGCCGTCGTGGTGGTCTTCTGGATGTGGTGTTTCCCCAACGGCGTGCAGGCGGAAAGCCCGCGCGCGGGGTACAAGATTGTGCTGGCCGACGGATTCCAAGGCGACAGCCTGCAGCTCATGGTCAACGACAGCCTGGTGTTCAGCCGCCGGGTGCTGGCCGACACGCTGGAAGTCGCGGTGGACGTGCCCGACGGGGAGAACCTGCTGATGGTGGCCCGTCCGGAGGAAGACCGCGTCAGTTCCTTTGAAATGCCCGAGGGCGGCGGACGGTTGACGTTGCGGAAGCGCGACGGGATGGTGGAAATGGAAGTGTCCTGACGCGGGGCGCGCAAGAAGGCGGGCTGCAAAATCCGGGATTCCGGCCCGAAATTGCCTGAATGGAGCAATTTTATGGGTTGCGATTTGGTGGATTGGCGGATTTCCCCTATCTTTGCATCCGTAAGATGAAGTGAGGGGCTCGAGCGGGCTCCTCATTTTTTATTAAACAAGGAAGTTAAGTTATGATAGACAAAGGCATCGTGGAAGGCCTGGTGGCGGAATGGCTCGAGGGCAAGGACTATTTCTTGGTGGACGTGACGGTGACGCCGGACGACCGCATCGTGGTGGAGATCGACCATGCGGAAGGCGTGTGGATAGAAGACTGCGTGGACCTGAGCCGCTTCATCGAATCCCGCCTGAGCCGCGACGAGGAAGATTATGAATTGGAAGTGGGCAGCGCGGGGCTGGGCCAGCCGTTCAAGGTGGTGCGCCAGTACGTGAATCACGTGGGACGCGAGGTGGAGGTGCTCACCTGCGACGGCCGCAAGCTCCACGGCGTGCTGGCATCGGCCGACGACGAGGGGTTCACCCTCGCGGTGAAGGTGAAGCGCAAGGCCGAAGGAGAGAAGCGCGCCCGCTGGGTGGAAGAGACGCTGGCTTTCCGTTATGATGAAGTGAAATATACGAAATATTCAATAAAGTTTTAAGTTAGGATAGGGACCATGGCAAAGAAAGCAGAAACCATCAGTTTGATAGATACGTTTGCGGAATTCAAGGAGACGAAGAACATTGACCGTGCCACGCTCGTGAGCGTGCTCGAGGAGAGCTTCCGCAGCGTGATAGCCAAGCTTTTCGGCTCTGACGAGAATTACGACGTGATTGTGAACCCCGACAAGGGCGACTTCGAGATATACCGCAACCGCACGGTGGTGGCCGACGGGGAAGTGAAGGACGACAACCGGGAAATAGGACTGTCGGAGGCGCGGCAGATTGACGAAGACTACGAGGTGGGCGAAGAAGTGAGCGAAAGCGTGGACTTCGCCAAGTTCGGGCGCCGGGCCATCCTGACCCTGCGCCAGACCTTGGCCGGGAAGATTCTGGAACTGGAGCACGACAGCCTCTATAATAAATATAAGGATCGCGTGGGCGAAATCGTGAGCGCGGAGGTTTACCAAGTGTGGAAAAAGGAAATGTTGCTGGTGGACGATGAGGGCAACGAACTCTCGCTGCCGAAGACGGAGCAGATTCCGTCGGACTTCTACCGCAAGGGAGAGGCCGTGCGCGCCGTGGTGGCACGCGTGGACAACACCACGGGCAACCCGAAAATCATCCTGAGCCGCACTTCGCCCGTTTTCCTGCAGCGCTTGCTGGAGGCTGAGGTGCCTGAAATCCACGACGGGCTCATCACCGTGCGCAAGATTGCCCGCATGCCGGGCGAGAGGGCCAAAATCGCGGTGGAGAGCTACGACGACCGCATCGACCCCGTGGGCGCCTGCGTGGGCGTGAAGGGCAGCCGCGTGCATGGTATCGTGCGCGAGCTGCGGGGAGAGAACATCGACGTGATCAACTACACGCAGAACATACAACTTTTCATCACCCGTGCCTTGGCGCCGGCCACGGTGAACAGCATCCGCGTGGATGAAGAAGCGCGCAAGGCCGAAGTGTTCCTGGCGCCCGACCAAGTGTCGCTGGCCATCGGTAAGGGCGGTTTGAATATCAAGCTGGCCAGCATGCTGACGGAATACACCATCGACGTGTTCCGCGAAGTGGAAGGTGAAAGCGGAGAGGGCGACGACATCTATCTGGACGAGTTCGCAGGCGACATCGACCAGTGGGTCATCGACGCCCTGAAGGGCATAGGGCTGGAAACGGCTCGCGACGTGCTCGACGCGCCGCGGGAGATGTTGGTGTCGCAAGCCGACCTGGAGGAGGAAACCGTGGACGACGTGTTGAGAATCTTAGGAGAAGAATTTGAAGAGGAAAGATGACATATATATGAGTATACGACTGAATAAAGTAACCAAGGAATGCAACGTGGGGATCCAGACGGCCGTGGAATTCCTGCAGAAGAAAGGATTTGCCGACGTGGAACCCAACCCCAACACCAAAATCACGGACGAGCAGTATCAGATGCTCGTGGCGGAGTTCAAGAAGGACAAGGGGTTGAGGGACGACGCCGCCGCCGTCAGCCGCAAGCGGCAACACAAGGAAAAGAAGGCTTCCATCTCGCTGCCCGAGGAGAAACCGGCGCCGCAGCCTGAAAGCACGGTGCGGAAAGGACCGAAAATCGTGGGGCATATCGACCTTGACAGCCTGAACGGGCGTCGCCCGGCCGCACCGGCCGCTCAGCAGCCGGCTCCCGCTCCCGCCCCCGCGGCGGAAAGCGCCCCGGCACCTGCGGCGGAAAGCGCGGCGGACAAAAAGGCGTCTTCCATCGGTACGGAAGAGGATGGCGTGTTCCGTTTGAACCATACGGCGCAGGCCGTTCCGCAACTGAAGGTGAAAGGGCACATCGACCTTGACAGCCTGAACCAGTCCACCCGTCCGAAGAAAAAGACGAAAGAGGAGAAACGCAAGGAGCGCGAGGAGAAAAACCGCCAGGCCGGAGCCGGGCGGGAGCGCCAAGGAGCGGGCGGACAGGACAACGCGGACGGAAACAAGAGAAAGCGCGTGCGCATCGGCAAGGAGCGTGTGGACGTGAATGCCGTGGCCGGACAGCAAAGCGGGAAGAAACGCGACGGGGCTAACGGCTCGGCACAAGGCGGCGCCGGCAAGCACGGCAAGGGCAAGAACCGGCCGCAGACGGCCGCCCCGAAGGTCGAAGTGTCCGACGAGGACGTGGCAAGGCAGGTGAAGGAGACGCTGGCGCGCCTCACAGGAAAAGGAAAGGCCGGCAAGGGCGCCAAATACCGCAAGGAGAAACGCGACATGGCGCGTGCCACGATGGAGGAACGGCTCGAGGAACAGGCGGCCGAAAGCAAGGTGCTGAAGCTGACGGAGTTCGTCACGGCAAACGAATTGGCTGCCATGATGGACGTGCCGGTCACGCAGGTCATCAGCACTTGCATGAGCATCGGCATCATGGTGTCTATCAACCAGCGCCTGGATGCCGAGACCATCGACCTCGTGGCCGAAGAGTTTGGCTTTAAGACGGAATATGTCAGTGCCGAAGTTTCCGAGGCTGTCAACGAGGAAGAAGACGAAGAAGAGGACTTGGTGCCGCGCGCTCCCATCGTGACGGTCATGGGACATGTGGACCATGGCAAGACGTCGCTTCTCGACTATATCCGCAAGACCAACGTGATTGCCGGCGAGGCCGGTGGCATCACCCAGCATATCGGCGCCTATAACGTGACGCTCGAGGACGGGCGCCATATCACGTTCCTTGACACCCCGGGTCACGAAGCCTTCACGGCCATGCGTGCCCGCGGAGCGCAGGTGACGGACATTGCCATCATCATCATCGCTGCCGACGACGACATCATGCCGCAGACCAAGGAGGCTATCAACCATGCCATGGCTGCCGGTGTGCCCATCGTGTTCGCCATTAATAAGATAGACAAACCGGGAGCCAACCCGGACAAGATAAAGGAAGGCCTGGCGCAGATGAACTTCCTCGTGGAGGAGTGGGGCGGAAAGTACCAGAGCCAAGACATCTCGGCCAAGAAGGGCATCGGGGTGGAGGACTTGCTGGAGAAAGTGTTGCTCGAGGCCGAGATGCTCGACCTGAAAGCCAACCCGAACCGCAAGGCCACGGGTTCCATCATCGAGTCGTCGCTCGACAAGGGGCGCGGCTATGTGGCCACTGTGCTCGTGTCCAACGGTACGTTGCACGTGGGCGACATCGTGCTGGCCGGAACGAACTATGGCCGCGTGAAGGCCATGTTCAACGAGCGTAACCAACGGGTGAAGGAAATCGGTCCCGCGCAGGCAGCTACCATACTTGGCCTGAACGGCGCGCCAACGGCCGGTGACACCTTCCACGTGATGGACACCGAGCAGGAGGCCCGCGAAATCACCAGCAAGCGCGAACAGTTGCAGCGCGAGCAGGGATTGCGTACCCAGCGCATCCTCACGCTCGACGAAGTGGGACGTCGCATAGCGCAAGGCGGATTCCAGGAACTGAATGTCATCGTCAAGGGCGATGTCGACGGCTCCATCGAGGCCTTGAGCGACTCGCTCATCAAGCTTTCCACGGAGAAGATTGCCGTGAATGTCATTCACAAGGCCGTGGGCCAGATTTCCGAAAGCGACGTGGCCTTGGCCGCGGCTTCCGAAGCCATCATCATCGGCTTTCAGGTGCGCCCGTCGGCCACGGCCCGCAAGATGGCCGAGCAGCAGGGCGTCGACATCCGCCTCTATTCCATCATCTACGACGCGATAGAGGAAGTGACGGCAGCCATGGAAGGCATGCTCGCGCCGGAGGTCAAGGAAGAGGTGACGGCCACGGTCGAGGTGCGGCAGGTTTACCACATCAGCAAGGTGGGCACGGTGGCCGGCGCATACGTGGTGGACGGCAAGGTGCAGCGCACCAACAAGGCCCGCGTCATTCGCGATGGCATCGTGGTGCACACCGGCGCCATCAACGACCTGAAGCGCTTCAAGGACGACGTGAAGGAAGTGGGTACGAACTTCGAGTGCGGTATCAGCTTGGTGAACTACAACGACCTTCGCGAGGGCGACATGATAGAAACCTTCCAGGAAGTGGAAGTCAAGGCGAAACTTTGACAGGCTTGCCATGGGCGTGCTGGACATTCTGATATTGGCCGTGTTGCTCGTAGGCCTCGTGAAGGGCGCCATGGGCGGTTTCTTCCGTCAGACGGTTTCCACGGTGGGGTTCTTTGCCGGCCTGCTGTTGGCCTTTATGCTCTATTCCGCGTTGGGCGAATGGTTGGCTCCTCTTGTGGGGGGCGACGTGACCTTCGGGAGGGGCTTAGCCTTCGTCTTGATATGGCTGGGCATCCCGGCAGCCTTGTCTTTCGTGGCGTTCGTGTTGACGAAGGCCGCGGAGACGGTACATTTGGGCGGCTTGAACCGTTTGGGGGGCGCACTGCTCGGCGGGGTGAAGTACCTGCTGTTCCTGAGTTGCGCCCTGAACGTGGCTTCCAGCCTGCATCTGGTTCCGGCCTCGGCAATTGGGACATCTCGTTTCTACGGGCCGGTGCATGCCGTGGCGGGCGTGGCGTTCGACGCGTGCAAACCTCATGTGGACCGGGTGGTGAAGCGTATGGTTCCGCCCGACGGGCGAACGGATTAGGCACGCGACCGGCAAGATTAGCTTTTTAAGAGTGATACAATGAAGGACGAGGATGTTACCATGAGATACATTCGTGGAGCATTCCGTCCTTTAATTATAATTAGAATATGAGAGAAAATAGTAACAAAGACGAGAAGACGAGGAGCGGGGCGGAGGCTGGCCGCATCGGGACGGAGGAGGAGAAAAACCGGTTCGTCCGCGAGATGGCGCAGAAGAAGTACGAGTATGGCTTCACAACCGACGTGCAGACGGAAATCATTGAGCGTGGGCTCAATGAAGACGTGGTGCGCTTGATTTCGGCTAAGAAGGAAGAGCCGGAATGGCTGTTGGAGTTCCGCCTGAAGGCGTTTCGCTACTGGCTGACGCAAAAGCAGCCTTCGTGGGGGCACCTCACTTTGCCAGAGATAGATTACCAAGCAATTTCTTATTATGCCGACCCGACGAAAGGCATGAAGAAGGACGGGCCGAAGTCGTTGGACGAGATTGACCCGGAGCTGATGAAGACGTTCGACAAACTGGGCATCCCCTTGGAGGAGCGGTTGGCACTGAGCGGGACGGCGGTGGACGCCGTGATGGATTCCGTTTCGGTGAAGACCACGTTCAAGGAGAAACTCTCGGAGCGCGGCATCATCTTCTGCTCCATCAGCGAAGCCGTGCGCGAGTATCCGGATTTGGTCCGCCAATACTTGGGTTCGGTTGTCCCTTACCGCGACAATTATTTTGCGGCGCTGAATTCCGCCGTGTTCAGTGACGGTTCTTTCGTGTATATCCCGAAGGGCGTGCGTTGTCCGATGGAGTTGTCCACGTATTTCCGTATCAACGCACGGAACACGGGACAGTTCGAACGCACGCTTATCGTCTGCGACGACGGAGGTTATGTGTCTTACTTGGAAGGTTGCACCGCACCGATGCGCGACGAGAACCAGCTACACGCAGCCATTGTGGAAATCGTGGTGAACGAGAACGCCGAAGTGAAGTACAGCACCGTGCAGAACTGGTATCCCGGTGATGCGGAAGGCCGCGGCGGCGTGCTGAACCTCGTGACCAAGCGCGGTCATTTGCGCGGGGCGAACAGCAAGTTGTCGTGGACGCAAGTGGAGACGGGCTCCGCCATCACGTGGAAATATCCCAGTTGCATCCTGACGGGCGACAACTCGCAGGCGGAGTTCTACAGCGTGGCAGTGACCAACAACTTCCAGCAGGCCGATACGGGCACGAAGATGATCCATATCGGGCGGAACACGAAAAGCACCATCATCAGCAAGGGAATTTCGGCCGGACGGAGCCAGAACTCCTACCGCGGTCTGGTGCGTGTGGCCCCGAAGGCCGACGGCGCGCGCAATTACAGTTCGTGCGACTCCCTTCTGCTGGGGAGCGACTGCGGCGCGCATACATTCCCTTATATGGACGTGCACAACGACACGGCCATCGTGGAGCACGAGGCCACCACGTCCAAGATTTCCGAAGAGCAGCTGTTCTATTGCAACCAGCGCGGCATCCCGACCGAGGAAGCCGTGGGACTGATTGTGAACGGCTATGCCAAGGACGTGATAAACAAACTGCCGATGGAATTTGCCGTGGAGGCGCAGAAGCTTCTGAACGTCTCCTTGGAAGGCACGGTGGGATAAGCAACAACATAAAAGCCATACATCATGTTAGAGATTAGAGATTTGCATGCCAGCATCAATGGCAAAGAGATATTGAAAGGCATCGACCTGACGGTGAAGCCCGGCGAGATACATGCCCTCATGGGGCAGAACGGCGCAGGAAAGAGCACGCTAAGCAACGTGCTGGTGGGTAATCCGGCCTACGAGGTGACGCGCGGCAGCGTGACGTTTAACGGCAAGGATCTCCTGGCCTTGAAGCCCGAGGAGCGGGCCCACGAAGGGCTTTTCCTCTCGTTCCAGCAGCCGGTGGAGATTCCCGGTGTGTCGATGGTCAACTTCATGCGTGCGGCGGTGAACGCCAAGCGCAAGTACCAAGGCCTGGAGCCGATGGGCGCGGGTGATTTCCTGAAGATGATGCGCGAGAAGCGGAAGATTGTGGAGCTCGACAGCAAGCTGGCCAACCGTTCGGTGAACGAGGGCTTCAGTGGAGGCGAGAAGAAACGCAACGAGATCTTCCAGATGGCCATGCTCGAGCCGAAGCTGAGTATCCTCGACGAGACCGACTCTGGGCTCGACGTGGACGCCTTGCGCATCGTGGCCGAGGGCTTCAACAAACTTCGCACGCCGGAGACGTCCGCGTTGGTCATCACTCACTACCAGCGCCTGCTGGACTACCTGAGGCCCGACGTGGTGCACGTGCTGATGGCCGGTCGCATCGTGAAGACCGGCGGACCGGAACTGGCTACAGAAATAGAACAGAGAGGGTTTGACTGGATTAAGGCCGAAACGGAGGCCGTTTAAGGAGAGACGGATATGAACAGCGAACAACAATATCTGGATTTGTTCACCGCCAACCGCGAGTTGATAGACCGCAACAGCGCTGTTGCGATGAACGCGTTGCGGGAACAGGCTTTTGCCGATTTCGCCCGGCTGGGCTTCCCCACGCGCAAGGTGGAGCGTTACAAGTATACCGACGTGGCGGAAGCTTTCGCGCCTGATTATGGGGTGAATCTGAAGCGGGTGGAGTTTGCGGTGAATCCATACGAGGCGTTTCGTTGCGACGTGCCCAACCTGAGCACCTCGCTTTATTTCATGCTCAACGACGCCTTTTGGGAGAAGGCCCTCCCCTCGGCAGCCTTGCCGCCGGGCGTGGTGGTGTGCTCCCTGCGTCGGGCGGCCCAGGAATTCCCGGAGAAGGTGGAGGCCTGCTATGGCCGGCTGGCCCGCACGGGGAAGGACGCGCTGAACGCGCTGAACACCATGCTGGCACAGGACGGACTGTTTGTCTACGTGCCGCGCGGCGTAGCGGTGGAGCGCACGATACAAGTGGTGAACCTCTTGCGCTCGGATGTCGGCTTGATGGTGAACCGCCGTGTGCTGGTGGTTCTGGAAGAAGGGGCGCAGGCCCGTCTCCTGTTCTGTGACCATGCGATGGACGACCGCGACTTCCTGACCACCCAGATTGTGGAGGTCTTTGCGGGGGAGAACTCGCATTTGGAATTGTACGAACTGGAAGAGACGCACGTGAAGAACCGCCGTTTCAGCAATATGTATGTCGACCAGCAGCGCGACAGCGTGGTGAGCCTTTATAATTTCACATTGCACAACGGATTGACGCGCAACCGCACGGACGTGACACTCTCCGGCGAGGGGGCGGAGACGAACCTCTACGGAGGTGTGATTGCCGACAAGGAGCAGCATGTGGACAACAATACGCTCATCGACCACCGCGTGGGGCGTTGCACGAGCCGCCAGTTGTATAAGTACGTGATGGACGACCGCTCTACGGGGGCTTTTGCCGGCCGCGTGTTGGTGCGCCATGGTGCGCAGCAGACGGTGTCGGAGGAGCGCAACGCCAATTTGTGCGCCACGCCCGAGGCCCGCATGTACAGCCAGCCCATGCTGGAGATTTATGCCGACGACGTGAAGTGCAGCCATGGTTCCACCGTGGGGCAGATGGACGAGCAAGCCCTCTTCTACATGCGCCAGCGCGGCATCAGCCTCGACGAGGCCCGCATGTTGCTCAAGTTTGCTTTCGCGGGCGAGGTTATCGACGCCATCTCGCTTGAGGCGCTCCGCGACCGTCTCCGCCATCTGGTGGAGAAGCGCTTCCGCGGCGAGCTGAGCCGCTGTTCGGGTTGCCGCATGTGTAAATAAAGGGAGGATACGGATATGTATGACATAGAAGAAGTCAGGAAAGACTTTCCCATTTTGCGGCGCGAAGTGTACGGGCGTCCGTTGGTGTATCTGGACAATGCCGCCACGGTGCAGAAGCCTCGCCAAGTGGTGGAGGCCATGGCGGATGAGTATTACAATGTGAACGCCAACGTGCACCGCGGCGTGCATTTCCTCTCGCAGCAGGCCACGGAGCTGCACGAGGCCGCCCGCGAGACGGTGCGCCGCTTCCTGAATGCCCGCAGCACGGCGGAGATAGTCTTCACCCGCGGCACCACGGAGAGCATCAACCTCGTGGCCTCCTGCTTCGGCGAGGCTTTCATGCGCGAGGGCGACGAGGTCATCGTGAGCGAGATGGAACACCATGCCAACATCGTGAGCTGGCAGCTGGTGCAGGCCCGCAAGGGCATCCGCCTGCGGGTCATCCCGATGAACGACCGCGGCGAACTGCTGATGGATGAATACGAGAAACTGTTCAACGAGCGGACACGCATCGTGAGTGTCACGCACGTGAGCAACGTGCTCGGTACCGTGAATCCCGTGCGCCGTATGATTGAGATAGCCCACGCCCACGGCGTGCCGGTCTTGGTCGACGGGGCGCAGAGCGCGCCGCATTTCGCGGTGGACGTGCAGGCCCTCGATTGCGACTTTTTCGCGTTCAGCGGCCACAAGGTCTACGGCCCCACGGGCATCGGTGTGCTCTACGGGAAAGAGTCGTGGCTCGACCGCCTGCCGCCTTACATGGGCGGTGGTGAGATGATAGGGCACGTGTCGTTCGAGCATACCACTTTCGCCGCTCCGCCGTTGAAGTTCGAGGCCGGTACGCCCGACTACGTGGCCACTACTGGCTTGGCCCGCGCTCTGGATTATGTTTCCCGCTTGGGGATGGACCAGATTCAGGTGCATGAGCGCGACCTGACGCATTACGCCTTGGAGCGCCTGCGCCGCATTCCCGGCATGCGCATCCTGGGCGAGGCCGCGGAGCACGACGCGGTGGTGTCGTTCCTCGTGGGGAACATCCACCATTTGGACATGGGCACGCTGCTCGACCGTCTGGGCATCGCCGTGCGCACCGGTCACCACTGCGCCGAGCCGCTCATGCACCGTTTGGGCGTGGAAGGCACGGTGCGCGCCTCTTTCGCCCTCTACAACACCCGCGCCGAGGTCGACGCCTTGGCGGAAGGGATAGAGCGCGTGTCGGCGATGTTCTGAGCGGTGACGGGCATTGTCCCGCGTGTGATAAACAGAGGCCGGCAACTGCTCCGCGCATTGCACATTGCAAGCACGGGACGGTTGCCGGCCTCTGTTTATATCCTCATGAGTGTCAGTTCCATTCCTCGTAGGCGTAGAGGTCGCGGTTTTCGTATGCCAGTTCCGACAGCGCCTCGCGGGCCTCTTCTTCTGTGGCGCCGTAGGCGTAGCATGAAGGGTTCTGCAGTTGGTAGGCCAGGAACCCGTCCGCGGTTTCTTCGATGCGATAAGTTGCTTGTGTGTCCATGTTTCTTGGTTTTTAAGCTACTGCAAAAGTAGCCGCCTGTTGTTTCAATTTCGTGAAAAAACAGAGAATTTCTTTTTTCTGTTCCGGTTTTCTTTGCCCCATAGCCCTGTTTTGTCTATTTTTGCAGGCAATAAAAACCGAAGTAAGATGAAGGAAATGAAAGAGAAAATAGTGTTGTTCCTGTTGTCTTTCTGCATAAGCCTCGGCGTCTTGCGGGCGCAGGAGGCCGAAGGCGGCGTGGCCTTCGTGGAGGGAAAGACGTTTGCCGAGGCTTTGGCCATGGCCAAGGCGGAGGGCAAGATGCTGTTCGTTGACTGCTACACCACTTGGTGCGGTCCCTGTCGCATGATGACCACGAAGGTGTTCCCGCAAAAGCTCATGGGCGATTACTTCAACGCCAAGTTCGTCTGCTTGAAAGTGGACATGGAGAAAGGCGAAGGCCCGCAACTGCATAAGCAATGGGGAGTGAGGGCTTATCCCACTTTCCTTTTCTTCGACGCCGAAGGCAAGGAGGTGAACCGCATCGTGGGAGGAGACTCCAATGCCGCCAGGTTTCTGGAGAAAGTGAAGCGGGGGATAGGCAGCAAGGGACTGGCGGCCATGACGGCCCGTTACGATGCCGGGGATCGCGACACCACGTTCCTGACGGACTATCTGGACGTGCTGGGCTCGGCCTACGACGCGCAGAAGACGGAAGAGGTGGCCGGTGAATTGCTCAAGGGGCGCGGGGCGGACATGCTCACGAACGCCCGGCTCTACGAGGTGTTCCTGAAGCATGCCACGCCCATGACCGAGCCGTTCCGCTACGTGCTTTCGCACAAGGATGAGTTCTGCGCCCGTTATGATAAAGACCAGTTGGAGGCCTGCCTTTCGATGGCGTGGATGAATTATACCCGCCGCTTCATCCGCAGGGGCGCGGACGGGAAAGTGACTTACGACCAAGCGGGCATGGATGCTTATGAGAAAGAGATGAAGAAATGGAAGGTGGAGGACCGGGAGAAAATCGTGCAACTGGCTGCCATCGAGGCAGCCCAGGCCATGGGCGAATGGAAAGAGTTCGCGGCCCGTTGCTCGCGTTTCATTGATGAGTTCGGGGCGCCGGATTTCTCCATCTACAGCTGGGTGCAGGCCATCCAGAAGAATTGCAAGGACGACGCGGAGGTGAAAGCCGAGGCGGCCGGTTGGATGAAAGCCCGCCTGGCCGCGCTCGAGGCGGAAAAGGCCCGGCAGAAGCCGTTGGGGGAAGGCGTCGTCCCGGCCATCCCGATGATAGATTTTCCGGCCTTCTACCGGGCTACGATTGCCGAATTTGAAAACTGACGCGCGCCCATGCTGTTACCCTATTTGAATCCGGACGTGGTGGAGGCCGGTCTCGACGAGGCCGGACGGGGATGCCTGGCCGGGGCGGTGTTTGCCGCCGCGGTCGTCCTGCCCAAGGACTACCGCAACGAGCGGCTCAACGACTCCAAGCAGCTCAGCGAGAAGCGGCGCTACCAGCTCCGCGAGGAGATAGAGCGCGACGCGCTGGCTTGGGCCGTGGGCGTGGTTTCCCCGCAGGAGATTGACGAAATCAACATTCTCAACGCGTCGTTCCTGGCCATGCACCGCGCGCTCGACCAGTTGAAGGTCCGTCCGCAGGCGCTCTTGGTGGACGGCAACCGCTTCCGTCCCTATCGCGACTTGCCCTACACCACGGTGGTGAAAGGCGACGGCAAGTACATGAGCATCGCCGCCGCGTCCATCCTGGCCAAGACCTACCGCGACGACTATATGCTCCGCCTGCACGAAGAATATCCTGCGTACCACTGGGACTCCAACAAGGGCTATCCGGCCAAGGCGCACCGCGAAGCCATCCGCCGGATTGGCCCATCGCCCTATCACCGCATGAGTTACAACCTCTTGGGCGACGGGCAGCTGGAGCTTTTCCCGCCCGAGGAAATGAAAGGCTGACAGACGATGGAACTGGGCATCTTCGAACGTCAACTGCGACTGATGGTGCTGCTCACGCAAAACCGCGAGTACACCATGGACGAACTGTGCCGCAAACTGGACTTGAGCCGCCGCACGCTCTACCGCTATCTGGAGCTGTTTCGCGACACCGGTTTCGAGGTCGTGAAGCAGGGCAACGTCTACCGCCTCGACAAGTCGTCTCCGTTTTTCAAGGAAATCACGCAATTGGTCCATTTCACCGAGGACGAGGCCCTCGCGCTGCGCCACGTGCTCGACATGGCTTCCGACGCCGACGTGCAGGTGCGCCACCTCCGCCACAAACTGGAGCGCATCTACGACTTCGGCATACTGAATGCCATGGAAGCCGACCCCGTGCAGGCCGGGAACCTCCAGCGGCTCTACGAAGCCGTGAAGCTCCACCGGCAAGTCGTTTTGCACGACTACAGTTCGTCGCACAGCAATCGTGTGGACGACCGCGCGGTGGAGCCGTATTGTTTCCTGGAAAACCATGCCGCCGTCCGCTGCTACGAACTGCGGAGCGGACAGAACAAGACGTTCAAGGTGAGCCGCATCGGGCGGGTGGAGGTGTTGGACCTGTTGTGGAGCCACGAAGAACAACATGCGAGGGTGTACACAGACCTGTTCCGTTTCAGCGGCGAGGAGCGGTTGCCGGTGGTGCTCCGCCTGGGCCGTTTGTCGTGCAACCTGTTGAAGGAAGAATATCCGCAAGCCGCCCGCCAGTTGCGTCCCGACGGCGACGGGCGTTGGCTGCTGTCCACCGAGGTGTGCAGTTTCCAGGGCGTGGCCCGCTTCGTCTTGGGGCTGTATGAAGACATCGAGGTCTTGGCGTCGCACGAATTCAAGGCCTTCCTGCAGGAGAAGATACAAGGGCTGACTGCGAAAAGCCGGGCGCTCACGGGGGCGTAGGCAGGAAATGCGGGGGCAATGGCATCAAAATGTATTTGCTATTTTGTGGCAATCTCGCTGGTAACTCGTGCGGTGCATGATTGATGTCATTTCCTCGGCCGCGCCTTATATGGTTCAGACCGGCGAACAAAAGTTTTTTAATCGGGTTCCAAATTCGCCGGAACTGGGGGGAGCTTGGAACGGTTGTCCGGTTACCGGTTCAGGAAGGCTTTTATCGGGTCGGATGTCTGCGATGCCTTGTAGCGCTCCATTTCCTTGCTGAGATTCTTGATGTGCTCTTCCAGCATGAACGTCCGGAATGGTTCGGGCGAATCAGATTCGCGTGCGTTGATGAGCGATTGTATGTATTCGGCCTTGTCTTCTTTGACTACTTTTGAGGGAACTAACCCGAATTCATATTGCAGGTGGTTCATGACGAGGCGGGACATTCGCCCGTTTCCGTCCACCCACGGGTGGATGGTCACTAAGAGAAGGTGGGCGTCGAAACTTAGCAAGTATTGGTCGATGATGTTGCCGTTTTCAATCAACTGCCGTCTCCTTTCGTTGATTTGTTGGCAGAACTCTTCCATTTTTTCCGGCACTTTGCGGAAGTTCATATAAGAACTGCCGCCGGTTCCTGCCGTGACTCCTAAGAGGCGGAATTCGCCTTTTGATGCGTCGAAATCCCCGTTGATGGTGTGGTATTCTCCCCCTGTGTTTTTCATCACTAATGCCGACATGGCCTTGAGCATGTCGACCGAGAAGTCCGTATGCTGTCGGGCCAGCATCATGGATTTTTCGTAGGCCTTTTTGAGGTCGAGGTTCATCAACTGCTCTTGTATGCTGCGTTTTTTTGCCGAGATACCTTCGTCGAATAAGAGTTGGTTTTCTATTTCCGTGACCGTGCTGCCTTCGATGGCGGTGGAATGGGTAATAATGGAATAGAGATAGAATTTCTGGTAATCTATCTGTTCCGCGATACCCGATTCATCGTATTCTTTGAGTAAGGCAAGCAATGTTTGTTCTGTTTCATTCCGGTTCATGGCTGAGCGCTGCTGTTTTTGCAAAGTTAGTGATTTTTGGGATTTTGCAAATCTTTGGTCCGGTCAAATATGGGCGGGGCTGGCTTTTGAGGTTAATTTTCTCATTTGGTGCGCGCCGCCCGTCACTTTTAACAAAAAAATCCGCCGCCGTGTCGTAGATTGACACGACGGGGTTGTTTCTTTGCGTCATGAAGTTCAACCTTTAATGTTTTACGACGATGAAAAAAGAAATGAGTCTTCCGGTTTCGGTTTTGGACTGCGGTCGCGTTTCCGCCTCCCGTCCCTCCCTGTTCGCGGCTTTCAAGGCCTTCATGTTGCGTAGTGCTCCGGTGCTGTTCCTGGCTTCTTTCTACGGCCGCTTGCTGGAGATGCGCGTCACGCCCCGGCAGGCGCTCCACCTGCTCCATGCCCAGTGCGCCTTTTTCCTGTTGCTCCTGCCCTTGCCTTTTGCCTTGTGGCTTCGGGCCATTTTCCTGTTGTGGTTCGCTCTGGTGCTGAGGCAGTGCCGTCGTGCCGGCCTGCGCTGAGTCCCGTTGCGGGGGTGCCTTGGCGGCGTTTCCCTTCCGCCGTCGGATGAGGCCCTGCCGGCCTGCGGGCAGCCCGGTGCGGGCATCCGGGGATGGGGAAAATGTCTGCATTTATTGCTCAGGCGCGGTCGTGCGGTCCTCAGGCGTTTCCTCTTCGGGGAGGGCGCTCCCGCATTCCGCCATGGGCGGTGGTGCGGGCTGCTTTCTTCCGTCGCGCCGTGCGGGGCCCGTCGCCGTACTTGGCGCAGAGTATTCGAGTACTTTCCGCAGAGTACTCGAATGCTTTGCGGAAAGTACTTTTTCGCACGCCGCACGGCGTCTTGCCGTCAACCGGGACCCTGTGCCGTGCCCGTCCGTCCGTCTTGTCCCTTCCACGTGCGCCTTTTTTCTCCTCTGATAGAGATAAAAGGTGTGAAAATTCTTCTTCGGAAGAAGATATATCGAAAACTATTCGTAATTTTGCACGGATAACGTAAAGGACAATCATTTTAAATACATATTATTATGGCAAAGAAAGCACTTTTGATGATTCTCGACGGTTGGGGCATTGGCGATCGCGCTAAGGACGACGCTATCTTCTGCACCCCCACGCCTTACATGGATTACCTGGCCCAGAACTACCCGCACTCGCAGCTGTTGGCTTCGGGCGAGAACGTGGGCTTGCCCGACGGGCAGATGGGCAACTCCGAGGTGGGCCACCTGAACATTGGCGCGGGCCGCATCGTGTATCAGGATTTGGTGAAAATCAACTGCGCATGCGCCGACGGGAGCATCCTGAAGAACCCCGAAATCGTGTCGGCATACGAATATGCCAAGAAGAATGGCAAGAGCGTGCACCTGATGGGGCTGACTTCCACGGGCGGCGTGCATTCTTCGTTGCACCACCTGTTCAAACTTTGTGAGATTTCCAAGGAGTACGGCATCGAGCACACCTATGTGCACTGCTTCATGGACGGCCGCGACACTGACCCGAAGAGCGGGAAAGGATTTATCGAGCAGTTGCAGGCCGAGTGCGAGAAGACCGGTTGCGTCATCGCGTCCATCATCGGGCGTTTCTATGCCATGGACCGCGACAAGCGCTGGAACCGCGTGAAGGAGGCCTACGACCTCTTGGTGAAGGGCGAAGGCAAGCAGGCCACGGACATGGTGGCGGCCATGCAGGAGTCCTATGACGAGGGTGTGACGGACGAGTTCGTGAAGGCCATCAACAACTCCACGGTGGACGGAACCATCAAGGAGGGCGACGTGGTGATCTTCTTCAACTACCGCAACGACCGCGCCAAGGAGCTGACCGTCGTGCTCACGCAGCAGGACATGCCGGAAGAGGGGATGCAGACCATTCCGGGCCTGCAGTACTATTGCATGACGCCCTATGACGCCAGCTTCAAGGGCGTGCACATCCTTTTCCCGAAGGAAAACGTGGAGGACACGCTGGGCGAATACCTGAGCAAGAAGGGGCTGAAGCAGCTGCACACGGCCGAGACGGAGAAATATGCCCACGTGACATTCTTCTTCAACGGCGGGCGTGAGGCGCCCTTCGAAGGCGAAGACCGCATTCTGGTGCCCTCGCCCAAGGTGGCCACTTACGACCTGAAGCCGGAGATGAGCGCCTATGAGGTGAAGGACAAACTGGTGGCAGCCATCAAGGAAGACAAGTATGACTTCATCGTGGTGAACTTCGCCAACGGAGACATGGTGGGCCACACGGGCGTGTACGAAGCCATCGAGAAGGCCGTCGTGGCCGTGGACGAATGCGTGAAAGAGGTGGTGGAGACGGCCAAGGCCATGGGCGACTACGAGGTCATCATCATCGCCGACCACGGCAATGCCGACCACGCCATCAACGAGGACGGCACGCCGAACACGGCCCACTCGCTGAACCCCGTGCCCTTCATCTATGTGACGGAAAACAAGAACGCCAAGGTGGAGAACGGTATTCTGGCCGACGTGGCGCCTTCTATCCTGCACATCATGGGATTGCCGCAGCCGGCCGACATGACGGGCAAGGACCTGATCAAGGACTGATTATGTTTCAGAAATAGGTGGACAGGGCAAAGTCTCCGCTTTCCCGGCGGAGGCTTTGCCCGTTTTCTTTTGTGCTAAAACAGACGAGATGGACGTACAGATAGAACCGAGCTGGAAGCGGCATCTGGCCGCCGAGTTTGAGAAACCATATTTTGCCAACCTGACGAATTTCGTGCGGAGGGAATACCATGCGGCGACGTGCTATCCCCCGGGACGGCTGATATTCAACGCCTTCAACCTTTGCCCTTTCGACAAGGTGAAGGTGGTCATCATCGGGCAGGACCCCTATCACGGGCCCGGGCAGGCGCATGGCCTGTGCTTCTCCGTGAACGACGGGGTGGCCTTTCCGCCCTCGCTGCAAAATATTTTCAAGGAGATACATGACGATTTGGGGACACCCGTGCCGCAGAGCGGCAACCTGACCCGCTGGGCGGAGCAGGGCGTGCTGCTGCTCAACGCCACCCTGACAGTGAGGGCGCACCAGGCCGGTTCGCACCAACGGCAGGGCTGGGAGGAGTTTACCGACGCGGCCATCAAGGCCCTGGCCGAGGAGCGCGAACACCTGGTGTTCATCCTTTGGGGGGCATACGCGCAGAAAAAGGGCGCGTTCATCGACCGCAGCCGCCATCTGGTGCTTGCGTCGGCCCATCCGTCACCCTTGTCCGCCTACCACGGTTTTTTCGGCAACAAGCATTTCAGCCTGGCCAACGCTTATTTGGAACAACACGGGGAAACCCCGATAAAATGGTGAGAAAACGATGAAAGAAGACCGTATACCCATGATTCAGATTGACGATGCCATCGTCTCGATGGACTGTCTGTCGGAGAAATTCTGCTGCGACCTGGAGGCCTGCAAGGGGGCTTGCTGCGTGGAGGGCGACGCGGGAGCGCCGCTGGAACTGGACGAAGTGGCCGCGATTGAGGATTCCCTCGAGGCCGTGTGGCCCATGTTGTCGGCCTCGGCACAGGCCGTCATCGACCGCCAGGGGGTGGCCTACACCGACGAGGAGGGCGACCTGGTGACCAGCATCGTGAACGGGAAAGACTGCGTGTTCACGTGCTACGACGAGCGCGGCCATTGCTATTGTGCGCTGGAGAAGGCCTATCGCGAAGGCAAGACGCACTTCTACAAACCCCTCTCGTGCCATCTTTATCCCATCCGGCTCAAGAAAATCGGTGGCGGGGTGGCGCTGAACTACCACCGGTGGGACGTGTGCCGCATGGCCGTGGAGAAGGGGCGGCAGCTCGACCTGCCGGTCTACCGCTTCCTGAAAGAGCCGCTGGTGCGGCGTTTTGGCGAAGCTTGGTATGCCGAACTGGAGAGCGCCGTGGAGGAACTGAAGGCGCAAGGCTATCTGCCGGGCTGAACAAAAGAGGGGGAGTTCCGTTTATTTTTACCGAAATGTTTGGCTTTTTCGGCGAATTAATATACTTTTGTCTCAAGAGCAATGCTCTTAGGGAAAAATACAGTATTAACCAACCTTAAAAATGTCTGGTATGAAAAAGCTGAATTATTTATGGATGATGCTCTTCGCCATGGTTATGAGCGTAGGGCTGGCGGCGTGTGAGGAAGACGATGAAAAAGTCGACGCGCCGCAGGAGTTGTTCGGGTCGTGGAACTGTTATGGGGAAACGGTCACGTTTTATTCCGACGGAAGGGCCGTGTGGACCGATTCCGATGGCGAGTCGAGCACGGCGTCTTATACGTATGACGCAGGAAGCAGAACGATTATCATCACCGCATACGGAGAGACGGTGCGGTGGCACATCGTGTCGCTGACTTCTACCTCGCTCACCATCGAGGACGAAGATGGCTATCCGATGACCATGGAGCGCGTGGGAAGCAGCGGGACGACGGACGATGACGACGATAATGTGGGGCCTGTAGGCCCGTCGGGAGAGGACGATTCGGACTTCGACATGTCGGCCCCGTCGACCTTGCTGCCCGTGGCCGACTTGTATCCTGAGGTGAGCGGGAAATACGAGGTTTCCAATGCGGGGAGCGGCATCAGTTTCATCGAGATGCTGGGCGACGGCCATTATTTGTTGCAGAAGGCTTCGGCTTCCTACTACATGATGAAAAAGGCGCCGGGAAAGAACGGACGCTTGCGCGGCGTGATGGCATCGGCTGTGAAGCGCGACTACATCGCGGACGAAAGTCTCGTGTTTGGCGGATTCACCAAGGTGGAGGACGGTTTGTTTGAGCTGGAAGGATACGGGACACTGAAAGTGACCGGGCGCGACAGCGTGGGCAACATTGTGGACTTCGTGCTGACGGACAATTCCGGCCTGACCATACCCTTGACGGTGGACAGGCTGCCGCCCGTGGGAGGATGGACTGAAGCGACCGACCGCATCTGCCGCTCGTGGGACGTGGCGAAGGCGCGCTCTATCATGTACATGGACAGCACGAAAGTGCTCGACGCCACGTATTGGGTGGGCGACGATTATGTTGCGGTGGCCACGAACCTGTTGGGCATCGACGTGGAAGACGAGGAGCTCTTTGATACGGGCGGTGGGGCCACTACCTCGGCGAGATTCTCGCCCGACGGCACTTACATGATGTTTTTCCGTGACGGGACGATGGATGTGTCGAACTGGCGCTGGGAGGACGAGGCCAATGGCCTGATTTACGCCTACGACCTCTATAATGGAATGGAAGACGGTGTTGTGGGGCAAGCAGCCTTCTCGGACGAAAAGATGACCATCACGACCCAAGCCGGATATAGCATGGGGTATAGTTGGGTGTCGGAAACGTACATCGAGTTGTGCCGCGCGTCGAACTGACAGACGCCGTTTCTCATGCTCTATTGAGCACAGATTAACTTTTAAAACAGACGTAGAATGAAGAAACTGGATTATTTATGGATGATGCTCTTCGCCGTGTTCGTGAGCGTGGGGCTGGTGGCGTGCGAGGAAGACGACGAGGTGTCCGACGCGCCGCAAGAATTGTTCGGAACGTGGAACTATTATGGAGAAACGGTTACGTTCAATCCCGATGGCACGATGACATGGACGTATTCCGACGGCAGCACGGAAACGGCGTCGTTTTCTTACGAAGCCGGGCATAGCACCATCGTCCTTACCGCACACGGCGAGACGGACAGGTGGCGCATCGTGACGCTGAACTCAACCACGCTGACCGTGGAAGACTCGTATGGCGAGAGGATGACGATGTCGCGTGTGGGAGCAGTCCTTGATCCGGATTCTGGTGCTGAGTCTGAGAAACTCTGGGGGCGCTGAGGCATTGCGGGGTAGTACTGAACGGAATGAAGCCGGTTTCGAGCGCTCGTTCCTCGCGGTTCCTCCTATTCTTTAGCGTCAGTTCCGGCGTTGTTGCCCCATTTCGTGCAACGCCTTGGGTTGAAAGGAAACAGCCTGATACAGCAAAGCCCCTCCGGCGGACCCTCCGCCGGAGGGGCTTTCTGCTGTATGGTGGAAACAGATGTTGCGCTATGCTGTGTGTCGGAACGGGCAGCTGGCATTTCCGCCGTGCCCGTTTCCGCATTTTATGCGTCGATGTTCGCGTAGGTGGCGTTCTGTTCGATGAACTCGCGGCGCGGGCCCACGTCCTCGCCCATGAGCATGGAGAACACGTAGTCGGCCCCTGCGGCGTCCTCGATGGTCACCTGCTTCAGCAATCGCGTCTCAGGGTTCATGGTCGTTTCCCACAGCTGTTCCGGGTTCATTTCGCCCAAACCTTTGTAGCGTTGTGTGGTCACGCCCTGTTCCGACCCGTTGTTGTACTGCTGCATGAAGCGCAGTCGGTCGGTCTCCGTGTAGCAGTATTCTTCGATTTTGCCCTTCTTGCAGCGGTAGAGCGGGGGCGTGGCGATGTAGAGGTGCCCTTTCTGGATGAGTTCCGGCATATAGCGGTAGAAGAGCGTCATGAGCAAAGTGTCGATGTGCGAGCCATCGACATCGGCATCGGTCATGATGATGACCTTGTAGTAGCGGAGCTTCTCGTAGTTGGCCTCTTTACTATCTTCACCCAGTCCGAAGCGCACGCCGAGGGCTTGGATGATGTTGTTCACCTCTTCGTGTTCGAACGCCTTGTGCCACATGACGCGCTCCACGTTGAAGATCTTGCCTCGAATGGGGAGAATGGCCTGGTATTGGCGGCTTCTGCCCTGCTTGGCGGAGCCGCCGGCCGAGTCGCCCTCGACGATGAAGAGTTCGCAGTTGGCGGGGTCTTTGTCGGAGCAGTCCGCCAGTTTGCCCGGCATTCCTCCGCCCGACATGGGGCTCTTGCGCTGCACGCTCTCGCGGGCCTTGCGGGCGGCCACACGGGCCGTGGCGGCCAGGATGACCTTGTCGACGATGAGTTTTGCTTCCTTGGGGTGCTCCTCCAGATAGTAGCTCAGAGCTTCGCCCACGGCTTGTTGCACGGCGCCGGCCACCTCGCTGTTGCCCAGTTTGGTTTTGGTCTGTCCTTCGAACTGCGGTTCGGCCACTTTGATGGAGATGACGGCGGTCAGTCCCTCTCGGAAGTCTTCTCCGGAGATTTCCACCTTGTTTTTCTCCAGTTTCTCCAATTCCTTGGCATATTCGTCCTCGGCATATTTCTTGAGGGTGCGCGTCAGGGCGGTGCGGAAGCCGGCCAAGTGCGTGCCGCCTTCTATGGTGTTGATGTTGTTCACGTAGGAGTGGATATTTTCCGTGTAGCCTGTGTTATACATGATGGCTACCTCGATGGGAACGTCCTGCTTCGTCGTGTTCAGGTAGATGACGTCGTTGAAGAGGTGTATGCGACTGGAGTCGATGTAGCGGACGAACTCCTTCAGTCCGTCCTTGCTATGGAAGATTTCCTGGCGCGGCTTCCCGTTTTCGTCCTTTTCGCGCATGTCCGTCAGGGTGATGGTGATGCCGGCGTTCAGGAAGGCCAGTTCGCGCATGCGGTTGGCCAGGATTTCGTATTTGTATTCAGTGGTGATGAAGATGCTGCCGTCCGGCCAGAACTGCTGTCGCGTGCCGCGCAGGCTGGTTTCGCCTACGACCTTGACGGGGTAGAGCGGCTTGCCGCATTCGTATTCCTGCTGGTAGATCTTGCCGTCGCGGAACACTTGCGAGAGCATGTGGGTAGAGAGGGCGTTCACGCAGGAGACGCCGACGCCGTGGAGTCCGCCCGACACCTTGTAGGAGCCTTTGTCGAACTTGCCGCCGGCATGGAGCACGGTCATGACGACCTCGAGGGCCGACTTGTGCTCTTTTTCGTGCATGTCCACCGGTATTCCGCGGCCGTTGTCCTGCACGGTGATGGAGTTGTCTTCGTTGATGGTTACTTCTATGTGGGTGCAGTAGCCGGCGAGGGCTTCGTCGATGGAGTTGTCCACGGTTTCATACACCAGGTGGTGCAATCCCTTTTCGCTGATGTCGCCGATATACATGGCGGGGCGTTTGCGCACAGCTTCCAATCCTTCGAGGACTTGGATGCTGCTGGCCGAATAGCTTGTGCCTTTTATTTCTTCTTCAGACATATTTTTATGCGTTCGTTTTAACGCACAAATTTACGCAAAATCTGTGAGATAGCCGCATGAAAAGTGCAGATTTGCGTCCATCATTTTGCGGCGAAGCGGGCGGGGAAGCCTTTTGGGCGTGTTTTCCGGAAAGGGTACAAAAAAGCCGGACTTGACGAAGTCCGGCCTATTTCTTCTTTTTAGCCTATGCTATTATTCTAAAACGTAGATTTACGCCAGCTTGTTGATGTGAAGCGCCAATTTGGACTTCAAGTTGGCAGCCTTGTTCTTGTGAATGATGTTCACCTTGGCCAACTTGTCCAACATCTTCTGTACGCTGGGGTACATAGCGGCAGCTTCTGCCTTGTCTGTCGTAGCGCGCAACTTGCGCACGGCGTTACGCATGGTCTTCGCGTAGTATCTGTTGTGGAGTCTTCTGGTCTCCGCCTGACGTATTCTTTTTAACGCTGATTTGTGATTAGCCATCTCTCTGTTTAAATAATTCGTTCAACTTAGTAGTCCCTAGGAGAGTCGAACTCCTCTTTAGAGAATGAAAATCTCTCGTCCTAACCGATAGACGAAGGGACCAACATTTTTGGAACTTCCGCTCCGTTTCCTGAGAATCTGTTTGCTGCAACTCTTTGCGGGTTGCTGTTCTCAATTGCGATGCAAAGGTAGTGCTTTTCTCCGAACTGGCAAAGCTTTTCATGAAAAATCTCACAAAAAAGTACTTTTTTTTAGGGTCAGGCCTTCTGTTACGCGCCTTTTTCTTAATTTTAGAGGTTAAAAAGGAGACTTTATGCCGGAAAAAACGCTGGGCGTGGTGTTGCGTTCGCTCAAATACGACGATAATTCTCTCATCGTGGATATTTATACCGCCACGAGGGGGATGGTGTCCTTCATGGTCAAGTTGCCCAAGTCGCGCAAGGCGGCGGTGAAGGGCGTGTTTTTCCGTCCGCTCTCCATTTTGGAGCTGGATTTCGACTACCGGCAGAAGGCGGCCTTGCAGCGTATCCGCGATGTGCGTTTCGCCTATGCCTACCAGTCGTTGCCCTACGACCCCTACAAGTCGGCCATGGCGCTGTTCCTGGCCGAATTCCTGTGCCGCGCGCTGAAGCACGAGGCCGACAACGGGCCGCTGTTTTCCTACGTGCTCTATTCCCTGGAGTGGCTGGATGCCAGCGAGCGGGCCTTTTCCAACTTCCATCTGGTCTTCATCACGCGGCTTACCCGTTTCCTCGGGTTTTATCCCAATGTGGAGGCGTGGCACGAGGGCGACTTTTTCGACATGGCGAATGCCTGTTTCGTGCCGTCCCGTCCGCTCCACCACGCCTGTCTGGAGCCGCGCGAGGCCGCGCTCATTCCCATTTTCATGCGGATGAACTACGATTCGATGCGCTTCTTTGCCATGAACCGGCTCGAGCGGGAGCGCTACCTGGAGGTGCTGAACGAGTATTACCGCCTGCACATTCCGGAGTTTCCCGCGTTGAAGTCGCCCGAGGTGCTGAAGGAGGTGTTTGCCTGAATACGTGTATTGATTAATTGGGTCTGTTTATGGAACAAGTCGCTTTTGTCACATTGGTCGTGATTGCCACCATCCACCTGATGATGGCCGCTGTGTTGTCGCTCTATTCCCGCTACAAGGTGCAATATCTTTCGCTGGCGTGGATTATGGGCATCTTTGGAGCCCTGTGTTGCACGGGCATTCCCTTCACCTCCCTGCTCAAGTTCGAGAACATCGGGCTTTTCCACCCGTTCATGCTGTTGGCCCTGGTGGTCACTTCGTTCCTGCAGGCCATTTATCCGCTGAGCATTCCCATGCCCGGTTACCTGCAGTGGGGGCGCATGTGGAAATATGCCTCGCCCGCCATACTCCTTATTATATTATATATAGGAAGTTTGTTGTTGGGCAACCGTCCCGTGGTTATCCATTCTTACGGGGAGTTTTCCGACTATTGGTGGAGGCCCGACATGGTGTTTCGTTTGTGTGGTTTCTGGCTTTCTGTCTATTACGTGGTGAACATCCTGCGCCTGCCGCGCCTTTTGGCCCGGAACGCCGAGATTCCGCGCTACGTGAAGGGGTATTTCACGGCCATGGGGCTGACCATGATTTTCTACGTGGTGGCCGCGGCCGTGTTCAACGTCACGCTGCTGCTCGTGTATTTCTATCTGTTCAGCCTCCTGAACATGTATCTTTTCTTCCGCACGCTGGAGACCATGGCCATCCATCTGCCCAAGCCCGAGATAGTGGAGGTGAGCGAGGCGCCGGCCGAGGAAGCCATCGTGGAGGCCGACAAGGAGGACTTCAACGAGGCTAACCGCAGGCGCTTCGAGCGCGTGGAATATTTCATGCAGCATGGGCAGGAATGGCAGGACAACACCTTCGGCCGCGACCGTTTGTGCGCGGCTACGGGCATCAACCGCCACTTGCTGCTGCAGTGCCTGCGCAGCCAAGGGTATAACAACAGCCACGATTACATCAATTCCTATCGCATTGCCGCATTGAAGCGCGGGGTGTCGGCCGGAACGATTCTCACGGTGAACGATTGTCTTGGCGTGGGATTCGGGTCGGCCAAAACGGCCCGGAGCTGTTTCGAGCGCATGGAAGGCATGAGCCTGGACGACTACCTGCGCCGCAAGCTTGCGGCCAAGTCGGGGCAATAGGCCTTCCGGGTGCGGGGCCGGGGGCAACGCCTTGCGGAGTCCGGAATTGTACTTTGCGGCAAGTACTCGAGTACTCTCCGCAGAGTACGCTGTCGCCTTGCGGAAGCCGCTTCCCGTTTTCGCCCGTTTCCCATCTGTGTTTTGCGCCGCGCGCCGTTCCTTCGCGCGGGATACAAAAAATCCGCCTCGCCGGGAAAATTCCCCGCGAGGCGGATGCTGATTATTGTGCTTTCAGGCGCAGGGCCTGAAGGGGCTTGCTTACTTTTTGGCCACTTTCTTGCCGTTCACAATGTAGATGCCGCGCGGCAGGCCGTTCAGGTTCGTGACGTTCTCGCGCACCTTGATGCCGTCGATGGTGTAGACATCGAATGCGCCGCCGTTGGCCTTCACGCTGTTGATGGCGCTTTCCTCACCGTCGAACAGCACGGGGATTTCGGTCGTCACTTCGCCTTCTACCGTGAAGTAGGCCGACGTGCTGCCCAGCGTGCTTTCGCCTGCGGCGAGATACTGCTTGCCGTCGATTTCAGTGAGCACGTAAGCTCCGGTCATGTCCTTGCCGGCCTCATAGTTGCCGATGAAGCTTACTTCGCCCTGGCTTACGGTCTCAGGCGTGCTGCCTGCGATTTCCATGGAGAAGTAGCCGGCCAGTGCGGTCTCTTCCTCGAAGTAAACCAGATACGGCGTGTTGGCCTTCAGGTTGCCGTCGCTCACCTTGTCGAAGGTCAGCGCACCGCCCGTATACTTGGTGAACTCTTGAGCCTGCGTGGCGCCCAGCTCCGCGATGGTTGTGGCGTAGGGCAGGCAGACAGCGTTCCATCCGGCAGCGAACGTGCGGTCGATGGTCACGTTGTACAGTCCGTTCAGGCCTTCGGCGATGTCCGTGTCGCTGTCGATGAGCAGTTCGGGCGCGAAAGTCACTTCCACGTTAACTTCGGGGATGGAGATTTCGGCCGTCAGCTTGTCGCCGTTCACCGTGGCAGCCACATTGGGCGTTACGGTCATCATGCCGCCCATGAGCGATATGGTTTGCGAACCGGTGTAGGTCACTGTCTCGCCGTTCTCCGTGCGCTCCAGGTTCTCCACCTTGATGTCGCCAATCTGCATGCCGCTGAAGGCGAAGTCGGGCAAGAAGAACGAGTAGCTGCCGTCGATTTCCTCGATCAGCTGGATGGTCTGCTCCGTGGGTGCGGTGTAGTTGCCAGCCACGCCGACCAGCAGGCTGTTGGTGTATTCCGTAGCCTCGGCGCCCTTGAACTGGATGGTGTATGTGTGTTGGTTAAGGTTGTCCTCGCTCCAGTCGTCGCCCTTGACGGTGATGGTCATCACCTGCGTGGTTTCGTCGAAGCTCTTCTCGATGGTGGCTGCGCGGCCGTTGGAAGTGCAGGCCAGTTTGCTCTCGTCGTAAGCATAGGCAGAGAGGTCGTATTCGGCCTGGCCTGCCACGAAGAAGTCTTGTCCGTCGAACGTCAGCGAAGCCAGTTCGGAGTTGTAGATGAGCTTCACGTCGTCCACGTACAGCGTGTCGTTGGCCGATCCGCCCGGCACGGGGTTCGTGGTGAACGAAGCCAGCATGTATTGCAGTTCGGGTTTCTCCACGCCCGTGTATTCGAACGGCGCCGCGAAGCGCGTCCATTCCGCGGTGTCCGGAATCATGATGGCGGCCAGCGCCACCTTGTGGCTTTCGTAGCCAGGCAGGTTGGACGTTTCGGGGTCGCAGTATCTGTAGTCATCGTGGAGGATGAACTGTCCGCGGCCGTTCTCGCTGCCGCCGCTGATGAACTTGGCGTAGCAAACCACCGAGTCCGGCGTACCGGCGAAGAGCACGCTGTGGGCAGCGTCCGTCAGGTCGGTGAAGTTGTAGTTGGCAGAGTCGGCCGGAGACATGCTGCCCATGTTGATGCGGCCCGTGGTCAGGTTGCCGTTGGCATCAGCGATGAACAGGTTCTTGGACGTGAGTCTTACGGCTGTCTCGCTGTTATGTCCTTCCACTTTCTCGGGCGAGGGCGACATGGAGGCGAAAGCTGCCAGCGTACCGCCGGCCGAAGCGAAGGAGTTCCAACCGTTGCCCGGTTCTTTGTCCGAAGCCCACGTCTCGAAGTCGGAGTTCGGGAGCTGGTAAACGGCCTTGAAGCGCAAGGTATAGACATGCTGGTTGAGGTTGTCCTCGCTCCAGTCGTCGCCCTTGACGGTGATGGTCAGCACCTCGGTGGCCTCGTTGTAGCTCTTCTCGATGGTGGCTGCGCGGCCGTTGGAAGTGTATTCCAGTTTGCTCTCGTCATAAGTCGAGCCCGGCAGTTCGTAGAGATACTTGCCAGCCACGAGGATATCCTTTCCGTCATACTTCAGCGAAGCCAGTTCGGAGTTGTAGATGAGTTCTACGCCATCTATGTACAGCGTGTCGTTGGCGGAACCGCCCGGCACGGGGTTCGTGGTGAACGAAGCCAGCATGTATTGTTTGGCCGGAGTCTCCAAGCCCGTGTATTCGAACGGTGCTGCGAAGCGCGTCCATTCTGCGGTGTCCGGAATCATGATGGCTGCCAGCGCCACTTTATGGCTTTCATAACCTTCTTCGTTGGACGTTTCGGGGTCGCAATATCTGTAGTCATCGTGAATGATGAACTGTCCGCGGCCGTTCTCGCTGCCGCCGCTGATGAACTTGGCGTAGCAAATTACCGAGTCCGGCGTACCGGCGAAGAGCACGCTGTGGGCGGCGTCCGTCCGGTCTGTGAAGTTGTAGTTGGCGGCCTCGGCCGGAGTCATGCTGCCCATGTTGATGCGGCCCGTGGTCAGGTTGCCGTTGGCATTGGCAATCCACAAGTTCTTGGACGTGAGTTTTACGGCTGTCTTGCTATCGTATCCTTCCGCTTTCTCGGGAGATGGCGACATGGAAGCAAAGGTTGCAAAAGTACCGCCGGCCGAAGCAAAGGAGTTCCAACCGTTGCCCGGTTCTTTGTCCGAAGCCCAATTCTCGAAGTCGGAGTTCGGGAGCTGGTAAACGCCTTTGAAACGCATGGTGTAGACGTGCTGGTTGAGGTTGTCCTCGCTCCAGTCGTCGCCCTTGACGGTGATGGTCAGCACGCCGCTGTCCTCATCATAGTCTTTTTCGATGGTGGCTGCGCGGCCATTGGATGTGCATTCCAATTTGCTCTCGTCATAGGTCACGCCCGGCAGGTCATACAGCGTCTGGCCCGCAACGAAGAGGTCTTGGCCGTCGTACTTTAAGGAAGCCAGTTCGGAGTTGTAAATGAGTTCCACATTGTCAATATACAGCGTGTCGTTAGCCGAGCCGCCCGGCAAGGGGTTCGTGGTGAACGAAGCCAGCATATATTGCTTTTCCGGTTTCTCCACGCCCGTGTATTCGAACGGGGCCGCGAAGCGCGTCCATTCCGCAGTGTTCGGAATCATGATGGCAGCCAGTGCCACCTTGTGGCTTTCATAGCCTTCTTCGTTGGACGTTTCGGGGTCACGGTAGCCGTATTCATCGTGAAGGATGAACTGTCCGCGGCCGTTTTCGCTGCCGCCGCTGATGAATTTAGCGTAGCAGGCAACAGAATCCGGCGTTCCGGCGAAGGGTAGGCTGTGTATGGAATCTGTCAAGTCTGTGAAGTTGTAGTTGGCGGCGTCGGCCGGGCTCATGCTGCCCATGTTGATGCGTCCCGTGGTCAGGTTGCCGTTGGCATTGGCAATCCACAAGTTCTTGGACGTGAGTCTTACGGCTGTTTCGCTGTTATGTCCTTCCGCTTTCTCGGGCGAGGGCGACATGGAGGCGAAGGATTTCAATGTTCCTCCTGCCGAAGCGAAGGAATTCCAACCGTTGCCCGGTTCCTTTTCCGAAGCCCAATTCTCGAAGTCGGAGTTCGGCATTTGGTACACACCTTGTGCTTGCGCGGTAGTCAGTCCCGCACAAGCCGTTAGTGCAAGTAATAGTTTTCTCATACTTTGTTTATTTAATAGTTAGTGGTTGATAAGTCGTTTTAAACCGGTTGCAAAGTTAGGAAGATACGGTCAACCGGTTGGTGATTTCGGTATAAAATACGGTAGAAAGCGGCTTTTCCGCTTTCCGGGGACAAAAAATCCGCCCCGCTGGGTGGGGCGGGGCGGATGGTGTCAGGCGTTTGCCTGCGAGGTTATTTCTTGATGATTTTCTTGCCGTCCACGATGTAGATGCCGCGCTGCAAGCCTTCGAGTGCCTGGCTCTTCTTCACTTGCTTCTTGGCGAGCGTGCCGAGGATGGTGTAGACGTCCACCAACTTGTTGGGGTCGTCGGCTTTTGCGGAAAGCACGGAAGCAGTGAAGTCGTCAGTACCGAAGGTCACGTAGATGACCTGCGTGCCGAAAGTGAGGTCCAGCGTGCAGTAAAGCTTCTCATCCGAGATTTTTCCGCTGATGTTGATGTTCAGGCCACCTGCGAACAGGATGGGACCGGCCCATGCCAAGGTGGGATCGTCTCCGGCAGTCACCGTCACCGATTTGTTTTCCATCGCGAAAGTGTCGTAGCCGTCGGCTGCGGTCAGCTCAAGGTCGGGCACGTTGATGTGGCCTATGGGGATGGGGTCTGCGCCCGGCATGGAGAGCGTGAAGTTCTTCAGCAATACGGTGAGCTTGCCGTCGGCCTGCTTTTCGGCCGTCACCGTGGCCTGCATGGAAGGCGTGCTGATGCCATCCACCGTCACCACGAGGTTGTCCGTGTAGTCTTTGGCCGTGGCGAACACTGCGCACAGGGCCATGCAAATGCTAAGTAATGTCTTCTTCATATATCTTCGTTTTTATAGTTGTTGTGCATTGTTTTGGGTCAATAGTAATAAGCCAGCCCGAGCGTGGCATAGATGGGGTAGAGCGAGAAGGTGACCGTCTCGAAGTCGCTTGCGAACACGTCGTTCAGTCCCCAGTCCAGCAGCCCGAACACGTTGAGATGTTCGCGCACGCGGAAGTCGGCCGCGAACTCCATGCCCCACGAAAAGCGGCGCATGTTCTCGCTGAAGTCATACGAGGCCGGGTTGTCCGCCCCGATGGTGATTTTCTGTCCCACGGGCGAGCCTTCGCGCAGGTAGCCGTCGAACACCTCGCCGTCGAAGTCGCGGTAAATCCAATAGCTCACGTATGGGCCCAGGTTGAATGTCCAGCGCGCTCCCGCCCGGTAGGTGGCGGTGACGGGTATGGTGAAGCCCGTCATGCGCGTTTCGGTGATGTCCGTCCCGGTGAAGCGCCCCGACACCACGTCGTCGCCCATGCGGATGGTCATGCCGTAGTTTTTCACTTCCGCGCCCGTGCGCATGCCTTGCATGAAGAAGCGCAGTCCGGCCGACAGGCCCCAGCGCGTGTTGAAGTACTTGTATCCGTCCACGCCGAGGCTGAAGCCGCCCTTGGGGGCGAACTCGTTGATTTTCCGGATTTCGGCCGGCAGGGGGAGCGGCGAGGTTCCGCCCAGCACGTAGCCCGCGCGCACGAGGAATCCCATGCCGTGGAAGTCGGACGTGGGGCCCCATTTGGCATAGTTGGCTTCGCGGTTCTCGCGGTTTTCCTGCATCAGGGTCTTCAGGTTTTCTTGTGCCTGCGTCGCGCCGCACACGGCCAGCAGTGCGAGGGCCAGTATATATTTCAATGGTTTCATGTTCGTTCGTTTTTGGGGTTATTCTTCGCACACCACTTTCACTTCGTCCACCAGCAAGGTGCTGCCCACGGCTCCGCAGAAGGTGGCGCCCTCGATGCTGGAGGTGAACACCACGGACAGGTTGTAGCCGTTGGTCTTGAGCACTTCCTCGTCCAACTCCTTATTGTATTCAAACGGGATGTCGAAGTAGGTCCATTCGGCGTCCTTCATCTCCACGCCGTCCGGGATGTGCACGCGGTCGTTCACGCGGGCCAGCGCCACGATGTTGGGGTGCGTCAGCACGTTGTCGCCTTCCAGCGTGAAGGGCAGGCCGTGGTCGTCGGTGTTCTTGTAGAGCACGGCATAGAGGTCCGGTTCGTCGATGCGCCCCGGCTGCACCGTGCCCTTGCGGTTGATGAACACGTCGCCCGGATGGTATTTGTAGTAGCCCTGGAAGCGGAGCGGCTTTTGGTTGAACGGCAGTCCGAAGCGCGTGGCCGCCATGGCGTCCAGCAAGGCGTTGGCCACGTCGAAGGTGCCGATGAACAGGTTGCCCGCCGCGATGGGCATGCTCATCATGGAGCCGAAATCACCCGTGTCGCAGGTTGTCAGTTTCACGGCATGGCCGCTCATGGCGTCGGCGTCGTACGCCACGGTGGGGTATTCGCCCAGCACGGCCGACGAGCGGCTGATGGCATAGCCGGGGTTGCCGGTGGCCCATTGGTTGATGAGGGTGCCTTCGTCGGTCCGTTCAAACCATTCCTCGTAGCGCCCCCGCTCTTCCACGCGGAAGTTCTCGAACTGGAGGTCGGTTTCAAGCGATGGCGTGTGGGCGAAGCGCACGCGGTAGTCGCGGTGCCACAGTCCGTCTTCCGACGTCACGGTGTAGACCACTTCGCGGTCGCGTAGGTTCACGATGCTGTCGCTCGTGGGCCAGATGGTGGCTCCGGGCGTGATTTTCATGTCGAGGCGCAGGGCTTCCAGCGCGGTGCTGTCGGTGAAGCCTTCGCGGACGTAGAACACGATGTTCGAGCTGGCCGACGGCACGATCTTCACCGCGTCGTGCGGGCTGAAGAACAGCACGTCCTGGTTTTCCGACACCACGCTGACTTGCTCTATGTCGCATTCCGAGTTCAGCGGCTCGTCCTGGATGCATGAGCCGAGCGAGAATGCCATGAAAAGGGAAAGCCCGAAAAAGATTTTCTTCATGGAATCAAGTCTTTAATTAAAAACAGGACAAAGATAGTGAAAAAGGTCGGTTCGGCCTTGCAAAACGGTAATAAAGAGCATTTTTACCGTTATTTCTTGTCTTGCGAGGCGGAGGAAGACCAGAAAAATGCCGATGAAATCGCGGTTTTTTGAGGTTTTCCGCCGCCGGACACTGTTCCGGATTTGTCGCGGCCGGCATGGAGGCAGTCGCAGGGGAAAGTGGGGCGGGAGATGGGCGACGTGCGGGTCGGGACTCCCTTTTGCTCTCTGCCTTGTCGCCCAAACCGCTTTCCGCCGCTTGCCGTTTGCCTGCCGGAGGTCGTTGTCTGATGCCGGGCACGCCGTCCCCAATGGCTTGATGACAGAATCAGAACAAAATGTGGCGTCGGGGATGCCTGCATGCGACGGGATGGCGTCCCCTTTTCCGGCCCTTTCGTCGCGGGCGGCGGAAGGGCGGCGTGCGGAGTCTTGGATTGTACCTTGCGGAGAGTACTCGAGTACTCTGCGGCAAGTACTCGAATACTCTCCGCAAGGTACGCTGGCGCCCTCCGCATGCCGTCGCGGAGCGTCGGGCAATGGCGGCCGGCGGTTATAAACAAGGTGTCGAAAACTTTTTTTATTATAATAAGGTGCGTGTCTCTTTGAAAATTCGTACCTTTGGCCTCACGTAAAGTGCAACCGTTGATGGAAGAAACTGTTTATCATGTGCCCGTCCTGCTCCAAGCGTGCGTGGACGGTTTGGTGGCCGACCCGGCCGGAGTGTACGTGGACGCCACGTTCGGCGGAGGCGGCCATAGTCGGGAGATTGTGTCCCGGCTGTCGCCTGAGGGCCACCTGTACGGTTTTGACCAGGATGCAGACGCGGCGGCCAATGCCATTGCCGACGGGCGCTTCACCTTCGTGCGGAGCAATTTCCGCTATCTGAAGAACTGGATGCGCTATTATGGAGTGGAGCGGCTGGACGGCGTTTTGGCCGACCTCGGCGTGTCGAGCCATCATTTCGACGACGCGGAGCGAGGTTTCTCGTTCCGCTTCGACGGCAAGCTGGACATGCGGATGAACCGCCTGGCGCGCCTGACCGCCGCCGACGTGCTGAACGACTACAGCGAGGAGCGGCTGGCCGACATCTTCTACCTCTACGGCGAGCTCAAAAGTGCCCGGCGGCTGGCCGCACTGGTGGCCGCGGCGCGTGCCGTCCGGCGCATCGGCACGACCGAGGAACTGGCCGAGGTGGTGAAGCCTGCCATTGGCCGCGACCGCGAGAAGAAAGACCTGGCCAAGCTGTTCCAGGCCCTGCGCATCGAGGTGAACCAGGAGATGGATGCCCTGCGCGAGATGCTGGCGGCGGCCACCGAACTGCTCCGCCCCGGCGGGCGGCTGGTGGTCTTGTCCTATCATTCGTTGGAAGACCGCATGGTGAAGAACCTCATCAAGACGGGCAACGTGGAAGGCAAGCGCGAGGCCGACTTCTATGGCAACGTGGACTGTCCGCTCAGGGCCGTGAATAACAAGGTGATTGTGCCCGGCGAGGAGGAGCAAAGCGAGAATCCGCGCAGCCGCAGTGCAAAATTGAGAATCGCGGAGAAGAAATAAAGATGAAAAAGGACTTGGACAAGGAAAAGGAGGCCGGCGAAGGGGAATCCGGAGCCGGAATGCGGCCGGAAACGGCCGGGGATGCCGTGGCTGAAGGGACGCCGGACACGGCCGAAGAGCAGGAGGGCGGGGCGGAAAGCCTGTCGCCCATAAAGGCTTTCACCGAAACCGACGGGGTGGAGCAGCGCCCCAACGTGTCGCTGCGCGAAATCCTCGGCGGCGACATACTGACCGCCGGATGGCTCCGGCGGCAGATGGGGCTGATTGTGCTCTGCACGTTTTTTGCCATTGTCTACATCACAAACCGTTACTCCGCGGAGCAGGAGATGATTGAAATAGAGCGGCTGAAGACGGAACTGACGGAGATGAGATACCGCGCGCTGACGCGCTCCAGCGAACTGACCGTGAGGACGCGCCAGAGCCAGGTGGAGAGAAGCCTGCGCGGGACGCCCGACAGCGTGCTCCAAACCCCGAAGGAGCCCCCTTTCTTGATACAAACACCAAATGAATCCGACCGATGAATTTCGACAGTAAGAAGATAATGCCCCGCTTTTTCGTGGTCATCGTATTGATGAGCCTCGGCGGATTGTATATCCTGGGCAACGCGGCCTACCTGATGTTCATGGAAAGCGAATATTGGGAGGAAGTGAGCCGCAAGCTGGTGAAGGAGAACGTGCCGATTCCCGCCAAGCGCGGCAACATCCTTTCGGCCGACGGACAGATCATGGCCAGCTCGTTGCCCGAGTACAAGATTTACATGGACTACGTGGCTTCCGACAAGGACCCCGAGGTGCGGCAGGAGTTGCAGGCGTGGCGCGACAGCATGCTCGACGAGAAGCACGGCGTGCTCGACTCCATCGCCACCGGGCTGAGCAAGATTTTCCCCGACAAGAGCGCCGCCTATTTCAAGAACCGGCTCAAGAAGGGGCAGCGGCTGAAGCGCAGGAACTGGCAGGTGTATGGCCGCCGCATCTCTTATATCCAGTACAAGGAGTGCAAGAAACTGCCGCTCTTCCGCGAGTCGCCCTTCAAGGGCGGCTTCTATGCCGAAGAGTTCAACCAGAGGAAGAAACCCTACGGCTCGCTGGCCACCCGCACGCTCGGCGCACTTTTCGCCAGCAAGGACTCCGCGCGCTACGGGCTGGAGCTGTCCTACGATTCCATCCTGAGAGGAAAAGAGGGCGTGTCGCACCGCGCCAAGGTGCGCAACAAATGGCTGAGCCTCGTGGACACCCCGCCCGAGGACGGTTGCGACATTGAGACCACCATCGACGTCTCCATGCAGGACGCCGCCGAGAAGGCGCTCCTCAGGCAACTGAAGAACATCAACGGCGACGTGGGCGTGGTGGTGCTCATGGAAGTGGCCACGGGCGACGTGAAGGCCATCGTCAACATGACGAAGTGCGCCGACGGGGAGTACTACGAAATCAAGAACAACGCCGTGTCCGACCTTATGGAGCCGGGCTCCACCTTCAAGACGGCCTCCATCATGGTGGCTCTCGAAGACGGGAAAATCACGAAAGACGACTTCATCGACACCGGCAACGGCCAGTGGGAGATGTACGGGCAGGTGATGCGAGACCACAACTGGCGGCGTGGAGGCTACGGCCGCATCAGTGTGCCCGAATGCCTGATGTATTCCTCCAACGTCGGGGTCAGCCGCCTGATAGACAACAACTACAAAGACCATCCGGAGCAGTTCGTCGACGGGCTTTACCGCGAGGGCGTGGGCATCCCGTTGAACCTGCCCCTCGTGGGCAGCGGCGAGCCGCGCGTGCGCCGTCCCAAGGCCGACGGCAGCAACTGGTCGAAGACGGCCTTGCCGTGGATGAGCATCGGCTACGAAGTGCAGTTGCCACCCATCGCCACGCTCACCTTCTACAATGCCATCGCCAACGGCGGCAAGATGGTGAAGCCCAGGTTCGTGCGCGCCGTGCGGCGCAACGGCGAAATCGTGCGCGAGTTCCCCACCGAAGTCATCAGGGAGCAAATCTGCTCGCCCAAGACGTTGAAGGACATCCAGGACATCCTGGAGCTGGTGGTGAGCAAGGGACTGGGCAAGAAAGCCGGTTGCAAGAACTTCAAGGTGTCCGGCAAGACCGGCACGGCACAGGTGGCGCAGGGCGGAAGCTACCGCACCGGGCGGATGAAGTATCTGATAAGCTTCTGCGGTTACTATCCGTCCGACCAGCCGAAATACAGTTGCATCGTGGCCATACAGAAATCCGGCCTTCCGGCTTCGGGCGGCGGGCATTGCGGGCCCGTGTTCAGTGAGATCGCCCAGAGCGTGATGGCCAAAGGCGTCTACCGCGACGTGGCCGAGGCGGCCGACTCCAACTCCGTCTTCGTCCCCGACGTGCTGGACGGCGATGTCGCTGCCGCGCGCTCCGTGCTGCAGGAACTGGACATCCCCTTCAGGCAGGACTGGAACGGGGAGGACGACGGGAAGCCCGTATGGGGCACGGCGGCCAACAACGGTAACATGGTGGCGCTCGAAGAAGACAAGACGCTGAACGAAATCGTTCCCGACGTGAGAGGCATGGGAGCCAAGGATGCCGTCTATTTGTTGGAGTGCCGCGGGCTGAAGGTGCGCATCGAGGGCGTGGGGCACGTCGTGTCGCAAAGCCTGCCGCCCCATTCCAGATATAAGAAAGGACAGACAATTCATATCAAACTGAAAAGGTAAATCATGATGAAATTAGATATTCTGCTGAAAAGCGTCAGCGTCGTGCGGGCATCGGGCGACATGGACAAGGAGATTGCTGGCATCAACATGGACTCGCGACTGGTGGCCCCGGGCGACATGTTCGTCGCCGTCAAGGGAACGCAGGCCGACGGCCATGCTTATATCGGCAAGGCGATAGAGAAGGGGGCCGTGGCTGTCGTGTGTGAGGCGTGGCCCGAAGAACCGCTGCCCGACGGCGTGGCCTGCGTGCAGGTGAAAGACTCCGAGAGCGCCGTGGGGCGCCTGGCCACGGCGTTCTATGGCGACCCGACTTCCAAGATGGAGCTGGTGGGCGTGACCGGAACGAACGGGAAGACGACCATCGCCACCTTATTATATAATATGTTCCGCGCGCTTGGCTACAAGTGCGGCCTGTGCTCCACCGTGTGCAACTACATCGACGGCGAGCCTGTTCCCACGGAGCATACCACGCCCGACCCCGTTACCCTGAACCGTCTGTTGGGGCGGATGGCCGACGAGGGGTGCAAATACGCTTTCATGGAAGTCAGCTCGCACGCGGTGGCGCAACATCGCATTGCCGGGCTGAAGTTCGCCGGCGGCATTTTCACCAACCTCACGCGCGACCACTTGGATTACCATAAGACTTTCGAGAACTATCGGAACGCGAAGAAGGCCTTCTTCGACGGCTTGCCCAAGGGCGCTTTCGCGGTGACGAACACCGACGACAGGAACGGGATGGTGATGGTGCAGAACACGCGGGCGACGGTCAAGACCTATTCTTTGCGCGCCGCAGCCGACTTCAAGGCCAAGGTGTTGGAAGAATCGTTCGAGGGAATGTACATCGAAATCAACGGCCGCGAGGTGAGCGTGCCTTTTATCGGCCGTTTCAACGTGTCGAATCTCCTTGCGGTCTATGCCGCTGCCCTGTGTATGGGGCGGCAGCCAGAGGAAGTGCTGGTGGTGCTCAGCACACTTCATCCCGTGAACGGGCGCTTTGAGACCATCCGCTCGCGCGAAGGCGTGACGGCCATTGTGGACTACGCCCACACGCCGGACGCTTTGGTGAATGTCCTGTCCACGGTGAACGAAATCCTGAAGCACCGCGGCGAGGTCATCACCGTTTGCGGGGCCGGCGGCAACCGCGACAAGGGCAAGCGTCCGCTGATGGCGCAGGAGGCTGTGAAGAACAGCGACCGCGTGGTCATCACGAGCGACAATCCGCGCTTCGAAGAGCCGCAGGCCATCATCGACGACATGCTGGCGGGGCTGGACAAGGCCCAGATGCGCAAGGTCGTCGCTATCGTCGACCGCCGCGAGGCCATACGCACGGCCTGCATGATGGCAAGGCCCGGCGACGTGGTGCTCGTGGCCGGCAAGGGGCACGAGGACTATCAGGAAGTGAAGGGCGTGAAGCACCACTTCGACGACCACGAAGTGATTCGCGAAGCTTTCGGCATTTAAACATCGTTTGCAGTCATGTTGTATTATCTGTTCAGATTCTTGGGAGAGTACGGAATACCCGGTTCGCACATGTGGACCTACATCTCCTTCCGTGCCTTGCTGACGCTGATGCTGTCGCTGGTCATCTCCGTGTGGTTCGGCGAGTATTTCATCCGTTGGATGAGACGGCATAACGTGAGCGAAGCCCAGCGCGACAAGTCGATAGATCCGTACGGGGTGGAAAAGAAAGGCGTACCCACGATGGGCGGCGTCATCATCATCGTGTCCATCATCGTGCCTTGCCTTCTGTTTGGCCGCCTGCGCAATATTTACATGATACTCATGCTCGCCACCACCGTGTGGTTGGGCCTGCTCGGCTTTGCGGACGATTATATCAAGATGAAAGTGAGCAAGGACGGCCTGCGGCCCATCTACAAACTGGCCGGGCAGACGTTGCTGGGCCTCATTGTGGGGCTCACGCTCTGGCTCAGCCCCGATGCCGTCATTCGCGAGAACGTGACGATGCAGCGCATGGGGAACACCGAAGTGGTGGTGCATAAGAGCGAGAAGGTGAAGTCCACCATCACCACGATTCCTTTCGTGAAAGACAACAACCTGGACTATGCCGAAATCATGAGCTTCTGCGGGAAGTATAAGACGGCGGCGGGCTGGTTCCTTTTCGTCGTGATGACCACGCTGGTGGTGGTGGCCGTTTCCAACGGTTCGAACCTGAACGACGGCATGGACGGCATGACGGCCGGCAACTCGGCCATCATCGGCGTGGCGCTGGGCGTGCTGGCCTACGTGTCGAGCCACATAGAGTTTGCCAGCTACCTGAACATCATGTACATCCCGGGCTCGGAGGAGCTGGTGATTTTCATTTGTGCGTTCGTGGGCGCGCTGGTGGGCTTCTTGTGGTACAACGCCTACCCGGCGCAGATTTTCATGGGCGACACGGGCAGCCTGTCCATCGGGGGCATCATCGCCGTGACGGCCATCATCATCCACAAGGAACTGCTCATCCCCTTGATGTGCTTTGTGTTCCTCATGGAGAGCCTGAGCGTCATTCTGCAGGTGAACTACGCCAAATGGGGCAACCGCAAGGGGCTGAAGCTCCGTGTGTTCAAGCGGGCGCCCATCCACGATGCCTTCCGCGTGCGGCCCGGGCAGCTGGCGCCTGACGTGAAGGTGCTCTGCAAGTGGCCCAAGGGTTGCTGGCTGGAGTCGAAGATTACGGTGCGCTTCTGGATCATTACCATTATCCTGGCGGCCATGACGATTATTACATTAAAGATTAGATAAGAGAAGGGAGAGACTGGTTATGAGTAAAAGAATGGTGATACTTGGAGCAGCGGAGAGCGGCGTGGGCGCCGCCGTGCTGGCCCAGAAGAAAGGTTTCGACGTCTTTGTCTCCGACATGGGCAAAATCAAGCCCCGCTACGTGGAGATGCTCGACCGTTACGGGATAGCCTGGGAAGACGGCGGCCACACGGAAGCGCTGATACTGAACGCCGACGAGGTGGTGAAGAGCCCCGGCATCCCCGAGGACGCCCCGATGGTGTGCAAGGTGAAGGAAGCCGGCATTCCCATTATTTCGGAAATCGAGTTCGCGGGACGTTACACGAATGCCAAGATGATTTGCATCACGGGCAGCAACGGAAAGACCACCACCACCTCGCTCATCTACCATATATTCAAGAAGGCCGGCTACAACGTGGGACTGGCCGGCAACATCGGGCAGAGCCTTGCGCTGCAGGTGGCAGAGAAGAACTACGATTATTACGTGATAGAGCTGAGCAGTTTCCAACTGGACAACATGTACCGTTTCCGGGCCAACATCGCCGTGCTGCTCAACATCACGCCCGACCATCTTGACCGTTACGACAACTGCATGCAGAACTATGTGGACGCGAAGATGCGCATCCTGCAGAACCAGGAAGAGACGGACGCCTTCGTGTATTGGAACGACGACCCCATCATACAGCGCGAATTGAAGAAATACGATATAAAGGCCAAGATGTGTCCTTTCTCCATCCTGAAGAAGGAGGGCATGATCGGTTATCTGGCCGACGGGCAGTACGTCATCGAGTATCCCACTCCGTTCAACATGGAGCAGGAGTCGTTGGCGCTGACCGGAAAGCACAACATGTACAACTCGTTGGCCGCCGGCATCACGGCCGACCTGGCCGGCATCAAGAACGAGGTCATCCGGCAGAGCCTGAGCGACTTCGAGGGCGTGGAGCACCGCCTGGAGAAAGTGGTGCGCGTGCGCGGCGTGGACTACGTCAACGATTCCAAGGCCACGAACGTGGACGCCTGCTGGTATGCGCTGGAGAGCATGAAGACGCCCACGGTGTTGATTCTGGGCGGAAAGGACAAGGGCAACGACTATAATGCCATCGCCGAACTGGTGCGCAAGAAGTGCGTGGGCCTGGTGTTCCTGGGAGCCGACAACAGCAAGCTGCACGCCTTTTTCGACTCTTTCGGCCTTCCGATTGCCGACACGCACAGCATGAAAGACTGCGTGGAGGCCTGCTACAAGATGGCCCGTCCGGGCGACACGGTGCTGCTCAGTCCTTGTTGTGCCAGCTTCGACCTGTTCAAGAACATGGAAGACCGCGGCGACCAGTTCAAAGCGTTAGTGAGGGCATTATAAACAAAGGAAAGGTAAGCGAAAATGGTCACACCTGCAAAAGTTTTGAAGAAGTGGAGCTTGTTCGAGGGCGACAAGGTCATCTGGATGATCCTGTTCTTCCTGGCCCTGATTTCCATCATTGAAGTCTACAGCGCGTCGAGCAACATGAGCTACAAGACGGGCTACTACTGGAAACCCATCCTCCAGCATGGCGGCTGTTTCCTTTTGGGCGGGGTCGCCACGATTCTGGTGCACAAGATACCGTGCCGTTATTTCAAGCTCATACCCGTGTTCGGCTTGCCCCTCTCGGTGTTCATGCTCGTGCTGGTCATGTTCATGCCCAAGCTGAACAACGCGAGCCGCTGGCTGTGGGGCTTCCAGCCTTCCGAGTTCGGCAAGGCCGTGCTGGTGGCCACGGTGGCCCTGATTCTGGCCAGCATGCGCGACGAGGTGGGCGCGCAGCGCCGCGCCTTCAAGTGGATTTTGGGCGTGTCGGTGGTGATTTGCGGGTTGATTGTGCCCGAGAACTTCTCCACGGCCGGCCTGGCGTTCCTGGTTGTCCTGCTCATGATGTTCGTGGGCGGCATTCCCTGGAAGCAGCTCGGCAGCCTGGTGGGCATCATCGTGATAGCGGGCGCCTGCTTGTTCACCTTCTTCCGTTTTGCCCCCGACTCCACGCTGTCCACCCTGAGCGAATGCCCGGGACTGCACCGCCTGCCCACGTGGGCCAACCGTGTGCGTGGCCATGGGGATATGCCGGAAAGCGCGGCGGAGTACGACATCACGAAGAATCCCCAGGTGACGCATGCCCGTATTGCCATAGCCACGTGCAACGTCATCGGCCGCGGTCCGGGTAACTCCGTGGAGCGCGACTTCCTGCCGCAGTCGTTTTCCGACTTCATCTACGCCATCGTCATCGAGGAACTGGGATTGGGAGGCGGCGCGTTTGTCATGTTCCTTTATATCGTGCTGCTCTTCCGGTCGGCGCGCATTGCGAGCCGGTGCGAGCGCAATTTCCCGGCATTCCTGGTGATGGGGCTCTCGCTCATGATGGTCACGCAGGCCATGGTGAACATGGCGGTGGCCGTCGGCGTGTTTCCCGTCACGGGCCAGCCGCTCCCGCTCATCAGCAAGGGTGGCACGTCCATCCTCATCAACTGTGTCTATTTGGGTGTGATATTGAGCGTTAGCCGTTCGGCCAAGCAGAAGTCGCAGACCGAAGACGACGGCATCGGTGCCGACGGGATTCCCGCGGCGCCCTTGGCGAAGCGCGATGCCGGCGAGGCATAATCGTAATGCAATGCATTTTTCCTGAATTTTCTCCGGCGTAGCGGCCCGGACGGGTGGAGGCATGGGCGTGTCCGTCCTTGCGCGACATCCTGCGGCGCTGTGCGGAGTCCGTCAGCGTACTCTGCGGAGAGTACTCGAGTACTTGCCGCAGAGTACTCGAATACTTTGCGGCAAGCGCTTTTCAGGACGGCGGCCAGCCTCCGTCCGCCTTCCGCGACGGAATGTCCGGAGATGAGGGCGAAGTCCTGTCGTTCCGGTGAGTTTTCCGCGGCCCGTTTTTGTCCGAATCTATAAACGAGGCGTTCCGTCGTCGCCTTGTCCCGCAGGAGGGAGAGTGCCTTTCCCTCCCGGGGCGGTTTTGTCCGGCCTCGATGGGTGGCGTGGCTTCCTTCGGCCTGTCCGTCTTCTTCCGCAAGGCGTGTGGAGCGGTTGTCGTTGCCGTAAAATGTAAAACAAACTGCCTTTTTGAAATAAAATAAGGAAGAAAAAAGGAGAGAAATACCGGATTTATTATTATTTTTGCTGATAAAATTCGTTTCTGATGAAAGAAGAGTTGAGGGTGATTGTCAGTGGAGGCGGTACGGGCGGCCATATCTTTCCTGCCGTGTCCATTGCAAACGCCATTAAATCGCAGCATCCGGAGGCCGAAATACTTTTCGTGGGGGCCGAAGGGCGGATGGAGATGCAGCGCGTCCCCGCCGCAGGTTATCCCATCAAGGCGTTGCCCATTTGCGGTTTCGACAGGAAACACCTGTGGAAGAACGTCGCGGTGTTGTTCAAAATATTGAAGAGCCGCCGGCTGGCCCGGAGAATCATCAAGGACTTCCGGCCGATGGCGGCCGTGGGCGTGGGCGGCTATGCCAGCGGGCCCACGCTGAACATGGCGGAGGCCATGGGGATTCCCACGCTGATACAGGAGCAGAACTCCTATGCGGGGGTGACGAACAAGCTGCTCGCCAAGCGGGCCGACAAGATTTGCGTGGCCTACGAAGGGATGGAGCGCTTCTTCCCGAAAGAGAAAATCATCCTGACAGGGAACCCCGTGCGGCAGGGGCTGTTGGAGTGCAAGCGAAGCCGCGAGGAGATTCTTCAGGGCTTCGGATTCCGGCCAGACCGGAAGACGGTGCTCCTGATGGGCGGAAGCCTAGGTGCCCGCACGCTGAATGAGAGCGTGATGGGCAATTTGTCGTTGATAGGGGAGTCGGGCGTGCAGTTCATCTGGCAGACCGGAGGATATTATTTCCCCCAGTTGAAGGAGCGGCTGAAGCAGGCCGGGAAACCGGACAACCTGTTCGTGACGGACTTCATCTCCCGCATGGACGAGGCTTACGCGGCGGCCGACCTGGTCATCTCGAGGGCCGGGGCCAGCAGCATCTCCGAATTGTGCCTGTTGGGCAAACCGGCGATATTGGTGCCGTCGCCCAACGTGGCCGAAGACCACCAGACCAAGAACGCGATGGCCTTGGTGGACAAGGACGCGGCCCTTTGCGTGACGGACGCCGAAGCCGTGGACAAACTCATCGCGCTGGCGCTGGCGACGGTGGCCGACGAAAGCCGGCTGGACCGCTTGAGCCGAAACATAAAGAAACTGGCCTTTGCGGACTCGGCCGACCGCATTGCGGACGAAGTCTATAAACTGGCCGTGGCATACAGGGAAAGGAAGAAATAAGGATGGAAATAAGTGAGATAAAGGCAGTATATTTCGTGGGCATCGGCGGCATCGGCATGAGTGCCGTCGCGCGTTATTTCTTGCGCAAGGGCGTCTGCGTGGGCGGCTACGACCGCACACCGTCGGACCTGACGCGGAAACTGCAGGAGGAAGGAGCCATGATACATTACGAGGAGGACGTGGAGCAGATTCCGGCGCCCTGCCGCGAGAAGGAGGCCTGCCTCGTGGTCTACACGCCCGCCATTCCCGACGAGCATGCGGAACTGGTCTATTTCCGCGCGCGAGGGTTCGAAATCGAGAAGCGGGCGCAGGTGCTGGGCCGGCTGACGCGCTCCCACAAAGGGCTTTGCGTGGCGGGGACGCACGGGAAGACGACGACGTCGTCCATGGCGGCCCACATCCTGCACCAGAGCCATGTGGACTGCAACGCCTTCCTGGGCGGCATCACGAAGAATTATGGCACGAACTACATCCTCTCGGACACGAGCGACTACGTGGTCATCGAGGCGGACGAGTTCGACCGCTCCTTCCATTGGCTTGCGCCATACGCCTCCGTGATAACGGCCACCGACCCCGACCACTTGGACATCTACGGCACCAAGCAGGCCTATCTGGAAAGTTTCACGAAATACACTTCCCTGATTCGGCCGGACGGCTTCCTGATTCTGCACGAAGGACTGGAGATGAGGCCCGACGTGTGCGAAGGTGTCACGGTCTACACCTACAGCCGTGCCCATGGCGACTTCCACGCGGAGAACCTCCGCATCGGGAACGGTGAAATCTGCTTCGACCTTGTCTCCCCGTTGGGGAACATCAGTGACGTCCAGCTGGGCGTGCCCGTGGGGGTCAACATAGAAAATGGCATCGCCGCCATGGCGCTGGCGCAAATCGCAGGGGCAACGGCCGACGAAATCAGGTCGGCCATGGCCTCGTTCCGCGGGGTGGACCGCCGCTTCGACTTCAAGTTGAAGTGCGACAAGGCGGTGTTCCTGACCGACTATGCCCACCATCCGGCCGAGATACGCCAGAGCGTGGTGTCCATCCGCGAACTTTACGGCGACAGGAAGATAGCGGCCATATTCCAGCCCCACCTCTACACGCGGACGCGGGACTTCTTCAAGGAATTTGCCGAAAGCCTCTCCCTGCTGGACGAGGTGATTCTCACGGATATTTATCCGGCGCGCGAGGCCCCGATTCCGGGCGTGACGAGCCGGCTGATATACGACCGGCTGGCTCCGGAGGTGAAGAAATGCCTGTGCCGCAAAGAGGAGGTGCCCGAGATGGTGCGTCGCTCGGACGCGGACGTCTTCATCTTGTTGGGGGCGGGTGATATAGATGCCTATGTGCCACAAATCATGGAGGTGTTGAAAGCAAGATGATAAAGAAATTGTCTGTCATAGTGTTGCTGCTCGGCCTGCTGTGCTATTTCGTCGCGGCCGTGACGGTGCTGAACAAGCCCGAAGAAGGACAGGTGTGCGGCGGAGTGGAGGTCGTGGTCGAGGACAGCCTGCGGGTGGGATTCATCCAGCCCGACGAAGTGTTGCGGCTCCTGGACAAGCAGAAATGCAATCCCGTGGGGCGGAAGATGAACGAAGTGGCCTTGGGGAAGATGGAGGCGGCCTTGCGCAAGAACCCCTATATAGAAGATGTGACGTGCTACAAGACACCCGGCGGGAAAGTCTGCGTGCGCGTCAGGCAGCGGCTCCCGATATTGCACGTCATGGCAGCCGACGGGCAGGACTATTATCTCGACCGGGCCGGGAAGCAGATGCCCAAATCGGCATACTATGCCAACCTTGTGGTGGCCACGGGAAGCATCACTCCCAAGTATGCGCGGCAGAACCTGACGCGGCTGGGCCGTGTGATTCAGGACAATCCTTTCTGGAACAAGCAAATCCAGCAGATACACGTGCTGGAGAACGGAGAGGTGGAGCTTGTGCCCCGCGTGGGAAAGCATATCATCTTGTTGGGGCAGCCCACGGACGTGGAGCGTAAACTCGACCGGATGAAGGAGTTTTATACTGAGGGACTGAACCGGGTGGGATGGAACAAGTATTCCCAAATCAGCCTGAAGTATGACAATCAAATTATTTGCAAGAAAAATAAGAAATGATATGGCTGTAGAGAAAGAAATCATTGTGGCGATAGAATTCGGCTCCTCGAAAATCAGAGGCGTGGCCGGGTGTAAGAACATCGACGGGAGCGTGCAGGTGCTCGACGTCGAGCAGGCCGACGCGCGGAACTGCATCCGCAAGGGCGTGGTCTATAACATAGACAAGACCGTGATGTGCCTGAAGCATATCATCGAACGGATGGAAGCTGCATTGGACATGCAGATTGCCCGGGTGTTCGTTGGCATCGGAGGCCAGTCGCTGCGGACGAAGAAGAACACCGTGTCGCGCCAGTTTGCCACGAAGACCGTCGTCTCACAAGAATTGGTGGATTCCTTGCTCAAGGCAAACCGGGGCACCGTCTATTCCGGATATGAGATATTGGAAGTGGTGCCGCAGGAATACCATGTGGGGCTGGACACGACGACCGACCCCGTCGGCGTGTTGAGCAGCCAGATTGACGGCACTTTCCTCAATGTGATTGCCAAAACGGAAATCAAGGAATATATCCTGAAATGCGTGGAAGCCAGCGGGCTCGAGGTGGCGGGCATCTTCGTCGCGCCCATCGCGCTGGCTGGGAGCGTGCTGACCGATACGGAAAGGCGCTCGGGCTGTGCCCTTGTCGACTTCGGCTACGGAACGACCACCGTGGCGGTATATAAGAACAACCTGCTCCGCCACTTGGCTGTCATACCTTTGGGCGGTAACAACATCACTCAGGACTTGGGCAGCCAGCAGATTGACGAGGACGAGGCCGAGAACCTGAAGGTGAAATACGGCTCGGCCTATTCGGAACTGAGCAGCGAGGAACTGGCCAAGAACCTGCTGGTGAACAACGGGCGGACCATTGAGGAACGCCTGCTGGTGGACATCGTCGAGGCGCGCGAAGAGGAAATCCTGAGCAACGTGGCTGCGCAGATACGCAACAGCGGCTATCAGGACAAGCTCGTGGCCGGTGTCGTGCTCTCAGGCGCGGCGGCCAATGTGAAGAACCTCGACAAGGCTGTTTCCGTGCGCATCCATCCCGACAAAATCCGTTTTGCACGCATCGTTCCCTTCCCCTTGCAGGCGGTTCATCCCGACCAGGTGGCGAAGGACGGTTCGTTGAACGTCCTGCTGTCCTTGCTGAACGAAGGCGACCAGAACTGTACGCTTCCCAAAGTGAAGGAGGAGCCGCCGATGGAGGAAAAGGACGTGGAGAAAGAGGTGGCCGCTGCTGCGGCAGCTCCGGCTGTGCACGAGGAAGAGCCGCCGGCCGTGAAGGAAGAGAAGAAGAAAAACAAGCCGGGCTTCTGGAAGAAATTCAAGGAGCGGCTTGAGGACTGGACCAATACAGTGACTGAAGAATAACGTAGAAAAGAAAAGGATAAATATCATGGAAGAAGAAGCAGACAACATAAGGTTTAACTTTAAGACCAACAGCCCGAGTATCATCAAGGTCATCGGAGTCGGCGGTGGCGGCGGCAATGCCGTGAACCACATGTACAAGGAGGGCATCCACGACGTGACCTTCGTGCTGTGCAACACCGATAATCAGGCGCTGAGCGATTCGCCCATTCCCACCCGCTTGCAGTTGGGGACGGAAGGCCTGGGGGCCGGAAACCGTCCCGAACGGGCACGGCAGGCGGCCATGGAGAGTCTGGACAGCATCAAGGACATGCTCAACGACGGGACGCGCATGGTGTTCATCACAGCCGGCATGGGCGGCGGTACGGGAACCGGAGCGGCGCCCGTGATAGCGCAGTGCGCCAAGGAAATGGGCATCCTGACGGTGGGCATCGTGACCATACCGTTCCGTTTCGAAGGATTGAAAAAGATAGACCAGGCGCTGGACGGCGTGGAGGAAATCTCCAAGCACGTGGACGCGCTGTTGGTCATCAACAACGAACGCCTGCGCGAGATTTATCCGGAGCTTACCGTGCTGAACGCCTTTGCCAAGGCCGACGACACGCTGTCTGTCGCAGCCAAGAGCATCGCCGAGATCATTACCGTGCACGGCATCGTCAATCTCGACTTCCAGGATGTGACCACGGTGTTGAAGGACGGCGGCGTGGCCATCATGAGTACGGGATTCGGCGAGGGCGAAGGCCGCGTGCGCCAAGCCATCGAGAGCGCGCTCCACTCCCCGCTGCTGAACAACAACGACATCTTCAACTCGAAGAAGGTCTTGCTCAGCATTTCTTTCTGCGACCAGGAGGAGAGCGACCAGCTGACGATGGAGGAAATGAACGAGGTGCACGAGTTCATGAGCAAGTTCGGCGACGACGTGGAAACGAAATTCGGGTTGGCCACGGACGCCACGTTGGAGAAAAAGGTGAAGATCACCGTGCTGGCCACCGGGTTCGGACTGAAGAACGTCCCCGGGATGGACAATGTGATAGCCAAGCATGGCGTGGAAGACGAAGAAGCGCGCGCCCAAAAGGAAGAGATGGCCGTGAAGAAGGCAGAGCGCAGACGCGAATTCTACACCCACGACATGAACCAGCGGGAAATCAAACGGCCCCACCACCTCTACGTCTTCGGTGACGACGACCTGGACAACGACGATGTGATTTCCATGGTGGAAGACACGCCGACCTACAAGCGCAGCAAGGAAGTGCTGGCCAGCATCAAGAACAAAACGGCAGGAACGGAAAACCTGGCCGGCGAGGCGGCGACGGGCGCTGCCGAAGAAGAGAAGTCTATGATTGTATTTTAAAAAAAGGAAGAAAAGGAATATGGCACTTTTTGAACAAATCAGCAAGGATATCATCGTAGCCATGAAGGCCAAGGACAAAATGGCCTTGGAGGCTTTGCGCAACATCAAGAAAGTTTTTCTGGAAGCCAAAACGGCACCGGGGGCGAACGACGAGCTCTCGGACGACGCCGCCTTGAAAATCTTGGCCAAGCTGGCCAAGCAGGGCAAGGATACCGCGGCGCTCTACGTGGAGCAGGGCCGGCAGGACCTGGCCGATGAGGAGTTGGCCCAAGTGGAAGTCATCAACCGTTATTTGCCCAAGCAGCTTTCGCCCGAGGAACTGGAGCAAGAGGTAAAGGCCATCATCGCTTCGGTGGGAGCCACCAGTGCCAAGGACATGGGCAAGGTGATGGGCGTGGCCACGAAGCAACTGGCCGGGAAAGCCGAAGGGAAAGCCATCAGCGCATTGGTAAAGCAGCTGTTGGCATGACGTTTTGCCCTTTGGGCGGCGAAACCGGATGTTACTTTGCGTGCGCGGAATTGTAAAGTAACATCCGGTTTCGCGTTTCTTCCGATGGGATTGGAACAGGAATGAGATGCCCGAAACCGTTTTTCGGGACGAATAAGTCTAATAAATCTTAAAATACGGACGGCTTGACTTGAAAAGTGATAGTTTCATCTTATTTTTGCAAAAGAGAAGTTAATTTTAAACGAAATGGGTGGGCGTAGTTGGAAAAAGGTTTGTTTATGGGCGCTCCTGGCATACGGCTTTTCTGTGAATGTTGCGGCCAAGGAGGATGTTTCTTTCGTGAGCAGAGGCGATTCTGCGGAGAAGAAAGTGACCTTTTCGGAACACTCCCATCTTTATAAGATTAAGAGAGTTTCTTCTACTTATCCCATCAAGATTAAGATGAAAGGGCGGTCGTTGCTGGTCACGAGCCAGCACGTGCAGATGTTGCCCATATACAAAGACAATGGTGTCTTTTATGGTTTGTTCCGTTTAAACAAGGGGACGAATTGGATTAGCGGATTGCCCAAAGGAACTTATATTATTAACAATGCCAAGATAACCGTGTCGTGAAGCGCGAACGGGAAGCATTGGCGGAGCGAAAGGAAAGATACCATGCCGGATAAAGCCGTTACATTGATAGATTTGGACCGCATCGTGCGGAGCCGTGCGGGAGCCAAGGCCAAGTATATCCCCGGTTTCGTGGTGGGATGGCTGAAGCGCCTCATACACCAGGACTTCATCAACGAATACCTGAAGAGGGGATACGTCGGAGTGGAGTTCTGTGAGAACACGTTGCGTTATCTCGACGTGACGGTGAAGGTGGAAGGGTTGGAGAATGTCTCCGACCTGTCGAAACGCTATACTTTCGTTTCCAACCATCCGTTGGGCGCCATCGACGGCGTCACGTTGGGGATGGTGCTGGGGCGGCATTACGACGGGAAGATTAAGTATCTCGTCAACGACCTGCTGATGAACCTCGAAGGCTTGGCGCCGTTGTGCGTGCCCATCAATAAGCTGGGGGCGCAGGCCCGCAACTTCCCGCAGCTGGTCGATGACGCTTTCCGGTCCGACAACCAGATGATCATGTTTCCCGCCGGCATCTGCTCGCGGCGCATGAAAGACGGTTCCATACGCGACCTGCCATGGAACAAGGCTTTTGTGGTGAAGAGCGTGGCCACGCGGCGCGACATCGTGCCCATTCATTTCATCGGGCAGAACTCCAGCCGCTTTTATACCATCGCCGAGTGGTGCAAGCGGTTGCGCATCAAGTTCAATCTGGCCATGCTGTTCTTGCCTGACGAAATGTACCGGAGCCAGCATGGCGAGTACAAGGTGGTCATCGGCAAGCCGATACCTTGGGAGTCGTTCGACAAGTCCCGCACGGCCCTGCAGTGGGCGCAAGTGGTGCGGGAAGAAGTATATAAGTTGTAATGAAAAGAAAATGAATTGACGATATGGAAGAAATCATAGCTCCAGTGAGCAGAGAACTCTTGAAGGCGGAACTGACGGCGGACAAGAGGTTGCGTGATACGAACAAGAGCCACAACGAGATTTATGTGGTGACGTGGCAGGATTCCCCCAACGTGGTGCGCGAGATAGGGCGGTTGCGCGAGATTGCCTTCCGGGCTGCCGGCGGCGGTACGGGGATGGCCATGGACCTTGATGACTTCGACATGATGGAGGAGCCCTACAAGCAGTTGATTGTGTGGGACCCGGAGACGGAGGAAATCCTGGGCGGCTATCGCTACCTGTTGGGTTCGAAGGTGAGAGTCAATGCCGACGGGCAGCCGATTCTGGCAACCTCCCACATGTTCCATTTCTCGGAGAACTTCATGAAGAACTACATGCCCTATACCATAGAACTGGGGCGTTCGTTCGTCACCTTGGAATACCAGAGCACCCGCAAAGGCTCGAAAGGGCTGTTCGCCCTCGACAACCTTTGGGACGGCTTGGGCGCGCTCACCGTGTTGGTGCCCGACGTCCGCTACTATTTCGGCAAGATGACGATGTATCCCTCCTACAACCGTTACGGGCGCGACATGATACTCTACTTCTTGAAGAAGCATTTCGAGGACAAGGAGAAACTGATAGTCCCCATTCATCCCTTGCAGCTGGAGGCCGACACCGAAGAGCTCAAGAAGCTGTTCGTGGCCGATGACTTCAAGGAAGACTACAAGATACTCAACTCGGAAGTGCGCAAGTTGGGCTACAACATCCCGCCTTTGGTGAACGCCTACATGGGGTTGTCCCCCACGATGAAGATGTTCGGGACGGCCATCAACGACGAGTTCGGCGACGTGGAAGAGACGGGCATCCTCATCGCGGTGGACGAAATCCGCGAGGAGAAGCGCCGGCGCCATATCGAAACCTTCTCCGGCCGCGGGTAGCGGAGGGAGAAGGTTTCCCTCAGACCACGGGCAGGCTCGTGCCGTTGATTTTACGGTAGAGGTCAAGGGCATACACGTCGGTCATGCCCGAGATGTAGTCCAGCACGGCCATCGTGCGGTCGTAGAGGCGTGCCGCGCGGATATCATATTGTTGCGACACCCGGTTGATGAGCAGTTGCGAATAGGCTTTTTCCGGGTGGCACACGGCTTCGAGCATCAGGTCGAGCAGCGTGGTGATGACCTGGAAGCCTGCCAGTTCTATGTCCACCACGTCCTTGCTGCGGTATATTTTCGCGTAGGCCATTTTCTCGCAGGCGCGGTAGGCCGCCCGTGGCGTTTCGCCGATGTGGTCGATGAGCGTGCCTTCAAAGGTACCCTCAAGTATTTCTTCCTCATGTTCGAGGAACACTTTCACGCATTCGTTTTCCAGGCAACCGATGACGCACGAACGGAGGTATACAATCTGTTCGTTGGTGTCGTTCACGTGCAGCATGGTTTCCCTGATGTGCCGTTGCCTTTCATCGTCGAAGAAGCCCAGCAGCAAGCCCTGCGTTTCTTCCGTATTCAGTATTTTCAGTTTGTGTGCGTCCTCAATGTCCATGATTTCGTAGCAGATGTCGTCGGCCGCCTCCACCAGGTAGACGAAGGGATGCCGCGCATAGCGGTAGGAGCCCTCCTCGCTTTCCCTTCGCGGGATGCCCAGTTCGTCGGCAATCCTTTGGTAGTCGGCGATTTCGCTGCGGAAGAACCCGAACTTGGCGTGGTCGCCGGCCAGGTCGGACGAGAACGGATATTTGACGATGGAGGCCAAGGTGGTGTAGGTCATGACGAAGCCGCCCTTCCGCCGCCCGATGAAGTGGTGGGTCAGTAGCCGGAAGGCGTTGGCGTTCCCTTCGAAGTGGGTCAGGTCGTCCCATTCCTGCTCCGTGAGCCGGTCGCCGCTGTCCGGGTCGCGGTAGTCTTTTAGCCAGCGGCCTTTGCCTTCGCTGAAGAACGTCCCGATGGCCCGTTCGCCCGAGTGGCCGAAAGGCGGATTGCCCAAGTCGTGCGCCAGGCAAGCCGCCGACACGATGGCGCCGGCTTCGGTCAGGTGGCTTCCTGCCAGTTCCGGATGCCGCTGCATGAGTCCCCGGGCCACGTCGTTGCCCAGCGAGCGTCCCACGCTCGACACCTCCAGGCTATGGGTCAGCCGGTTGTGCACGAAGATGCTTCCCGGCAGGGGGAACACTTGCGTCTTGTTTTGCAGCCGCCTGAAGGGAGCCGAGAAGATGAGGCGGTCGTAGTCGCGTTGGAACTCCGTGCGGTCGTCCTTCCGGTTCTGGTGATATTGTTCCAGTCCCAAGCGCTTGTTCGAGATCAGTTGTAGCCAATTCATGTCTGTGTCTTGTAGATTTCCCACAAAAGTAATTAAAAAGGCCGACATACACCCGCTTTATCTTAAAATCAATGGTCGTGCCCCGCGGATTATCCGTATTTCCTCTGAAGGCTAAGGACGAATCATCCCCACGGCCTTGAGCCCCATAATGCAATTGCTCCAAACTGTAAGTCCGGATAGTAAGGTGGGAAACTTCTTCCTGTCCCGTCCAAATCTATAGTTAACGACGTTGATTATATAATTAACGACGTTGGCTATATAATCAACGACGTTGAATATGTAATCAACGTCGTTGATTAGACTTTCCGTCGGCAAGGCGGCAGCTATTCTTCCCCGCTCATGCGACTTTCCGGCATCGTCCCGGTCGGATTACAAATATGGGGGCGGCCTTGACTTTTTCTTATTTCACTGGCATGTAAATCGCGATTTATACCTAAATTTGTAGCTCGAAAGCAATTCTTTCGACTTTTTACGATGCAGATACGAATTATTAATAAATCCCATCATCCTTTGCCGGAGTACGCCACGGCGGATTCGGCCGGCCTCGACCTGCGGGCCAATCTGGATGCCCCCATCGTGTTGAAGCCTTTGGAGCGCTGTCTCGTGCCCACGGGGCTCTATATCGCCCTGCCGCAGGGCACGGAAGCGCAAATCCGTCCCCGCAGCGGACTGGCCCTGAAGCGCGGGGTGACGGTGCTGAATTCGCCGGGCACGATCGACGCGGACTACCGCGGAGAGGTGCGCATCATCTTGGTCAACCTTTCGGCCGAGCCTTTCGAGATTCGCGACGGCGAGCGCATAGCCCAGATGGTGGTGGCGAGATACGAACAAGCGGAATGGAGCGAAGTGGAGTGTTTGGACGATACGGAGCGGGGGGCCGGCGGGTTCGGCCACTCGGGAGAAAAATAATGCCTGTGAGACGGATTTTGTTTTGGATGGGCGGTGTGTGGGCCGTTGTGGCCGCATGCCTGTCTTCGTGTGCTGCGGGGCAGAAGGCACAGGGCCTCACGCCCGAGGCGCAGCGCAGGTTCGACTATTATTATGCCGAGGCCGTGAAGAGTAGCCTGGCCGGGCGCTACGACGATGCCTTTGCCCTCTACAGTCATTGCCTGGACATCAATCCGGATGCGGGCGAGGCTTTGTTCAACCTCAGTTTGTATTATCTGGAGATGGACGATTCGGCCAAGTGTGCGGAGAGCCTGACCCGTGCGGTGGCTTTGCAGCCTGACAACGTGTATTACAAGGAAGTCCTGGCCTCGTTCTTCCTGCGCAACCGCGACAACGAGCATGCCGTGCCGGTGCTCGAGGACATGGTCGAGCGCGCTCCGGCACGCTCCGACGTATTGGCCCAGCTGGTCAACATCTACATGGAGCGCGAGGACTACCGTAAGGCCATCCATGCGCTCGACCGCATCGAGACGCTCGAGGGCAAGAACGTGTCCGTCAGTCTTGAGAAATTCCGTCTCTACCGCGAACTGAAGGACGACGGCAAGGCTTTCGCCGAACTGGAGAGCCTGGCGGCGGAAAATCCCAACGACCTGGCCTACCGCGTGCTCATCGGCGACCAATACATGCTGGCCCAGCAGCCCGAGAAGGCATGGGCCGTCTACGAAGAGGTGCGCCGCAAGGAACCGCGCAACCTTGCCTTGCGCATGTCTTTGTTGGACTATTACAAGCAGACGGGGCAGGATTCGCTCTACCAGGAAGTGTTCGACGGATTGCTCTATGGAAAAGACACCGACGAGCAGGCGCGGAACCTGTTGCTGCACAACTATCTGGTGGAGCTGGAGGACGCACATGCCGACAGCACCGTGGCGCTCGCCGTGTTCGACAGCCTCTTCGCGACCGTGCCCGAGACCACCGAGATGCTGAAACTTTATGCCTCTTATCTTCAGAAGAAAAACATGAAGCCCGAGCTCGAAGCCGCCTTGGAGCGCATGGTGGGGCTGGAGCCGGACAACATGGTGGCCCTCTTCCAGCTCACGAGGCTGGCCTATGAGGAAGCGGACTACGAGAAGACCGTGGAATGGGCCACGCGCGGCGTCACCCACTATCCCGGACAGCTTTCCTACTACTTCTATCTTGGTTTCTCCTACCACCAGCTGGACCGCGAGGACAAGGCGCTCGACGTGTTCCGCAAGGGAGTCCACCAGGTGCGGCCGGACACCGACCGCAATATTGTCTCCGACATGTACAGCATCATGGGCGACTTGTATTACGCCAATGGCTTGCGCGATTCGGCCTTCATGGCCTACGACTCCTGCCTGGTGTACAACTCCGAGAACATCGCCTGCCTGAACAACTACGCCTACTACCTTTCGCTCGAGAACCGCGAGCTGGACAAGGCCGAGGAGATGAGCCACCGCACCATCGTGGCCGAACCGGGAAACAAGACATACATCGACACTTATGCCTGGATCTTGTTCATGAAGGGCAAGTATGCCGAGGCGAAGATGTATATGGACCGCGTGCTCACGGGCAACATCGCTACCGACGAGGAAGTGTCGGGAGGCGTGCTGGAACACGCCGGAGACATCTATGCCCGTTGCGGTGAGATGGAAGGCGCGCTGAAATACTGGAAACTGGCCCGCGCGAAGGGCGGCGACGTTTCCAAACTTTTGGATAAGAAGATTCGACTGAAAAAATACGTGGAAGAATGATACGGACAAAAATCATATCCTGTGCGTTGGCCGTGGCGGCGGTGTGGGCCTTGAGTGCCTGCCGCTCTGCCAAGGAGGCCGCGGGGACGGCCGGGAAGGCCGATGCCGGCAAGGTGGAATGGGTGGACAAGATGGCGGTGGCCGGACTGAAGGAAGGCACTGTCACGTCCAAAATGGATTTCCAGCTGCAGGTGGACGGGAAGTCGCTCTCGGTGGGCGGCAGTTGCAACCTGAAGCGCGACGAGGTCATCCAGCTCTCGCTCGTGGCCATGGGATTCATGGAGGTGGCCCGTCTGGAATTCACGCCGCAATACCTGATGCTCATCAACCGCATGGAGCGCGAATACGTGAAGGTGGCCTATGCCGACGTGCCCTATCTGGTGCAGGCGGGCGTGGATTTCCATGTCTTGCAGGCGCTGTTCTGGAACGATCTGTTCGTGCCGGGTCGTGCCGGGGCATGGCAGGAGCAGGACTTCACGATGGAGCGGCTGCCCGAGAGCACGGTCATGACGACCCGCGGGGCAGGCCTCTTGCAGTGCCGCTTCGTGGTGGACTTGCTCACGGGTCTCATCCGCAACACCACGGTGGCCGTTCCCGGGCAGGGCAGCGTGCCGGCCCTGAATTGGACGTACCGGCACTTCGCCACCGTGGAGCAGAAAAGTTTCCCCGACCAGATGACCCTGGACATTGCGGGCGGCGGGAAACGCCTGACGGCTACGATTGCCTTGCGCAACCTGAAGTGGAACGCCAAAGACGTGCCCCTGACGGCCGAGCCGGGCGGCAAGTATGAAAGAATCAGTCCCGACCTGATACTCAAACAACTGATGAAATGAAGCCCGCGTTAGTCCTCTTCTGTGTCTTCTGGCTATGGATGGCGGCCCTGCCCGCGACGGCGCAGGACAGCCGTAAGGTGAAGGCCCTGAAAGGGCAGAAGAAAGAAATGCAGAAGGGCCTGGACCGCTCGCGGAAAGAACTGAAAGACACGGAGAAAGCCGTGGAGCTGAAGATGCGCGACATCAGCATCATCGTGAACCGGCTGGAGAACCGACAGCGCTATATCGACACGATGGAGGTGCAACTGAAACAGATGGACCTCGACGTGGCGGAGATGGAAGGGCGTGTGAAGCGCACGGCGGCTGAACTCGACCGCAAGAAGCACGACTATGCCCGTGCCCTGCGCTATGCCCGCGCCTCGAAGGCGGTGGGGAGTCCGCTGCTCTTCGTGCTGTCTGCCCGTTCGGTCACGCAACTCTACCGCCGTTCGCGCTATGCCCGCGAGTATGCCAACTACCAGCGCACGCTGGCCGGCCAGATTGAGGACAAGCAGGACGAACTGCTGGCACGGCAAAACGAACTGCTGGCGGCGAGGGCCGAGAAGAACCGCCTGAAGGCCGAGTGTGAACGGCAAAAGGAACTGTTGCAGAAGCAACACGAGGAGGAACAGAAAAACGTGTCGGGCCTGAAGCAGAGGCAGAAGCAGCTGAAGACGGAGGTGGCCCGGCAGCAGAAACAACTGTCGGCCCTGGACGCGAAAATCGACCAGTTGGTGGCCTACGAGATAGAGCAGGCGCGCAAGCGCGAAGAAGCCCGCCGCAAGGCCGCGGCAAAGAAACAGCAGGCGAAGAAGGCGGCGGGGGAGAAGAAGAAAACCGAAGGGGGAAAGTCGTCGTCCATCCCCGCGGAATACAAATGGATCTCGCCGCAGGAGCAGGCGCTCAACGGCGACTTCGTGCGCAACAAGGGACGCCTGCCCGTGCCCATCACGGGGCGCTACATGCTGGGTAGCCGCTTCGGCGTCTATAACGTGCCCGGCCTGAAGAACGTGCGCCTGGACAACAAAGGCACCAACTACGTGGGGCAGCGGGGCGCCATGGCGCGCGCCATCTTCGACGGCGAAGTCTCCGCCGTGTTCCAGTTCGGCGACTCCAAGAACGTCCTTGTGCGTCACGGCAGCTACATCTCGGTCTATTGCAACCTCTCGTCCGTCCGCGTGGCCAAGGGCCAGAAGGTGAAGGCGCGCGACATCTTGGGGATGGTGGAGGAAGACGGCTCCGGCCATTGCGTGCTGCACTTCCAGTTGCGCAAGGAGACCCAGAAGCTCAATCCGGAGGTGTGGATAGGGCGTTGAAACAAGCCCATGTCGGACTTTCTATGTGAAAAGCCGTCCCGTCTATGGGGAATTGCATGCTTCAGTGGCGTCGGCCGCCTCTTGTCGTGAAGGCACCAAAAGGCCAGCGGACAGCAACAAGTTCTCCAATGACATTTTTGTCAAAACGTCAAGACAGCCCCTGCGGGAACCATGCAAACGGGCACGGGACGGAAACAGAACGGAAATACGCGAACCTCACGCGCCCAAGGGAATGCAGGATGAAAGCCGAAAGCCGGTTCCTGCGACATTTTGCCGTCCGCCACGGAACGCCGTGCGGCCGGAACCCGCTCTCCGCGTCGGCCCTGCAAAGGGAATGGCTTGCAAAAGGACAAACGGGGTTTGCGCGCGGGCGGACTTCATCCAGAGCGGGAAAAGCCCTCCGAAGCCCTGTTTTTCCCTTCCTTCTGCACCCACAGGAACTGCCTTGCGGCAAAAAAGTTTTGCTTTTGCGGAAGGCGGTTCATCTCTTTGCGGAAAGCGATTCTGTTTTTACCTTGAAAAAACGACCGCCGGGACGGAGAAATGCTCCATACAAACAGTTTCTTCACCCGTTTTTTAACAGTCCGGCTTCTGTTTGCGGCGGTTCGTCCTGACATTGAAACACGGAAGCGAAAGGAAAGCCTTTCTTTCTGGCAGGAAATTTCGTGCTTGGGTGACAATCCGACAAAGGTGTTGTAGTTGGTTTCCCCACTGAATTTCTACTGAGCCGGAATATATTCTTATTGCCGAATTCAAATGGTCAACCCGTCCAGCAAGTCGATGTACAGGCCGATGGCTTCCTCTAATTCCGTCACCCGTATGAACTCGTCCGCCGTGTGGGAGCGCGAGGAGTCGCCCGGCCCCATCTTCAGTGAGGGGAAGTGCATCAGGGCTTGGTCCGACAGCGTGGGCGAGCCGAAGGGCGTGCGACCCAAGGCCTTGGCTCGGACCACGAGCGGATGGCTCTCGTCGATGCGCGAGGAATTCAGCCGGAAGGAGCGCGCCTTCACCTCGCTGTCGACGTGGGCGCATACCGTGCGGTAGATGTCCTCGTTGGAATAGTTCTCGTTGCTCCGCACGTCCACGGTGAAAGTGCACTGGTCTGGCACGACGTTGTGTTGCGTGCCGGCATGCACGATGGTCACGCTCATCTTCACGTCGCCCAGCAGGGGGGAGGTGTGGGGGAAGCGGTAGGTGCGGAACCACTCCATGTCCTTCATGGCCTTATATATCGCGTTGTCGCCTTCGTTGCGGGCGGCGTGTCCGGCCTTGCCGTGCGCCGTGACGTCGAGCACCATCAGTCCCTTTTCGGCGATGGCCGGTTGCATGCCAGTGGGTTCGCCCACCAGAGCCACGTCGATGTGCGGCAGGAGCGGCAGGACTGATTCTATGCCGTTCTTGCCTGACACCTCCTCCTCGCATGAGGCCAGGAAGATGAGGTTGTAAGGTTGGGGCTTGCGGCAGAGCGTGCGGAAAGTTTGCAGGAGGCAGACCACGCTGGCTCCGTCGTCGTTCGTGCCCAGTCCGTAAATCCGGTCGCCCTCTCTCGTGGGGACGAAGGGGGGGCGCGTCCAACTGGCGGCGGGTTTCACCGTGTCAATGTGGGCGTTCAGTAAGAGGGTGGGGCGGTTTTCCGCGTCGAACTGCGGCGCGATGCACCAGAGATTGTTTCCCGCGCGTTGCGGGCACAGCCCGTTGGCGTCCATGAAATCTTCCAGAAGGTCGGCCACTTCTTTTTCTTCACGGCTCACGGAGGGCCGCTCCACCATCCGGCAGAGCAGTTCCACGGCTTCGGTAGTCAGTGCTTTTGCGTCCATATTTGTCATTTGTTTATGGCAAAGTTACGCCTTTTTGCAGGTTTTTTAAACTTTCCAAGGGATTCTTATACATTATTTAATAAAAAACTCTATCTTTGTGGACATAAAAAATCGAAGCTATGCTGAATACGACTCCTTTCTCGACATTGATTCATGTTCAGGCGAAATCCTATGGCGGACAGACGGCCATGAGTTACCGCGACTATGACAAAGGCGCATGGATTCCGGTCACGTGGAACCAGTTTTCCGACTATGTGCGGCGGGTTTCCCGTGCCTTGCTTGCGCTGGGAGTGGGCGTGCAGGAGAACTTGGCGGTGTTCTCGCAGAACAAGCCGGAATGCCTGTTCGTGGATTTCGGGGCCTACGGCGTGCGGGCGGTCACGATTCCGTTCTACGCCACCAGTTCTGAGAGCCAGGTGGTCTATATGGTGAACGATGCCGAGGTGCGCTACCTGTTTGTCGGTGAGCAATACCAATACGATACGGCCTTGCGCTGCATGCCTCATTGCCCCACGCTCCAGAAACTCGTCATCTTCGACCCAGCCGTGGTGAAGAGTCCGCAGGACACCGTGTCGGTCTATTTTGAGGAGTTCCTGCAGTTGGGCGACGGGCTGGCAGACGATGCCGAACTGGAGAAGCGGTCGGCCGAACTGCAGCTTGATGACTTGGCCAACATCCTCTACACCTCCGGCACCACGGGGGCCAGCAAGGGCGTGATGCTCACCCACAGGATGTATCGCGACGCTTTGATTGCCAACGACAGGGTGCTCCCGCTGGGCGACAAGGACGTGGCCCTGAACTTCCTGCCTTTCACGCATGTGTTCGAGCGGGCATGGTCTTATTTGTGCTTGGCCGAGGGGACGCGGCTGGCCGTCAACCTCCGTCCGGCCGACGTGTTGCAGTCGTTGCAGGAAGTGCACCCCACGTGCATGTGCGCCGTGCCGCGCTTCTGGGAAAAGGTGTATGCCGGCGTGCAGGAGAAGATTCGTCGGAGCAATCCCGTGCAGCGCAAATTGTTGCAGGAAGCGTTGCTCATCGGAAAGATATATAATATAAGGTATAAGATGCGCGGCCTCATCCCGCCCGTGTCGTTGCGGCTGCGCTACGCCTTCTTCGAGAAAACCATCATCGCCCTGCTGAAGAAAACGCTGGGGCTGGAGCGGGCCAACTTCTTCCCCACGGCCGGAGCGGCCATCCCGCCTGCCGTGGAAGAGTTCGTCCATTCGGCCGGACTCAACATGTTGGCGGGATACGGGCTGACGGAGTCCACGGCCACCGTGTCGTGCGACCACTGCGGGAAGTACAAGACCATCGGTTCCGTGGGGCGGCTGATTGAAGGGTTGGAACTGAAGTTCGGCGAGGACAACGAAATCCTGCTGCGCGGCACGACCATCACCAAGGGCTATTACCGCAAGGAGGGGGCCACCCGTGCGGCCATCGACGAGGATGGATGGTTCCACACGGGCGATGCCGGATATATGAAAAACGGCGAGCTGTACCTCACCGACCGCATCAAGGACTTGTTCAAGACTTCCAACGGCAAGTACATTGCTCCGCAAATGATAGAATCCAAGCTGGTGGTAGACCGCTACATCGACCAGATTGTGGTCATCGCCGACCAGCGCAAGTTCGTCTCCGCCCTCGTCGTGCCGGAGTACACGTTGCTGAAGGATTTCGCCGAGCGCCATCACATCCCGTTCACGGATACGGCCGATTTGTGTCGCAACGCGGACATCAACAAGATGCTGCTCTTCCGCATCAGCACCTTGCAGCAGGAGTTCGCCCACTATGAGCAGGTGAAGCGCATCACACTCCTGCCCGAACCTTTCAGCATGGAGAAGGGTGAGCTGACGAACACGCTGAAGGTCAAGCGCCCTGTGGTGAACAAAAACTACGCCGCCGAGATTGACGCGATGTATGCCGACGAGGCACTGCCCGACGTGGACAAACTCTGTCCCCTCCCGCCCTTGCCGGAGCAAAAGGAGGACGGGGCGGCCATTGTCCGTTAGTGTGACAGCCTTCTCGGGAAGAATATGCGAAAAGACACGGATATGCAGGCAAATGCGGCCATGGGTTATGCGAGATTGCTTCGCCAAATCAAGCAGAGAGTACTGCTTGCGCAACAGCGTGCGATTTATGCCGCCAATGAGGAGATGCTACGGATGTATTGGGATATAGGCGGGATGCTGCAACAAAGTCAGGACGCCGACGGCTGGGGTAAGAAAACCCTGCAACGGCTGGCTGTGGATTTGAAGAACGACTACTCCGATATAAAAGGCTTTACTGTGCGTAATATGCAGTATATGGTGCAGTTCTTCAATGAATACAATGAGGAGTTGACGATGGTGAAAGGTGGTGCCCTCTCAATTGCGAAATCAATGATTTCGCAATTAGACAGATATAATTTTACTCTCCCCATAAAACATTTGGACTGGACGCACAACCTGATTTTGATGAAACAGGTTAAAGATATTCGGGCTCGCTATTGGTATATGGTGCAAAGTATTACCAACCATTGGACTACTCGCTATTTGCAGGAGTCTATAAAACTTGATGATTACGGCAAGCACGGGGCATTGGCAAACAATTTCACCGAAACCTTGCCTGCACCAGAAGCGTGCGAGGTAAGGTCGATGCTTAAAGACCCGTACATATTCGACATGCTGACTTTCACAGACCAATACAATGAGCGGGATGTGGAGATAGGTCTGGTCGGGCATGTGGAAAAGTTCCTGATAGAAATGGGAGCGGGATTTGCCTTTATGGGGCGGCAGTACCACATTGAAGTGTCAGGAGATGATTATTACATCGACATTCTGATGTACAACACTTTCCTGCACCGCTATCTGGTGATTGAGCTGAAAGACACGGAGTTCATGCCGGAATATATCGGCAAGCTCAACTTCTACTGTTCCGTTGTGGATGATATACTCTGCCGTGAGGGAGACAACCGCACTATCGGTCTTTTGCTTTGCAAGACCAAAGACCGCATCAAAGCCGAATATGCCTTACGTGATATACAGAAGCCTATCGGAATCTCCGATTATGAGTTAGGGCAGGCTTTGCCGAAAGATTTCCGGGGCAGTTTGCCTACGATTGAAGAAATCGAAAGGGAGTTGGAAACGAAAGATTAATGTTTGACTCCGGCCATTGTCTCAGTGGGGGGCAGGTTTCGCTTGCTTGGTATTTGTTGATTGGGACAAAAGTTGCGTAGGATGTAGTTCCGGCCTTCTGGGAATCGCGTATTTGGGGGCGGGGCAAGGGACGGCTGCAAATGCGTGATTTTTGTGCGGAAAAGCGGATCTTCCGGTGCTTTTTGCGGATGCCGACGGAGAGCAGCAATGCGCTTTCATTGCTTTTTGCCTGAAAAGGCCGGGCGGGGACGGCAAAATGACAAAACGACTATTTTTTAAGTGGAAAGTAGGCACTTTCCGCTTTTTTTTATCTAATTTTGTGACTTGAAATAGTGCATTCGTATGATAACCATTGAGCAACTGAAGGACATGAAGGGGCGCGTGGACGCGCTTTACCGCTATCTGGACATTGAAAACAAGCAAATCCAAGTGGAGGAGGAACAGCTCCGCACCCAAGCACCGGGATTCTGGGACGACGCCAAAGCGGCCGAGGAACAGATGAAGAAGGTGAAGGGGCTGCAGAAGTGGCTGGACGGATACAAGGAAGTCAAGACGCTGTGCGACGAGCTGGAGCTGGCGTTTGAGTTCTACAAAGAGGAAACCGTCACGGAAGAGGAAGTGGATGAACTGTATGCCAAGACCATGGAGGCGGTGGAAGACCTTGAGCTGCGCAACATGCTCCGCCAAGAGGAGGACCCGATGGACGCCGTGCTGAAAATCAATTCCGGTGCGGGCGGCACGGAGAGCCAGGACTGGGCGTCAATGCTGATGCGCATGTACATGCGGTGGGCCGAGGCGCACGGATACAAGTGCACCATCAGCAACTATCAGGACGGCGACGAGGCAGGCATCAAGACTGTGACGATGCAGATTGAGGGTGAATATGCCTACGGTTATCTGAAGTCGGAAAACGGCGTGCACCGGCTTGTGCGCGTGTCGCCCTACAACGCACAGGGCAAACGTATGACCTCGTTCGCGTCGGTATTCGTCACTCCGTTGGTGGACGACTCCATCGAGGTGTATGTCGACCCGGCCCGCGTGTCGTGGGACTTGTTCCGCTCAGGAGGAGCCGGCGGCCAGAACGTCAACAAGGTGGAGACCGGCGTGCGCCTGCGTTACCAATACAAAGACCCGGACACGGGCGAGGAGGAGGAAATCCTCATTGAGAACACGGAGAGCCGCAAGCAGTTGGAAAACCGCGAGAATGCCATGCGCCTCCTGAAGTCCCAACTCTACGACCGCGCCTTGCAGAAGCGCAAGGCCAAGCAGGCCGAGATTGAGGCGGGCAAGAAAAAGATTGAATGGGGAAGCCAGATACGCAGCTATGTGTTCGACGACCGTCGGGTGAAAGACCACCGGACCAACTACCAGACGTCGGACGTGAACGGCGTGATGGACGGCAAGATCGACGGTTTCATCAAGGCTTACCTTATGGAATACGGTGGCGGAGAGTGATGGCCGTCACGGAACGGACAGCAAACCTTTAAATGATACTACTATGAGTGTGAAAAAACAAATGAGACGGGCCGCCAAGGCCGCGCGCGAGGCGAAGCAGCAGAAACGGGCCATGGGTGCCTTGATGGGCGCGTTGGCCGTGTTGATTATCTTGGGAATCATCGCTTTTGCGATTATGGGCAATGAGTTTTGAGATAGAGCGCAAGTTCCTGGTCACGGGTGAGTTCAAATCGCAGGCCTACCAGAGCAGCCGCATCCGGCAGGGATACATCATGTCGGAAGGCCGTGCCACCGTGCGGGTCCGCATACGTGGCGAAAAAGGTTACCTGACCATCAAGGGGCGGTCCGACGCGGCGGGCATTTCGCGTTACGAGTTCGAGACGGAGATTCCCCTGCGCGACGCCGAAGATTTGATGGCCTTGTGCGAACCCGGCGTCATCGACAAGACGCGCTACCTTGTGCGCGCCGGGCAACATGTGTTCGAGGTGGACGAGTTTTATGGCGACAACGAAGGGCTTGTCGTGGCCGAGGTGGAGCTGTCCGCCGAGGATGAGGCATTCGAGAAGCCCGCTTTCATCGGCCGTGAGGTGACGGGCGACCGCCGTTATTATAACTCCCATCTTCGGACGAATCCCTATAAACTGTGGCGTGACGACTGACCGGGCAAGTGCCGCAGGGCGGTGTGCGGCGTTGGGCCGTGCGCCGTGTCGGCGCATGTCTTCATCGGCGGGTCCAGTCCTGGTGCGCCAGCCATCGGGTGGCAAGATAGCCCGCGCCGATGCCCAAGAGTGCGCCCACGGCGTTGGCAGCCAAGTCGAGCCAGTCGCCGCTGCGGTCGGTGGTGCAGTAAGCCTGCGCCAGTTCGATGAGGCCGCTCATGGCCACGGGAGCGAGATAGAGGCAGGCTACGCGCCAGCGTGACGGAGCGCCGTGCCACGTGTGCCAGTCTTCCACCCACAGGATGCCGGTCAGCGTGCCGTACATGGCCAAGTGGGTCCATTTGTCGAAGAAGCGAATCTCGGAGAGTTGGGTCTCGGGCGGAGTGAACAGCGAGAGATACCAGATGACGAGGACGAGACTGACGGTAGCCGGGTGGCTTTTTATCCAATTTGTTACTTTTGACAGCATATTAATTTCATATTTCCTGCAAAAGTAATTCTTTTTTTGTACATTTGTCGCCATTAAGCATGATTTAATAGAGGAAAAAGCTATGGCAGCAAATGAAAGGGCGAATTTCGGGACAAAGATAGGAATTATTCTGGCGTCGGCCGGCTCGGCCGTCGGTTTGGGAAACATCTGGCGTTTCCCTTATCTGACGGGCGAGGACGGCGGAGCGGCCTTCATCTTGGTTTACATCTGTTGCGTCTTGTTTTTGGGCATTCCGGCCATGGTGGCGGAGTTTGTCGTCGGGCGCCATTCGCGTGCCAACACGGGGCAGGCCTACGATGTGCTGGCTCCCGGAACGCCGTGGAAGTTGGTCGGGCTGATGGGCGTGCTGGCGGCTTTCCTCATTTTGGGATATTACGGAGTGGTGGCCGGTTGGACGCTGGAGTACACCGTGGCTTCCGCTTCCGGCGCGTTTCTGGGCGCGAAGGATTTCACGGCCTATTTCAACGATTTCGTGAGCAACCCGTGGCGCCCCGTGGTGTATATGTTCCTGTTCATGCTCCTCACGCATGTCATCGTGGTGCGTGGCGTGAAGGAAGGCATTGAGCGTTGCTCCAAGGTGATGATGCCCATGCTGTTGCTGATCATCTGCGTCTTGGTGGTGTGCTCGTTTTCGCTTCCCGGAGCGGCGGACGGCCTGACGTTCCTGTTGAAGCCCGACTTCAGCAAGATCACGGGCGAGGTGGTGCTCGACGCCATGGGGCAGACGTTTTTCTCCATGAGCGTGGGCATGGGCTGCCTCTGCACCTATGCGTCCTACTTTACGAAAGACGCCAACCTGATGAAGACGGCGGGCAGCGTGGCCTTGATAGACACCACGGTGGCCGTGCTGGCCGGTTTTGTCATTTTTCCCGCCGTGTTCTCCGTGCCGGGCCTGTCGGTCGATGCCGGTCCGGGGCTGGTGTTTGTCACCCTTCCCAATGTGTTCCATCTGGCTTTCGAGGGAATGCCGTGGCTGGGATATGTTTTCTCTTTGATGTTCTACGTCCTATTGGTATTGGCCACCCTGACGTCCACCATCTCGCTCCACGAGGTGGCCACGGCCTATTTGCACGAGCGTTTCCATTATTCGCGCCGTAAGGCGGCCATCTGGGTGACATCCATCTGCACGGTGCTGGGCGTGTTGTGCGCCTTGTCGTTCGGAGTGCTGAACGATGTCCGCCTGTGGGACATGACGTTGTTCGACCTGTCGGACTATCTGACGGCCAAGCTGATGCTGCCTTTGGGCGGGATGTTCATAGCCATCTTCACGGGCTGGTATCTGGACCGCCGCATTCTGCGCGACGAGGTGACGAACGGCGGCCGGCTCCGCATACCCTTCTTCGGGGTCTACGTATTTCTGTTGAAGTATGTGGCGCCGATAGGGATTGCTTCCATATTCGTGAACGAATTGATACGGTAGCCGGGGATGCAGGGCGGATGGCGCGATTTCTTCTATTTCTCCAAGGCCGACCGGCGTGTGATGCTGTTGTTGGCGGGGATGCTGGCCGGAATCGTGTTGTCCGCGTCCTTCTTCTGGTGGCTGGGCGGCAGCAGCCCGGAGGATGCCCGCCCAGTGGACTCGTTGGCCTATTCCGCCTTTTTCGACAGCCTGCAGGCATCGGAGCCTGAGGCGGCGGGCGGGGAGGCCTATTACGCCCAAGGGGAGGAACGCAAGGTGGAGACGTTCGAATTCGACCCCAACACCGCCGATTCCACCACGTTGCTGCGCCTGGGACTAAGCCCTTGGCAGGTGCGCAACATTTATAAATACCGTGCACGTGGCGGACGCTACCATCGTCCCGAGGACTTCGCCAGGCTCTACGGGCTGACCAAGGGCGACTACGACCGCCTGTATCCCTACATCCGCATTGCCGATGAGTTCAAGCTGATGTCCGACCTGCCGCCCGTGGAAGCGCCGTGGCGCGACAGCGTGCGGCCCCGTTTCAGGCAGGAGAAGTTTGAAGAAGGGGTGCAGGTGGAACTGAACGCGGCCGACACCGCGACGCTGAAGAAGGTGCCTGGCATCGGGCCGTACTATGCTCGGCAGATTGTGGCCTACCGCGAGCGTCTGGGCGGCTTCGTCACCGTGGAGCAGTTGGCCGAGGTGGAGGAACTGCCTGCCGGACTGGAGCGCTGGTTCACCGTGTCGCCCGCCGTGTCGCGCCCGCTGTATGTCAACCGTATGTCGCTGAATGCCTTGCGCCGCCATCCCTATCTGGATTTCTATCAGAGCAAGGTCATCGTGGAGCACCGCCGCAAGTTCGGGGCCATAAAAAGCCTGCAAGCGTTGTCGTTGTACGAGGAGTTTGCCCCGTCCGACTTGGAACGCTTGCAGCCATACGTAAGTTTCGAGGAGTGACGTGCGCGCCTACCGCGCTTCCCGCACCAGCCGTGCGGCTTCTTCGGGATGGTCTGTCGTGATGAAATCCACGCCCAGTTCGTACATCCGTTTCAGGTCTTTCTTCCGGTTCACCGTCCAGGTGTTGACTTTCAGTCCGCAGTCGTGCGCCTCACGCACCCATTCCGGATGCTTCCGGAACACGGTGTGTTCATAGTCGATGCCGGTGAACCCTTTTTCCTTCGCCTCGCGCGGCGTCAGGTCGCCATTGAGGTAATAGATGTCGGATGCGCCGCCGGTGGCCCGCACCAGTTGTTCGCACACGTTGAGGCTGAAGGAGATGTATTCCGTCCGTGTTTCCAGTCCCAAGTCCTTCACCATCTTCACGATAGTGTCCACCGTCCGGTCCTCGTGCGCCTTGTCGCGCGTCGGTTTTATCTCCAGAATCAGTTGTAGCCCCTCCAGCTTTTTCCCTTCCTCCAGATAAGCCTGCAGTGTGGGCAACGTCTCGCCGTTGGGCAGCCGGTGGTCCTTGATGTCCCTGAAGGGCGTCCGCACGATGTCCAGCGGTCCGATGTTGTCATCATGGTTGACCACCGCCACGCCGTCGGCCGTCATGAGCACGTCGAATTCCGAGCCATATACGCGGGCCTCCGCGGCTTTCCTCAGGGCCGTCAGCGAGTTCTGGGCCGAGCCTTCCGTTTTCCAGTATCCGCGGTGGGCGACGACCTGCGTCTGTGCCTGCGCGGCGAGGCAGGCCAGACAGCAGATCAGGGTTGCGAAGAATTTGCCAAGCCGTTTCATCTTCCTTCCTTTTTTAGAAATCATATCCGGCGGCGTCGGCAATTTTCTTGGGGATTTCCGTGTTGTCGATGCGTCCCGTGAACTTTTCGGCTCCGGCCCCGATGGCAAACACCGGCACGTAGCCGTTGGAGTGTTCGTCGCTCTCCCAGCTCACCATGGCTTTCCGCGCCATCAGCTGGCGTGCCGTCCCGGCAATCACGTTTTCGCTGGCATACAAAGTCCTGTTGTCCTTGGCCACGCCTTCGCAGAAGTCTTCGTAGGCCTTTTTAAGTTGTGCCGTTTCTTTTTCGTCCAATGGGATTTGCGACCAGAATCCGAAGCTTTCCTGCAGTTGTTGGCGCACGAATTCCCACGTGAAGCCCTCGCCTTGGCTTTGGTGCAGGGCGGCAATCATCCGGCTGAAGGCTTCCGCGCTCTGGCGCTGGTTTTTCAGCACGTCGAAGTGCAGTTCCACCTTGCCTGCGCCCAGCACGATGCCTCCCGTTTCGTGGTCGGCAGTGATGACAATCAGCGTCTCGTCGGGGTGCTGTTTGTAGAATTCGTAGGCCACCTTCACGGCCTCGTCCGTGTCGATGACTTCCCGGAACGCGGCTGCGGCGTCGTTGCTGTGGCAGGCCCAGTCCACTTTCCCGCCTTCCACCATCAGGAAGAAGCCGTCGGCATCCTTCTTCGAGAGGAAGTCGATGGCCGCCCGGGTGATGTCCTGCAAGGTCATGTCGCCGTCCTTGCGGTCGATGGCGTAGGGCAGTGCGGTGCGGTCTTTCCGGCTGGCGGCTTCGGTTTGCAGCAAGAGCATCTTGCTTGCGCTTCCGGCCTTGGCCTGGTAGTCCTTGTAGCCGCGCGCGATGGTGTAGCCCGCCTTTTCGCATTGGTCGTAGAGCGTCTGGTCGCCGCTCAGTTCCTTGTTCTCCGGTTGCAGGAAGTCCGAGCCGGCATAGAAGTCGAATCCGGCGGCGATGAGGTCCTTGCCGATTTGGTGATACATGCCGCGGTCTTTCACATGGGCGTAGAACGATGCCGGCGTGGCATGGTCGATGGACACGCTCGTGGCGATGCCCACGGCCATTCCTTCGGCTTTCGCGGCGGCAGCCACGCTTTGCACGGGTGCAGACAGGTCGGCGGTTACGCCTATCGCACCGTTTTTCGTCTTATGCCCGGTGGCCAGGGCTGTTCCGCCGGCTGCGGAGTCGGTGATGCCGTTCGATGCCGAGAAGGTGGTGACCAGTCCGGCTACGGGGAATTGTGCGAAGCACAGCGGGGCCGTGCCTATGCGGCCTTCGGTGGCGGCCATGTAGGTTTCGGTTCCGTTCACTTGGTTCACCCCCATGCCGTCACCGATGAAGTAGAACACATACTTGGCCTTTCCGCCGGCCATTGCGGCGAGTGCCATGCAGAAGAAGGCACACAATGATAAGATTCTCCTATTCATAATACAGATGTTTAGTGAGGACAAAATTAAGGAAAAAAGGTTTTGGATGAACCTTTCGTTCCTGATTTTTCTCTGCCGGGGGCAGAAAGGCGGGCGGGACGTGTCGATGGTGTGACATCCGGCGCGCGACGGGGGGCGGAGGGGCGCAGGCCCGTGCAGTACTTTGCGGAGAGTACTTGAGTACTCTGCGGCAAGTACTCGCGTACGCTCCGCAAGGTACGCTTTCGTGCTCCGCATGCCCTTCCCCGGTTTTGCGGCGCGCCGTTGGGGGCTTTGCGCTCCTTTTTCTCAGGTTTGTTAGCGTCTTTTAACGTGTTTTTGTTGTCAATCTTTTGTGCATCCTCTACTTTTGCAGCCTTGTATCAAGGGGGGCATGGGCGGGCTCCGTTTCCTTGCGGTCGTCCCGCGCGGGAAATGGCTGCGTTTTTCGCGGCTTCTCATTACAGGTTCGAGTTAAAAAGATTGGGAGAATGGTAAAACAATGCACGATTTTGTTCGGTTGCCTGGCTTTGGGCGACCTTGTGGTGTGGGCCACGGGAGTGAAGCTCCCCGGCAGCATCATCGGCATGCTTTTGCTGGCGGCCTTCCTGCAGGCCGGCTGGGTGAAGCTCCGTTGGGTGAAGGGAATCTCGGATTTCCTGGTGAGCAACATGGGATTCTTTTTCGTGCCGCCGGGCGTGGCGCTGATGCTCTACTTCGACGTGATTGCGGCGGAGTTCTGGCCGATTTTCACGGCCACGGTGGTCAGTACGGTTTTGGTCTTGGTAGTCACGGGTCACGTGCATCAATGGGTTAGAAAACATGGAGTATCTCGAAAGTGATTTTTTCCTCATCGCGCTCACGTTTGGCGTTTATTTCCTGGCCAAGCAGTTGCAGGCGCGGACGGGGTGGGTGGTGTTGAACCCCATTTTGTTGGCCATACTGGCCTTGATTGGTTTCCTGAAGCTGACGGGCCTGTCGTATGAGGCCTATGCCGAAAGCGCGTCCATCATCGATTTCTGGCTCAAGCCGGCCATCGTGGCCTTGGGCGTGCCGCTCTACCTGCAGCTCAAGAGCATCAGGAAGCAGCTGGTGCCGCTGCTCGTTTCCCAGCTGGTGGGATGTTTCGTGGGCATCGTGTCGGTGGTGCTCACAGCCAAGTGGATGGGCGCGTCGGACGACGTGATCATTTCCCTCGCGCCCAAGTCGGTCACCACGCCCATCGCCATGGCCGTGACCGAGTCGTTGCAGGGCATACCCTCGCTCACGGCGGCCATCGTGGTGCTGGTGGGGCTGTTCGGGGCCGTGTGCGGGTTCAAGATCCTGCAGGTGGGCCATGTGAAGAGTCCCATAGCCCAAAGCCTGAGCATGGGCACGGCCTCGCACGCCGTGGGCACTTCGCGCGCCATGGAGTACGGGCACATCTACGGGGCCTATGCCAGCCTGGGGCTGATACTGAACGGCCTGCTGACGGCCATCTTCACGCCGCTGCTCCTGCACTGGCTGGGGATTGCCTGATTGGCGGCACAGAAAAGCCGGGCTTGCATCCGGGCCGGCGGCCGAAAGCGGGCCGCGCGGGCGCAACGGATGCAAGCCCGGCTTGTTGTGTGTCATCCCCGTCCGCTCTTCCCGCACGAAAGGCGGAAGGCCGGACGGGTGACGGCCGTTACGGGTGGCGCACGGTGAACTTGCGGCTGTGCGCGGATGGTCCGCATTGTGCTTTCAGCACGTACATGCCGTCCGGGAGCTGCTCCACGCCGATGGTCGTGGTGCCTCCGTTCTTTCCGTTCTGCTGCGTCACGAGATGCCCTTGCAGGTCATACACGCTGAAGCGCACGTCCTCCGCTCCCTTGGCGAGCGCGAACTGCACGTCGAGCCGCGTGTCGGCCGGCAACGGCCCCAGTTCGAACCGGTCCGGCGTGTCGGCCGGCGTGCCGCAGATGCCCGTCCCGTTGTTCCACAAACTCTTGATTTCATCGGCGTCCAGGGCGTAGTTATAGATGCGGAAATCGTCGACGAGGCCGTAGAACAGGGGCGTGTCGGCCGCCTGGCTCCGCCCGATGTAGTTCAGGAAGGGGCGCAGGTCGGAGGGCCGCAGGGTGATGTCGGCCGACGAGGCCACGGGCTCCCCGTTCAGGTAGAGGCACACCGCCCCGTCGTCCATCGTCAGGGCCAGGTGGATCCACTTGTTGCGGTAGGTCAACGGGCGCACTCCTTCCAGCGTCTGTTCCTCGTCGCCTTTTTTGATGGTGAAGCACATCAGTCCGTTGCGGGCCCGCATTTCGAGGTACATGCACTCGTCCTCGCCGCGGCCGAAGTCGAACAGGCGCTGTTCGTTGGAGCCGCCCCGCCAATACAGCCAGGTGGCCACGGTGATGCGCTCATGGTTGGCCAGCGTGGTGGGCAGTTGAACGAACTGCGAGTCGCCGTCGAGCTCCAGCGCGTAGTTGCCCGAATGTCCCCCGTCGAAGACGGCTTCGGTGAATGTCGCTGCGCGATAGAGGTTGCAGGTGGTGTCGTTCGTGTTCTCCTCGAACTCATAGCGGGCCACGAGGTCGTTAGCCCCGCTGGCCGCCGCGCTGGCCTGGGCCGATGCCGGCGAAGAGTTGAGCGAGGCGTCCACGGCTTTCACCTTGTAATAGTAAGTCGTTCCGGCCTCCGCCTTGTTGTCCACGAAGGCCGTGTCTGCTACGTCGCGCGCGATGATCTCATACCCGTTGTCGGGCGTTTCGGAGCGTAGCACCGTGTAGGTGGGATGGGAGGCATCCACGGCGTTCCACGTCAGGCCGACGGACGAGGCGCGCCCTTCCGCCGTCAGTCCTGTGGGCGCGTCCACGTCCCTGACGGCCGGACGGATGCCGGTGGGCACGAAGCGCCACAGTTGCGCGTCGCTTGCCTCGTCGCGCTCCGTCTGGATGAGCTTGTTGCCCGAGAAGCAGAGATAGAGCGCGCTGTGCCGGCTGCGGATGCGGAACCACCCGTCGCCGGCATATTCCAATACCCATTGCTGGTTGCTCCCGCGGTTGTTGGTGTAGAGGATAATCTCGGTGCCGGCATTCATCGACCAGTTCAGCACGTCGAGCGTCTGGAAGGAATAGCCCGAAACAATCTGGTGGTAGCTGAAGTCGCCGCCAATGCTTGCGTCCACGGGCTTCACCTGCCATTGCAGCGAGCGCTTCCCGGTGGAGTAGGAGGAGGCGGAAGGCGCGCCGTTGGCGACGTCCAGAAGACGGCGGCTGTCCTTGTTGAGCAGCATGTACGTGCCGTCCACCACGGGCTGTATGTCGTCGCCCCATGTGATGTTCACCACGCATTCCGCGCTGGTCTGTCCGTTCTGGTAGCTGCCGGGCTCGCCGCCGGGCAGTTCCACGACGTATTCGCGCTGCGGGCCGTGCCCGTTGAAGAACACGTCGCGCTCCTCCGACACGAAGCGGTAGGTGGTGGTGACGCCTTGGCGTTCAGACATGCCCGCGAAGGCCTGCACCCGTCCGTCCGGCGCGCGGTAGACCGACGCGGCCGTCCAGTTGGGGCGGTGTTCGGCGTAGGCCAGCCGTTCGCCGTGGCTGGCCTTGCAGAATTCGCCTCGCGTGTATTCGGCCGAGCCCCACCATACGCCCGTCTGCAAGCCGTATTCCAATCCCACCATGGCTTCCATGACGTTGTGCATTTCGTCGGCGGTGGCATGTTTGCCGTCTTCCCTCACTGTGGTGAAGAACTGCGCGAAGTTGTCGAAACTGCCGGCCAGCTGGTGGGTGTTCCCCTCGTCCAACTGGTCTTTCAGGTAATTGTACCAAGAGAGTGCCCCGTCGCAGTTGAGCGTGTTGCCGCCGCAAATGCGGATATTGTCGAAGCGCGGGTTCTCACGCAGCTTGATGGCCACCTGCCGGAATCCCTCCTGGCGGACTTTTTCGTTGGCGTCCTGGTTGCCCGGCACCCACTGGTTCCAGCCGAAGTCCGGCTCGTTGAACGGGGCGACGGACACGACCTCGTAGCCCGCGTCCTGATAGTAGCGGGTGGAGACGTCGATGAGCTGCGCCCACGCCTCGGCGTTTTCCTCATACCACGGGTCGATGTGCGGGTGGTCGCTGTTCAGCATGAGCTTGACGTCCGGCTTGGCCCACTTCAGCATGCCGATGCGCATGGCGATGGTGTCTTTTTGTCCTTGCTGCAGGTCGCCGTCCACCAAGGCATAAGTGGCTTGGAACGACGTGCGCACGATGTCCAGGTTGTCCTTCCCCATGAAGGCCGCGCTGCGGCGCACGTTGTTTTCATCCAGCCAGGCGATGTCGGCGCCCCATTCCACCTGGCGCGTCACGCCGGCTTCCGAGAGCCGGAAGGGGACGATGCGGTCGGTGGCGGGCGTGGCCGTCAGGCTGTTGCTGGAACTGGAGCTTTGTGCGTGTGCGGCCGTCAGGAGTCCCCATCCGGCCATGCAACATGAAATCAGACGTAGTGAGTAGTTTTTCATTGCATATTGAATTGTTTGTTCGTTTAGTGCCGTCCCCCGTGCCGGAAGCACCGGCCGTCGGGGTTTCGAGTCTTTGCAAAGATATGTGATAGTTTTAATTTGGGCAAAGTTTTGATGCACAAAATTTCAGGTTCAGATAAGGAATTTGAGTTTTTCCCGTGGAAAAGCCCAAGAGACGGCCATCCTGGAAAAGGACATGCCGCCTCTTGGGCTTTTTTTATTGGTTCCGTTTTACTCCTTGATGGTCTTCGTGCGGTAGTGGTCTTTGTCGGTGTCCACCGTCACGATGTAGAGGCCGGGTTGCCAGGTGGCGGTGTCGATGCTTCCGCCGTGGTTCCGGATGCAGACGGTCTGCCCGTTGCCAGCCGTCACGCTGACTTGCCGGATGGATTCGTCGCAGTTGATGTTCAGCGTCTCATGGAACGGATTGGGGTGGATGCGTAAGGAACGGTGGGCCGTTTCTTCCACATGCTCGCCCGTCCCTGCTTCCATGGAGAACTCATACGAGCCGGACTCCAGTCCGATGACCGCCTTGCCGTCCTCGATGCCTTTGAAGGTCACGCCCTCGGCCTCTTCCAATGCCTTGCCGCCTTCGGTGATTTCATCGTTCTCGCTCAGTAAGGGCAAGTAGAGGGTGGCGGTGGTGTTGGCCGGGACGGTGGCTTTGTAACTGATTCGTCCGTCATCGCCGCGTTGCCATTCGCTGCCGATGAGGCCGTAGCCGCTTTCGTGGGTGGCCTTCACGCTGGTGATGCGCTCCTGCCCGGCGGGGAAGTAGGTGCGGTCGTCCGGCGTAGGCATCAGGAAGAAGTGCTTGAAGCCCGGTTGTGCCTCGTCGGCTTCGATGCCGGCCACGCGGCGGAACATCCACTCCGACACCACTCCGTAGGAATAATGGTTGAACGAGTTCATGTTCCATTCATGCTTGTTGAATCCGCCGTCTTTGGTGTAGGAGTCCCAACGCTCCCAAATGGTGGTGGCGCCTTGGTCCACGCTGTAGAGCCAGGACGGGTTCTCTCGTTGCAGCAGCAGGTCGTAGGCCAGGTCGTCCATGCCCTGCTCGCTCAGCGTCTGGTTCAGAAGGCTCGTGCCGATGAAGCCGGTGCTCAGCTTGTAGCCGTTGTTTTCGATTTTCTCGCGCAGGATTTCCCGGGCGCGCTCCACGGAGGTTTCGGGCAGCAGGCCGAACTTCAGGGCCATCAGATAAGAGGTTTGGGTAGAGACGGTGGGCTGGCCGTTACTGTCCAGATAGCGCGTTTGCCATTCCGCCTTGATGTTGTCATACAGTTCCGCATATTTCAGCGAGTCTGCATGATACGTGTCTGCCGGTGATTGGCTCAGTGCCCCTGCGATTTTGCTCATCAGTTGGGCCACGTTGGCGTAATGGCATACGCAGACATAGCGCGAGTCCGTGTTCTCGTAGGAGAGCCAGTCGCCGGTGGACGTTCCCGCTCCGTTGTATTTGTATTGGCCGTCGCCTTGCAGGGAGAGCCAGTCCATGTAGTGTGTCATGGAAGCGTAGCATTCCTCTAGCACGGCCTGGTCGCCGGTCATGAGATAGACCGTCCAGGGAACGATGACCCCGGCGTCGCCCCAGCCGCCGGTGCCGAATCCCCAGAAGTTGGGGAAGGGGGCGATGTCGGGATAAGCCCCGTCTTCGCGCTGGCTCTGCCGCAGGTCGTTGAGCCACTTGCGGAGGAAGGCACGGGTGTCGGCATGATAGGTGGCGGCGCGGGCGAACACCTGAATGTCGCCGGTCCAGCCGAGCCGTTCGTCGCGTTGCGGACAGTCGGTGGGCACGCTCAGGAAGTTGTCGCGCTGGCTCCAGCGTATGTTGCTGTAGAGTTGGTTCACGTCGGGATGGCTGGTCTCGAAGGTAGCGTGTTCCTCCAAGTCCGAACCTACGAATTCTCCGGTGAATTGGGCGATTTCTACGTCTGACGAGGTCGTTATCTCGCAGTAGCGGAATCCGAAGAAGGTGGTGGAGGGTTGGAAGGTTTCGCCGTCTTCCGCACCCTTCAGCGTGTAGTGCAGGGTGGCTTCCGCCGTGCGCAGGTTGTAGGTGTAGAGGCTTCCGCCGGGGCCGTCGTTGAGCCGGTCGGACGCACCGTTGTCGTTCAGCATCTCGCCGAACTTGATGCGCAGGTGTGTGCCGCGCTGGCCTTTGGCTGTGAAGCGGATCCAGCCGGTCATGTTCTGCCCTAAGTCGACGAGTGCCGTCTCGTCGGCTTTCAGTTGGAGCGGTTCCGTGCCGGAGAGCGTACGGGTCACGTTGATTTCCCCGTAAGTGGTGCCGGTGGGTTTCGCGCCTTCATACACGGTGATGGTTTTCGGCGTGAGGCGGAACTCGTTGCGCACTCTTACCGTCTGTCCGCGAAAAGCAGTGATTTCACCGTGGAACTCGGTGTTCTCTTCCGTAAGGTTCCAGTCCGAAGCGTCGTATTCCGGAGACGACCAGTCGCTTTCGCGCCGTGCGTCATACGTCTCGCCGTCATAGATGTCTCCCAAGATGAGCGGTCCGCAGTAAGAACTGCTCCAGTCCGTATCGGTGACGATATATTCCACAGAGCCGTCTTCGTATTCCAACCGCAGTTGGGCGATGAAGCCAAGGGTGGGATGGCTGCCGTACATGCCATGGGCGATGGCACCGCCCCACCATCCGTTGCTCACTTGCGCGCCGATGACGTTGCCGCCTTCGCGCATCAGCGGTGTCACGTCGTAAGTCATATAATTGATTTCCTTGCGGTAGTCGGTCCATCCCGGCTTCAGCTCGTCATATACGTCCGAGCCGTCCACGCCCACACGCTGGCCGTTGAGGAAGAGGTCGAACACGCCGAGGGCGGAAGCATAGATTTTGGCCGATTTCACCGCGCCTTTTGTCGTGAAGGCCTTGCGGAAGAGGGGCATTCCCTTCTCCTTGCCGGTCTGCATGGAACAGGTCTCGTCGTAGGTGGACTGCACGCACAGCATCTTGCTGTTTTCCTTCACCACGACCGTACCGTCGCTGAACGCCATGCCCGCTCCTTCGAAATCCTCGGAGAAGGTCACGGTGCCTTGCGTGTCCTCGGCGTCATTGTAGGTGGTCACCTTGATGTTGTCATAATATGCCGTCTCGTTCATGGTCCGGTCATAGTAGGCGCGGAAACCGACGAGGCCGTTGGTCAGCCGTCCGGAGGTGTCGGAATAGGTATCCACGAGCTGCCCGTCGATATAGGTCTGCACGACATTTCCCCTGACGCTGATTTTCAGGTGATGGAGCGAGTTGGTCAGGTCGGCCTTGCTGAAGAATGCGCCGAGGTCGGCATCGGAAGTGGCGAAGCTGCCGTTGGTCTTCACATGGCGGCGCAGGAACGGAGTGCCCTTGTCACGTATGTTGATGCCCCACATGTGGAAGTTGTTGGTGTCATAGCCGGAGAAGATGATGCCCGCGTTGTCGCGTTCGACGATGAAGTCCAGGTCGAGGTCGTAGGTCAGGTGGGATTGTCCGGGAGCGGTGTACCAAGCATCCGAACCATTAACGAACAGGCGTCCGTCGCTGACGGTGCCTCCCGTGAAGGGATTCGATGCCTCCGAGAAATCTTCGTGGATGAGCGTGTCCGGATTCTCTCCGCCAAGGTTGGTCACAATGACGTTGTCAAAGTAAGCCCGTTCGGCGCCGTATTCCCAGATGCCGATGTTCCCATAGCCATAGTTTCCGCCATCGGGATTCGTGCGCGTGTCCACCAACACCTCATTTATATAAGTGGAGGCGGTGTTGCCGTCTACTTCGATGCGCAAGTGGTATGTCTGGTGCAGTTGCAGGTCGATGAGCGGACGCAGGTCGATTTCCTCCAGGCAAGTGGCGAACTGCTGGTCTCCACGATAGATGTGCGGACGCAGGCGGGCATAGCCCGTTTCGAAGTTAATCTGCCATAGGTAATAATGGCTTTTGTCGTCGGCGGCTGCAAAAATCAGGCCTGTGGAGATGTTGTCCACCTCGAAATCCGCTTCCACGGAATAGTGGTCGATGCTTTCTTCCGATGTCCCCAGCTGCGTGTCGGTGGCCTGGATCCAGCGTGCGCCGTTCCATCCGCCGCCCATCAGGCCGGTTTCGAAGTAGGCCTCTTCGGTGGAGGTGGATTCGCCTCCCTTGTTGTCCCATACAGTGACGGTCCAATAATAACGGGTGGAGGGCTGCAGTTTGCCGCCTTCGTAGGCCACGTCAATCTGACGGTCGGACACAACGCGGCCGGAGCTCCACACCTGTTCGGTGCAGGCCGCATCGGAGAATACGGCGATTTCGTATGCCGTCTGTTTCACTCCGCGCTCGTCGCCGGCGTCCATGCGCCAGCTGAACATCGGTTTTTCCACATCAATGCCCACGGGGTTCTTCACGGCCTCCGTGCGCAGCCTTTCCACTTCCAGTGCCCGGACTGCCTGTACAGACATCAGTCCGGCGGCGCACCAAAGTGCGGTCCGCTTCAGGAACGAAAAGGTTCGTTGGTTTGTCTTTTGTTTCATGAGAATGTTTTTAGCATGTTTCTGCTGCAAATATAGTGGGAACCGGCCGCGCGCGGGGGGTAATATATTTCCAAAAGGGTGGAAAATCGCAGCAGATGTCGTTTCCTTAGCCCGTTTCTCCTATTCGTTCTTTCCTTGGAACTGGCTGGGAGTCTGCCCGTATTCTTCCTTGAAACATTTGGCGAAATACTTGGGGTCGCTGAATCCCACGGTATAGGCAATCTCCGACACGGTCATCTTTCCTTCGCGCAGCAGGCGGCAAGCGGAGCGCAGTCGGACTCCTTTCACGAAATCCATGGGAGTCAGTCCGGTCATGGCCTTGATTTTGCGGTTCATGGTGGATTTGGAAAGCCGGAGTTCGGACGACAGGGAATCCAGTTTGAACCCGCTGTCGGCCAGATGGCTTTCCACGGCCGCGACGAGGTCTTCCAGGAAAGCCTTGTCGCGGTCCTGGTAGGGCAGGGAATCGGCCTTCATGTCCGGCGTGTGCAGGAATTGCCGGTTGTGTTGGCGGTATTGGTGAAGCAGGTTGTCGATGCGCGTCGTGAGCACCTGCAGGTCAAAAGGTTTGGCCACATATCCGTCGGCTCCGGCCTCATAGCAGGCCGCGCGGGTGGCGTCGGAGTCCTGCGCCGTGAGGATGACGACGGGGATATGGCTGGTGGCCAGGTCGCCTTTTATCGTCCGGCAGAAGTCCAGTCCGCTCATGCCCGGCATCCGCAGGTCGCACACCATCAGGTCGATGTTCTGCTCCTGCAACAGTGGAGCGGCCTCGGCCGCACTGTGGGCGGGCAGAATCCGGTAGCGTTGTCCTGTCAGGCGGGCGATGGAATCGGTGATTTCCGCGTTGTCGTCCACGATGAGGAGGGTGGGGCGCGCGTCGGGTTCCTGCGTTTGGACGGTGCCCACAGAGGGGGGTGCGGCATCTGCGGCCCCGCCCCTTTCTTCGGCGGAGTAAGCTGTTTCGTCCAGCGGGATTTCGAGCGTGAAGCAGCATCCCTTCCCTTCGGAACTTTGCAGGGTGAGCGTTCCGTGGTGCAGGGCGGCCAGTTCGCGGGCCAGCGAGAGACCTATGCCATTCGATTCCGCGCCGGTGCCATGCGGTGACCGGTAGAAGCGGGTGAACACCTTGTCCTGCTCTTCGGGCGCGATGCCGGGGCCTTCGTCCCACACGTCCAGGTGCAGGCGTTTGCCGGCGTCGTTTCCCGCCACGCGCAGGCGGATGCCCACGGCATGGCCGGGCGGGGTGTATTTGATGGCATTGGACAGCAGGTTGAACAGCATCTCCTCCAGCTTGTCTGCGTCGAAGAAACCGTAGGCTTCCTCCGGCTCGAGGTCCATCCGGAAGTCGATGTCTTTCTTTTGTGCCAGCAGGGTGAAGTCGGCCCGTCCGATATGGCCGACGAAAGAGGCCACGTCGCCGTAGCGGACTTGCAAGGGAAGCCTTTTCTGCTCTATTTTCCGGAAGTCCAGCACTTGCCGGATGAGCTTTTTCAGCCGGTTGACGTTGTCCCGCATGCTTCGGGCCACAGGGCTGCCTGCGGGACTGTTTTGCTCGATTTCATCGGACAGGCAGGACAGGATGGTGAGCGGCGTGAGCAGTTCGTGCGACATGTTGGTGAAGTATTCCATCTTGATGCGTGTCATCTCTTCCCGGAGCAGCCGGGCGTTTTTCTTCCGTATGCGTCTGGCGTAGAGCACCACCATGCACGCCAGCAGCGAGAGGCCCGCCAACGCATACAGCAGTCGGGCCGTCCAGGTCTCGAACCAGGCCGGTTGCTTGATGAGGGTATAAGTTCCGGGCTTGCCGGTTGCTTTCCCGTTTTCGTCGGTCGACCACACCCGCAGGGTGTAGGTGCCCTTGGGCAAACGGTCGTAGGATATCCGGTTGTCTCCTTTGAGGGCCATGACGGTGGCGGTGTCCAGGCCTTCCAGCCGGTAGGCCATGCGCAGGTTCTCCGGTTGGGAGTAGTCGAAGGTCGAGAACAGGAACTCCATGCGGGTGGCGGTGGGAGGAAGCAGGATGGTCCGGTTCTCCATCTGTCCGCGGGGAGCGGGGCCGGATAACAGGCTTTTCCCTTCCACGCGCAAGTCGGAAAGGGTCATGGGATATGTGCTTGCCGCGGTCGCGGGCTTCCGGGTGTCGATGGCGACGAGGCCCCCGTGTCCTCCGGCGTAGAGCACTCCGTCGGGGCTCATGCCGGCCGTATGGTCGCGGAAGGTCTCTACGGGGAAGAGTTGGCTGCCTGTGTCGTAGACTTGCCGGGTGCGACGGGCGGGATGATAACAGACGACATACCCCGGAGTGATAGCCCAAAGCAGTGAGTCCCTGCAGCCCAGATAGAGGATGGGCGGCATGTCGGGCAGGCAGGCCTCCGTGTGGTCCGTCCATGTTCCCGTCCGTGTGTCCAGGCAGAGCAGTCCGCCCAAGTTGGTAGCCACCCAGACGAGCCCGTTCGGGGCCGCGCAGATATGCCTGACGGGCAGGTGGCGGGCGTCCACGGGAATCGGGTAGCTTTTTGTCCCTTCTGCGGAGGTTTCCGGTGAGGGAACGTGGTTGCAGAGCAGTGAACCGTCGGCGTCGGCCATCCAGATGCGGCCGTCGTGGCCTTCAGTCAGGGCGTAGATGCCTGTTTCGCGGACGACGGCGGGAGCGCCGGAGGCCCGGTCGTCCGGCTGGCAGACGAGCAGCTGGCGGTCGGTGGATATCCACAGCCGGTGGCGGCGGTCCTCGCAGAGGGAGGTGACGGTGGACGACGCCGGGAGCCGGAGCGTGTCGGTGAAGTGGAGTTTCAGCCCCCGTCGTTCGGCACGGAACACCACCGGGACGTAAGGCGAGGAGACCCAGGCGGCATGCTGCCCTTGGGCACGGGTGATGTGGCTCACCTCTATGGGGCGAGGCTGGGGATAGGGGTGAAGGGCGTATTGGCCGGTTGCGGGGTCGTAGAAGCCGAGCCCTTGCCGGTCTTGGTTGAACCACACTACGCCTTCGTCGTCTTCGTGCAGGCAGTTGAGATTGGGGTCGGCGCCTGTCTCCCGTTTGATGAAAGGCAGCGTGTGTCCTTGGACGCCCGCGGGGGGAAACGTCAGGCGGAAGCCGGCATCGAACGCGCCGAGCCAAAGATTGCCTTCATGGTCCTTCAGCACGGTGGAGAACATGCGGGAGCGGTCGAAAGAGGCGGGCGAAGGGCAGGGACGGAGCCGGCCGTCGTATCGGTACACGTGCAAGGCATCGAACGAAAGGGTCCACAACCAACCGTTGCGGTCGTCCTGTTCGATGTCGAAATAGATGTCGCCGGGCACGTCCTGCCGTTCGTACATTTCCTCGCCGCTCTTTTGCGGATAGAAGCGGTAGAGCCCGTCGCCCCATGTGCCCAGCCAATAGCGCCGGTCGCGGTCCTGATAGAGCACGAAGGGAATGTTGTCGCGCCCTACGGGCGGAAGCGGAAGGAAGCGGTCGGTTGGCTCATCGTGGCGGAAAAGGCCCTTGCCTCCCCAGGCCAAGGCCCAGATTTGTCCGCCACGGTCTTCGTAGACCGAAGTGACTGTGCCGCCCAGCGCGTAGCGTCGCGCCACGTGTAGCTTTTCGTCGCAGCGATACAGGTATTGTTGTGTGGCAATCCACAAGCGCGCACGGCTGTCGGCGTAGACATGTTTGATGTCCGCGCGGGCGAACGGGCCGTCTTGGGGGGCGGTCCAGCTCCAGGTTGCCTTGCAGAAGATGTTCAGTCCGTTTCGTGTGCCGACAAACACATAGTGCTCCGTGTCGGTGATGAATGTGATGTGGTTGTTTGTCAGCCGGGACGGATGGGAATGGTCGGACTTGAACACGGCGGTAGCGTAGCCGTCATAGCGGGCCGCCCCGTTGGTGGTGCCAATCCAGAGGAAGCCTTCGCGGTCTTGGTGTAGGGCCGTGATTTCCTTGGAGGGCAGGGCGGAAGCAAAGGGCAGGGGGGCGGCCCGGTAGGTTTGGGCCGCGGCGTTTCCTGCCGGAAGGGACGCCAGGAACATGGTCCACCACAGGACGAGCCGGTATCTCAGTTTGCGTTTCACGATGATTGCCTCCATGCACAAAGGTACGCAAAATAAAAAGAACTGGTAAGGGTCTTGCGGAAAAACAATGGGCCGGTTCCGGGAATGGGAATGCTGGAGAGGACCGCGATGTCGTGCGGAGTCCGTCAGCGTACTTTGCGGCAAGTACTCGAGTACTTCCCGCAGTGTACAATTCGGGACAGCGCACGCCGTCCGGGTGCCTCCCGTAGGGCGGCGGGCGGAGATGGGGCGGTCTTCTTGCTTCAAACGCAAGCGGGAGCCGGGGCGGATACGTTCGGGCGGGAAAACGGAAGCAGGCCGGAAAACTTCCGTTCCCCGGCCTGCTTGCCTTAAAGCTGATGCTGTCGCTTCTTGTTCCGCTTAGCGGACGACGACTTTCTGCCGCTCCACGATGTATAACCCTTTGGGGAGTCCGCCGACGAGGGTGTGGCCGCAGACGGTGGCCTGGCGCACGGCACGTCCGTCGGTGCCGTAGATGGTGACGCGGAGCGATGCGTCGGACGGCCCTTCGAGGACGATGCCGCCAAGGGTGCCGCTGGCGCGGACGGCAGGTGCCGCCTGGTGCACGGAGAGCACCGGCGTGGCGTCGTCGGAACCTAAGTAGAAGAGGCGGAAGTTGTCGGCCTTGTACCAATCGTCGTTCCCCTTGACGCCGACGGCCAGTGTGCCGTCCGTCACGAGGATGCTGTCGATGACCGTCTCCCGCATGTAGCGCTTGCCGAATCCGTCGTCGGTCATGACGGCCGTGGAGTCGCCGGCGAAGAGCACCACGCTGCCGCCGCCGTCCGTGGCCAGCCAGGCCGAGAGGCGGTAGTAGCCTTCGCGCAGTCCCGTGGCTTCCTGGCTCAATGTGGCGCTCCCTGCGCCGGACGAGGAGTAGGAGTGGAACACGTGCTCTCCTTCAGACCCCACCATGTAGCCGTCCAGTGTCGTCACGTCGACCACCCGGGAACTTTGCCCGCTCTCGCGCTGCACGTCCCATCCCGTGGTACGGTCCTCGAACGAGGCGTTGGTCAGGCACACGTCCGTGAGGTCCACGGGGTTGCCCGGCGAGGGGATGAGCGCACGGCGGCAGTTCTTGATGGCTTCTTCCAGTTGTTCGGCAGCCTCGTCCAGGGCTTCTTCGCTGGCATGGAGGGTGAAGCCGGCGGCCGCGTCGTGGAGCCGGTCGAGGAAGGCGTCGAGGTCTTCGGCGGCCAGCTGGTCGGCCGACTCTGCCGCCAGCGTCCAGGCCGGGGCGAGCACTTCGCCGAGCGCTTCGCTCTTGCGGTCTTTCCGTTGGTAAGCGTAGATGCTGATGTTCACCTCCTTGTCGTAGTCCAGGTAGCCGCTGAATGCGGGGATGACCTCGCCGGTCCTCTCCACGAAGGTCTGTTGGCTGGCATGGCTCAGCACGCGCTGGCCTTTGACGGCTTCAATGTTGGAGAAGGTGCCCCGTATGCTGTCGGAGCACTCCGGCGCGGTGTTGATGCTGACGGTCACGTCGGTGGCCGTCAGGCGGTCTTGTCCCGGTTGCGTGGTGCGGTAGAGGTAGGGCGTGCAGCCTTTCAGCGTGGTGTTCACTTCGTCGGACTCGGAGATGAGGATGTTGTTGAACTTCCCGAGACGGCGGGCACGGCTGCCGGCGGGCACGTCGCAATCGAAGGGCAGCACGATGAACGACCAGTCCGTGGATGTGGTTTGCGGGTCGAAGGTGGCCCGGCGGGCCGTGAAGTCGAACGGCGGGCGGAAGTCATAGCCTGCGGTCAGGCAGAGTTCGTCGCACACCCCGTCCTTGATGATGTTCGTGCCTTCCACTTTCGAGTCGGCTGCCAGTTGGAGCAGGATGTTGGGGTTGGCGGTTTCCGGCCTTGCGTCGAGTCCTTCCACCTGTGTCAGGTCATAGTATGCGGCGGTGGTGGAGGCGGCCAGTTCCTGATATTTCTCCGGGTTCCAGTGGCCCGTGAACTTGGCGCCGTGGTCGTCCGTCTCTTCCATGGCGAGGTCGCTGCCGCGGAGCTTGAAGTAGGCGATGGTGTCCGCCGGTTCGCCCTGCAGCGTGTAGTTCTGTCCGCCGGCCTTGTAGGTGCGTTCCACCTGCACGGCATAGAGCGCGTCCTTTTCCAGTTCGCCGAAGTCGAAGGCGATTTCCAGCGTTTCCCCTTCGCCTACGAGCGTCTTGCTGTCCGTCCGGTTGTCTTCTTGGGTGAAGGCAGCCTGTGCGGCGTCATATTTATACAAGGAGCAGCGCAGTGTGGGGGTCGTGGTTGTCCCTCCTTCTGTGTTGGACACCGCAATCACGGCCTTGCCCTTGTCGGCATACACTTGCTGGAAGGCGATGGTGCTTTCCGCTCCGTCGGCCGTGATGGTTTCTTCCGCCGTCCCGTGGGCGGCTTGCAGTCGGACGCCGTCGAGTGCCAGTGCCGGCGATTGTACGTGCGCGGGGAGCTGTTCGTAGGCCAGCACGCGGGAGTTGGCGTCCATGAGATAAATGTGGCTCGTCCCGTCCATCGTGGGGCGGAAGGTGAAGGTGAACGTCTTGGTCTCCCCGCTGGGCACGGAGTTGTCAATGTCGCGGAGCAAGGCGTCGCCGAGGTTCGATGGCGCGGAGGCTTTCCGTTCCACAGCCACGTAGACGCCCCGGTAGTCCGTCGTGCCGTGGTTGGTGATTTCCACTTCCAGGGTGTTCTGCATGCGGCTGTAGAGGTCTTTCTTCAGGATTCTGCCTTCCACGGCATACGTGCGCGGGTGGATGGTGTGCGTCATGCCCTGATAGGTGTTGAAGCCGTTCATGCCCGTTGCGTTGTCCACGGTGAAGTAGCCGTCGCCTCCGCCGCCCCATCCGAAGTTGAAGTGGAAGAGGTTGTCCGCGGCGCGGTAGCCGTCCACCACGACGGCGTGGCCTCCGGCGGTGGGCGACACGCCGCTGTAGACGATGGGCCAGCCCTTTTCGAGGTCTTCATAGATCAGGTCTTCCCATTCTGCCTGGGGCATGTCGTTCTTGTACGTGCAGCGGCTGTCCAGCAGGAACTGTCCGGAGAAGGTGTTCACCAGGTCGCTGATTTGTCCTGAGGTGGAGGAACCGTAGGTGAGCCAGGTCGATGTCCCGGTGACGCTCATCAGCGTGGCCACGGCCGTGTTCATGTCTTCGGGCGTGGAGCCGTCGTAGTTGTCGCGCATCAGTTCCCATTGCAGCGGGGTGCCCGCCGGGATGGACTCGGTGACGGGAGCGTCGCCGTAGCCGTAAGTGGGCGTGTCATACTGCGTGCGGTCGGGCAGTTCGTTCCGCCAGTAGTAGAGCACCTGCGCGGCGGCGGTGGCCACGCAGCCGGTGATGGAGCGCCCGCTACCGTTGGCCAGCATGGGGCAGAGGTTGTTGTAGGGCGCGCCTTGCGACCAGTGGGCGGTGACCAGCGGTTCGATGTTCTGCTTGTCCGATGCAGCGGCGCGCGGCCGGGCGGGCAAGCCTTGTGCCTGTGCCTCCTCGATGAGTTGGCGGTAGCCCTCCAGCCAGTCCAGCAGGGCGGGCGGGAGTGTGGCGGGGTCGAAGCAGCCTTGTTCGGTGTAGCCCAACACGGCAGGCATGCAGTCGTCGCCCGCGACGATGACGAAGCCTTGGTCATTGCCGCGGTTGAAAATGTAGAGCGGTGCCTGGGCGCCGGACGCTCCGCGCTTGAGGCTGGTGGCGCCTACGGGTTCCGGCGTGTGTTCGTTGTGCATGTAGGCCGCGGCGATTTCCTTGGCCTTGGCCAGGTCGACGGGGTCGGCCCAGAGACTTGCCGGCGACAAGGCCGCCAGCAGGGGCAGGATAAGTTTCTTCATGGTTCGTAGCGTTGTTGTTGATAAGTTGATAATGGTTAGTTTTTCCGATTGTATCGGCAAAGTTACTGTTTCTTCTCGGTTACGGGGCCGGGAACAGCGTTTTTAACACGGCGGATCTGCCGGAAGGCTGCGGTTCAGGCGGGCCGCTTCCTTTCCGGCAGCGCCGTTCCGTGTGAGGGGCGGCCTACAAGGCGTCCTCGCCCGTCCCGCCGGGGCCGCAGATGTTCATGGGCACGAGCTCCATGTAGTCCAGCGAGAAGCTGCCGCTGGTGGCGCTGGAGAGCACGGAACGGATACGGATGGTGTGGTGCCGGTTGGGCTGCACCTGCACTTGGCATATCCTGCGGCGGAGCAGGTCGTTCTGGGTGTAGAAGATGATGCACTTGGTGGGGTCGTAGGCCGGCGAGCTGACCGAGCCCAGGTAGCCCAGGAAGAAGTAAGCCCCTCTGGGGCCGCTGTAGTAGCCATTGTTCTTCATGATGCGGGCGTTCTCCTGCAGTTCTTCCTCGCTGTAGATGCCGTTGGCGCCGTCTTTCTCGCTTCGCGTGCCGTTCCAGCCGTTATAGAGTCCGCCGATGTTCGCGGCGTCGGCCTTGTCGCGCATGTCGATGGGCAGTCCCTGCGCCACTCCGTCGACGTACACCTGCCCGATGCCGCGGCTGTCCAGCGCGCAGTAGCCGAGGCGCAGTTCATACGAGCCGGGCGGGACGTTGGGGAGCTGGAAGGTCACGTCGTAGCTGGTGCCCATCAAGGCCACGTCGTCGCCTTGGTAGTTGGACCAGTAGATGATGGGGCGCTTCACGATGAAGAGAGTGTTCTCGCTGAACGAGATGTTCTTCAGGTAGCCGGGCGGCAGGTAGTAGTTGAAGCCTCCGCCCTCGGTGCCTTCCTCGCTGTTGTCGCCGCTGTTGTATTCCTTGAGCGGATTGCCGCAGAGGCGCATGTTATTGTTCGTCAGTTCGGGCCACAGGAGTTGGAAGTCGATGCGCATGCGCGTGTTCATCGTGATGTTCCGCATGTCCGTGTCGTAGGCCACCACGTCGTCCAAGTAATAGTAGGCCACGTTGAGGGAGAAGTTTTCCTGTGCCGGCACGGTCATGTAGGCGCCGCGCACCTGCTGGTGGTCGTTGTATTGCGTTCCGTGGCAGCGGTTCACATAGAAGCCGCCGGGATGCTCCACCGTCGGGTCCACCGAGGCGTACACCTTTTCCAGTTTGATGGTAGAGAAGTCGAGCAGCGTGCCCACCCAGTCGGCGGGGTTGACGGCAGCCGTGTTGACGCCGTAGGTGTTGACCAGTTTGGCCGTGCTGCTGAAGAGGCGGTCCAGGATGTGGTAGGAGAGGAACATGTTGAGCGGGTTGTGGCGGCTCGTGAGCGATTCGCGGTTCCAATAGCGTTGTTTAAGGGTTTGTCCCGTCGCGGGGTCTGTCTTGTTCAGGGCGAAGATGTTGGCCGATTCCGTGTCGTCGTATTTCTCCACGGCCAGGTCGTAGAGGGCGTCAATCTTCTCGTCCATGCTCACGTCTTCGCTGAAGCGGTCGCCGTATTTCTCATAAAACACTTTGTCCGGGACGATGAAGAGGGTGAAACCGCTGTAGCGATGGTCGGGGAGTTTGGCCACGTAGTCCTCGTTCCCAATGCGCATGCTTTGCGTGAAGGGTTCATAGTTCTTTTTGGTTTGCTCGTATGCTTCGTCGCGGTAGCGGTAGAGCGAGTCCGTGAGTCCGGTGCGGCGCAGTGCCTCGTACCAGATTTCGAAGTCGGCGTGGTTCTCGTCCAGCAGGGTGGAGCCGAGGCTGGTGCTGGGCACGATGACGCGGTCCACGGAGTGCACCACTCCGTTCTCCACCGAGTCGTTTTTCATTTCGTTGACGATGGCGGAGCGGCGGTTGATGATGGTCAGTGCCATCTGCTGCGCATCCACCGTGTCGCCCGAGGTCTCAAAGATAAGCGGCAGGTCGAGTTCGTTGTTTTCCTGCGATGTTGCCGGCAGGTCGTAGGTGTAGATGATGCGTTCCACGACGCAGGTGCGCACGAGGGTGTCGCAATACGCCTCCGGGATGTCTTCCACGGAAGAGTAGCCTTTCTCTTGCAAGAAGGCTTCCACGCCCGCGTTGGTGGCGGGAAAGAAGGTGCGCGCTCCGCGGCTGCCCATGAAGTCCATCCGTCCGGCGCGTTCCACGATGCGGCGGAAGAGGCTGAAGTCTTCGCGGCGTTGCAGGAAGTCGGCCATGGTTCCGCCGGTGAAGGTGTAGTAGCTTGCGGCCGGCATGTCGTCGTTGCAAGCGGGGAGAAGGCCACTCAGGCCGATGAGGGCGAGGCATAGCAAGCCCTGTCCGGCTGTTTGCCGGAATCTGTTCTTTGTTATAGTACGTAAGGATTTTTGGGGTGTTAAATGAATGCCTGCGGGACGGAAGTCCGACCGCTCCGCAGGCATTATGTTGCTTGTGAGGTCAGTTTACGTTGAGGCTCACCGATGCTTTCTTCAGTCCTTTCCCTTTGACGGTGAGGGTGACTTCGCCGGGCGTCTTTCCCGACTTCACCACGGCCATGGCCCGTCCTTTCCAAGCCTTGCGCTCGGGGGAAGTGTAGGGGACGCAGTCCTTCAGGTCCCCGCTGCAGGTGGCCAGCAGCGTGGCCGGTCCTTCCAGTTCGAACTGTAGCAGGTTGTCGGCGATGGGCATGGGGCGTCCGCTCTTGTCCGTGATTTCCACGTTCACGTAGGTCAGCGACTGCCCGTCGGCGGCCATCGTGGTGCGGTCGGCGCTGAGTCGGATGCGTGCCGCCTTGCCGGCGGTTTCCAGCGTCCGGCTTTCCACCTCCCGGCCGTTCTCCACTCCGGCGACGCGCAGCGTTCCGTCGGCGTAGGGCACGGGGATGACGGCCTTGAACTCCTGTTCGCGTGTGGTGGGCTTTTCAGCCACGAGCTTTCCGTTCAGGTAGAGGCGCACGGCCGGATAGCGGGAATAGATTTCCACGTCGATGCTCTTGCCCTCATGTCCCGGCCAGTTCCAGCTTTCCCAAGTGGGCCACACGGACCACTGCGTTTCGCGGATTTCCCCGTAGTAGCCCGACGGTTCCTTGACGGAGAGGTAGAGCTTGTTGCGCCCGGGGAAATGAAGCATCTCGCGGTAGTAGGAGATGGGCTTGCGCCAACCCGTGAGGTCGATGTCGCCGCACCATGCGCCATGCCACGGGAAGTGGGGGCGCTGCCAATGCTCGCCTTCGGTTTCGCCGGTGTAGTAATAGCGCCCGATGCCCGACTCTCCGAGGTAGTCGATGCCCGTCCACACGAAGTCGCCGATGATGTAGGAGTAGTCGTTCACGCGTGCCCAGTTGTTGAACGCCTCGCGGGGATAGGATTCCGTCTGCATCATGACGCGGTCGGGGACGCGCTCGTGGTCCGACTGGGCCTTGTGTATCATGTAGTTGTAGCCCACGATGTCGTGCGCCGCGGCCAGCGGGTCATAAATTTCCCAGTCGCTGTCCCACGCCGCGAGGGCTGAGGTGACGGGGCGCGTGGGGTCGAGCTTGCGCACGTGTCCGGCCAAGGCATAGGCCGTCAGCACGGCCTCGGGCGACTTGCGCTCGATGATTTCGTTGCCGATGCTCCAGCAGAAGATGGAGGGGTGGTTTCGGTCGCGCATCACCATCGACTCGATGTCCTTCGTCCACCAGTGGTCGAAGAGCGTGGCGTAGTCGTGGGTGTTCTTGGCCGTGCGCCATCCGTCGAACGACTCGTCGATGACGAGCAGACCGATGTGGTCGCAAGCGTCGAGGAAGTCCTCCGAAGGCGGGTTGTGCGAGGTGCGCACGGCGTTGAAGCCGGCTTCCTTCAGTTGGCGCGCTTTGCGCCATTCCGCGTCGCGGTAGGCGGCCGCGCCGATGGGCCCGTTGTCGTGGTGCACGCAGGCGCCGTTCAGTTCCACGGGTTGCCCGTTGAGCACCAGTCCGTGGCGGGCGCTGTATTCCACTTTGCGCACGCCGAAGGTCTCCTCCGTCCGGTCGGTTCCGCCGTCGCTACTGACGCTGCACGTCAGCTGGTAGAGCGCGGGACTTTCCGGGCTCCACAGCTCCGCTTTCCCGAGGGAGAGTTTGGGGATTCTGACCGTGCGCGTCTCTCCGGCTTCCAGCCGGGTCTGGATGTAGAACCCGGCCACTCTCTCAGTGCTTCCAAGGCTTTGCACCTGGCCTTCCAGCGTGACGAGCTGTTCCTTGTCGGAGTGGTTGGCCACGGTGGTTTCCACTTCGGCAGAAGCGTTGAGCGGGTCGTCGGCCTTGGCGCGCACCACCACGCCCCACGGCTCGAAGTGCACCTTCGGGGTGCGGACGAGCTTCACGTTGCGGTAGATGCCCGAGCCGGTGTACCATCGGCAGTTCTTCTGTGCGGAGTTGTCCACGCGCACGGCGATGACGTTGCGCCCGGCCTTGAGATGGGGCGTGATGTCGAGGAAGAACGACGAGTATCCGTAGGGCCTTCCGCCGAGGTCGTTCCCGTTCACGAAGACCCGCGCGTTCATGTAGACGCCTTCGAAATAGAGGGCCGTTTCGGGCCTGCCGGCGTCAGGGGCGAAGTCGAACGTCTTGCGGTACCATCCGATGCCTGCGGGATAATATCCGCCGTCGTTCCCCATCGGGTTGTCGGCTTCGGGCGTGCCTTCGATGCTCCAGTCGTGGGGCAGGTCGAGGCTGCGCCATGCCGAGTCGTCGAAGTCGGGTCGCGATGCGTCGGCCGTGTCGCCCAGTTGGAACTTCCATCCGAAGTTGAAATTCGTTTCGCGTTGCTGGGATGTTGTTCCTTGTTCGATGGCTAAAGAAACGGGGGCTGTGGCAGCCTGCGCGCCGGCTCCCCATCCGAGCGACAAGCCGAGGAGCGCGGCGGCGAGCCACCTGCCCGTTTCCGCCTTCACAGTGTAATGTCTTGCTTTCATCTTTATTATTATTAAGGGTGAATTTCGTGCCAGGTATGGTCGTGCCCGACCGTTTGGTTCTGGAGGCAAAGATAGGCTGTTTTTGGTTTCGCCAAGGGGTAAAAACGTATCAAAAAGGGGGTAGAAAACTTGAATCGTGCTTTTTTTGAGCCTGTGGCACGGTTCGGTAGCCTGTCGCGCCATGCACGGCACGACAGGCTGCTTTGAAGGGCACCGCCGTGCGGAGTCCGTCAGCGTACTTTGCGGCAAGTACTCGAGTACTCTCCGCAAAGTACAGTCTGAGACTCCGCACGCCGTTTGCCCGTTTGCCGCGGCCGGGCGTCCGGAAATAGGGGCGGCCGGGCGTCGTGCAGGGGGCGGTCCGCCGCCCGTCCGCCTTATTCCCCGGCCGGATGTTGCTGTTGGTATTCCGAGGGTGTCAGTCCGAATTCTTCTTTGAAGCAGCGGGTGAAATATTTGGGCGAGGAGAAGCCCGTGGCGTAGGCCACCTCGGCAATGGGGCGGTCGTGGCGCGCGAGCATCGCGCAGGCATATTTCAGCTTGACGTTGCGGATGAACTCCAGCGGCGTGAGCCCCGTCATGGCCTTCACTTTCCGGTGGAGCGTGGATTTGGACACGTTCAGGTCAGTAGCGAGCTGTTCCAGCCCGAAGCCTTCTTCGGCCAGGTGGGCGTGGATGCTGTCGGCCATGGTCTGCAGGAATTGCGTGTCGGCCGAGGCGTAGTCGAGGCTGGCCAGCTGCACGCGGTCTTCGGTCTTGAAGTCTTCCTGCCGTTGGTGCCGGGCACGGATGAGGTTGTCGATGCGCGCGGCCAGCACTTTCAGTTCGAAGGGCTTGGCCAGGAATCCGTCGGCTCCGGCCTCGTAGCAGGCCACCCTGTCGTCGGGGCTTTGCTTGGCCGTGAGCATAATGACGGGAATGTGGCTGGTTTCGATTTGCGACTTGACGCGGCGGCAGAGGGCGAAACCGTCCATGCCGGGCATCATCACGTCCGACACTACCACGTCCACGTCCTCGCGCTGCAACAGTGCCAAGGCCTCTTCGCCGCCCGTGGCCGTGGCCGTGCGATAGGCGGGCGACAGCACCTTGGCCATCATGGAAAGCAATTGCGTGTTGTCGTCCACGAGCAGCACGAGCGGCCGGTCGGTTCCGTCGTCGGGGGCTGTCGCGTCGGTTTCGGTGCGTGGCGCGCCTTGTCCCGCGGGGCTTTCGGGTTGTCCGGGCGCTTCTTCCTTGGCGGGTTGGGGCGGCGCTGCGGCGGGCAAGTCGATGGGCAACGTCAGGGTGAAGCGCGCCCCCTTGCCCGGTTCGCTTTCCAACGTGAGCGAACCGTGGTGCAACTCTGCCAGTTCGCGTGAAAGGGCCAGCCCGATGCCGTTGGACTGTCCGGGACGGGCGTTGCTGCCGGTGTAGAAGCGCTCGAACACCTTCTGCGCCTCCTTGCACGGGATGCCCGGCCCTTCGTCCTGCACGGTGAACACGACATGGCGCCCGTCGGCGCAGGGCTTTGTTTCCACGGTGAAATCGATGTTTTTCCCTTCGGGCGTATATTTCACGGCGTTGGACAAGAGGTTGTAGAGTATCTTGTCCGCCTTGTCGAAGTCGAGCGTGCCGCGGCATTCCCCTTCTGGGATGTGCACGCGCAGCCGCACGCCTTTCTGCTCGGCCAGCGGCAGGAAGAAGTCGGAGCACAGCTGACGCGCGAAGGCGAACACCGAGCCTTCGCTCGGGCGGAGTTCCAGCGTCCCGTTCTCGGCCTTGCGGAAGTCCAGCGCCTGCGCGAGCAGATGTTTCAGCCGCGTGATGTTGTGGCGCAGGATGCCGGCCTGTTGCCGCTCGGCGGGATAGGTTTGTGTCCAGTAGTCGCCCACGCATGAGATGACGCTGAGCGGCGTGAGCAGGTCGTGCGAGATGTTGGTGAAGTAGTCCAGCTTGGCTTGCGTCAGGGCTTCGTGCAGTTTCAGCTGGTTCTGGCTGCGCAGCCGGCCCAGGTAGAGCCGCAGCAGCAGGGTGGCGAGCAGCACGGCCAGCAGGGCGTAGGCGGCGTAGGCCCACGGCGTTTCATACCAGGCAGGCAACCGCGTGACGGCGAGCAGCGCGGCGGCGCCTTGCCAGTGGCCGTAGGCGTCGGTGGCCTTCACCAGCAGGCGGTATCTGCCTTTGGGCAGGTTCTGGTAGTAGGCCGTGTTCTCGCCTTCGGGCAGGTAGTTCCACGTCTTGTCAAGTCCCTCCAGGCGGAAAGCATAGCGCACGCCGGTGCTGCGGGCGTGGTCCAGGGTGGAGAAACTGATGGAGATGTTGGTGGCCTCCGGGCGCAGGACGACGGAATGCCTGTTGGGCACTCCTTGCGTGAGGTCCGGCGAGGGATTGAAGAGCAGGCTGCGCGTCCCGCACCGTATGTCGGTCAGCACCGCCGGACGTGGCGGGGCGGGAGTGGAGCCGGCATGGGGCGGGGCGATGGCGACCACTCCGCCGAACCCTCCGGCGTAGAGCGTGCCCGGGGCGGAGAGGATGGCGGCTTTTTCGCGGAAGATGGAGACGGCCATGTCGCCGTCGGCCGGGCGGCATTGGCGCAGGTTTTGGGTGGCGATGTCGTAGTGCACAATCTGGTTGTGGCAGATCAGCCACAGGTGGTGTCCCTGCCCCAGGAGGTTGAGGATGGTCTTGCCTTGGGTGTTGAAACGGTCGCTGGCGTCCTGGAATTGCGCCTGGCCGCGCGCGGCATGCAGGATGCGGCCGTGGTCGGTGGCGACCCAGAAGCCCCCTTCCTCGTCGGCGTACAGGAAGCGCGCGACTTCCGTTTCAGGCGAAGGGAAGCGGGACTGTTGCCGGTGGCATGCCAGGCGTCCGCCTTCAGGCTTTAGCTGGTAAAGGAATCGGCCGGTGGCGCCCCACACGTTGCCGCGGGCATCGGCATGGAGGGCGGTGAAGTGCAGGCTGTCGGGAGTGGAGAGCGGCAGGGTGTCTTGCGGCGTGTGGCAAACGATGCGGCCCTCGTGGCGCGTCCACAGTTTGCCGTCCGGGGTCGCCTGCATTTGCTGGGCCGTGGCGGAAATGCCCGAAGTGAGGGAGGGGTCGAGGGTGCGGACGGTGTGGAACTCCCCGCCGGAAAGCTTGATGAGGTGGAGGCGGCTTGTGTGGGGGGCGGCCACCCACAGGCCGTTGTCGGCAGGACTGAAGGCCGCGACGCGCACGTCCATCGTTTGCTTCAGGGCTGCGGGGGAGGAAAGGACGGTCTGGCCGTTGGTAGGGTCGTGCAGGCACAACCCGAACCGGTCCTGGATGAACCAGAAGCGTCCCGCGCCGTCGCGGTCGAGCGTGAGCAGGTTGGGACGGCTGCCCAGTTCGGCGCTGACTTGCTGCAGCGGATAGTTGCGGACGGTTTCCGCGTGGAAGGTCAGCACTGCGCCGCCGTCGTAGGAACTGAGCCACAGGTTGCCGTCGCGGTCGTTGAGGAACTGGGTGTACATCTTGCCTGTGTCGACCTGCGGGGGCAGGGGCACGGGCATGAGGCTGCCCGAGGCGCGGTCGTAGCGGAAGGCGTGGAGGCGGTCGTAGGACAAGGCCCAGAGGTAGCCGAAGGTGTCGTCCTGCGTCAGGCTGAAGAAGTAGTTGTCGGGGCCTTCCCGGTGCGCGTGCCCCATCTCCTGCCGCACGTAGTGAACTTGTTTCCAGTTCTTTCCGGGGACGATTTGCCACAGTCCTTCTCCCCACGTGGTGAGCCAGTAGTGCCCTTCCCGGTCGCGGAACATGCTGATGGGCGTTGCCGGTTGCCCTTCGGCTGGCAGCGGGGTCAGCCACCGTTCGTGCGGGGAGAAGGTAAACACGCCGCCGTTCGTGCAGATCCACAGCCTTTCGTCTTTCCGGTCGTAGAAGAGCGAGTTGATGCGGGAATGCAGTTGTCCCGGCAGGGGCAGCAACAGGGTGTCGGTCGGGGCGGGCGAGAGGCGGAATGCGAACAGGCGGTCGTCCGTGGCGGCCCACACGGTGTTCCGTCCGTCGGAGCAGAGGGAACGGATGTAGGCGTTTTGCAGGGTGCGCTCTTCGGGCGGGGCGATTTGGTAAGTCTGCTTGTCAATGCAGTTCAGTCCCTGGGGCGTGCCCACCCACAGGAACAGGCTGTCTTCGGCGATGCAGGTGATGTGGCTGTGGCTGAGGCACGGCCCCTCGGGTGAGCCCGATTGGAATATCTGCAACCGGTAGCCGTCGTAGCGCGCCAGTCCGCCCGTGGTGCCCACCCAGATAAAACCGTCGCGGTCCTGATGGAGGCAGGTCATTTCGTTCGAGGGCAACTGCTCGGCAAAAGGGAAGCCGGACGACCAGATGGCTTGCGCCACGCCGTGGAAGGGGAAGGCCAAGCATAAGTATAGATAGAAGAATATGTTCCTTATGTTCATGGTAAACAGCGATAAGGAGAGCAAAGTTATCCAAAAGCGCTTGCATCTTCAAATTTTTCCGCGAAAAATAATCCGTTTTGCGGCAGGTTGCATTTCTATGCTTATTTTTGCAGTATGGAAACCGAAGGAGTAAGGAAATTTGCATGCGTGTGCCTCTTGGCCGGATGTGCCGTGGCGCAGGTGGCGGCCCAGTCGGCCTTCGAGGTGCGCGGCCGCGTCATCGACCGCTTGAGCCGTCAGCCGGTCATCGGGGCGTTGGTCTGGCCCGTGGGAGCCGACACGTTGCGCACCGTGACGGACACTGCCGGTGTGTTCAGCCTGCAGGGAGTGCCGCCGGGCATCTTTGCCTTCCGCGTCACGGCGGCGGGCTATGTGCCGCAGGACACGCCGGATTATATCGTGTCGGCCGCGACACCCGAAGTGAACGTGGAGCTGGACGAGGAAGTGAAGTCGCTCGGAACGCTGACCGTGCGGCCCAAGTCGTATGGCCGGACGGCGGAGTCGCCCGTCAGCGTGCAGGTCATCGGCCTGCGCGAAATCGAGAAAAGCCCGGGGGCCAACCGCGACATCTCGCGCATCGTGCGCGGCTATCCGGGAGTGGCGTTCTCGCCGGTGGGCTACCGTAACGACCTGATTGTGCGCGGCGGCGGGCCTTCGGAGAACCGCTTCTACATGGACGGCATAGAGATTCCGAACATCAACCACTTTGCCACGCAGGGCGCCACGGGAGGCCCGGTGAGCATCGTCAATGCCGACTTGGTGCGCGAGATAAAGTTCTACACCGGCGCTTTCCCCGCCGACCGCGCCGGGGCGATGAGTTCCGTGCTCGATTTCCGGCTGCGCGACGGCCATTCGGAGCGGCAGTCGTTCAAGGCAACCCTCGGCGCTTCGGAGGCCGCCCTGAGCGGCAGCGGGCACATCGGGGAGAAAACCACTTATTTGTTCTCCATCCGGCAGTCGTACCTGCAACTGCTGTTCAAGATGATAGGTTTGCCCTTCCTGCCCAACTACATCGACGGGCAGTTCAAGGTGAAGACGCGGCTGACGCCCTACGATGAACTGACGGTGATGGGATTGGCAGGCGTGGACCGCATGGAACTGAACACCGACTTGGAGGGGGAAGACGAGGGCTCGGATTACATCTTGAGCTATCTGCCCAAGATTGAGCAGGAGACCTTCACCGTGGGGGCGACCTACCGCCATTATGCGGGACGGCATGTGCAGACTTACGTGCTGAGCCACAATTTTCTGAATGACAAGAACCTGAAATACCGCGACAATGATGATTCGTCGGACGACAACCTGACGCTCCGACTGCGCTCCACGGAACAGAAGACGACGCTGCGCGCGGAGAACAGCACTACGTTGCCGCAAGGCTGGACGCTGAAGGAAAGTGCCGAGGTGAACTACATGGATTATGCCGACAACGAGCGGCGCCTGCTCGCCTTGGGCGAATGGTCGGCCTATCGCACGCATCTGGGGCTGGTGGCCTACGGCGCATCCGTGTCGGCGGCCTACACGGCACCGGAGGAGCGGTGGAGCGCGGCCGTGGGATTGCGGGCCGACGGCAACAATTATTCGGTGCGCATGGCCCGACCGTGGGAGCAGCTCTCGCCACGCGCTTCGTTCCGTTATGTGTTTTCGCCCCATTGGTCGGTGGCCGCCTCGGGCGGATGGTATCATCAGTTGCCGCCTTATACGGCTTTGGGATACAAGGAAGGCGGACGGCTGGTCAACAAGGATTTGCGCTACATGAACGTGGCCCAGGCCGCGGCGGGCGGGGAGTGGAAGGCCAACGACCGCTGGGCCTTGTCGGTGGAAGGCTTCTATAAATCCTACCATCGTGTGCCGTTGTCGCTGGCCGACGGCGTGCCCCTCACGTGCAAGGGGACGGATTACGGCGTGGTGGGTAACGAGGCGCTGGTGTCCACCGCACAAGGCCGGGCCTACGGTGTGGAAGCCCTCATGCGCTGGACGCTGCCCGACCGGCTGAACCTGACCGGTTCGTTCACGTGGTACCGCAGTGAGTATCGTGCCGATCGTCATGCCGGTTACGTGCCGTCAGCATGGGACAACCGCTTCATCCTTAACATGAGCGGCACGTACGACCTTCCGCGACGTTGGAGCGTGGGGATGCGGCTCAGCTGTATCGGCGGCTCGCCTTACACGCCCTACGACGAAGTGGCTTCTTCTTATAAGACCTATTGGGATGCCAACGGCCGTTCGGCATCTGATTACAGCCGTTACAATGAGGGGCGGCTGCCCGCCTTCGCCCAGTTGGACGTGCGGGTGGACAAGGAGTTCTATTTCAAGCGTTGGCGGTTGGGGCTCTATGTGGACTTGCAGAACGTCACGGTGAGCAAGCTCCGCCAGCAGGACGTGTTCATGAGCACGGGCGTGGTGGAGAATCCCGAAGCTCCGCTCAAGGAGCAGCGTTACAAGATGCGCCGCATCGAGCAGGTGAGCGGCACGCTCCTGCCCACCATCGGGCTGACGGTGGAGCTGTGACAACGGTATGCCCCGCCGCGCGTTCCCGGGAAAGAGCGAGGGACGGAGGAATGCAGGAAACATAAAAACACGCCCCGCAAGAAGTGGTCTTGCGGGGCGTGTCGATGTTATCAGGTTGCCGTCCGGAGCCTTGTGCCAACAGGTCATGCGCCGGAGTGCGGCATTAGTCCTTCTTTTGCTTTTTCTTCATCACGATGGCATCGATGACGGCCACGGCCGTGATGTTCACGATGTCGCGCACGGAGCTTTCGAAGTCGGTGAAGTGGATGGGTTTGTTCAGGCCCATCTGGATGGGGCCGATCATCTCCATCTCGTCGCCGTTCAAGGCCTGCAGCAACTGGTAGCCGGCGTTGGCCGAACTCAGGTTGGGGAAGACGAGTGTGTTGACTTCCTTGCCCTGCAGGCGGGTAAACGGATACTTGCGGTCGCGCAGCTCGTCGTTGATGGCGAAGTTCACTTGCATTTCGCCGTCGATGGCCAGATCGGGATAGTTCGCCTGCATGTATTCCACGGCTTTGTGCATGCTGGCCGGACTGCCGTTGTTGTCCGTGCCGAAGTTGGAGTACGACAGCATGGCCATCACCGGTTCGTGGTTGAAGAAGCGCACGGTCTTCTCGGACAAGCGCGCGATGTCGATGAGCGTTTCCGTGTCCGGGTGGCGGTTGATTAGCGTGTCGGCCAAGAAGTAAGTGCCCTTCTTGGAGTTCATGATGTGCATGGTGCCGAAGTGCTTGTATCCCGGCTGTATGCCGATGACTTCCTTGGCCACCTTGATGGTGTTGGAATACTTGGTGTAGACGCCGGTGATGAACGCGTCGGCCTCGCCCGTCTCCACCATCATCATGCCGAAATAGTTGCGCTCGAACATCTTGTCGTTGGCCTCTTCGAAGGTGTAGCCCTCGCGGGCCCTTTTCTCGGCCAGGATCTTGGCGTAGCGTTCGCGGCGTTCGGCCTCGTTGTCGTGGCGCAGGTTGATGACTTCAATGCCGTCCAGGCTGAGGTCAAGCTCTTTGGCCAGTTTGGCGATGCGCTCGTCGTTGCCCAGCAGGATGGGTTGGCAGATGCCTTCGGCCTTGGCCTCCACGGCCGCCTTGAGCATGTTGGGGTGGATGCCTTCGGCAAACACCACGCGTTGCGGGTTGCGCCGTGCGGCGTCGCGCAGTTGGCGCGTCAGCTTGGATTCGTAGCCCATGAGTTCGCGCAGGTGCAGGGCATAAGCGTCCCAGTCCGTGATGGGTTTGCGGGCCACGCCGCTTTCCATGGCGGCCCGTGCCACGGCCATGGACACTTCGGTGATGAGGCGCGGGTCTACGGGCTTCGGGATGAAGTAGGAGGGACCGAAGGTGAGGTTGTTCACGTGGTAGGCCGCGTTCACCACGTCGGGCACCGGCTTCTTGGCGATACCGGCGATGGCCCGCACGGCGGCCAGCTTCATCTCCTCGTTGATGGCTGTGGCGCCCGTGTCGAGCGCACCGCGGAAGATGTAGGGGAAGCCGATGACGTTGTTGATCTGGTTCGGGTAGTCGGAGCGTCCCGTGGCCATCAGCACGTCGGGGCGGGAGGCCATGGCGTCCTCGTATGAGATTTCGGGCACGGGGTTGGCCAGGGCGAACACGATGGGCGAGGGAGCCATGCTGCGCACCATGTCCTGCGTCAGCACGTTGCCGCGCGAGAGCCCGAGGAACACGTCGGCGCCCTTGATGGCTTCGGCCAATGTGTGCACGTCCGTGCGGTCGGTGGCGAAGAAGCGTTTCTGTTCGTTCAGGTCGGTGCGCTCCTTGGTGATGACGCCCTTGCTGTCCAGCATCAGGATGTTCTCCAGGCGGGCGCCTAATGATATGTATAGTTTGGTGCACGACACGGCGGATGCGCCGGCGCCGTTGACCACGATCTTCACGTCTTCAATCTTCTTCCCGGCCACCTCCAAGGCGTTCAGCAGTCCGGCGCTGGAGATGATGGCCGTGCCGTGCTGGTCGTCGTGCATGACGGGGATGTCGAGTTCCTCTTTCAGGCGGCGCTCAATCTCGAAACATTCGGGCGCCTTGATGTCCTCCAGGTTGATGCCGCCGAACGTGGGGGCGATGGCCTTCACGGCCTGGATGAACTTCTCGGGGTCTTTTTCGTTGACTTCGATGTCGAACACGTCGATGCCTGAGTATATCTTGAAGAGCAGGCCTTTGCCTTCCATCACCGGTTTCCCGGCCAGCGCGCCGATGTCGCCCAGTCCGAGCACGGCCGTTCCGTTGGAGATGACGGCCACGAGGTTGCCTTTCGCCGTGTAGCGGTAGGCGTCGTGCGGGTTCTTTTGGATTTCGAGGCACGGCTCGGCCACTCCGGGCGAGTAGGCCAGCGATAAGTCAGTCTGTGTGCTGTGGGGCTTGGTGGGCACCACTTCGATTTTTCCGGGCTTGCCCTGCTCGTGGTAGCGCAAAGCCATTTCTTTGGTGATCTTTGTCATGTTATGATGTATTATTGAGTCTGTTTTCGTTTGGAAAATGCCTCACAAAGATACGAAAAAATCAGCTTCGTTTTTCGTTCTTATGATTTTTTCATTATCTGCGGGCGCGGATAACCTTAAAATCGAAAGAAAATGATACCTTTGCACGAAGAAAAGAAAGGAAACCATGCTGATACGTATTTATCCGGAGAATCCCAATCCCCGCGAGATGGCCAAGGCGCTGAAGGCGCTGCGCGACGGGGAACTGGTCGTGTATCCCACCGACACGGTCTACGCCATCGGCTGCGATGCGCTCAACGTGCGGGCGGTGGAGAAGATCTGCGCCTTGAAAGGCGTGAACCCGCAGAAGAGCAACCTGTCCATCATCTGTTACGACTTGTCGAACATCAGCGAGTATGCGCAGGTGAGCAACGCCGCTTTCAAACTGTTGAAGAAGAACCTTCCGGGGCCGTTCACTTTCATCCTGCCCACGAGCAGCCGCTTGCCCAAGATATATAAGAATAGGAAAGAGGTGGGCATCCGCGTGCCCGACAACAGCATTGCCCGCGGGCTGGTGGCCGAATTGGGAAACCCCATCCTCACCATGTCGGTGCACGATGAGGACGAGGTGATAGAGTATTCCACCGACCCGGAACTGATTCACGAGAAGTACGGCTCGCGGGTGGCGTTGGTCATCGACGGAGGCTACGGCGGGGCGGAAGCCTCCACGGTGGTGAACTGCGTGGATGACGCCTTCGACATCGTGCGCCAAGGCAAGGGCGAACTGTTGCTCTGACCATTGCGTCCGGCCGGAAGAGACGGGCCGGGCCATTGCATAAAACCGGGGGGCGACGGACTGCATTCGTGCAATCCGTCGCCCCCTCGGTTTATCGTGTCATTTCTGCAATTCCTCTTTCAATGTACGTTTCATCAGTTCATGGTCGCGGAAGTCGTTGCGCAGTGCGTACTTCCCGGCCTTGTCCACCAAGACGTAGGAGGGGATGCCGTCTATCTGGAACTTGTTGCAGAGATAGTCCCACTGCTCCTCGTTGAGGCGGTAGTGCAGGCCCCGGATGTCGGGAATCATGGTTTTATAGGTCACGAGCGGCGAGGTTTCGTTGGCGATGTACAGCCACACCAGTCCGTCGCTTTTCAGTTCGCCAGACTTGAGCGGCTCGTTGGCCTTGATGGCCGCGCGGCAGGGGCCGCACCACGTGTTCCAGAAGTCCACCAGCACCACTTTCCCCTTGTGCGGGGCGATGAGCGCCTCAAAGAGTTTTTCCTTGGGCACGTCGGGCGTGTCCATCACCTGGGCTTTCAGTTCGGCAGCGGCCAGTTTGGCTTGGTTTTCCTTTTGTATTTGCGTGAAGGCATCGAGGAAGAACGGCGTGTCCATGGCCTTCAGGCGGGCTAAATCCTCGTCCGTCAGGGCGATGTTTTCCGCTTTGTCGTAATAGCTCTCGACTTGCCGCAAGTCGGCCACCAGGCCCTGCTCCGTCCCCGCCAGCCGGGGCCAGTCGAACGCGGGTGAGCATGCGGCCCGCACGTAGTCGGACATGGCACGGCCCATCAGCAGCTTGGGGTTGTTGATGTCGAACAGTGCGCACACGGCCTTCGCGTCTTCAGGTTTCAGCGGGTCAATGCCCTCCACTTTCTGGCCGAAGTCCCACGCGTCGTGCTCGTGGCGGTAGTTATGCTCGCGCAGGTAGTCGCCTTCGGCCATGGCGTAGAAGGCCTCTTCCTGCAAGGACAGGAGCGAGAGCTCTTTTCCGAGGGGCGGCAAGGAGCTTTGGCCGATGCTGTCGGCGAGCGCCTTGTAGCGCTCTGCCACGTGGGCGGCGTATTCGGCTGACGTCATCCGATAGTCGGCAAACTCACCCGTGAGCAGGTTCATGCCATAGTACGGCGTGCCGTCCTCCAGCAGGTTCTCGGCGTTGCTCAGGTTGGCGTATGTGCCCGACACGTAGGCCCGTCTGAAGGGGGCAGGCGCTCCGGCCACCCCGTTTTCGTGGCGGTTCAGCAAGATTTGGTATCCGCTGTAGCGCATGTCGACATAAACGTCGGTCGTATCGCCGGGAGCCAGATAGGCTTCCGCCATCAGGCTGCCCCATCCGGAGACGAGGGCCGCCTGTGCCGTGCCGCACTGCAAGAAGCTCAGCGTGGCCGTGGCGGTCGCCGTGTCGACGGGGATGTTCTCGTAGGGCTGTTGCCGGCCGAGGAGGGTGTTGACATACATGTTGACTTCCCGTCCCAGTTCCGGGCGGTAGTGCAGAAGGTGGATGCGCACGGTGGTGGTGCCGGTCTTGAGGATGGGGTCGGGCACGGCGGCCTGCAGGTCGGTCTGTTGCAGTTCGGCGGGCACTTCGTCTGGCGTGTCGAAGGCCTGTTTGCCCGTCAGGTCGATGCCGTAGAGCTTGAAGCAGTCGTCGCAGTCGGATTCGATGAAGTCGAACGAGCGGGTGCCGGCGGGCAGCGGTTCGAAGCGCAGGGTGAAGTGGGCCTTTCCCGAGTCGGGCATCCAGAAGAGCGAGTCGGGCGTGATGCCTTCGGCGCCGGTCAGCCTGTATCGTTTCCCTTCGGCGCGGAGGTAGGACTCCGAGCTGATGCGAATCCAATAGTTCGGTTGATAGTAGGCATCGGTGCGGATGATGGTGGCCGTGTCGGTCAGTTCCACGCGGGCGATGTCGATGGTTCGCGTGTTGGTCGCTTCCACGAGGGGATAGTCGGCCGTCTTGTTGCCGCTGTTGCACGAGGCGAGCAGGGCGGCGAGGGCCAGCAGCCATGCGCCTGTGCGCCGTCTGGCCGGGAGGATGATGTTTTTCTGTTTCATGTCGTTGGTTTTTTAAGGGGAGGGGAGAATGTATGCGATGCCCGGAGTGGAGACCCCGTGCCCGGAAAAGAGGCAGGCGGCTTTCCTGACACCCGAAGGGGAGGGAGAGGGAAGCCGCCTGCTTTCCGTTTGCTTGTGGCCAGGGCCTATTGCTTTTTCAGGGTCAGGGCCTCTTCGCCGTTTGCGTCCAGCAGCGCGGCGTTGTGCTCGTCCTTGACCACGAAGCCGTTCACCTTGTTCAGGGCGTCCAGCACTTGGCGCTCCACCTGCATGCCCGGTCCGGCCATCATGGTGGAAATCAGCTGTCCGAACTTCAGCGACGTGGGCTGGCCCTCCTCTTGGGTGAACCCGCCGTTCACGATGTTGCAGCCGGCATTGCCGTGCAGTTTCTTTTCCTCGGCGTTGAATTCCAGGAAAGGCGCCTGGTCGGTGGCTTCGATGTCGGCCACCGCTTGTCCGTAGACGGCCGTGATGTCCCATTTGCCTTGGAGCGAAGCCAGCGTGGCGGCTGGGCGCTTGGCCAGCGTGAGCAGGGCGTTGCCGTCGCCGTCGGTCAGGGTGAGCTCTTTCTCCGAGCCTTCATATCCGGCCACCTTGTCCAAGGCGGCCAGCACGGCGTGCTCCGTGGTCATGTCGTTGCAGAGCATCCGCGTGGCTCCCACTTGCCCGAACGAGAGCTGTCCGGCCTTGTCTTCGTCCACCTGGAGCGACCCCATGATGCGGTTGCATCCCGCGCACCCATAGAGGCGTTTCTCCTGCAGGTTCATGCCGATGTAGGGATCTTTTTCGGCCTCGGCCTTCTGCCCGTTCACGGTGATGATGTTCCATTCGCCTTCCAGCGCGCTGGTTTGCAGCGCGTTCTTGCTGCTGCCGCAGCTGCAGGCCAGGATGGCTGCCGCGCAGGCGGCGCCCATGGCTTTCAGATTCTTCTTTTTCATCTCTTTTTATAGGCTTTAGTGATAATTTTGGCTCAAAGATACGCCTTTTTCTTCAACGGCCCACTCTTTTTAAACTAACTTTCACGAAATCCGCGGGGCTTGTGTCCGCCCGGCCGCCTTGCGCTTCGTTCCGTGACCCTTCGTGGGCGCCGCTTCTCTGCTGCCGGGAGAGGTGTCCTGCATGCGTCCCGGCGGGGCGGGGAACTGTGGCATCCCCCGTGCGGACTTTCTTGACAAACGGGCGCCGCGGGGCGGACGGCGGACCGGCGGCGTGCGGAGAAATGAATCGTACTTGCCGCGAAGTACTCGAGTACTTGCCGCAGAGTACTCGAGTGCTTTCCGCAAAGTACGGCGACGAAATCCGCACCCGGCCGTGCGGATATGCGGGGGTGTAGGTGTAAATCATTTGTAGCCAGTGATTTACAATAAGGCTTCGCGGAAACGAGGTTTTGCCCCGAAAAAATGTTATCTTTGCATGGTGGCCGAAAAGGCCGGACATGGAAAAAATTGCACAAATGGGAACTCAAGGAAGGAAATATATGCAGCCGGAAGAGGCTTTCTTCAAACTGATGAGGCTGGGAATGCGCGCGTGTGACGATTGCGACGTGGCGCTCGACAAGGCCGGATGGGAGGCCGTCTACGAACTGGCGCGCCGGCATGCCGTGGCGGCGGTGGTGCTCGACGGGGTGGAGCGGCTGACCATCATGCAGAAGCCCCCACAGGACTTGGTGTGGGCATGGATAGTGCAGGTGCAGCAGGTGGAGGAAGCCAACCGGAGGCTGAACCGCACGGTGGTGATGGTGTGCGACAAGTTCAGGCGGGAAAGCATGGGCACGGTGCTGCTCAAGGGGCAGGGCCTCTCGGTGTTCTACCCCCGGCCGTTGCACCGGCAGCCGGGCGACATCGACTTGTGGATGGACGCCGGGCGGAAGGAGGTGGTGGCCTACGTGCGGAAGTATTGCCCCACGGCCGAGGTGGTGTACCACCACGCGGACTTTCCCGTGCTGAAAGAGGCGCCGATGGAGCTGCATTTCACCCCCTCGTGGCTGAACGACTGGTGGCTGAACCGCAGGCTGCAGCGCTGCTTCGCGGAGTGGAAAACCTACTCGCTGCTCCACAAGGTGCAGTTGCCCGAACGGGTGGGCGAAGTGGCCGTTCCCACGCTGGCGATGAACCGCGTCTACCTGCTGGTGCATGCCTACCGCCACTTGTTCGACGAGGGCATCGGTTTGCGGCAACTGATGGATTACTATTTCGTGTTGCGCCAGCCTTGTACGGCCGAGGAACGGGCGGAGGCGGTGCGCACGCTGGAGCGGCTCCGCCTGAAGCGGTTCGCCGGAGCCGTGATGTATGTGTTGCAGGCGGTCTTCGGGCTGGAGGACGAGCATCTGCTCGTGTCGCCCTCGGAAAAGCGCGGCAGGCGGTTGCTGGGCGAAGTGATGCTGGCCGGCAACTTCGGGCAGCACGACGAGCGCATCCGGCGGCCGGAGAACGAAACGCCGCTCCACCGCTTTTGCCGCAAGCAGGCGCGCAACGCGGGATTCCTGGCCGACTATCCGGGCGAGGTGGTGTGGGGGTTCTTCTTCAAGATGTGGCACTATGCCTGGCGCTCGCGCCATGGCTACCTGCCGGCGAAGAAGGAATGAGGCGCGGGGAGGCCGTCCGGGGTCAGTCCCGATGCCGGTAGGCCACGAGGGCCTTCAGCGTCTCAATGTCCTCCGGCAGGGTCAGCTTGAAGTTCAGTTCCGTGCCGGGCGCGATATACAATTTCTTTGAGGGGAAAACTTCCGCCACCAAGGTGTAGAGCGACTGCGAGTGGCGGATGCTGTGGCGCTCGGCCCGCGAGAAGGCCTCGGCCAGTTCGTCGAGATGGAAGGTGAGCGGCGTCTGGGCGCGGTAGAGCAGTTCGCGCGGGATGCATTGCTCGGAGTACGTGCCGCCGGGGCTGACCATGTAGGCCTCGTTGCTCCGCACGGCCGTGATGGCATTGCCGTGCGCGCGGAACACGCCGAGGTTGCGGCTGATGATGTCGGCCGACACCAAGGGGCGCACGGCCTCGTGCGTCAGTATGGCGGGATTGTCCAGCCCCGCTTCGGCCCGCAGGCCCTCGATGCCGTTCCGCAACGAGTCGATGCTGGTGTCGCCGGCGGGGAAAATGCCGCAGAACTTGCCGATGCGCCCGTTCTCGGCCGTGCTTTTCACGAAATCGGCCCATTCCGGATGGCAGACCACGTAGATGCGGTCCACTTCGGGATGGCGCTGGAAGGCGAGCATCGTGTAGAAGATGACCGGTTGGCCTTCCACGTCCATGAACTGCTTGGGCCGCTCGCTGTGCATGCGGTGACCTTGTCCGCCCGCCAGCAGCAACGCGATGTTGAGCGTCTTATCCATTTTCTATCTCCTTTGCAAACCGTTCGCAAAAAGTTTCGTGCGTGTGGCGCGTGTAGTAGCGCACGGCCTCGAGCACGATGACCTCGAAGGCCAGGTAGAGCCACGGCATGTTGATGAACAACGAGAGGAACAGCACGATGACCCGTGCGTCGAACGTCAGGATGTTGGCATATTTCATCAGCGGCAGACTGGCCGCGCGGAAGCGCTCCTTGAGCGGCTGGGGGATGCCATCGGCGTAGCGCTGGCGCACCAAGGCATAGAACTTCTGGAACTTGGGCGTCTGGCGCTCCTGCCCGCGCGTGTAGTTGCCATAAAAATAAAGGTAGATTTTGTGGAACCATTCCTTGCGGTTCCAAGGCAGGGCGCGCATCAGGGCGCGCTGCTGGGCGTAGGTGTCCAGCTCGCTTCCCGCTTCCCCCTTGAGGAAATACAAGTGGATGTTGCGGTAATAGTCGGCCAAGGCGCATTGCTTGGCATGGCAGTGGAAACCCGAGTAGGCCGAGAGAAGCCACACCCAGATGCCCCACGTGCCGCCCCACGGCGCGGTTTCCGGCGTGAGGCGCAGGCAGAGGAAAAAATAGATGGAGAAGAACCACACGTCGCCGGCAAACCCGTCCAATATGCGGCCGATGAGCGTCTTCTGTCCCGTCATGCGGGCCAGTTGCCCGTCGGCGCAGTCGTACCAGTTAGCCCAAACGAGGAGAAACATTCCGATGAGGTTCATGTACAAGTTATCCGGCCAGAAAAAGTAACCGGCCAATGCGCCTATGACGATGGACATCAACGTGACGGCGATAGGGTGGACGTGCAACCGCTTGAACAGCAGGGCCCAAAGGTAACCCGGCGTGCGCGTGACGTAAAGTTCGAAAGCCCCCTCCGTGTCTTCCGATTTCATCGTGGCCAGTACACGTTCTTTCAGAGTGGATGATGTCATATTTTGTTGTCTTCTTTGACGTCGGGGCTTAGGGCCCCTCCGAAAAGTGTTGCAATATTCGCAAAAAAAAGCGGAATCTGCAAGTCGTCAGGGGAAAAAGGGAGAAATAGGAGGGTAAAAACTCCTTTTTGGGGCTTTTCCGGCATCCGATGCCATGCTGAGATGCTAAACTGTCAGGCCGCAGGGCGGAAGGATAAGTGCCGCCCGGCATCCGCATGCCTCGCGCTGTCCGTGTTTTTTTCGTGCGCCACACCGTGCCGCGGCTGCCTCTCCTCCGCCGTCGCCCGCTATTGCGTCGATACATCTGCTGTAGCCATTACGGTTAAAACCTTGGAGAAAACATTTCCCCGTTTTACCCGGCATTTCAACCCTGTCAGAGCACAAAAAAAAGAGCTACATCTCTGTAACTCTCTTTCTTTCAGGTGGTGCCACCAGGAATCGAACCGGGGACACAAGGATTTTCAGTCCTTTGCTCTACCAACTGAGCTATGGCACCTTCCGCTTTCGTTTTGCGTGTGCAAAGGTAGTGATTTATTTTTAATGGGCAAATTATTTTTGTGGATTTTTATCGTTAAAGGAAAGAAAAGGGCAAAAAAAGCCTCCGCACGCGGACTTTTCAGTTCCGGCGGGCGGAGGTGGAATGTTTTTTAAGTACCAACTCAGGTAGGCGGGGAAGGGGATGCCTTTTTGCGGGTTTCCGTAGGCGGCATCAGTTGAGACACGCCAGAAGTTTCCGCCCGTGGGTCAATCCTTCAGAGGGTTCCAGCCTTGCGCTTTCAACTCAAATTCATTGCCGTCGCGGCTGATGAGGGCGCAGCCCAAGTCGGCTTTGGTGATGTGGCCGATGACTTTTACGTCTTTTATCTGGCTGATTTCTTCGTGGCAGGACAAGGGGACGGTGAACAGGAGTTCGTAGTCCTCGCCGCCGTTCAGGGCGCAAGTTGTCACGTTCATGTTCAGTTCTTCCGCCATGACAGCGGTCTGATAATCCAGTGGGATGCGTTCCTCGTAGATGCGGCAGCCCACCTTGCTTTGCGTGCAGATGTGCAGCAGTTCGGAACTCAGTCCGTCCGAGATGTCAATCATGGCCGTGGGGCGTATGTGGGCTTTGGCCAGAGCCTGGATGATGTCGCGGCGGGCTTCGGGTTTGAGTTGCCGTTCCAGCAGGTATTCCCGTCCGCTGAAGTCCGGTTGGGCCTGTCGCAGGTTTTCTTCGAGTTCTTTGTTGCCTGCCTGCCGGGCCTCTTTGACTTGCTGGTTATAGACGGCCTTTTCTCGCTCCAGCAGTTGCAGTCCCATGTAGGCGGCTCCCAGGTCGCCGCTGACGCAAATCAGGTCGTTCTCCTGCGCGCCGTTCCGATAGACCACGTTTTCCTTGTCGGCCTCGCCGATGCAGGTGATACTGATGGCCAGCCCGGTGAGCGAGGAGGTGGTGTCGCCTCCCACGATGTCCACTCCATGGGCGTCGCAGGCCAGTCTCAGTCCGGCATAAAAGTCCTCCATGTCCTCCACGCAGAAGCGGCGGCCCAGTGCGATGGAGACGACCATCTGTCGTGGTGTGCCGTTCATGGCGTAGATGTCGGAGAGGTTGACCATGGCCGATTTGTAGCCCAAGTGTTTCAGGGGAACGTAGGTCAGGTCGAAGTGTATGCCTTCCATCAGCAGGTCGTTGGTGACGAGTATTTGTTTTTCCGCCGGGTATTCCAGCACGGCGCAGTCGTCCCCCACGCCGTAGCGGGTGGATTCGTTTTTCAGCTGGATGTTTTCCGTGAGATGCTTGATGAGGCCAAATTCGCCCAATGTGGAGATTTCCGTTCTGTTTGTTTCTTGCATGTTGTTTCCTTTAAGCACGGTTGATCATTTCGCGCATGATGTCGGCCATGAGCGGTTGCACGGCATCGGCGGCCTTTTGCACTTCCTCGTGGCTGACTTCCACGATTCGGCCTTCCACGCCCAAGTCGGTGATGACGCTGATGCCGAAGCATTTGATGCCGCAGTGGTTGGCCACGATGACCTCCGGGACGGTGGACATGCCCACGGCGTCGGCTCCCCATGTGCGGAACATCTTATATTCCGCCGGCGTCTCAAACGTGGGGCCTTGTGTGGCCAGATAGACGCCTTGTTGCACTTTGATGCCTTTTTCCCGGGCTATGCCGAGGGCTTCGCGCACGAGGTCCTTGTCGTAGGCTTCCGACATGTCCGGGAAGCGGGGACCGGTGGGGAAGTTCTTGCCGCGCAGGGGATTTTCAGGGAGGGCATTGATGTGGTCGGTGATAATCATCAGGTCGCCGATTTCGAAGCCGGGGTTCGTGCCGCCGGCCGCATTGCTGACGAAGAGGGTCTTGATGCCCAGTTCATACATGACGCGGACGGGGAAGGTGACTTCCTTCATGCTGTAGCCCTCGTAGTAGTGGAAGCGTCCTTCCATGGCCATGATGTCTTTCTGCCCGAGTTTTCCGAAGATGAGGTTGCCGTGGTGCCCTTCTACGGTGGAGACGGGGAAGTTGGGTATGTCCGAATATGGGATGCGGGTGGCGTCGGTGATTTCATCGGCCAGTTTGCCCAGTCCGGTGCCCAGAATAATGGCCGTCGTGGGGCTGGTGGTCATTCTGTTTTTGAGCCAAGTTGCTGTTTCTTGAATTTTTGAATACATAGGCTGTGATATTTTCGTTAAACGATTTCTGTTGGTTTCTCAGGAACTCCACTTCGATGGGCAGGACATGGAGGGCGTTCCTTGCTTCCTCGCTTAGCCCGCTGAGCCCTTTCAGCCGGGCGGCGTCCTTCTCTGTGGTGATTATCAGGTTGGGAGTGCCGAGGCGGGCGTAGGTGTCGTTGATGAGCGACACGTCGGCGGGCGAGAAATAATGATGGTCGCCGAAGGACAGTTGTGTGATGCGCGTCCCATACCGCTCAAGGTCCATTCTCATTTGTTCCGGAGAGGCGATGCCGGTGAGCAGCAGCACGTGTTCGTCGTGCCGGAGTGTGTCGAGCAGGCGTTCGCCTTCGCCGAACAAGGGCTTGAGGGCGCCGTATCTCAGGGTGGAGAAGTAGAGCTTTTGATAAGGGTAGAGCTTCAGAGCCTTGCTGATGACCCTGAATCCCATGGGCTTGATGTCCGCCGGGCATTTGGTCACGACGACGATGTTCGCGCGGCTTTTCCCTTCTTCGGGTTCACGCAGGCGTCCGGCGGGGAGCAGCTTATCATCGCAAATCAGTCGGTGATAGTCCACTAGCAGGATGTTGATGCCCGGTTTCACGTAACGGTGCTGGAAAGCGTCATCCAGCAGCACCACCTCCGTGCCCGGGGCGGTCTTTCCGTCGCTGAGCAGTTCGATGCCCCGGCGTCGGTTTTTGTCCACGGCCACGTAGATGCCGGGGAATTTTTGTTTCATTTGATAAGGTTCGTCGCCGATGTCGGACATGGGCGTTTCTGCGGAGGCCAGGACGAAGCCTTTTGATTTTCGCTTGTAGCCCCGGCTCAGCACGGCCACCTTGTGTGTCTTTTGCAGCAGGCGGATAAGGTATTCCGTGTGCGGCGTCTTGCCTGTGCCGCCCACGGTGATGTTGCCCACCGAGATGACGGGGATGTCGTAGCTCTTCGACTTGAGGATGCCCGCCTCGAACATTGCGTTGCGGATTCTCACCCCAATGCCGTAGAGCCAGGCTATCGGCCGCAGCCATTCGTTGATTTTGATGAGGTCTCCTTCCATGTCGTGTCAGTTGATGAAGTTAGGCTCGTACGGCATTCGTGCTTGCAGGAAGTCCATGTGCCGGATTCTTTCCAGGTTCATCAGCGGGGCGTAGTAGCTTCCCAGTGTTTCCCGCAAGGAAGAGTTCAGGTAGTCTTTCTGTATGTTCCCGAACAAGTTCTCATACCATGGGGCGGGAGCTGGGCCATATTCCGTGCCGTAGTTTTCCAGTTTGGCGCGCCGGGCGGCCTCCCGTATGGCCGTCTGCAGTCCGCCTTGGGCGTCGGCCAGTCCGTTCTCCACGGCTTGCCGTCCGGTCCACACGCGGCCCTCGGCCAGTTGTTTCACCTCGTCCGTTTCCATTTTGCGGCCTTCAGCCACGCGGCCGATGAAGAGTTCGTAGCCCCGTTGGATATATCCTTGCATCATCCGGGCCTCGGACGGGTTGAACGGGCGCGAGGGGGTGCCGAAGTCGGCATGCGCGTTGGTCTTCACCACGTCGAAGTGCAGGCCCAGTTTTTCGCGGAGCAGCTCGCTGGCGTCCGGAATGAGGCCGAAGATGCCGATGCTGCCCGTGAGGGTCGTCGGTTCGGCCACGATGTAGTCGGCGGCGCACGAGATGTAGTAGCCCCCCGAGGCGGCCATTCCGCCCATGGATACCACCACGGGCTTGGCCTCGCGCAGGAGCTTCACTTCGTGCCATATCTGTTCGGATGCATAGGCGCTGCCGCCGCCTGAGTTCACCCGGAGCACCACGGCTTTCACCGCCTCGTTCTCGCGCAGGGCCTTCAGGTCGCGGCACACTTTCTCCGCGTCTATCACGTCGCCGTCCCATTCCGCCCTTTTCTCCACGATGTCCCCGTAGGCGTTGTAGATGGCGATTTTTCCGTCCTTGCCTTTGGACTGTGGCGTGGCGGCTGCCAGCTCCTTCACGGTCACCAGCGGCAGCATGCCTTCGGTCTTCCCTGTCTTGTCGCGCAACAGGCGGCTCACGCCGTCTATGTGGCACAGCGTGTCCACCATGCCCTTCGCCACCAGCTCCTCGGCGGGGCTGAATGTGAGCATGCTGTCGGCGTAGGCGTTGAGCCGGGCGGTGTCCAGGTGGCGCGATTCGGCCACGTCGGCCAGCATCGTGCGCCAGATGTCGTTCAGGTAGGAGGTCACCTGTTCGCGGTTGGCCTCGCTCATTTCGGTGGCCGTGAAGGGTTCCACGGCCGACTTGTAGCTGCCCACTTTGAACACCTGCATCCTGACGCCCACCTTCTCCAGCAGGTCTTTGTAGAACATGGGCTGCGAAGCCATGCCGCACCAGTTCACCTGCCCTTGCGGGTTCAGGATGATTCGGTCGGCCACGCTGCACACGTAGTAGCACCCTTGGGTGTAGTGGTCGCCATAGGCTATGATGTATTTCCCGCTTTCCTTGAAGTCGGCCAGCGCCTCCCTGATTTCGCGCAGCATGGCAGGCGCGGCGCCGAACAAGTCTTGCGCTTCTATGTAGATGCCTTCGATGTCAGCGTTCTCCTTGGCTGCGCGGATGGCAGACAGGATGCTTTTCTGGCTCAGCGTGGGGTAGCTGCTGCCGAGGAGCTCGCCCAGCGGGTCGTCGGGCGTGTCCTCCAGCAGTTCGCCGTTCAGGGTCAGCCGGAGCGCGGAGTGGGGCTGGATAGACGGGGCCGAGGGTTCGGCCGACATGACGCAGGCCAGCGAGAGGATGCCGCCCACGAACAGGCAGAGGCCTGCGATGAAGAAGCCGCAGAGCGTGGCCAGGAGGTATTTAACGAAGTCTTTCATCTGTATGGAGTTTCAAGCAAAAGCGCATATTCATGCAAATATACGATAATGTCCACAAATTGCAAGCGTTACACCTTATAATAATGCTTAAAACGCAGGATTGTGGCTGACAAAATGTCCGCAGTTCCCGTTGTGGGGGCTGCTACCGGGGCGTGTTTTTTTGGGAGGCGTCGGTAGGTGTGGAACTGCACGGTTGGAAAATGCGTTGATATTCTTTGGCGCAGGGAACCTGGGGCACAAGTGGAACTCATTACCATATAGGACCGTTGCATTTTTCTCCATTCGACTGCGGACAATGGCGGTGTCGGTGTTTTGCCAGAGTGTAGATAATGCTGTCTATTTCTTGTTAACTCGGTTTTAATGGTTAATAATGACAAGGATAAGGAAAGATTCTGGATGAGGCAAATTTTGACGTGGGGATTTTGGAGGCGTGATGGCAATGCGCGGGCGCACGCTTCTTCTGGAGTGCTGGTTGTCGTGGCTTATACATTATTATATATGGGGGAATAACTGATTTTTCGTCGTGGAAACTCCTGCAGGGTGGGGCGCAGGGGCGTAAGCTATACTTTCGTCTGCCCCGGTCGGTCGTGCGGTGCGCGGCAGCGTACTCTGCGGCAAGTACTCGAGTACTCTCCGCAAAGTACGATTCGGGATTGCGCACGGCGCCCTTGCGTTTTCCGCACTTCCCGGCTTTGCCGTGCGGCCGGGAAAACTGTTTTTCTCCTTCCGGCAGTTCTTTTTTCCGTGGCGGGCGGATTTTTTTCATCGGTCGGACGGGTGGGCGGATTGTCTTTTTGTCCGCACCGATCCCCGTTCCGGCGCAAAAGTTCAGCGGCGGGCGCCGTTTTTTCCGGCGTTTTAGAATTTTCTTATAAAAAATAATCGGGTTTCTTTAGAAGGCTTAAAAATATGTTTTACAGCAGTTTTCTTGGTTGTCTGGAGAAGTTTTCATACCTTTACAGAACTTTTCCGCCTGAAAAAAGTTGCCGGAAAATTTGGT
>CALULQ010000008.1 GCA_944321525.1 uncultured Paraprevotella sp.
ATGCGCGACGAAAGGCGCTCGCCGTAGCTCACGATGGCGGCAGAGGTCTTGGGCGAAAGGTCGCGTATCAGGTAGACACCCTGATAGATGCTTTTCAGCTCCTCCAGCAAGGCTTCCACGACCACCTGCAGGCCGGCGCGCTTTTCGCCGGCCGGAATCACCGCCTCTATCATGCGGCGATGGCGGTCGGCCATTTCTTCGAATTCCACTTGATAAGACAAATCGCCCGTCACGGCCAAGCGCGACGTCCGGATAAGTTTATCGGTGATGCCGCCCAAAGCGGACACCACCACGATGACAGGCTCTTCTTCAGCCTCAACAATCTTCTTGACATTCAAGATGCTTTCTGCGGAACCTACGGATGTTCCTCCAAATTTCAATACTTTCATTTCTGCATTTTACAAATCAAGTCTCCCGGCAAGCAGGCTCACAACACCTGTATTGACAGCCGTGGAAACCATAATATGGTTAATTTTCGCCTCTCGCAATAATTCCCGCAAAAATAGCAATTATTTGTCTAAATGAGCTTATGAAATAAAATTAATTTGTATTTTTGCCTAATAAATCATCGACATCAAGTAGCAGTTTCATGACAAAAAGAACATTTTCCCTATATATCCTGTTGCTCTGCGCCTGCCTGCCGATGGAGGCTGCGGGCGACTTCTACGAAGGCGAACCGCTATATGCCAGCCGTTGGAGGGACTACAAGCGCGACTCTTACTTCGGGCTGCGCTTCGGCCTGAATATTCCCACCGTGCGCTACCAAGGCACGGGCGGAACGGCACAAACCGACCCGCACCCGCGCTACCACTTGGGGCTCGTCTACGGGAACAAATTGGGCAACGGGCTGCCCTTCTTCCTGGAATCCGGACTCATGTACACGGAAAAAGGCACGGAGATAAAGGAAACGGAAGACTACGGAGTGAGGAAAACCACATTGCGCTACCTGGAAATCCCCATCGTGCTGAAATACAAAATAGACACGAATGCCGACGACTTCACCGTGCAACCGTTTTTCGGCGGATACTTGGCCGTAGGCGTGGGCGGAGAAGTGAAAGACTACACCGGAAGGACGAAATACAGCCCCTTCGGCGACGACCGCTACAAACGGTTCGACGCCGGACTGAAAGTGGGATGCGGCATCGCCTTCCAAAACTTCTATTTCAGCATGGGATACGACATCGGTCTCTTCAACATCGCCGGGAAGGATTATGCCGACTATCATTACGACAACTTCGACGGGCGCATACGGACTGGCAACTTCACCATGACCGTCGGGGTGGACTTCTGACGGCAAGACCCGACAAATCGGCGCGCTTTGGACTGTTTCCAAAGCGCGCCGATTTGTCATTTTCCGGCCCCGCCCGTTCTCACGCATGCTCCAGCCAAGCCGCTGCGGCCTCGGCACAACGCTCGCCGTCGATGGCGGCTGACACGATACCGCCCGCATAGCCGGCCCCTTCGCCACAAGGGAACAGCCCCCGGAGACGCACATGCTGCAGCGTCTCCCCGTCGCGAAGGATGCGCACGGGAGCCGAAGTGCGGCTCTCCACGCCTATCATCACGGCATCGTTCGTCAGGAAGCCGTGCGAGACTTTCCCGAACCGGCGGAAACCTTCGGCCAAGCGGGTGGTGATGAACTTCGGCATCCAGAAATGCAGGGGCGAAGACACCAGGCCGGGCGCATACGAACTGTCGGGCAGGTCGTAGCTCAACCGCCCGTTCACGAAGTCGGCCATCCGCTGCGCGGGTGCCGTCTGCCGGCAGTTGCCCTGCCGCCAGTTCTGTTCCTCCAACACTTCCTGAAACTGCATCATGGCCAACGGATGTCCGGCTTCCGCCTGCACACCAGCCACCGCCATGATCTCCGCCAACGACGGCTCCTGCAAATCCTCGGGGTGCATCTCCACCACCATGCCGGCGTTGCTCCACCGCGAACCGCGGTTGCTGGGCGACATGCCGTTCACCACCGTCTGGTGCGGACCGCTGGCCGCCGGAACAACGAAACCGCCGGGACACATGCAAAAGCTGTACACTCCGCGGCCATCCACCTGTTGCACGAAACTGTATTCCGCCGCCGGAAGATACTTCCCGCGCCCGTTCTTGTTATGATACTGGATTTGGTCTATCAACCGCGACGGATGCTCCAGCCGCACACCGACGGCCAATCCCTTGCTCTCGATTTCCACCCCGTGGGCATACAGCCAGCGGTAGACGTCGCGGGCGGAATGCCCCGTGGCCAGAATCACAGGCCCGCGGAAAGTCCGCCCCGTGTTCGTCTCAATCCCGACCACCTCGTCTTTCTCGATGAGCAAGGCGTCCATGCGGGTTTCGAAATGCACCTCTCCCCCGCAGTCCAGGATGGTCTTGCGCATGTTCTCTATGACCCTCGGGAGTTTGTCCGTCCCGATGTGCGGATGGGCGTCCTGCAGGATGGACACGCTGGCGCCGTGCTGGCAGAACACGTTCAGGATTTTCTCCACGTTACCGCGCTTCTTGCTCCGCGTGTAGAGTTTTCCGTCGGAATAAGCCCCCGCGCCGCCCTCGCCGAAACTGTAGTTGCTCTCGCTGTCCACCTTGTGTTCGCGCGAGATTTTGGCCAGGTCCAACTTGCGGTCGCGCACGTTCTTTCCGCGCTCCACGACGACGGGCCGGCAGCCCGCCTCAATTAGGCGAAGGGCGGCGAAGAGTCCGCCCGGCCCGGCTCCGACCACAATCACCTGCGGCCGGCCGCTCACATCGCGGTATTCCGTGCGCACGAACTCATCATCCTCCGGCTGCTCGTTGACATACACCCTCACTTTCAAATTCACGTAAATGGTGCGCTGGCGGGCGTCGATGCTCCGCTTCAGCACCTTTATGGCCGTCAGTGTCCGCTCGTCCTTTCCTTTCTCGCGGGCGACATGCCGCCGCAAAGCCTGCTCGCTGGCTGCCGTTTCCGGCAGCACTCTGAGTTGGTATTCTTCTATCATACGTTCAATATATTCTTCTTTCAGTCCATCCTCATGTGCAATATCGGGAAGGGGTTGCCCTGTTCGTCCGTCTCATCCCGCCGGAAAGTGCGGAATCCCATGTGGCGGTAAAAGCCTTCGGCCTTCTCGTTCTGCTCGTTCACGTCCACGTATTCCACGTCGTATTGGCGGAGGGCAAGGCCTACCAGCCTTTTCCCCAGTCCCGTCCCGATGCAGGAGGGGGAGAGGAAAAGCATCTCTATCTTGCGTTCCTGTATGCCCATGAAACCTACGGGCGCGTCGCCATCCCAAGCCACAATGAGGTGTTCGACACCCTGCAAAGCGACCTCCACCTGCGGGACAAGACGGTCAATGTCTTGCTCCGTCAGGAAATGGTGGCTGGTCCGCACCGAAAAGTGCCACACTCCGACCAATTGGCCGACGAGGCCGGCACTCCGTTCCCCGCCCCATTCTTCTATTCTGATTTGTTCCATATTCCAAAATTTGCGTTACGGCGATGCAAAGTTACGGATTCCTGCTTGCCTCCGCAACCTTGTCCGTGCCGTTCCTTCCCGATGCTCAGCCGAAAAGCGCCCGAAGGGCCTCTTCCACCTTCCGCACCGGTATGAGTTCTATGTCCAGTTTCGAGGAATCGAATCCCTGCATGTTATATTTAGGTATCAGCATCCGGCGGAAGCCCAACTTGGCGGCCTCGGCCACCCGTTGCTCGATGCGGTTCACCGGACGGATCTCGCCGCTCAGTCCCACCTCGCCGGCCATGCATACCCCGTCCTCGATGCCCGTGTCCACATTGCTGCTCAGCACGGCGGCGATGACGGAGAGGTCGATGGCCGGGTCGGTCACCTTCAGTCCGCCCGCGATGTTGAGGAACACGTCCTTCTGCGCCAGGCGGAAGCCCACGCGCTTCTCCAGCACGGCCAGCAGCATGTTCAACCGCCGCAGGTCGAAGCCCGTGGCCGAACGCTGGGGCGTGCCGTAGGCGGCCGTGCTCACCAGCGCCTGCGTCTCGATGAGGAAGGGGCGCACCCCCTCGATGGCCGAAGCGATGGCCACGCCGCTCAGCCCTTCGTGGTTCTCGGAGAGCAGCAGTTCGGAGGGGTTGCTCACCTGCCGCAGACCGTCCTGGCGCATCTCGTAGATGCCCAGCTCCGCCGTGCTGCCGAAACGGTTCTTGATGCTCCGCAGGATGCGGTACATGTAATGCTGGTCGCCCTCGAACTGCAGCACGGCGTCCACGATATGCTCCAGCACCTTGGGCCCGGCCAGCGTGCCTTCCTTGTTGATATGGCCGATGAGGATGACGGGGATGTTGCTCTCCTTGGCGAACTTCAGCAACAGGGCCGCACATTCGCGCACCTGGGAGATGCTGCCGGGCGAACTGTCCACCGTCTCGCTCATGATGGTCTGGATGGAGTCGATGACCAACAGCTGGGGCTGCACGTTGCGTACGTGGGCGAAAATCTGCTCCATCACCGTCTCGCACACCACGAGGCAACCGGAAGCGGAAAGGAAGGAATCGCGGTCCACCATCTGCCCCGCCGAACGCGGCACCAGCCGGTCGGCCCGCAACTTCAGCTGCCGCGCGCTCTCCTCGCCACTGACGTAGAGGATGCGCCGCCCGCCCAGCCGCAGCACCGTCTGCAACACCAAGGTGGACTTCCCGATGCCCGGCTCGCCGCCCAGCAGCACCAGCGACCCGGGCACCAGCCCGCCGCCCAGCACGCGGTTCAGCTCCCCGTCGCACATGTCCATCCGCGGCTCCTCGTCGGCGGCAATCTGCCCCACCGGCACGGGGGCGGCCCGCAAAGGGTCGGCCGCCGACGCCTGCCGATAGCTTCCCGCCATGGCAGCCGCGCTTTCCTTCCGCACCGTGAACTCCTTGAACGTGTTCCATTCCCCGCACGACGGGCAACGCCCGATCCACTTCGGGGATTCCTGTCCGCAATTGCCGCACACGTATACCGTTTTATCTTTTGCCATAATAATCGCCTCGTCTTTCAGCGGATAAAAATACGGAGATTTCCGCGAACGGCCATAAAATACGGCAAGAAAAACTTCCGCACCCGCACAAACCGTCCCGACGGCATGCACAAATGACAGTAAATCTTATAAATCCCTTACAAAAAGCCGCGTTTTCCGCCATTCCCATGACACGCCCCGCATCCGGGAAGGACAAACCAGAGGCCCAAGCGTTAAAAAACAAACGTGAAAACCGCATCATACACGCATTTCACGGCCCGAAACGTGAAATCCCAGCTGCAACAAACTCTTTCCTTTTGCGGAAAGAAACAAACGTCTTGCCGCAAAGCGATGGAACGTCTTCCGCAAAGCGATTACTTTTTGTCCGGAACAGCAAAAAAGAAGAGCCCTCCGGCTCTATTTTTCCTCCAGACAAGCCCCCGCGGCGGGACAAACCGCCATAGCAAAAAGACAGCCATCCCCACGTCCGGAGTGGCACGGAAGCCCGCCTCATGCGCCAGCCATGCCCGGTCTGCCGTCAAAAAGGAAAGAATCCGCCGGAATGAGTGTCATTCTGTCCGCTCCGCACCCCTGAAATACGGCGGAATTCTCCACCGCCCTCCCCGTCGGGACGGAATACGCGATTCTCGCGCACCGCCCGTGACATTTTGACATGCTGACAAAAGGCCCTGCATCAGCGGTGACTGTCCGATATTCCGCCCCAACCATCCTTCGGGCTTGCCGATGCTTAGCCTGCCATGCTCAAACCGCGACTTGAAGTCAATTGGCAACGGATGTACTCCTGCGCGGATTTGCCCGTCTCTTTCTTTATCAAATCGCCGATGATGACGGCATCGACATGCCTGGCAATGCCCAAGGCGTGGATGAGTGGCTGCAACAGATGGAGCTTATACACTGATTATTTCCAAATCATATCCTTTACGGTTCGGGCTATCCCCACCAGCCCGATGTCGTGCTGAAAGCCAACCTACAAAGGCAGAAACAGATACTTGCCTCGCTCCCCGTTTTTCCCTATCTTTGCATACTCATCAACAAAAACATTACGATATGAGCGAACTCCGGAAAATCCCCAACGTCGGCGAAACGACCGAACAAGACTTGATGGCAATGGGCTATACCACTATCGAATCCCTAAAAGGCAAGAGCGCAGACGAACTGTATACCGAAGAATGTGCTCTGCGCGGATGCACCCTTGACCGATGCCAACTCTATCTGTATCGTGCCGTCGAATATTTTGTGAACACAGATAATCCCGACCCAATGAAATGCCATTGGTGGCATTGGAAAGACGAATATGTCGAGGTATCGCCTTGCGGGGCTATCTGCGTGGAGTGCGGTCTGTTTCCCTTGCAATGCGCCGGATGCCGCAAGATTAAAGGGAAAGTATTTTGGTTGCAATATACGGGTGATGATTGCTGTCGCGTATATAATTGTTGCGTGAATAAGAAACATCAGCATAATTGCGGCAAGTGTACGGAACTTCCTTGCTCCCGCTTCTTAAAAGACCCGACTATCTCTGACGAGGAAAACACCGCCAATTTGAAAAAGATGCTGGATAATTTAAGCAAGACTGACAAATGACTTGCTAACAACAAAATTCTTCTAATCCTCCCGATAACCGTCACCGACTCTGTTAACGACAGAAATCGTCAGGATTAGCCCTGTCTTCTTGGAATGCCTTCTTGTATAATTGATAGATTCTTACTATTTTCGCAAACGAATAGAAGCAATACTCCATGAGTCCTAAGTTCAGACAAGAAGACGGATATACATTCAAAATATACTCCAACGAGGAGGAGCGGAAGCATGTCCACGTGGTCAGAGCTGAATGTGAAGCCAAGTTCTGGCTGGAACCGCAGATAGAATTGGCAGCCAATTATGGCTTTGGCAGTAAGGATTTGAAAAAGATAACCGAATTAGTAGAAAAATATGAAGACGACTTTAAACAACAGTTTGCAGCCCACATCGGTAAGCGTGTTGATGATTAACGCACAAGGTATGATGCTGTCCGTTCTGGGGCAGGATTATTTTGTGTCATACAACCGCGTGCCCTGGTTGCGCAACGCCCGCGTCAGCAGTGCACTCAACGTGCGCATGGCGGGACCGAACGCCATCGAATGGCCCGAGTTGGACGTAGACCTCGAAATCGAGAGCCTCAAACACCCCGAACGCTATCCGTTAGTGATGAAGCGGTCGCCGTTAGATGTGATTTGAATGCAATAGTTCAACCGACAGAGTTCCTATTTTATCTCCTGCAAACTGTGACGGATTTGCTGGGGATTTTTCCGTAAAACAGCCTTTCCGTCAAATAATTCTTGTCTATGCGGAAACACAAACACGCCAACCATGCCCGGCTCCCGCCGGAAAGAAAGGAATCCTCCGGACAGGCCGTCACCCCGCCCGCCCCCTGAAATACGGCGGAATTCTCCACCGCACGTGACATTTTGACGTTCTGGCATTTGGCAATCTGAAAAAAACTAACTTTGCGGTAATACACAAAAAAACACTTGCCATGAAGAAAAGAACACTCCTCACCGCACTGGCCTTCCTGGCCCTCCTCCCCGCCTCGTCGCAGACACGGGAAGAAGCCCTCGCCGAATTCGACTGGTTCACGGGATTCGTGAGCCGCAACTATCCGGGATACAGGATAAAGACACAAGGAAAAGAACGTAAATGGAAGGCCTGGACGGACAGCCTGAGAAACTCCGTCGCCCAACGGCCGGACACAGTCCCGTGCCTCATAGACGAATACATCCAACATTTCAAGGACAGACACCTATGGGTGAACGCGACAGACAAGGGAAAGATTCAATTTCAAGGTCTTTTGCAAAGGGTAAGAGCCAGATACCGCGCCCAACACAAGCCCGAAACCATCAACATGTACTACACGGCAAAGCCCATGAACGACAGCACTTACTTCCTGCGCATCCCGTCGTTCCGCGACAGCACCTCAAACCAGATGATCAAGGACAATTGGGAAGCCATCACGTCGCGTCCCTACCTCATCGTGGACCTCAGGTGCAACAGCGGCGGAAACGACCAGAACTTCGACGCCTTGATGTCCCTGACCTACAGCGGACCGTACCTCACCCACGGTGTGGAACAATACGCCACGCCGGACTTCCTGGACTTCTTCAAAGACATCATTGCCCACGAACCCCAGTCGGAATGGAGAGACTACCTGCAGGAACTGACGGACAGCATGGAAAACCACTTGGGAGACTACGTGCTGCGTCCCAGAATGCAACGCATCCGGCTCGTGCGGCGCGACACGGTCTATCAGAATCCGCGCCGCATCGGCCTGCTCATCCACGGGCGGAACGCCTCATCGGCCGAACAATACATTCTTGAAGCAAAAGAGAGCGAGAAAGTCGTGCTTTTCGGCAACGAAAGGACTTCCGGCACGCTGGACCTTTCCAACGTCTTCGCCATCACGTCCCCCTCCGGGTGGCTCAAACTCTATATCCCCACCACCCGCAGCTGCCGCTGGCCTGACATCGTCATCGACGGGAAAGGCATCACTCCGCAAATCCCCATCCCCTATGAGGAGTCACGGATTGAGGCACTACAGGAAAAGGACGGTATCGGCGAGGAAATCCGCTACATCGAACGGGTGCTGCGCGGTCTCCCCGACCCCAGCGAGGCGGAACAATGACTATCGGGAGGACCGACATCCATTGACAGCCCCTTGTAAAGACAATGATGGCCTATAGCCGCTTGATGTCTTCAGGAGTGAGACCGGTGGCTTGGGTAATGGTATCCACAGGCAAACCCATCTGCTTAAGCTTACGGGCAACATCGGTTTTGCCTTTTGCCCAGCCTTCCGCCTCACCTTTTGCCCGTCCTTCCGCTTCGCCTTTTGCCCAGCCTTCCTTATAACGGCGCAACGCGCTGTTGACCAAGGTGCATTCCACGCGGATGGTGTCCCAGAACTTGTCGTAGCCTTCCAGTTCCGCATCGGTAAAGGCAGATTCCTCTACCTCCGTCAGGGCTTTGCTCACTTCCGGGTTGTCCAGCAGTTCCTGCGGTGCGTTGCGGGTCTGTTCGGAAATCTCGGTGAGGAAGCGCAGCCACAGCACCTGCATCTTCTTCTCCTTGTAGTTGTGGGGCTGGAACTTGGGCAACTCGATGAATATCAGGTGAAGGCCGTCTATCACCTTGTCCGTGCGCTCATAATGCACCATACGATAGTAATGGTAATACTGCTCCATGTCCGGCTCAAAGATGTCGTTCACCAAATTAAGTGAATAAACGGGTTGCAGTAAGTCGTAGTCTATCGACTTGCCCAGCTGGCGCACATACGCTTTGGAGGCGTTGAACAGCACACGGTTCTGGAACTCCTTCGACCACACCATCTGCATCTCCACAATGAACTGGCGGCCGCGGGCGTCCTTGCAGCGCACGTCCACGATGCTGTTCTTGCGCAACGGATTGTCAGGCACCAGCTCGGCCGGCAGGTATTCTATGCTTTGCACTTCTTCCTCCGGCTTGTCGAACGGGAGCAGGGCGTTGAGCAGGCTCATCACCAAGTCGGGGTGTTCGCCGAACACCTTCTTGAATGTCAGGTCGGCTTTCGGGTCCAAGTATTTCATGACAAGACTCCTTTCCTTGAAATGGTATTCGCTACAAAGTTAATGATTTCCCGGAAAAATCCGTTAAAATAGAGGCCACTTTTTCATACAACAAGCACGGGTGCCTCCCATCTCAGATACACGGCTTTACATTTATTCTAAAAATGCCGCAACGCGGCGGACAGTTCCGCAAAGGAATGAAAACGGTGCGGATCACTGCCGCAAGTCCATGTGAGGTTCTGTGGACTTTCTATTGCAAGAAGAGGAAGAGCGGCATCCGAGGAATCCGCAATGCCATAGTACCCCTGACGCATGAGGGCATTTTGCGCCCAATGACGCAGAACATCGTTCGCCGCCACCAGACGGACGGGCCTCAACTGTCCGTTCCGCACCGAATAGCTGCCGCGCATCCGGTCGAAATCCACCGGAGAAGTCCCGAACAGCCCGTCCAACCCGCCGGAAAGCACCAGGTCTTCGGTTGCCCCGCACGGCATGGTCCCATCCGGGCGCATCAGCCACAGGCCGTCGGCCAAAGCCAAAGCCTGCTCCACATCGTGCGTGGACATCAGAATGGCCTTGCCTTCTTCTCCGGCCAAACGATGCAGCAAAGCCATCACCTCTATGCGGCTCGTCACATCCAGAAAAGCCGTCGGCTCGTCCAGCAGAATCAGCGGGCACTCCTGCACCAATACCTTGGCGATCATTACTTTCTGCCGCTCGCCATCCGACAGTTCAGCCACGTAGTTTCCTGCTTTCTCCGACATGCCCACGGCTTCCAAAGCCTGACTCACCCGTTCACGGTCCTGCCGCGTGAGACGACCGAAATACCCCGTATAAGGCTGGCGGCCCAGAGCTGCCAACTCGAAGACGGTCAGTCCGCCGGCCTGTACCCGTTCGGTCAACACCAAGCCAATGGCCGTGGAACGCTCGCGGACAGAGAATGAGGCCAAAGGTCGTCCCTGGAGTTCCAATTCTCCGGCCAAAGCAGGTTGCACCCCGGCCAGCGTACGCAACAACGTGGACTTTCCGACCCCGTTTCCTCCCAGCAGGCAGACCAGTTCTCCAGCCCGCAAGATGAAATCCAGCGAACGATGCACCACAGCCGTGCGCTTCCCCTTGCGATAGCCCGTAGCCAACTGTTTTCCTTCCAACACGATCCGCATTTCTATCAGTTGAAATATTTAATCCGCCGTTGACGGACAATGACATACACAATCACCGGCGCACCCAGCACGGGAGTGACGGCATTCAACGGAATCATCCCCCACTCGCCGGGAAGGATGCACAACAGGTTGCACAACAAAGCCACCGCCGCACCGCACAGCATCGTGACAGGCAGCAGTGCATTGTGATTGGACGTCCCCAAGATCAACCGCGCCACATGCGGTACGGCCAATCCGATGAAAGCCACCGGGCCGCAAAAAACCGTCACCACCGCCGTGAGCAGTCCCGTGACACCCAACAGCTGACCGCGCACCCAACGGACATTCACACCCAGGTTTTCAGCATAACGCTCTCCCAGCAGCAACGCGTTCAAAGGCTTGACCAGCAGGACAGCCCACAACAATCCGCCCGCCACCACGGCGGAAAACCACGGCAACTGTCCCGAAGACACACCGCCGAAATTGCCCATTCCCCATATCATATAAGAATGCACGCCTTCCGCCGTGGCAAAGAAATTGAGCAAGGATATGGCGGAAGAAACAATATAGCCCACCATGATACCCGCAATCAACAACATGACATTGCTGCGTATCAAAGTGGACAAGAACAGAATCAGCCCCATCACGACCAACGCACCGACCAATGCCCCCAGCACGGCCGCGAGGAAACCCGACAACGAAAAAGCACCGGCAGCCACCGTCCCCCCACCGACCAGCATCACCAACGCCACACCAAGGCTGGCACCGGAACTGATGCCCAAAATGGAAGGGTCGGCCAAAGGATTGCCGAAGGCCGTCTGCAGCATCAAGCCCGACACCGACAAAGCAGCACCGCTGAGCAGGGCCGTGACACAGAGCGGCACACGGCTCTCGCGCACAATGAAGGCCCATGCCTCATTGTCCACCTCCCAACCGAGCAAGATGTGCCCCACCGCCTCGGCGGGAATATCCACCGAACCCATCCAGAGGTTCGCCACTGCAAGCAACGCCACCAACACGGTCAGACAGCCGCCACAGACCCAACCTTTATGCTCTGCCCGATATATTGTTTTCATTCCGCTAATTTACGAAAATATCTCAAACTGTCCCGCTCCGCCGCGTCTGAATGGAAAATTTTAACCAAGTCCTCCAACAAACGCTCGGGATGGAAGGGCGTCTCTTCATAGAAAGGACGTTTCGCCGTGTTACAACCATAGACCTGCCGCTCCCGGAAAGCCTTGAACCCGGCGTATGGCGCATAGTCGCGCTGCAAGTCGCGGTAAGTTCGGTCTGTAGTGGCATTGTATTTGATAAGCCAGATGTCAGCCTCGCCGGCTTTGTCATACACCGTCTCAAAACTCAACGGAACCGACCCGCTGCCGTCGACATAAGCAAATACATAATCACCACCCGCATCGGCATAGAGCCGCCCCATGGTGCTCCGTCCTCCCGGCACATACCAGGCCGCCCCCGACTTCAGTTCGCTGAACACTCGCGGCCGGCGGCTTGCGCGCTCCACGCCACCCGCCAGTTCCCGATAGCGGCGTTCCACGGCGCAAAAGAGGGAGTCAGCCTCGGCCGCACGCCCGAACAACCGTCCATAAAAGCGCATCCACTCGGCGCGTCCCAAGGCCGAAGTTTCCATATAGTCGGCACACTCCACCACCGGCACACCCAACTGGTCCAACCGACCGTAACCACCGCTGTTCTCGAACGGGGAGAGCAAAATGGCGTCGGGCTGCAGACTGACGATTTTCTCCACGTCAGGATTCATCCCGTTGCCGGCATCCACGATACGCCCATCGCGGCATTCCTCCTGAATCCGCGGAATTTTGATGTACTGCAAGTCGCACACGCCCCCTACGGCCTCCAACGCCCCTAACTCTTCCAACAAGGCGCAATGAACGGACGAAAAGACGACCGACTTCTCCAACGGCGTGCGCACCACCGTCCCTTCGGGTAAATCCGCCGGCAGGCTGTCCCCACGCGCCACCAGCACATAGGTATGCAGCGTATGCAAGGTGTCCCACGGGTTGCGCAGCGTAGCCACCTGATAACCATCGAAGTCCACAAAGGTCAGGTTCACGGCATACTTCAAATCCAGCGTGTCGCCGCCCAAAAACGGACGTGCCGCCGTGCGCCCCCCGCAAGCGGAGAGGCAGACGGCGGCACAAATCGCACAACAAATATTTACCAAGAGTCTCATTCGTTGATAAATACGAATTTAGAAGTAGAATAACCGGCCTCGAACGTATTCTTCAGCTTGCCTTGGGCGTCGTAAACCCGCACGGTGGAATTGACCCCGTAAGGCGTGTCGGCCACATAGACGTCGCCCGTGGAGGGATTCACTCCAATGGCGTTCGGAGAAGAAAAATCGCCCAAGTTAAGGAAATCCGTCTCCTCTCCGGTCTTCAGGTCCAGCACAAAGGCACGTTTCGTCTCAGGCAAATAATATTCGGAATACAACACATACATTTTGTCACCATGGTTAGCGGCAAAAGTGGCACGGCACACATCCTCCACCGTGTCCGTAGCCGGGTCAATGCGCTGCAACGTGCCATAGACGTATTGGTCTTCCGACATGCCCGGCGAACCGGCATAGTTGCCGTTAGACACGGTGTACACATAGCCGTCGTCTCCGGTGAAACACTGCGTATAGGGGTTCAGTTTCACGGCAATGTCCTTCGTTTTTGTGAACGATGCCACGTCCACCACAGCGACAGTCGCTCCCGTTCCATAACCCGAGATGTTGACATACAGCTTGCCGTTGGCGTTCGTCAACGCTTCGGGATGGTCGCCCACGGCCACCTTGCCAGTGATTTCGAGGCTCGCCGTGTCCAAACGCGACACCGTTCCGTCGTAGGCCGTGAAATAGACATTCCCGCCGCAGGCCGTCATGTAGCGCGGCTCGGCCGGTGTCTGTCCGTCATCGGTCGTCACATGAAGGGTCTTAATCACCTTGCAATTGCGGTCCATCACTTCCAGTTTCGACGAACCGCTCACAGTAGCATACAGTTTCGAGCCATAAAGACACAGGTCTTGCCCCAAGTCGCCTAAGCCCGCCCCGTTGGCCGGACCGAACAAGTCTCCGCTGATGGAGAGGTTCTCCAGGTTGAAATATTGGATGGTCGCGTCGTTTCCGCCCCAGTTGCCAGTGTTCAACACATACATGCCGGCGGTTTTCGTCCCCGTGCCGGGCTCCACCACTCCCGGTTCCCCGCCGTCGCCTTCTCCCGGGGGCGTCGTCGTGTTCCCGTCATCATCACTGCAGGCTGCGCACAGCCCCAACACCAAGGCCGCAAGGGCCGGTTTGTACCACATCTTTTTCATTTTCTTTGTTTTAGTTTATAAATAATAGGTAACCGTAAACTTGTAATTGCGTCCGGGCATCGGATAGAAGCGGACAATCTCATAATTCTTCCCGTCAAGGTTCAGCGCATCGGCCTGAAGCCGCAGGGAATGCTTCCCCCAGCGCAGCGTGCGGAAAAGCGAAACACTATGGTCGACGTAGGGACGGATACGGTTGTCCGCCGTGTTCTGCGGCATGCGGTAGCGCTCCGAGGCATAGACCACATTGTAGGTCACGTCCACCCAAGGTGTGCTCCACGCCAGGCTTCCGCTTCCCGAGTGGCGCGGGGTGTAGACAATCTGGTTGCGCCACAATTTGCTGCCGCGGTCGGTCACGTCTTCGGCCTGCATGAAATTATAAGCAGCGGACAAGCGGCAACGCCATTCCTCAGCCACCCGCACGCCTGCGGCGACATTCACGTCCACACCGATGGTTTCCACCTCACCCACGTTGGACATCTTCCACACGAACATGGTGGGCACTGCCACGATTTTGTCCCTCACCTTATTATAATAGGCATCCACGGACAAGTCCAAAGACTCCCACACGGAGGAAATCCGGCCGCCCCACGTAGTGCCTACATTCCATTGGCGCGTGGTTTCCGGACGCAAGCGTGTATTGCCAATCAGGCGATAATACAAGTCGTTGAACGTGGGCACGCGGAAAATATCCTTGTACGAGGCCCGGAGCCGCCAACCGGCCGAACGCACGGGCCGCCACGAAAGACTGAAAGCCGGCGAGAGGCGCTTCCGGTCGCCAGCAGGTTCCCCCACCCGCACCCGTTCAGTGACATACGTGTTCAGCAGTGAAGCCGTCATCCGGAAAGCGGCATGACGGTATTGGGCCGCCAAGGCTGTCAACACCGTGTAGCGCTCCGGATACTGGCAGTTGGCCAACGTCGTGGACAGGTCGTTGTAAGCAAAATCCTGCGCCAGTGAGAACGACAGCCCCCGCAGGGGTTCGCCCCAAAGCGTGGCCGTCAGGTACGTCTCCGTCTGTTTGAAGCGGTCGTCCTGCCATCCTGCGGCTTTCCGGTCCGCGTCACGGTTCCACGTATAGTTGAACTTGCCCCCGGCTTTCAGTTTCCATCGGGGAGAAAAATGCGCTTCGTAGTTCAGTTGTCCGAAGTAGTTGCGGTCGTGAAGCCGTTCCTCGGCATAGGGATTATCGTAGACCACACTCCCCGGCAACCCGCGCCCGGAATGGAACAGATAAGCTTTCGCGCGCAGCTCTTGGTCGCCGCGCAGGGAAGCATAGAGGTTCACCTCGCCGCGATAGGTCTGTATGTCGCTGTTGTTGCGCTTCGCCTCTATCCGCTTTGTACCGTTCACATACTCGAACGGGTAGTTCCCATCGGCCCGCAAATAATCACCATCGAAAGCGAGCGCCACCCCGCGGCCCAACCTGAACGCTGCGGACAGCGAGGGATTGGCCAACCCGAAGGAACCGGCCTTTACCTTGGCAGACAGTCGGAAGGGCGACCGCCCGAAATCGGGGCGGGCCGTCTCAATGGCCAGCACGCCTGCCGACGCCAACATCCGGGCCGGCAGGAATATGTCGTCGCCCTGACCGATGGTCAGCGACAAGGCCGACACGTTGTCCAAGGAAAAGCGCGAGATGTCCACCTGCCCCGACTGGCAGTCGCTCACGGCCACGCCGTCGTAGCAGACGGCCGTGTGCTGTGCGCCCAAACTGCGCACCGAAACGGTCTTCATGCCGCCAATCCCCCCGTAATCTTTCACGCTTGCGCCGGCAAAATGGCGCACGGCATCGGCCACCTCCAAGGCCCCCAGTCGTTCCAGGTCGCACCGTTCCATGCGTTGGAGGGGTGCTCCCGCAGACAACGAAGCGGGCAGACGCCGTCCGGTCACCGTCACGCCGGGCATACGGCGCAATCCGTTTCCCGTCGTGTTCGCCGGCTCTTGTGCTTCCGCCACAAAGGCGCAAACCATGGACATCCAACCCACTAAGCCCCACCGAAGGCAGGCTTCCGTTCCTTTCTTTACCATAGAAATGCTTCTAAAATTCTTTTGCACGGCCTCCGCACCCTATCCCACGAGGGAACGAAGCATGACTTCAGTTTTGCAGGTCTTCTGACTTACTCCGGTTTGTCGGCCTTCCCACCTTATTATATAATAAGGAAGTGGCTTGGGGTTTTAAACAAACCGCACAATGAGCTTACAGCAGCGGGACTGTCCGGGACTTTCACCCGATTCCCTTTTCATCCGCCGCCCCGCAAGGTCGTTCCCGGGGGCGTCCGGAACAAAACTGTTGCAAAGGTATTAAAAAAACGCATTCCAGACAACCCTTTTTTTGATTTAAATCAAGAAAAAGGCCGTTTCCTGCCAACAAAGTGCCGCTTTGCTTGCCAGGAACGCTAAACTGCCGTACCTTTGCAGTGTCATAAGGAACAAAAGAGATTTAGTTTTTAGGTACTTAGCTCCCGCAAGGGAGTTGTTAAGGTAAAAGATTGTTAGATTAAAAAGAAAGGTAAGAAGATTATGACAGGAGTAATGATTGCAGCAATCGCCGTGGCAGCCATGGCCGTTGCAAAAGGTTCGAAGAAGAACAACGGCAAGTTCTTGGGTTCAAGCACTTCGATGTTGTTCGGTGACCAAAACCTGAATGCGGGTGCAGCTTGCTAAAAGTGCAACGCACCTTAGTTTGAAAACCATTAAAATTTGAATAGCGTAGGGACTTCTCGCGAGAGAGGCCCCTATTTTCTTTATAGGGGCTCCCCGCCATCTGTCTTTTAACAGGGCCGGATTTTTTTCTTAAAGAAATCCTTGCAGATTCACTGGAGTTTGCCTATCTTTGTTGAAGCACTTGGAAACCAAGCCCTAATCTACCTTGGCCGATGTGCATGCAAGCCTACTTAAAAACAATAACGACTGCCATGAAAAGAATCGGTACGCTCCGGCTACAAAGCTGCCTGTGGCTGATTGGATGCCTCCTCCTGCCTGTAAACGACATCCAAAGCCAGACGCTGACACGCGACACGCTTGTCAACCTACTGCACGATGAAGCACAATTCTATTTAGACAAGCTGAAAGAAAAAGAAATCCCTGCATACTTCATATCCTTAAGGGTAGTGGACCAGAAACAACTATTCCTCAGCAGCGACTTTGGCCTGTATTCTGTCGACCGCAGGCATACACGCACCCTCACTCCGCAAGTCCGGGTAGGAAGTCCTGCTTGTGACAATTTTGCCTATCTGGCCCAGAACAATCCCCGCGTCATCACGCCGCTTCCCTTGGAATGCGATGACGCATACGCCATCAAGAACGCTGTTTGGGAGGGCATCAAGAAACAATACGAAACGGCCGTAAACACTTACCAGCAAATCGTCTCAAGCCAGAAGACCAACGTCACGGAACTGGACTCCGTGCCCACATTCGCGCCGGCTCCCGTGGAGCGTCACTACGAACAGCCCCTCGACGAAGCGGCAACCCGCATCGACCCAGAGGAATACAGGAAATATCTTTGTGAGGCAAGCCGTCTGTTCCGAAGATACAAACTGACCACGGGCAAGGTGGCACTCAATTATTCCATTCAACGCACGACGTTTGTCAACACGGAAGGCACCGTGATAGCCCAGAACCGCCAAGCTTATCTGCTCTATCTCGAGGCTGTGGCCAAAGCTGCAGACGGCACGAACTGCCGTCTGTTCGAAAACATCTTCACGTATTCGGAAGACAGCCTACCCTCCCCGGCAATACTGGCAGAACGAGTGCAGCGACTGGCAGAACGGGCAGAAGCGCTCAGCAATGCCCCCATGGCCGAAGCCTATACCGGACCGGCACTTCTCTCGGGCAGTGCCGGCGCAGTGCTCTTCCACGAGGTATTGGGGCACCGGTTGGAGGGCAAGCGCAGGGAATCAGTCAACAATGAGATCAGCGGATTGCTGAACCACCGTCTCCTGCCGGCCTCTTTCCAGCTCTATCTGGACCCCACGTTGAAAACTTACTCGGGGCAGGCCCTGAACGGGCACTACCTGTATGACGACGAAGGAGTCAGAGGACAGCGAGTAGACTGCGTGAAGGACGGCGTCCTCCGCCAATACCTGATGGGGCGCACGCCCGTGAGGGAATTCTCTGGCAGCAACGGACACGGCCGGGCCGCCGAAGGATTTGCCCCCAACCCGCGCCAGTCGAACCTGATTGTAGAGACCACCGACCCGCATACCGAGAAGGAACTGAGAGACCAATTCATCGGCGAACTGAGACGTCAAGGCAAAGAATACGGCTATTATTTCCACACCGTAGAAGGAGGATTCACCAGTCGCGGGAATCCGAATGCCGTCAACGTATTTAATGTCAGGCCCGTAGAAGTCTACCGGGTGTATACCGACGGACGTCCGGACCAACTGGTGCGCGGGGTCTCACTGATAGGCACCCCGCTGTCCGTGTTCTCCCACATCAAGGCCGCCGGCGACAGGAGCGAGCTGTTCACCGGCTTTTGCGGTTCCGAGTCCGGCACCATCCCCGTGGCGGGCGTGTCGCCCATGATTTACGTGTCGCAGGTTGAGACGCAAGGCCGCAAGGCGATTCTCCAAGAGAAAGAGGATTTAATCAGTGCCCCGGACACCACGACATCCGCCGCCGGACATTTGGCTGACAGTCCGCTCATCTTTCAGGCCATGGAAGACGAGATGTCACACATCTGCCGTGAGCTGCACGACAAACACAACGTCCGCCCGCTGTTCGTCAACTACGCAATGAAACGCCAGCACATCTCTTCGGTGGAATCATCCGGAGGAGTGTGCATCGAAAAATCGGAAACCGGGCCAAAGAACCATGTGGCTGCCCACATCCTCTTGGGAGACACCATGCTGACGAACGACATCAGGAACCAAAACGCACGGCTTCTTCCCGACGAACTGGACTACCACACGTTGCGCACTGCTTTGCGGGAAATGACCGAAGAAGCTTATAAGGATGCCATTTTCAACCTGGACAAGAAACGGCAGGACCTGAAACAGAAGCCGAAACCGGCAGCGGATGCGGCCATACCGGAATTCCAGACCATGCCTCCGGCCACATGGATCGGCCCATCAGCACTCACCGGACGTTGCCGGCCGGAGGACATGGAAGCCTTGTCCAACCGCCTGTCCAAAGTATTCCTGGAATATCCGGAACTATTCAACCACCAGGTCTATATGGAAGAAAGGCGCGTGGACTACTACCGCCTCACTTCCGAAGGGCAGAAAATCCTGCAACCCGACACCCTCCTCAGCCTCAGCGCGAGGGCCAGTTGCAGGGACACCAAAGGACGGATTGAAACGGAATATTACCGGCTGCGCGCGGGCAGCCTCGGCGACTTGCCTCCCGAAGAAGAACTGCTCAAGGAACTCCACCAATTCGCACGACACATGCAAGCCAAGAGCCGCGCCTCCTCGGTGGAAGACCTCTACATCGGCCCGGTGCTCTATGTGGACGACGCCGCCCAAAGCGTATTGGTCGGGAAAATCACGGAACACGCCCATTCCAACTGGGTCTGGTATCAGAACCGATTCGACCTGAAGCACCGCTATCTGGGCAAAATGGCCTTCCCCGCCCTGCTATCCGTTTACCAGTTGGGCAACGACTCCGCCTACAACGGGGTGAAACTGCTCGGCTACCGACAAGTGGACGCCGACGGCCGGCCGCCCCAATCGCTGCCCGTGATTGTCAATGGCGTCCTGAAGAACATGCTGACCGGGCGGAAGCCCACAATAGGGCGCGTCGCCTCCACGGGGAATGAACATTTCTATGAGTTAAACAAAAACCTGGCCACCCAGTATGGGGCGGGCATCTTTCATGTCACCGCCAGCCGGACCATGCCCTATGCCAAGCTCTACAAACGTTTCCTCAAGTCGGCCCGGAAAGCGGATTTGGAATATGCCTATATCATACGCGGCACGAGGGCCACGCCCTATGAACTGATACGCGTGGACTTGTCCACCGGCAAGGAAGAACTCGTGAAAGGCCACTACTACAATCCTTCGCGCGAGCAATTCCGGCGCATTGCCGGCGTGTCGGAGGAAGAGAACATTTACAACCTGGCCCCCACATACGGCGGGGGCGACGGCATCATTGCGCCCAAAGCCATCCTGCTGGAGGACATGGAGCTCAACATCGAGCCGCCCAACACGACCTATACCGACCCGTATTTCTACCAGTTGAGGCACTGACAAGGAGCAGCCCACCTCCGGACTACCGGCCTTACAGGGTCCGGAGGGAAGGCATCCGCAAATGAAAAAAAGCATTTCCGGTCTCCGGTTTCCCCTTGCGGAACGGGGAGTTTTCGTAACTTTGCATCTGCTAAACCCTATTCATGATGCCACAATCACCGGAAATCGCCATCATAGACGCCAACACGCTGGCCTGCATCGGGCTGCGCGGGCTCATCGAACGGATGATGCCCTTTGCCACGGTACGGGCCTTCAACACCTTCGAACAGCTGGTCCGCGACACGCCGGACATGTATTTCCACTACTTCATCTCGTCGCAGGTGTTGCTTGAGCACAGCGCCTTCTTCGTGGAGCGCAAGGCCAAGACCATCGTCCTGACCAACGGCTCTTCCGGTGCGCCGCAGACGTCCAACTTCCACACCTTGAACGTCTACCAGGGCGAAGAGGCACTGACCCGCGCCTTGCTGCAACTGCAACAGCACGCCCACGCCCACGGCCGTCGGCTGCCCCAAGGCATGGGCGGACAGCAGGAAGAGAACCGCCCGGCAGGCGACCCCAACGGGCTTTCCGCAAGGGAAATCGAGGTGCTCGTCCTCATCGTGCGCGGACTGACCAACAAGGAAATCGCCGACCGCCTCTACATCAGCACCACCACCGTCATCTCCCACCGCAAGAACATCATGGAGAAACTCCACCTCCATTCCGTTTCCGCCCTGACCATCTACGCCGTGATGAACGGTTACATCGAAGCCGACCGCATCTGAGAGCAGCCGCGCCCGCTTCACTCTGCCAGTTCATCCATCGTCACCAGCACATAGCACCACTTCAAATCGTCGAGACGGCGAACGGGATAATAGTCGCCCACGGCACGGAGCGACGCATCGTAGCCCACATGGCGGAGCAGCGTGCGCGCCTCGATGGCCCCGCCCCACTGCGGACTGGCCACGGAATAGCCGCGCAAAAGGCCGTCCGCCACCACGAAACCGATGGAGTCCGCATTGCTCCCCGCGTAAGAAGCACCATCCAGCGCCGGAAAAGAGTCCCCCTTGGCGGGAAGCAGCTTCATCGCGACGGCCGAACAGACGAAATAAGTGCGCCCCGGCTCCCAACCATAGCGCTCCGCCCAAGGGCCGAACCGCGCCTTCTCCCACTCGAGCAGTCGGATGTCACGGACACCATAGACGGAATCTTTCCGCACGTCCACTACCGACACGCCGCGGCTGCGAAAGTCGGGCTGCCATGCATGCACGGCCAGCAACGCTTCGGCGAACTGGTCCTCGGACGCATATTCCCGCACTTCCGGCTCCACATACACCACCGTCCCGTCTTCCATCTCCCAGCGCTCCGTCTCGTCCTCCCCCGCCCCGCAAGCCGTCAGGACCATCGGCAGCAAGCTCCAAATCCAATGTTTCATTCCTTCGTTTTTCCACAAAGTTAACGGGATTTCCCGGGGAATCCAAGCCCGCGGCGTGCATTTCCCGACAAATCATGGCCTGCCGGACAAAAAAGTCCGGCGGGAACGTTCAACAACACCATAGTTTTCTTATTTTTGCCACAAGGAAAACAGTTTGACGGAAATGGAACAAATGAGAACAGACGACCGGGAAATGGAAAAGATGCGACTCATCTTCAATTACAACAACGTGTTCATCTCTTTTTTCTACGACGGCAGCACGGCCTGCATCCACCGCTCACGGGAGTACGCGATGAACTACGTCTACTCCGGCGAAATGGTGCTCGACAACGGGGAAAAGGAAATCCACGTGGGCAAGGGAGAGTGCGTATTCATCCCGCGCGACCACCACATCACGCTCTACAAGCGGCCGCTCGATGGGGAAAAATACTGCGGCATCTTCCTAAACTTCACCCGGAACTTCCTGCGCGAGATGTTCCCCGTGGTGGGCCACGGCCAACTGCCGCCCGACGCGCCCAGACTCCGCCCGGAAGTCATCAAGCTGCCCCCGACGGCCGAAATCACGAGCCTTTTCTCCTCGATGACGCCCTATTTCAATCCCGAAGTGAAGCCGCAGGACGACGTCATGCACCTGAAACTGCAGGAAGGGCTGCTCGCCTTGCTCCACATCGACCCGCGCTTCGCCACCATGCTCTTCGACTTCAACGAACCGTGGAAAATTGACATCCTCGACTTCATGAACCGGAACTACATGCACGAGTTCACGCTGGAGGAACTGGCGCACTACACCGGCCGGAGCCTGGCCACCTTCAAGCGCGACTTCAAGAAGGTGAGCGACCTGACGCCCGAAAAGTGGCTCATCCGGAAACGGTTGGACGCGGCTTACGCCTTGATGCAGGAGGGCGGAAGGAAGATTGCGGACGTCTGCACGCAAGTAGGATTCAAGAACCAGTCGCACTTCTCCACCGCGTTCAAGAAGCAGTTCGGCATAGCCCCCACGGCCGTCGTCCCGGCATGAACGGCCGACGGCACGGCTGGCCTTGCCCGAAATCCCTCGGTGTCGTGCGGAGCACGTCAGCGTACTTTGCGGAGAGTACTCGAGTACTTGCCGCAGAGTACAATCCTGCGTTGCGGCAAACCGTCTGCGGTTTTCCGCCCCTGCGGCCCGGCCCTTCCGCACCTCCGGCTTAAAAATCCTAATATTTAAGGATTGCCCCTCCCGGGGATTTGGCGTAATTTTGCCCCCCGAAAACAAAAGTGCTCATGAACAAATTGCATCTCATCTTGGCCACTGCGGCCTGCTCCGGCCTGCAGGCATACGCTCTCCCCACCGAAGAAACGCTGGAAGACAGCACGCGGGTGAAGGACATTGAGGAAATCGTTATCGTGTCGTCGCCCAAAGAAACCGGAAAACTGCGCCACGCGCCGGTGTCCGCTTCGCTCTTCGACCCCTCCATGCTGGCCGACCGCCACACCTCCTCGCTCAAGGAACTTTCGGAATACGTGCCTAATTTTTATATGCCCGACTACGGGAGCAGCCTGACCTCGGCCGCCTACATCCGCGGCATCGGGTCGCGCATCAACACGCCGGCCGTGGGCCTCTACGTGGACAACGTGGGCTATGCCGACAAGAGCGCCTACGACATCGAACTGCTCGACGTGGAGCGCATCGACGTGATGCGAGGTCCGCAGGCCACCCTCTACGGGCGCAACGCCATGGGCGGACTGCTGCGCGTCTTCACCCGCAATCCGTTCCGCTACCAAGGCACGGACGTGAGGATGGGCACGTCGGTGAAGGACAACGGCTACCACATCTCGGCATCGCACTACCGGAAAGCCGGGCACCGCGTGGCCTATGCCCTGAGCGCCTTCTACAGGCACTCCGAGGGATTCTTCGAGAACGTCACCCGCCACGAACGGGCAGGAGGTCACGAAACGGGCGGCGGACGGGCGCGGCTGATATGGCTGCCGGCCGAGGCCTGGAAACTGGACTTCTCCACCGATTATTCTTACCGCGAAGACCACGGCTACCCCTATCGCTACCTGGGCGCGGCCGAGGGCGAGGAAAGCATGCCTGAACTCGTGGGGCGCATCGCCTACAACCGTCCGTCGTTCTACCGCCGCAGCCTGCTCAACAGCAGCCTCAACGCGCAATACACGGCCGATCGGTTCATCCTGTCGTCCGTCACGGCCTACCAGAACCTGACCGACAACATGACGCTCGACCAGGACTTCACGCCGCAGGACTTCTTCAGCCTGACGCAGAAACAGCGCATCAACTCGTGGAGCGAGGAACTGACCTTCAAGAGCCGCGACAACCGCCGGTGGGAATGGACCGGCGGCGTCTATGCCATGCACCAGGCACTGCGCACCAAAAGTCCCGTGTCGCTCACCCGGGAATTCATGTCCACCGTGTTCGACAAGGCCAACGCCGCCATGAGCCCCATGGGCATGGGCCTCACGCTGGACATGCCCGTGTCGCCCTTCGTGGCCGACGGGGCCTTCGACACGCCTACCACAGACCTGGCCGCTTTCCACCAGAGCACGTTCAACGACCTGTTCGGGGCCGAAGGACTGAGCCTCGTGGCCGGACTGCGGGTAGAATATGAGAAAATGGATCTCAGCTACGACTACGGCGGCCGCATGGACTACAACCTGCAGGTTTCCTCACCCATGATGCCGCTCGCGCTGGACGGCCTGTCGGACGAGAGCCGCTTCAAGGGAAGCCTGGCGCACGACTATGTGCAATGGTTGCCCAAAGTGGCGCTGCAATACCACTTCTCGGACCACAACAACCTCTACGCCAGCTGGAGCAAGGGGTATCGCAGCGGAGGATACAACGTACAAATGTTCAGCGACTTGGTGCAAGGCGACCTGAAAAGCCGGATGATGCGGTCCACCCAGGCCAAAACGGCGGAAGTGTTGTCCGCACCGGCCTACGACCGCATGCCCGAGGCGGTGAAGCAGATGATTGTGAACCAGATTCCGCAGGAAGCCTTCAACGGCACGCCGGCACAGACGCGCTTCAAGCCCGAATATAGCTACAACTACGAGGTGGGCGGGCACTTCTCCTTCCTCGACGAGAAAATCAAGCTGGATGCGGCCGTGTTCTACATGGACGTCTACGACCAGCAGATTTCAAAATTCGTGGGTAGCGGACTGGGCCGTGTGATGGTCAACGCCGGACGGGGCCAAAGCTGCGGCGCGGAAATCAGCCTGCGAGGCGGCGCCTGGGACAACCGGCTGGAATGGCATGCGGCTTATGGCTACACGCACTCCATGTTCAAGCGCTACGAGGCGCAGGCCGCCGACGAAGCCGCGGCGCAGGAAGCGGTCAGCTACGACGGCAACCACGTGCCCTTTGTGCCCATGCACACGATGGCCGCCGGGGTGGAATACAAACAGCCTTTGGAAGGACGGGCCATCAAAAACTTCTTCTTCGGGGTGAACACCACGGGAGCGGGAAAAATCTATTGGGAAGAAGACAACCGCTTCAGCCAGCCGTTCTATGCCTTGCTGAATGCCCACGCCGGAATGGACTTCGGCGCCGTCCGCATCGACGTCTGGGGCAAGAACCTGACGGACACGGACTACGACACCTTCTTCTTCACCTCGGCCGCCACCACGCGCGACCTGAAATTTGCGCAGCAAGGCAGCCCGCTGCAGTTCGGCGTGGACGTCAGCCTGCATTTCTGACCGGCAACGGAAATAGGGAAAAGGGGCATCACTCGTTCAGTGCCCCGCAATGCGGGCAACGCCCCTTGGCATGCAGCTTGGCGCCACAGCGGCCGCACACGTAGGGACAACGGGCATAGAGGAAATAGCGGCGCAAAGCCCATCCGGCATAAACGAGCAGGCAGGGATAACCGACGTAGTAGAGCGTGGCCAGCGAAAAGAACAGGTAGCACACGGCACACACGCCCAACAACGCGAACAGATAGAGCACGGCCTCGTGCAAAGGCAGTTGCCGGCACACGTCCTCCACCGAGGCTATGGCCAGGAGGACTATCAGCCACACCGCCGCCACGAACAATCCCAGCACGAAAGGCAGTCCGAAAGGATTCAACGTGGGGTGATAGTAGAACTCCATCCAGGTGTCGGGCACGAACTTCTGCATGCTGGCATAAAGCGTGGCCGCACCGGCGAGCGTCAGGCAGAGCAAGGTGGGATAAGGGCTGCCCACATCGTCGAAATGCACAATGTGGAAACGCTTGCGGCGCATGCGGCGTACCAGGTAGACCACCAGTAACAAGCCGAGCACGCCAAGGAAATAAATCAAATGCACATTGCTGAACACGTGGATGAACAAAGAGATGGAATCGTCCGGGACGACCTCGCGCAGCAAGTCTTTCTCGTGCACCCACCCCATCGTGGACTGGTCGCGCGCCACTTTCACCCATACCGAATCCACGGAATCCTCCGGCACAATCATGATGTCGGCCACCACCAGCCGGTCGTCGGCGAATACCTTCACGCTGTCGACCACCGCGTCGGGCGACAAGGGGTTGTGCTGCGGGCGCCCGTCCCTGAGGGTCAGCGAGTCGCCCACCATCAGGAAGTTGTAGTTCTCCGTGTAGTGGTGCGTGGCCTCAAAGTCCAACGAGTCTTTCCGCCGCTCCGTCAGGTCCCACTCGTCCGAATAGTCCGGCTTGTGGTAATAGCAGGCAGCCAGCAGATGGACGGCCACGAACAGGAAAATCAGGACGGAGCTACTCTTTCTCATCAGCGTACACTTTCATTTGGCAGTTCTTGCAGTCGAAAGCCAGGCGGAAGCGCCGCCCGTCGGACGACACCAGGTAGTAAGGTTCGCGGAAAGGCGACTTCCCCTTCCCGTATTGCGGACACCACCCCAAGCTGTAGCGCAGGCAATGGCGACAAAACATGAGCACCGCCCCCTCGGGTTCACGCCGCTCAAAAGCCGGCTCGATGTCCACCGCGCCTTGACGGCGATAGAACGCCTCGGCCTTCCGGTTCATCACGTTGGCCAGATAAGTCAGCCGTTGCGGGACGAAGCCGGAATCCCGGCCCTCCTTGGAGGCATCCAGGCTGCGGGTATAGTCGGTGGGCAGCAGGCGCACCGGGCGCGGACAGTTCATCCGGCGGGCCGACAATAAGGCCGACACCACCGCGCGCCGCCACTCCGCCCACACGGACGAGGGCACGAACCAGTCCGGACTTCCCTTCCATTCCACTCCGGCCGACTCGAACGGAGTGTTCCCCAGTTTCGCCAATTGCGCCTCCACGTTTCCGGCCTGCGGACTGCGCGACGGTTCTTTGGGATAAGGGAAAGAGAGCGTGGCCGACACCTCGTTCTCGTCGCGCGCCTCCAGCGTGAAGCCTCCGGCATATTCGTCCACCGTCCACCACACTTTGATTTTGCGCACGGCGGAGGGGCGCGACAGCACATCCTCGAAAGCCTTGTCGAAATTGCGGTAAAGCACGGTGTGCGGGCGCACCCGCGGCATCTCGGCCGGATAGATTTTGTTGGCCTCCACCCGGTTGACGCGGAATCCCTGGAGCTCGCCCCGTTCGTCGACAAAGCACAGGCCGTCGCCGTTGGCAAAGGGTTTGAGCCCGGCCACCGTGATGCAGCGGCCTCGCACCTCCTTCACCCGCCCCACTTCCTCGCCCATCGACTTGGGCGTGTGAAACGAAAAGATATCGGGCGTGCGGCCATCCAGAAAATAGCGGGTGAATCCGCGATTGAAACTCTTGGCCAACTGCGGCGTGAAAGTCAGTGTGACCTGCCCCGACGAGGCCCGGCGGTATTCCGGACGGCGTTTGAAAATCTCATCCAGGCGGCGACGGTACCAAGCGGTGACATTCTTCACGTAGGCCACGTCCTTGAGCCGCCCTTCAATCTTCAACGACGACACCCCGGCGTCGAGCAGCCGCTCCAGATCCTCGCCGCGGTTCATGTCCTTCAGCGAAAGCAGGTGTTTGCCTTGCTCTATGGCCCGCCCGTCGCTGTCCACCAGGTCGAACTTCAGGCGGCAGAACTGGGCACACTCGCCCCGGTTGGCACTGCGGCCGAAGCAATGCTGCGAAACGTAGCACTGCCCGCTGTAGCTGACACACAGCGCGCCGTGGACAAACACCTCGAGGGGCACGTCGCACGCCTCGTGCACGGCCCGGATGTCCTGCAACGACAGCTCGCGGGCCAGCACCACCTGGCTGAAGCCCAACTGCTGCAGGTAGCGGGCCTTCTCCGGCGTGCGGTTATCCATCTGCGTGCTGGCGTGAAGGGGTATGGGCGGCAGGGACAACTCGAGCAGTGCCATGTCCTGCACGATGAGCGCGTCGACCCCGGCACGGTAGAGTTCCCACACCAACCGTTCCGTGTCGGCCAGTTCCTCGTCCTTCAGAATGGTGTTGACGGTCACATACACTTTTACGCGGAACTGATGGGCATAGTCCACCAGGCGGGCAATGTCGTCCACCGAATTGCCGGCGGCAGCCCTCGCGCCGAAACGCGCCGCGCCGATGTAGACGGCATCCGCGCCGTGGTCCACAGCGGCCATGGCGCACTCCACGTCGCGCGCCGGCGCCAGAAGTTCTATAGGTCGCTGGCGTATCATCGGATGGTGTTGATATCGTAAGGCGTCTCTTGGTAGACGTAATAATTCAGCCAATTGGAGAACAGCAGGTTGCCATGGGCGCGCCACGTCACGAGCGGCCCCTCGGCGGGCACGTTGTGGCAATAGTAATTCACGGGCATTTCTATGGGCAGTCCCTTCTCCAGGTCGCGGCGGTACTCAGTGTCGAGCGTGTGGGGGGAATACTCGGCGTGGCCGGTGATGTAGATTTCCCGCCCGCCGCGCGCCATGACCATGCACACGCCCGACTGCGGCGACTCGGCGATGACTTCCAGCCCCGGCACCTTCACCACGTCCTCGCGGCGAATCTCCGTGTGCCGGCTGTGGGGCATGAAAAACTCGTCGTCGAAACCACGAAAAATGGGGAGCATGGGCATCAAGGGATATTGCTTGAACACGCCGAACATCTTCTTCTCCAGCTTGTATTTGGGAACGCCGTAGTAGTGATAGAGTCCCGCCTGGGCCGCCCAGCAAATGTAGAGGGTGGAAGTGACGTGGGTGCGAGCCCAGTCGAAGATTTCCGTCATCTCGTCCCAATAGTTCACCTCTTCGTATTCAAGGTGTTCCACCGGCGCACCGGTGATAATCATCCCGTCGAACCGCTCGTCGCGCATCAGCTCGAAATCGCGGTAGAACGCCTTCATGTGCTCGATGGGCGTGTTCTTCGACGTGTGGGCCTTCACTTTCATGAACGACACCTCGATTTGCAACGGGGTGTTGGACAGCAGACGGATAAGGTCGGTTTCGGTCGTGATTTTCAGGGGCATGAGGTTCAGAATCACGATGCGGAGCGGACGTATGTCCTGCGCCGACGCGCGTGAATTGTCGATGACGAATATGTTCTCCTTTTTTAATAAGTCTATGGCGGGAAGCCTATCTGGTAAGTTTAACGGCATATTGAATGTTTTTTATGTTCCTTATCTTCTTGCAAAAATAGCAAAAACCTGCCGAAAAGCCTACCATTTTAACGCTACAAACGGAACGATTTAGAATCTTTATCGTTACGCCGGGCCAAAGAAAGTTCCTACCAAGCCGGAAACAGCTTCACGGCCCGGCGGCGACATGAAACGGGCACGGACCGGAACGGCCGTCCGCAGTCCGTCGGCGTACTCTGCGGAGAGTACTCGAGTACTTGCCGCAGAGTACTCGAGTACTTCGCGGAAAGTACGGCGCGGCCTCCCGCATGCCCCGCCACGGACGGACGCATATACGCAGCGGGCGGAGCGATGAAAAATCTTCACCGTTCCGCCCGCTGGAAAAAATTATCCTCTATGACGGTAAGTTTACCAAATGGTCACGCGCTTGTCCTTCGGCACGAACATCGGGTCTTGCTCCGTGATGCCGAAAGCCTCATACCAGGCATCGATGTGGGGCAGAGCGCCGTCCACGCGCCAGCGGCCCAGCGAATGGGGGTCGCTCTTGGTGTACACCCGGATTTGTTCGTCGCGGATGTTGTCGGCCCAGAGGTAGGCATAGGAGAGGAAGAAGCGCTGTTCGGGCGTGAAGCCGTCGGCTTCCGGCAGCGGGTTGTCCTTGGTGGCTTGCTTGAAGGCCTCGAAGGCCACCATCAGTCCGCCGTGGTCGGCCAGGTTCTCACCCAAGGTCAGCGCGCCGTTGGCCTTCAGGCCGGGCAGCACCTCGATGTTGTTGAAGAAGTCTTCCATGACCTTTGCGCGCGCCTCGAACCGTTCGGCATCGCCGGGCGCCCACCAGTCGGTCAGGTTTCCGTTCTTGTCAAACTGGCGTCCCTGGTCGTCGAACCCGTGCGTCATCTCGTGGCCGATGACCACTCCGATGGCACCGTAGTTGTAGGCATCGTCGGCCTCCATGTCGAAGAAGGGCGGCTGGAGTATGCCGGCGGGGAAACAGATTTCATTGGTCGAGGGATTGTAGTAGGCGTTCACCGTCTGGGGCGTCATGTACCACTCGTCGCGGTCCACGGGCTTGTTCAGTTTCTTGTCCACGACGTAAGCCAGGTCGAACACGTTGCTGCGCACGATGTTGTCCCAGTAGCTGTCGTTCTTGATTTCCAGGCCCGAATAGTCGCGCCACTTGTCGGGATAGCCCACCTTGACATAGAAGGAGGCCAGCTTGTCGAGCGCCACCTCTTTCGTGGAGTCGCTCATCCACTCCTGCACCTTGATGCGCTCGGCCAAGGCATCCTGCAGGTTCTTCACCAGCTTGACCATGCGCTCCTTGGCAGCCGCGGGGAAGTATTTCTCCACGTATTTCTCGCCCAGGGCCTCGCCCAGCACGCCTTCCACCGTGGCCACGGCCCGTTTCCAGCGCGGACGGTCCTGCTGCTTGCCGCTCATCACGCGGCCGTAGAAGTCGAAGTTGCAAGCCCTCAGGTCGTCGCTCAGATAGGACGAAGCCGAATTGATGAGCTTCCACTCCATGAAAGCCTTCTGGTCGTCGACAGACGCTTCGGCCAGAATCTTCTCCACCTCGTGGATAGGCTCGGGCTGGGCCACGCTGACTTCCTTCAGTCCCTCGATGCCCAGCGTGCTGAAATAGAGGTCCCAGTCGATGCCGGCATATTCCTTCTTCAGCTCGTCGTAACTCATCTTATGGTAGTTGGCTTCCGGGTCGCGCTGCTGCACGGCCGAATAAGACGGGCCTGCAATGCGGGTCTCCAGAGCCAGCACGGCCTCGGCCTTGCGCTGCGCGTCCTGCTCCGTGGAACCGCACAAGACGAACATCTTCTTCATGTAGTCCTTGAACGACTCGCGGATGTGCAGCGTGGCGGAGTCGCTGTCCAGATAGTATTCTTTCTCGCCCAGGCTCAATCCGCCCTGCACAATCTGAAGCAAGTTCATGCTGCTGTTCTTGATGTCGGCGTCGATGTAGAAACCGAAATAGCCCGGCAGCCCTTTCTTCTTCAGCGCCGTCATCATGGGGAACACCTCGCTGCGGTCCTTGATGGCCGCGATGGCTTCCAGGTCGGCCCGGATGGGCGCATAGCCGTCCTTGTTCAGCTTCACGCTGTCCATCGCGATGTTGTACAGGTCGCCGATTTTCTGCTCCAGCGTTCCGGCCTGGTTCGTTCCGGCGGCCATGTCCTCAATCAAGCCGCGCAACTGCTTGTTGTTGTTCTCTATCAGCACATCGAAACTTCCGAACGAGGCATACTCGTCGGTCAGGGGATGCGCCTTGCGCCAACCTCCGCAGGCGTAATCATAAAAACTCTCGCCCGGCTTCACCGTCTGGTCCAGGTTGGCCAGGTCAATGCCCGATTTCGACGTCGGGCCGCCACAGCCGGCCATGGCGAAAGAAGCTGCGGCCAGCATGGGGAAAAAATGTTTCAGGTTCATGTTATCACTCATTTAAGATTCGTTTCAGTCTTGTTTTCAGGATTGCGCTTCCTCGAGCGCCAACGACGCCTGTTCCCAGGCTTCCACGGCCTCGTCCAGCTGCTTCTTCAATGCCCCGTGGCGCTCGTAGAGCGACATGTCGGCCGCCCCCTCGGGAGTGGCCATCTTGTCCTCCAGCATTTTCACGGCAGCTTCCAGTTCGCCGATTTGCGCCTCGCACTGCTCCACGGCTTTCTCCAACCGCCGGATTTTCTTCTGGTGCTCCTTCTGCTGCTCGTAAGTCAGCCGGTTCTGGCTCACCGCTTTCTCGTCCACGGCCTTGCCGGCAGTGGGCGACTGCGACAACGAGGGCTTTTGCAGCTCGTTCAGCGAGTCGATGTTCTTACGCTGCAGGAAGTCGTAGATTCCGCCCAGATGCTCCCTGACCAACCCGCCTCCGAACTCGTAGACCTTGGAGACAAGGCCGTCGAGGAAGTCGCGGTCGTGGCTCACGACAATCACCGTGCCGTCGAAGTCGCGGATGGCATCCTTCAGGACATCCTTGGAACGCATGTCCAGATGGTTCGTGGGCTCGTCGAGGATGAGGAAGTTCACGGGCTCGAGCAAGAGCTTGATCATGGCCAGGCGGCTCCGCTCGCCGCCCGAAAGCACCTTGACCTTCTTGTCGGACGCTTCGCCGCCGAACATGAAAGCGCCAAGGATATCCCTTATCTTCAGGCGGATGTCGCCCTTGGCCACGCGGTCTATCGTGTCGAACACCGTCTGTTCGCCGTCCAGCATCTGCGCCTGGTTTTGGGCAAAATAACCGATTTGCACGTTGTGCCCGAGCTTCAGGTTGCCTTCGAAAGGAATCTCTCCCATGATGCACTTGACCAAGGTGGACTTTCCCTCGCCGTTTTTTCCCACGAACGCCACCTTCTCGCCACGCTTGATGGTGAGGGTCACGTCGTGGAAAACCACGTGGTCGCCATACGCCTTGCGCACGTCCTCGCAAATCAAGGGATAGTCTCCGCTGCGCATGGCGGGCGGGAACTTCAGCCTCAGCGCCGAGTTGTCCACCTCGTCCACTTCGATGGGCACAATCTTTTCGAGCTGCTTGATGCGGCTCTGCACCTGCACGGCCTTGGTGGGCTTGTAGCGGAAACGCTCGATGAAGTCCTTGATGTCGGCAATCTCTTTCTGCTGGTTCTCGTAGGCGCGAAGTTGCTGCTCGCGGCGTTCTGCGCGCAACTTCACATATTCGTCGTATTTCACCTTGTAGTCGTACACGCGGCCGCAAGAAATCTCCAAGGTGCGGTTTGTCACATTATTAATAAAGGCCCGGTCGTGGCTCACCAAGACCACGGCGTTGGCCTTGGTGGCCAGGAAATGCTCGAGCCACTGGATGCTCTCGATGTCCAGATGGTTGGTCGGCTCGTCGAGCAACAGCACGTCGGGCCGGCGCAACAACAGTTTGGCCAACTCTATGCGCATGCGCCACCCGCCGCTGAACTCACGGGTGGGACGGTCGAAGTCCTCGCGCACGAAGCCCAATCCCAACAGCGTCCGTTCCAGCTCGGCGTGGTAGTTCATGCCGCCCATCATCTGGAAACGCTCGCTCTCGTGGGTGAATTTCTCCACGAGCGCCATGTAGTCCTCACTGTCGTAATCCGTCCGGTCGGCCAGTTCCTGGTTCATGCGGTCCAGCCGCTCCTGCATCTGACTGATGTGGGAAAAGGCCTGTTCGGCCTCCTCGCGCACCGTGCGCTCGTCACTCAACACCATCACCTGGGGGAGATAGCCGATGGTGGAATCGCCGGACACCGACACCGTGCCCGAAGTGGGCTGCTGCAGTCCGGCTATGATTTTCAACATGGTGGACTTCCCGGCTCCGTTCTTTCCCACGAGGGCAATACGGTCTTTGTCGTTAATGACATAAGAAACGTCTTGGAACAACGGGGTGGCGCCGAACTCCACCTTCAAATTTTCTACTGATACCAATGTTCTTGTTTTTGCCGCAAAATTAACAAAACTTAGTGAGACAGGGAAACAAGACGGCCGATTTCTTCTGGATTCAACGCACGATGGTATAAAATATAATTCTTTATATCACCGGTGCATGCTCCGAGAGCCAGCCGCTTCAGGCCCGCTTCCCGCTCCAGGCTCTGGTCCGCCAGACCGTTGACGTAGGTGGTCAGGCGCCCTCCTTCGGACACGACGGCCAGCAAGACACGCGGATAGAGCTCTACGGGATACCACTTGCCGTTCGTGCCGCGCCCATAGCGCGCCCAGCTGTCGGCCGTGCCCAGAACGTTGGCGCTGCGCACGGTGTCGCCCGCCACCACCAGGTAAGGTTTCAACGTGGCCGAGTCCGCGCCCCACGCCCAGTCGTCGCCTTCGCAGAACACGCCGTCCACGGGCTTGCCGCCAGTCTCAACCCAGAAGAAAAGGGTGAAATCGGACTTGCGCCGTTCGCGCGGAATCTTCAGCTTCAGCTGCTCCCCGGCCGCACACACGCTGCCGCCCCACAGGTCGGAATAGGCCAGCATCCCCTCGTCGATAGCCACAGGCTCCTCCGCCCAACGGAAATCGGCGTGGACCGCTGTGGGATAACCGGGACGAGCCGAGCTGACAATCCAGTCGTAATAGTCGCCGCGCATCCATGCCAGGCGCAAGGGCGAACCCTCGGAACCGGGAAGGATGTAGGGCCGCACGTTGTTCTTGCGGGAATTATGAGTGACGGCTTCTTGGGCTACAGCGCCCGTGCGGGTGTCCACCGTATACTTGACAATCTCGTACATCCGGCCAAAGGCACCGCCCACAGGCACGGAGCAATACACCACGTCGGGACGGACAGGGTCGATGGCCATGCCGCCGCTGTAGCAATGCTCAATGTCGGGCGACTGATGGAAATGGCCGCCGCCATGGGCCAGGAAGATTTCCTTCCAAGCCTTGCCGTCCCAATAGAGATAGTAATAATCGTGTTGTTTCTTGTCACCGCTGATTTTCACCATGGCTATCACGGGATTTCCCTGCTTGTCGGCCGTCACCTGCCACACCCAGTCGCGCATGCCCGGCGTGTGGTCGGCCACCGCCACGGGGAAATCGACGGCATACTGCTCCTTGCGGTTCACCTGCAACGGGCCGTCGGCAATGGTGGAGAGCACACGTCCCTGCACGTCTTCCAGTTGCAGCGTGTTGATGTTGACGCTGTTCATGTACAACCAGTTCGGGTTTTCGTTATCCGGATGCCCGGTGGTGTAGGTGAACATGATGCGATCCTTCCCGTTGGAGCAATATTTGGCATACGGACGGGCGCCCGTGGACTGCACCATCTGATAAGGTCCCCAGTCTATCGCTACGTTGTCTTCAGCGTCGGGCAACGACAGGCGGGCGATGGTGGGATGCCAATGGATGCCGCGCCAACACAGGTAGATGTGCTCCGGGTCGTCCGACAGGATGAAGGGAGAGGGATAGGTGGTGTTGTCCGCCGTGAGAATCTTCTTCTCTTCCCCCAAGGTCGTGATGTCGCCGGGAAGCCGCGATATGCGGTAGTAGAAACAAGGTTCGTCCGTGTGGCGCGAATAGAAGATCATGATCCGTTCGTCGGGCAAGACAAGGAAGGTGGGATTGTTGTGGTCGTCGGGCTGGAAATAGGAGCGCACCAGGACTTCCGTGCGGCGCTTCTTCAGGAAGTCGTACTGCACGGCCTTGACCGCCCCGTGGACGTCGATGTATCCCACATAACTGCTGTTAATCGTACCACTCTCGTTCTCGTAGTGCAACGCACGAGGGTCTGCAAACCAGCACCAGGCGCCTTCGGACGCCACCTCGTGCCCTTCATACACTACTGACTCGGCGGGCGAAAGCTCCGCCTGTGCCTTGACTGTCGTCGCGAAACCGGCCAGACAAGCCATTACCAACAAATAAAGTTTTCTCATGATTATAGATTAGTTTAATGTTTCCGACTTTTTCCGACTCTCGTTTATCAGGTAATAATAGGTGGCGCAGGCCGTCAGGAAGTAGACCACAGCCTGGACCCACAGCCCCACATACTCGAATGCCACATCCTCCAGCAAGGCTCCCATCGTGTTGATGCGCACAAAACCGTTGATGCCGAAGGTGGAGGGCAGCAGCCAAGAGACATACTCCCAAAACGGAGGCACTGCCACGCCCGGCCACGAAATGCCCGAAATAAACAACATCGGCAAGGACATGAACACGAAGATGGGCATGCACGTCTCGCGCTGGAACACCAGAATGGAACAGGTCATGGCGAAGAAGATACAGGCCAACAAATAAGGAACCATGAAGGCCAAGAGGTCGGTGGCCTGTGGAATCTGGACCAAATGGAACAGACGCGGCACGACGGCCAGCACCCAAATGCCCACCAAAGCGTACACCATGAAGTAGCATAGCGCTTTGCCCAGCACCAATCGCACCGTCCCGCGCCCCTGTCCGCTGATGAGTTGGGTGTGGAACGTGCCGCGCTCGCGCGCCGTGCCGTTCATCATCCCGACGCCCAGCAACAATGTCTGTTGGAGCACGAGCATCAGCACGGCCGGTATGAGGAAACTGGCAAAGCCGTTGGTGGGATTGAACAGAGCCACATCCTGGTAACGCAAAGGGGCTGTGGCCACCTCGCCCTCCCGGACCGTGGTGCTCCCCAACCGCTCCACCTGCAACTCGGCATTCATCTCCAACGACACTTCCGTACACGCCAGCAGCAGCGCCTTGTAGTAGAGCAGTCCGCTCATGTCGCAATACAAGCTCACGTGGGCCTGTTCCCCGCGGTTCACCGTCCGGCTGAAATCTTCCGGAATGCGGATTACACCGTAAACTTCCGCCCTTCGCATCCGTTCCTTCGCCTCTTCCATGTTGCTCGTCCGGCCCACCACCTTCACGTCCGGCGTGGCATCCACACGGCGGACGAACTCCCGGCTCATGGCCGTGTTCGCATCGTCCACCACGACAGCCGGCACTTCGCGGACCGTCTCTTCGGTGTAGATGAAAGCGTAAAGCAAAGGATAGAACAAAGGCACGAGGATGAAGAAAATCAAAGCACCCTGGTCGCGCACGGTCCGTCCCGCTTCCTTCCGCCAGATGAAGAAAGTGTCGCTTATCGCCTCGTGCAACAACTTATATAAATCTCTTAATGTTCTCATTCCGGGCTCAAGGTATATAATCGAAATTCAGCATCACCTTGCGCAAACGCCCCAGCACCAGCCACGGCAACAATGCAAACAAGAGCAATGCCATATATGACTTCCAGACATAGGACAAGGGATTGCCATCCAACGTCTGCCCCACGTATATTAAAAAGTAATGCCGCAAAGGAAACAGGTTGCTGAGCATCTGCAAAGCAGGATGCATGGCCATCACCGGAAAAGAGAAGCCGGAAATGGAAAACGACACGACGCCCCACAACGAACAGGCGCTCAGTGCCAACCGCAAAGTGGGTATCACGGCAATGAAAAACACGCCCAGCCCTTGCGAGGCCAACACCGTCATGGCTGCCTGCAACAACAGCGGACCGATGCCGCAATGGCACGGAAAATGCAGCACGCCATAAAGGTAGGTATAGTGGGCTACTACGGTCAGGAAGAACACGGCCGCATGAGGCAACAGTTTGCCCACGAGAGCTTTCCACATGCTGTTGTCCGCCATGGCCAACCATGCCTTCCCCGTGCCGTCCTTGATTTCGACGCCTATGGCAAACACGGTCATCATGAAAATCAGTATCATCAGGATGCCGGGAAGAATCGTGTTGTTCAAGTACACCGAATAATTGAGCCATGGATTCGACAAGGCATGGGTGTCGACGACGACAGGCTGAAGGAACGCCATGGCCCGATGCTCGTCCACACCCTTGGCCTGCAACGTCTTCAGGCCGACAGACGCGTTGGCCAGCACCGACATGGTACGCAGGTCGCGATAAATCAGCGAGCCGGCAATCAACAGGCTGTTGTTGGTGTAGAACGACACCACCGGCTGACGGTTGGCCATGACCTCGTCCGTCGTTCCCTCCGGTATATAGTAGAAGGCATATATCTTTCCCTCTTGCATGGCCCGTCGCGCCTCGCTCACCGAAGCGTAACGCTCCGTCAGACGCACTTGACTGAAAGCGTCCATGTTGCGCAGGATTTCCCTTGTGGTGGCCGTGTTATCCTCGTCCACCACCCCCACGGGCATATCCTTGGGCAAGCCTTCGCCCATCAACGTGGTGAAGAACAGGCAACACACGGCAGGTGCCACCAGCATGCAACACAAATACAGCGGTCTGGCCACCATCCTCCGGCACTCCCGCACCACGATATCCCATATAGCACGCAAAGCACTCATCTCAGCGGCCCTTCTAACGCTTAATGACCACCGACATGCCGGGACGGAGCACCTCTTTCACGCCAATGGGCACGGCCCTCACCTCAAAGGTCTTCAGGTCATACTGCCCGGTGGTTTTTGTGGCTTTCCATGCCGCATAAGTCCCGCGGTCTTTCATGTAGGTGACTTTCAGTTTGATGTCCTTGTCAAAAGCGGGCACATAAGCCGTGAACTCCGTCCCCACGGACAAGCCCTTCAGCAAGTCTTCGCGCACATTGAAAGTGGCCCAACGGTCGTCCAGCATCGTGACATTCATGATGGGTGCGCCCGTGCCTACAAGCTCTCCCACCTTAGGGAAGATTTCCGAAACCTCGCCGTCCATCTGCGCCAGCAGGATGGTTTCCTTCACGTAGGAGTTCACTTCGGCAATGGCGCCTTCGGCCCTCGCCAGTTGAGCGGCCGCTGCCTCCTTGTCCTCCCGCTGCGCACCGTTGCGCGCCATCTCGTACTGCGACTTGGCCGCCCGTTCGGTGGCCGCCATCGCCTGATAGTTGGCATACGCCTCGTCACGCTTCTGCGCGCTCATCACGCCGTCCTCGAACAAACGGTTGACACGCTGATAAGACTTCTCTGCGATGTCCAATCCGGCCTTCGCCTTCTGCCACATCTCGTATGCCCCCTGCAGCTGTTCGGCACGTGTCCCGCGGTCGGCCTTGTCTTTCAAGGCCTGCGCGGCCTGCCCTGCGGCTTCCGCCTGCGAGAGCTTGGCCAACACGTCGGGAGCTTCCAGCACGGCCAAAGTGTCGCCGGCACGCACGTGGTCGCCCTCTTCCACATACAGATGCAGGATGCGTCCCGGCACTTTGCTGGAAACGCGGTATTCCGAGGCTTCCATCTCTCCCTGAATCGACTCGTCGTCGTGTCCCAGCAGCAACATTCCCGCCACGGCTACGGCTACGACGACCACCACCAAGGCCACCAAGGCCCATATCACATTGCTATTTTGTTTTTTCGAATCCATAAATGTCTCCTCTATATAAAATCGTTAAGGTATCCGTTGTTTATCTCGCCGCATCCAGCGTTCCCATGGCCTTTTGCAAGTAAGCCTGCGCCAACTTCATGTCTATCTGAGCGTCGATATTGTCCGACTGGGCCGACAGCCAGGCCGTCTGCGCCTCCATCACGTTCGACACCGGAATGACGCCTTCCTTGAATCCCCGGTCGGCATAGCGCAGGTTTTCCTCGGCCTTCTCCATGTTCTTGCGCGAAAGCGCCATGCGCTTGCCCGCCTCCGACACCTTGAACAGGCTTTGGTTGACCTGCAGTTCTATTTTCTCCTGCGCTTCGCTTTGCTGCAGACGTGCGATGTTGACCTCGCTCTTGGCGGCCTTCACCTTATATATGCCTTCGTTCCAATGGAAGATGGGCACGGAAAGCATGACGCCCACGTTCCACATGCCGCGGAACTTGTTCTCGAAGCCATTCAGCAGAGCGGGATTGGACACCATGTATCCTCCGGTGAGGGCCAAAGAGGGAAGCATCTCCGAACGCACCACGCGCACCTTGTCTTCGTATATCTTATGGGCCAAGTCAAGGCTTTTCAGTTCGGGACGGTTCTCGAACGCGCGCTCCACGGCATCGTCCGGTACGGTTTCCCAAAGCGACAAGTCCGCACGTTCCTCGTCGGCCAAGGAGAACTGCGTGTCGAGCGGCAAGCCGCACAATTGGCAAAGCAACATCTTGGAGAGCGCCAGTCCGTTGTCCACCTTCATCAGCATCATCTCCGCCTCGTTCACCTTCACTTTCACGGTGAGTCCGTCGGCCTTGGTGGCCACTCCTTCTTCTATCATCCGCTCCACGTCGCTATCCAGACGGGAAACCAGTTCGAGGAAGCTTTCGGCCATCTTTTTCTTATAGCCCAAGGACACGACGGTCCAATAAGCATTGTCCGTGTCCAAAAGCACCTCTTGCAGTTTCGCGTCGTGTTGCGTGCGCGCCAGCGTTTCCGACAGTTTCGTGATGCGGTGGTAAGCCCTGATTTTCCCGCCCATGTAGAGGGGTTGTGCCAGCGTGACGGCCCCGGCCCACACGTTCCTCGTATCCGTCCGGAAGGCGTCCACCAGCTCGCTGCCCAGGCGGTCCAGCACGGAGGCGATGCCCGTCAGCCCGCCGCCTTGCAACGCCTGTTGCAGTGCGCCTGCCAGTTGCGGGTCGGTTTGCCCGATTTGCTGTACGAATGCCGACACCGAGTGCATAATGCCTTGCTGCAGGTTTGTCCCCGCATGGCTCAATGCAGACTTCTGCCGGTCGTCGAGCAAGGAGATTTCATCACTGAAAAACATATAACCTCCCGTGGCAGAGAAGTCGGGAAGGTAGTTCGTGAAAGCCGCCTTCCGCTCATACCGCGCCTTGTCCATCCTCTCCTTGGCCATGAGCAAGCCTTTGTTGTGGGCCAACGCCATGTTCCGGCAGCTGTCCAAGTTGAAGACGCGCTGTGCCCGCAACGTACCGAAGCAAAGCGCCAGCACCAAAAAGCCGAAAAACCTTTTCATCATACCTTTTTTATTGGTTCTTATTGTCTGTTGCCCGATGATTGCATAGGCAACGGAGCAAAAGTATAACAAAAATAGGTCAAACCCTCAAGATTTAACCTATTTTCGTACATATTGGATTTTTTAGATACACTTCTACTTCTCGTAATTGAAGCTTGCGTTGCCAATGTTGTGCCCGTCGGCAAAGATGGACACGCGGTAGGTGCCTTTGCTCAGGAACTCGTTGACGTCCCAATAAAGGGTCAGCGGAGTGGCTTCTCCCGTGTATTCGATGTCGCGCTTGGCCGAATATTCCAGGTTGCGGTTCTCATACATGAAAGTGCCGCCGTTGGTGAGCACCTCGTTGTTGGGCTTGGTGATGCGCACGTAGATGCTCCTGTTTCCCGCCTGCGCCGTGATGTTGCGCGAGATGGTGAAGCTGACGGCAAACCGCTTCACGTCCTTGATTTTCCGTGCCTTCTTTCCCCTCTTGTTCTGTCCCACCAGCGTGATGCCGGTAGCGTCCAGTTGCGAGGCGATGGCCACCTTTTCGCTCAGCGTCTCCTTCTCGGTGGAGAGGCTGGTGATGGTCTGCGTGGCTTGGGTGTATTGCGCCTTCACCTGCTGGTTCTCGCTGCGGAGCTGTTCGTTCACGCGGTTGAGCGAATCAATCTCGTGCACGTAACTGCGCAGGATTTTGCGCAAGGTGGCCAGTTCCTTTTTCAACCGCAGGATTTCGGCAGCGTCGGTGGCCTTCACCTGCTTGAGCTCTTCCAGCAATGCTTCCGTGCGCTGCTGCTCCTTGTCGAGTTGCGCAATCAGGGAGTCATTATTGATTTGGGTCTTCATCTCGCTGTATTGCTGGGCGAAGGCAGCGTACTCGTTTTCCATTTCGCGTTTGTCCATTTCGGCCAGCTTCAGCAGTTCTTCATTCTCTACGTTTTTCTGGTGCATCATATAGAACGCCACGCCCAGCCCCACACAGAGGAGGGCGGCCACTATCGACCAGACGACGACATGCTTCTTATCCATATTGTTACAATTTGCGTGCTGCTTGGCGCACGCGGCTTCATTTTTACATTTTCACGGTCGCAAAGATAAATGTTTTCTTCCAAGACAGGAAACGAAATCCCATTTTTTTATTCCCCGGACAGAAAATCCTATCTGGCGGCCATGAAAGGCACGGAAGCCCCGACGAGCTGGCGCACCTGCTGCAAGCCTTCTTCGTCGCACGTGACGGTCTTTTCGCCGCCATCGGGCAAGAACACGGTCACCGTGTTGTCGCCATTGAGCCTCATCAGCTTGAGCACTCCGTCTTCCTGCGCCAGGCCCCAGGTCTGTTCCTTCTCGTCGAACACCATCTTCATCTCCTCGCCTGCGGTCTCGTCCTGGATGCGGTAACCGTCTTTCTCCGTCACAATAACATACGAGTGGCCGTTGCCGCCCACTACATGGCGCGTTTCTCCCACGGAAGCCAGCAAGGGGCTGCCGGTCCAGAACTCGATGGTGTTGAGCACGACCCAGTCCGCCGCCAGGCAAACGCCATAGACGGGGATGAAAATGAAGCCCAGGATTCCGTTGACAAACTTGGACTTCGTGAGGCTGGTGTTGATTTCAGCAAACTTGTTGAACAGCCCGAATGAGCCGATACAGGATGAATAGAGCACGCATGCCGACAATCCCACGGCTGCAAATAACAACTTACGTCTTTTCATAATTTCAGGTCTTTAATCCGTCAAACAATAAAAACTATCGGGACAAAGCTATATAAAAACAAGGAGAAAAGAAAAAAATCAAAAGCATAACCACGCTCTTTCTAATATTTTTTCTAATTTCGCGGCGCGTAATCATAAAAAAGCACAAATGACACAAGAATGAAAAGACTGCTTTTTGGGAAACGGTTTCCCCTATCCGTATGTTATCTGTTGAGCGTCCATCTCACGGCTCTCTTGTTTTTCTTCTTCTTCCGCCTGGCGCTCTTCTGTTCCACGGGCTACCGCTTCCCGGACGAAATCGCCGGCGACTATGCCCTTCAGTCCATGGCTTTCCTGCGCGGGCTTTGGTTCGACAACGTCATCGCCTGCTACATCCTGATCCTTCCCTTGGCCGTGTTCTGGATTGCGGGTTGGTTCAACTACACCGCGCGCTGGCTCTACCGCTCGTCGGCCGTGTTCTTCACCCTGTTTTATGGTTTGTGCTTCATCATCAGCGCGGCCAACATCCCCTATTTCGACTACTTCTTCAAGCCCATCAACTCGTCCATTTTCAACTGGTTCGGCTATGCCGACACGACAGCGGCAATGGTCTTCGGCGAGTCGTCCTACTATTTCCCCATAGCCTTGGCCGTGGTTTCCATCGTGCTCTTCGCCTGGATTTCGCTCCGGCTCGCCCGCCTGTTCCATCGCCTCAGCAGCAACGCGCCGGGCGGACACCGCCCGACGGAGATTCTCTCCACCGTGGTCGTGGGCGCCTGCCTGGCCGGGCTTTGCGTCTTCGGCATCCGCGGACGGCGGGGCTACAATCCCATCAAGGTCAGCCAGGCTTACTACTGCAACGACCCGTTCCTCAACCAACTGGGTGTGAACCCCGTGTTCAACTTGATGACCAGTGCCATCGACGACAACCGGAAAGAGAACCGCACCCTGCACCTGATGGACAGCAACGAAGCTGTGGCCGCCGTGCAGAAATTGCTGGGGCGACGAGGCATCGACGGCATTTCGCCCATCGCACGCCGCGTGGAAGCGGACTCCGCCGCAACGGCGGGCCGGAAAAACGTGGTGGTCATCCTCATGGAATCCATGTCGGCCCACCTGATGAGGAGTTTCGGCCACAAGGGCGGACTGACGCCTTTCCTCGACAGCCTCTACCACCAGTCGCTCAGCTTCAACCACTTCTACTCATCGGGCATCCACACCAACCACGGCATGTACTCCGCCCTCTACTCTTTCCCGGCCATCATGAAGCGCAACGCCATGAAGGGGTCCGTCATTCCCCGCTACTCCGGCCTGCCCACCGTGCTGAAAGAGAACGGCTACCACAACATATTCTTCATGACCCATGAATCGCAATACGACAACATGAACGCCTTCTTCCGCACCAACGGGTTCGACGACATCTATTCTCAGGAGAACTACCCGAAAGACAAGGTGGTGAACGGCTTCGGGGTGCAGGACGACTTCCTCTTCCAATACGCCCTGCCAGTGCTGGACCGCCAGGCGCAGACGGGCGAACCGTTCTTCAGCGTGCTGCTCACCATCAGCAACCACCCGCCTTACATCATCCCGCCCTACTTCCACCCGCAGCAGAGCGAAAAGAAGGAAGAACAAATCGTGGAATATGCCGACTGGGCCATCAGGAACTTCATGACCGAGGCCCTGAAGCGCCCGTGGGCCGACAACACGCTGTTCGTCCTGCTGGGCGACCATGGCAAGCTGGTGGGCACGCCCGAGTGCGAAAGCCCGCAGTCGTATAACCACATCCCGCTCATGATCTACGGGAAAGGCATCGAACCGCGCATCGAGGAGGGCTACGGAGGGCAAGTGGACCTGATGCCCACCCTGCTGGGACTGCTCGGCATCGGCTACACGCAGAACGGCTTCGGCGTGGACCTGCTGCGGGAGAAACGTCCCTGCATGTTCTTCACGGGCGACAACCTCATCGGCGTGCGCGACTCCTCGCGCCTTTACATCTACTTCCCCGACAGCCGTCAGGAACTTTGCTACCGCACCGACGGTTTCCGCATGGAGAAGGCGGCTGCCGACTCCGCCTTCCTCAACCTGCGGCACTATGGCTTCTCGATGCTGCAATGCGCCGAGACGCTGGTACAACGCGGACAGACGCTGGACCATCAAGAAGAACAAAAGGCGCAATAAGCCGCGACGCCATGCGGAGACCGTCAGCGTACTCTGCGGCAAGTACTCGAGTACTCTCCGCAGAGTACAACCCGCGACTGCGCAAGGCGTTGCCCCGCCTTCCGCAACGGGAAGGCCGAAGACGAAGGAATGCCACCCTGCAAGGGAATATCAGCCCACCCTTCTTGCACCATCCCGGCACACGGGATAAAGAATCTTTCACGATGATTTGGAAAGGCCCGTTTTTTTCGCTAACTTTGTATACGGACCTATCGCCGTAGAAAGGAGACACCAAGACCTGCGTACAATTCTACGAACAAATTCCCGACGCGGAACGGACACGGGTGGCCCAAGCCATGGAAGCGTTCAATGCCACCCGCAAGGCCGGACAGGGCTCCTATGCCATCAGCATCGCCACGCCTTTCCGGCGGTATTACTCCCTCTGGCGCATCTTTGCAGACGGCCGCGCCCCTCTCTTTATCCGCACATTGGCGGACACTTTTGCCATGGCGGCAGGCAAGGCCATGGACTTGCTGAAACACTGCAAGGTGCCGCTGGAATGGAAAGACAACGACTACTTCACCCCTTATTATGAACAGACTTACGACACGCTGAGTTTCGGGAAATACCGCGGCAAGCGCATCGCGGAGGTGTACTATATCGACCCCAACTACGTGTTGTGGCTAGCCAACAAGTTTGAGCCGGAAAAGAAGAAACTGCTGAAACTGAAGGACACGGCACAGCGCTTTGCCGCCATCCATGCCGAACTCACCCCGCCGAAGCGGGCCGCATACCGCTCGGCCAGCCGCTTCGTGGGCGAAAAAGGAGACCGGCTGAAAGGATTGCGCCTGAAAGTGCTCTACGTGAAGCAGCAAGTAGACACCTACAAACCGGATTTCTACATCGACCAGCGCATCCTGGCTGCCGACGCTGAAGGCAACCGCTTCACGTTCACGGAAAAGGCGGCCGGACGAAGCCAAACGCCCAAAGCGCTGAGCTGCTTCAGCCGCGCCTTCGCGCCCGGCATGGAAGTCACGATCTCCGCCCGCGTGATGGGGCACTACGAAAGCCACGGCGTGAAATACACGCGGCTGGGCTACGTGAAATACGCATGAACGGTCATTCCAGGACCGTCACCTTGCGCACGACCACTTCCTGCAGGGGGCGCTCCTTCGACGTGCGCACGTTGGCAATGGCCTCGGCCACATGGATGCCTTTCACCACCTCGCCGAAGACGGTGTACTCCCCGTCCAAGTGGGGCGCGCCGCCCCGGGTGGCATACACCTGCTTCTGCGTCTCGTTGAAGGGCATTGGCGGATGGGCCGCCACCTCGTTTTCGGCCTCGCGCAGCAGGGAGTCTTTCAGCGCCTGCAGTTTCTCGGCCTCGCCGTTGCGGCGCATCATGTACATCTCTTTCATGTGCTTGCGGGCCAGTTTCTCCCCCACGGCGTCCACGCGGCTTTGATAGATGGCCGAATAAAGCTCCATGAGCGCTCCCGCCGTGTAGGTTTTCCCCGTCACGATATAGAACTGCGTGCCGCTCGATTCCTTGTCCGGATTCACGTCGTCGCCCATGCGCGCGGCGGCCAGAGCCCCTTGCTTGTGGAAATGGGCCGGATAGCGGATTTCGGCCGGCAGGGTGTAGTTATAGGCGGCCGTGTCCACCGTCAACGGGGCTCCCGCAGCCTTCAGGCGCGGGTCTCCGGTCTGCACCATGAAACCGCGCACCACGCGGTGGAACAAGATATTGTCATACACGCCAGCCTTGGCCAGCTTGATGAAATTGTCACGATGTTTGGGCGTGTCGTTGTAGAGTTTCACCCTGATGTCGCCCATGGAGGTTTCGATGAGCACTTCCGTTTCTTCCATAGCTTTATTCTTTTGCGTGCCGCAGGCGCACAAGGCCAGACAAGACACGATAAACGCGATTTTCCGAATTTTCATATCGACGAGCCGATTGGTTTATTCGTCTGCAAAAATACGGATTTCGGAGGGTTTTCCGCTTATTTTCCGAAGAAAAAACGCAGAATCTCAAAAAAAAGCCGTTCCTTTGCAAGCTACTACGACTGAAATTATGAAAAAAAGAATAGCCAAATGGGCAACCGGCATACTACTCACCCCCGTCATTTTGTTCTTCATCGCGGCCGCGCTGCTCTACGTGCCTCCCGTGCAGGACTTTGCCGTGGGCAAAGCCACGGTCATCCTGTCCGAGTCTACGGGCATGGACGTGAGCGTGAAACGGCTGCGGCTGACGTTCCTTTTCGACCTCGACTTGCAGGAAGTGCGGGTCGACGACGGGGAAGGACAGAACCTGCTCGACGTGGAGCACCTGAACGTGGACCTGAATTTCTCGTCGCTGCTCCGCGGACGCATCGACGTGGAAGGCATCGAGCTGACACGGGCGGCGGTGGACACCAAGGCCCTGATTCCCGGAGTGGCCATCAAAGGCAGCATCGGCAGTTTCTTCGTTGACTCACACGGCATCGAACTGCCGCAGGAAACGGTGACGGTGAACACGGCTTCGCTACAGGACGCCGACGTGGACATCGCCCTGAACGATTCCGCCACGGAAGACACGTCGGCCAGCGCGCCGGTGAACTGGAAAATCGCCATCGGCAACGTGGAACTGGCACGCACGCGGCTCCGCCTGAGCATGCCCGGCGACAGCATGCGCGTCGCGGCCGGCATCGGGGCCGCCACCCTGAAAGACGGGCTGGTGGACTTGGGGCACGCGCTCTACACGGCCGGGACCTTCGACCTGAAAGCCGACTCGGCCACATACGACCTCCCGTTCGAAGAAACCGCAGAAGGGCTGGACGTGAACCACATCGCCTTGAAGGACGTGATGCTGGGGCTCGACTCCGTGCGCTTCGACGGAAACGCCATGGGGCTATCGCTGCTGCTCCGCGAAACCCGGATGAAAGAAAAAAGCGGGCTTGAAATCCAATCGCTGACAGGACATTTCCGCATGGATTCCACCTCGCTCCACCTCCCCGGCCTGGTGCTCCGCACACCTGATTCCTACGTCAGGGCACAGGCCGACATGGACTTCGCCGCCATGGCCGAGCAGCCGCAAGGCCGGATGTCGGCCCGCCTCATGGGCGAAATCGGCAAGCAAGACCTGCTACTGCTGGCCGGCGGGCTTCCCCCCGCCTTTGTCCGCGCCTATCCCAACAAGCCCGTCATCCTGCGGCTGTCTGCCGACGGCAACATGGACGAACTGCGGCTGACCACGGCCGAGGTGCGGCTGCCGGGAGCTTTTGAGCTCAGGGCCGACGGGCAAATGCGACAGCTCACCGACTCCCTGCGCATGTCGGGCGACATCGACCTCGAACTGCGCACCCACGACCTGAACTTCGTCAAGGCCTTGGCCGGCAGCGGGGCAATGGAGGGCATCGCCCTTCCATCGATGCGACTGGACGGCAAAGTGGGCCTGCGCGGACAAGAATACACCGCCGACCTCAGGCTGCGCGAAAGCCAAGGCACGGTGCGGCTGAAAGCCGGACTCGACGCCGCACGCATGGCCTACCAGGCCCGACTGGACGTGCGCAACCTGCATCCGCAGCATTTCCTGCCCAAAGACTCGCTATACAACCTGAACCTCACGGCCGAGGCGCAAGGCCGGGGCACGGACTTCTTCAGCCGCCACACCCGACTGCAGGCCGGCATCACGCTGGACAGTTTGCAATATAAGGAAATGTCGCTCAGCGGCATCGGACTATCCGCCACGGTGAGGGACGGAAAGGGAACGGCCACCATTGACAGCGACAACCCGCTGCTGGACATGACCACCACGCTGGAGGCACTGCTCCACCGCCGACGGATGGAACTGGCCCTCGACGTGGACTTGCGCAGCATAGACCTGCACACGCTGCAACTGACACAGAACCCGTTCAAGGCCGGACTGAACCTGCACGTGGACGGCACCACGAACCTGAAAAACGCCCACTCCGTCCATGGTACGGTGAGCGGCATATCCCTTATGGTGCAAGACACGGTGTTCCACCCCAAGAGCTTGGCCCTAAACGTGTTGGCTACGCCCGACACCACCTTTGCCGACATCGCCGCCGGAGACTTCCGCCTCTATCTGGACGGGCAGGACGGATATGAAACGCTGCTGGAAAAAGGACAAGAGTTCATGGCCGTGGCCGAAGAGCAATGGCAACGCCGCCACCTGGACCAGGACACGCTCAAACTGTTCCTGCCCCGCCTCACCTTGGATTTCGCCTCGGGAAAAGACAACCCCGTGGCCAACTATCTGGCCACACAGGGGTACTCGGTGCAGGAAATGAGGGTGAAGTTGCAAGCCGACCCGGACCGCGGGCTGAACGGCGGAGGATACGTCTACGGACTGAACGCCGGGGGCATCCTTATTGACACCATACAGACCCACATCTTCCAAGACTCCACCGGCGTGAAGGTGGACGGATGGGTCAGGAACGGGGACGGCAACAGACAATTCGTATTCGACTCCAAACTGAATGCCTACCTGCATTCCCAGGGAGCGGGTGTCAACCTGGTCTATCTGGACGACAAGGGACAGAAAGGCGTGGACGTGGGGCTGAGGGCCGACGTGACCGACAAGGGCATCAACATTGTCTTCTCCAACATCCACCCCATCATCGCCTACCGGCGGTTTGACATCAACGAAGACAACTTCATCTTCCTGGGCAACGACCGGCGGGTGGAAGCCGACGTGGACATGCTGGCCGACGACGGCACGAGCGCCAAGGTGTTCTCCACCCCCAACGAAGAGGCCCTGCAGGATGTTTCCGTCAACCTGCACCGGCTGAACCTGGGCGAACTGACTTCCGTCATTCCATACGCCCCACACATCACAGGTTTCCTGCAGACCGACGCCCACTTGGTGCAAACGGCAGAAAACCTGTCCGTCGTGGCCGACCTCACCGTAGAAGACATGGCCTACGAGGGCGTGGATTTGGGCAACATCGGCATCGGAGCCGTCTACCTTCCCAACGATGACGGAACGCACTTCGTGGACGCGCGCCTGTCGCACGACGACACGGAAGTGATGACCCTCTCCGGAGCCTACAGGACGCTGGAGGAGGGAGAAGGGAACATCCACGCCGACCTGACGCTGACCGACTTCCCGCTGACGCTGGCCAACGGCTTCATCCCCGACCACCTGGCAACCTTGGAGGGCATGGCCGACGGCAACCTGGCCGTGGACGGCCCCACCAGCCAACCGGACATGGAAGGGTGGCTGGCCACGAAGGGACTGCGCATACTATCATCGGAATACAGTCTGGACCTGCGGCTGGAAGACGACTCCATCAAGGTGAAGGAAAGCAGTCTGAACCTGGACCGCCTGAACGTGTACTCCACGGGCCGCAACCCGCTCGTGTTCGACGGGACGGTGGACTTCTCAGACTTCGCAAACATCCGGCTCGACCTGCAAGCCAACGCGTCCAACTTCGAACTCATCAACGCCAAGCGCACACAACAAGCCTCGGCCTACGGACGGGTGAACGTGGACATGGCCGCCCGCGTGCAAGGCAATCTGGAATTCATCAACGTCACAGGACGGCTGGGACTCTTGGGCAGCACCGACGTGACCTATGTGCTGAAGGATTCCCCACTGTCGTCGGAAGACCGGCTGAGCGGCCTGGTGACCTTCGTGGACTTCAGCGACACCACGGCCGTGGCCAAGGAAAACCGGCCGCAACCGATGAACATGAACGTGATGATGCAGGTCAGCATCGACCAAGGCACGCAGGTGCACTGCCTGCTGAGCGCAGACCGCTCGAAATATGTGGACCTGGAAGGCGGGGGCGACCTCACCATGAACTACACGCCACAAGGGGAACTCACCCTGACAGGACGCTACACCGTGCTGAACGGCGAAATGAAATACTCGCTGCCCGTCATCCCGCTGAAGACTTTCACCATCACTTCGGGCAGCTACGTGGACTTCAATGGCCCCATACTGAACCCGACGCTGAACATCTCCGCCACGGAACGCGTGCGCGCCACCGTGACAGAAAACGACGTGCCACGCACGGTCTCGTTCGACGTGGGACTGTCCATCACACGCACGCTGGCCGACATGGGACTTGAATTCACCATCTCGGCCCCCGAAGACATGACCGTGCAGAACCAGCTCGCCGCCATGTCGACAGAAGAACGCGGGAAAATGGCCGTCACCATGCTGGCCACCGGCATGTATCTGGCGGGCGGCAGCGAAGGCAGCGGCTTCTCCACGACCAACGCCCTGAACGCCCTGTTGCAGAGCGAAATCAACAACATTGCGGGCAAAGCCCTCGAAACCATAGACCTGAGCTTGGGCGTGGACCAGGAAACCACGGCCGAGGGAACGTCGCGCACGGACTACTCTTTCCGCTTTGCCAAGCGCTTTTGGGGCAACCGCGTGAGCGTCATCGTGGGCGGCAAAGTGTCAACGGGCGAGAACGTGGAGAACACGGGGCAGTCGCTCATCGACAACATCTCGCTGGAATACCGCCTGGACAAGAGCGCCACGCGCTACATCACCCTGTTCTACGACAAAAGCTACGAATCGCTGCTGGAAGGCGAAATCACCGAAATGGGAGCTGGCCTCGTGCTACGGCGTAAAATGACCCGCTTGGGCGAGCTCTTCATCTTCAAGAACAGGAAGAAAGAAGAACCGCAGCCTCAAAAAACAGAGAAATGATGAAAACGAAACTGAAGATATGCATCATGGCCCTCCTCTGCGGATGCCTGTGGACCGGCTGTTCCACCACCAAGAACCTGCCCGAGGAGGAAGTGCTCTACACGGGCATCGAGGAAATCGACTACGGGCTGGCTGCCAAGAAGAAAGCCAAGAAAAAACGGAAAAAGCAGCAAGCGGAAGAGGGCGTCATCACCTCCTTCGCCGACGCCTACAAGGCCGTGGACAAACTGCTGTCGGAAAGAGACCTCTCCGCCCTGAAGCGGAAAGAAAAACTGACCGAGGAGCAGAAGGACTCCATCGAAGCCGCGCAACGCGTGGAGAAAGAAGCCTTCCAGACGGCCAAGGAGGAAGTGGACGCCGCCTTGGCCTACGCCCCCAACAACTCCCTCTTCGGCAGTTCGTCGCTCCGCATCCCCTTCCCTTCCGGGCTTTGGATTTACAACGCCACCGTGGGCAAGCAGTCGCGCTTCGCCAAATGGGTGTTCGACACTTTCGCGGCCACTCCCGTGTTCATCAGCACCGTCAATCCCAAGACCCGCGCCCTCGTGGCACAAAATACACTGAGGAACTATGGATACTTCAACGGCACGGTGGACTACGAAGTCATCCCGCAAAAGGACCCGAAAAAGGCGAAAATCAGCTACACCGTGCGCCCGCGCAACCTGTTCCGTCTCGACTCCATCGCCTACCTGCGCTTCCCCGCCGTGGGCGACAGTCTGATACGCGAGACCTTCAGGCACCGGACGCTCTTCAGCGGCGACCCGTTCAGCGTGGTGAATCTCGACGCCGAGCGCACCCGCATCTATAACATGTTCCGCAACTCTGGCTATTTCTACTACAAGCCCGAATACATCACGTTCCGTGCCGACACCATCCAGCGGCCGGGGTTCGTGCAACTGCAAGTAGTCCCCGCCGAAGGCATCCCCGCCGCAGCCAACAGGCGCTACCACTTGGGAAAGACAACCGTCCGGCTGTTCGGAAACGACTCCTACCAACTGACCGACACCCTGCACTTCCTGGGCTATACCTTATATTATAATGGAGGGAAAGACGGCAAGCTCCCCCTGCGCTTCGGCGCCCTGCGGCGCAACATGTTCTATCGCCGGAGCATGCTCTACAGCCAGGACATCATGAGCTTCGTGCAACAGCAACTCTCGGGAATGGACGTGTTCAGTTCGGTGAACCTGAAATACGTGCCGCGCGACACGGTGGCCGGCAACGACACGCTCGACATCGAAATCACCGCCATGCTGGACAAACCCTATGACGGGGAGTTCACCACCAAGGTCACCTCAAAGAGCAACGGACAAATCGGACCGGGACTCTCGTTCAGCATGTCCAAGCGCAACGCCTTCCGCGGAGCCGAGAAACTGAAATTCGAAGTCCATGGCTCCTACGAATGGCAGACCAACTCCACCGTACAGGGGCGCAGTTCCGTCATCAACTCCTACGAATACGGAACCTCGCTCTCGCTCGACTATCCCCGACTGATATTCCCCGGTGCGCACAAATTCTCCCGGCGGGCCAGGACCAGCACGTCCTTCGTGCTGGATGCCACATGGATGAACCGCGCCAACTACTTCGGCATGGTGTCGCTCAGCGCCAGAATGGCCTACACCTACCAATCCCGCCCGACCATCAAGCACGAAATCGTGCCCTTCCGGTTGGACTATGACGAACTGCTGAGCACTACGGCCACGTTCGACTCCATCATGCGCGTCAACCAAGCCCTCTATGTCAGCATGCGCGACCAGTTCGTGCCCTCCATGCGCTACACGTTCACCTACTCCAGCCCGCGCAGGGCACGCAATCCCCGCACGTTCATCTTCGAAGTGAAAGAGAGCGGCAACGTCACGTCGGGCATCTACGCCGCCTTCGGTAAACCGTTCAAGCAGAAAGACAAGAAACTCTTCAACGTGCCCTTCGCGCAATACGTCCGGCTACTCGCCGAATTCCGCGAAGAATTCCGCCTCACCCCGCGCACCAGCATCGCCACACGCATCGGGACCGGCGTGATATTCAGCTATGGCAACTCTTCGTCGGCCCCCTACAACGACCTCTTCAGCGTGGGCGGCGCCAACAGCATCCGCGCCTTCTCCGTCCGCGGAGTCGGCCCCGGCAGCTATGTCCCCGGCGCGTCGGAATACTCCTACATCGACCAGATGGGAGATTTCAAGATAGAGATGAACGCCGAATACCGCTTCCCCATCGTCTCCATGCTCTCGGGCGCCGTGTTCCTCGACGCGGGCAACGTGTGGTTGCTGGATGCCGACAAGAACCGGCCGGGCGGCACGTTCGACATCTCGCGCATCGGCAAAGACCTGGCCTTGGGCACCGGACTGGGCATCCGCTGCGACCTGGACTTCCTCGTGCTGCGCTTCGACGTGGGAGTGGGCATACATGCTCCCTACGACACGGGCAAAAGCGGCTACTACAACATGCCCAGGTTCAAAGACAGCCTGGGCTACCACTTCGCCGTGGGCTACCCATTCTGACGCCTGTTCCCCCAAACAGCAAGACAGGAAGAAAAAAAGAGGGAAAAAACATAAATTTATCAAATAAAAAGACTACATTTGCAGCATATAAAGCAAATCTTTAACTTTTTAAACGAACTATTATGAAACCTACACTTTTCTTGCTTGCTGCCGGAATGGGCAGCCGCTACGGCGGGTTGAAACAGTTGGACGGACTGGGACCGAACGGCGAAACCATCATGGACTATTCCATCTACGACGCCATCCGCGCCGGATTCGGAAAAATCGTCTTCGTCATCCGCAAAGACTTCGAAGAGCAGTTCCGCACGCAAATCCTTTCGAAATATGAAGGCAAGATTCCGGCCGAACTCGTATTCCAAAGCCTGGACGCGCTGCCGGAAGGCTTCACCTGCCCCGAAGGCCGCGTAAAGCCGTGGGGCACGAACCACGCCGTGCTCATGGGCAAGGATGTCATCAAGGAACCGTTCTGCGTCATCAACTGCGACGACTTCTACGGCCGCGACGCCTTCGCCACCATCGGCAAGTTCCTGAGCGACCTGCCGGAAGGCAGCAAGAACACCTATGCCATGGTGGGCTTCCGCTGCTGCAACACGCTGAGCGAAAATGGCTCCGTGGCCCGTGGCATCTGCGTGTACGACGACAACCATCACCTGACCGACGTGGTGGAGCGCACTGAAATCATGCGCGTGGACGGCCCCATCTGCTACAAGGACGAAGAAGGCAAGTGGGTTCCGGTGGAAGAGAACGTGCCCGTGAGCATGAACATGTGGGGATTCACGCCCGATTACTTCCAATACAGCGAAGAATATTTCAAGCAATTCCTGAGCGACCCAAAAAATATGGCAAACCCGAAAGCCGAATTCTTTATCCCGCTCATGGTGAACAAACTCATCAACGAAGGCACTGCCACCGTGGAAGTTCTTGACACCACCAGCAAGTGGTTCGGCGTGACCTATGCCGCCGACCGCGAAGCCACAGTGGAAAAGATAGCCGCCCTGGTTGCTGCCGGAGAGTACCCCGAAAAGTTATTCTAAGCGTTGGCCAGCCGCGAGGCTGACCCCGTCATACTGACATCCTTCTCGCCCCCCGAACGGAGGGCAAGAAGGATGTCTTTTTATGTTTGCCCAAAGATATGGGACATATCGTTCCTATACCCTAATAAACATAAATATATGACACCTAACCCTAACATTGAAGAAATGAACGACTTTGTGACTTTCATGCAACAGCAGATTCAAGAAAAAAGAGCATGCAACAAGGTGAAAACCTCTGTCAACTACCACTCGGCGCTACGCTCCTTCAACCGCTTTCTGGAAGCCAAAGGACACAGCACCCGGATTCCCTTCGAACTGCTCACCGATGAACTGGTGACCGACTACGAAGCCTACCTGCTCCAGGAACGGGGCATCACGAAAAACAGCAGTTCCTTCTATCTCCGCGCCCTGCACGCCGTGTACAAACGGGGAGTAGACTCCTTCAGGCTGCGGCTGCCCGACCCCTTCAGCCATGCCTACACCGGAGTGGACAAGACCGACAAACGGGCCGTGAACCTCGACATCATCGTAAAGCTGATGAAATGTAACGTAATCGACACAAGGCTGGAATTCTGCCGCGACCTCTTCGTCTTTAGTTTCTTTGCCCGCGGCATCGCCTTCATCGACCTTGTGAAACTGAAGAAAGGCAACCTGGTGAACGGCAGGCTCATCTACCACCGTAGCAAAACCGGCCACCTGCTCTCCGTCAAAGTAGAAAAGAACATGCTGGCCATCATCAACAAATACACCCGCAAGGAGGACGACTACCTCTTCCCCATCCTGAAAACAGAAACATTCACGCCTAAGGCTTATTGGAGCGCGTTGCGAATGTATAACCTGCACCTGAAGGAACTGTCTGCCAAGGCCGGCATCCACGTGAAGCTCACATCGTACGTGGCCCGCCATTCATGGGCAACGGAAGCCATGCGCCAGCATGTGCCCCTCCGCGTCATCAGTGAATCCATGGGGCATTCCAACGAGAAAACCACCTCCATCTATCTCTCTTCGCTCGACAACCGGGAAGTCGACAAGGCCACTCGTAAGATTCTTGACGCTGTGCGCAAAAAAATTAAAGGAGAAAAAGCAGGAAACGAGAAAGACAAGAAGCAGCCAACCAATTCTTATTCAATCAATTCAGTTATTTCTTTCTATTACACCTCTACGCAAGAGGTGGATAATTTCGATGCAAATGTAGATAAAATACTTAAACCAACAAAATAATTCGCTCTTTTTTATAGAAAAAAGTAGAGAATACAAATAGAAAATGGAATAAGGAAACCTCTTTCGAGTTCAGAAAGGGGCGCTCTACCTATTATATATTAGGAGAGTGCGCCAAAAGCTATTCCACCTCTTGCGTAGAGGTGGAGAGAAAAGACCGAGTAAAATAATAACAGTAGAGATTGGAATTACAGTTTTAACTAATTTATTTTTATTATGAAAAAGAGGTTTATTAGTGTTGCTGCGTTCTGCGCATTGTTGGCTGCCCCTGTATTCGTAGGGTGCTCCGATGATTATGACGACGACATCACGAATCTGCAAAGCCAGATCGACGAGTTGAAGGGGAGCGCAGTGACTGTTGAAGAAGCTCAGGCTGCCATCACCGAAGCTGTGAACGCCTTGAAGGAGGAACTGAACACGGCCATCGGCAACAAGGCGAACAACGCCGACGTGATTGCCCTGCAGGAGAAAGTCAGTGAATTGTCCGACGCATTGAACGGCAATGCCGACGACCAGACTGTGACCGGTTTGGTTGAACAGGTGCAGGAATTGGCGGCCCGCGTGAATGAAATCGAGGACACTTCGCTGGCCGAACTCGAAAAACAGCTGACGGAGGGTCTGGCCGACCTTCGTGCTGCTTACGAGGCTGCCGATGACGCGCTGGAAGCCAGCTTGGCCAACAAGGCTGAGGCCGACGCCGTAACCACGCTGCAAGGCCAGATGACAACCGTGCAGGGCGACCTGCAAGGCGCATTGGCAGACTTGGCCACACTGAAGGCCGACGGCGACGCCACCGCTCTGCTGAACAAGATCAACAACTTGGTGAGCCAATACGAAGACTTGAGCAACAAGTTGGCGGAAAAGGCCAGCCAGGAAACGGTCGACGGTCTGAATGAAACTCTCAAAGACTTGAACGAAACAATTAGCGGACTGGAAGGCCAAGTGGACGGCGTGGAAGGCAGCATCAGCGACCTCCAGGCCGATTTGCTCGAATGTGTGAACAAGACGGAACTGAGCGACCTCCAGGGCCAAATCGAAGACCTTGTTGAGGATTTGAACGCACTCCCCACCGATGCCGACGTGGCTGCAGCCATCCAAGAGAAGATCGACGAGTTGGGTGAGTTGGTGAGCGTAAACGTATTCGAGGCATATAAGAGCGAAATTAGCGAGCAGATGGGTGGTCTCACTAAGAGAATCGCTGATTGCGAAAGCCGTCTGACTAAAGTGGAGCAAATGGCTAAAGACAACGCTCAGGATATCATCGACCTGACTAATAGAATCGACGACTTGGAGGATATCCTCGCCGGATTTGAGAACAATCCCGGTGGCGACGTGTCCGAAACATTATTGGGCCAGATCATGGCTCTGACCAGCCGCCTGGATGCCATCGACACGGAGGAAACCGGCGCTTTGGCCCAACTCAATCAGAAGTATAACACCCTGAACAGCGCGGTGGCCAACATGCAGGCCAAGTTGACCGAAACGCAGCTGAACGCCTTGAACGACATCGCAGGCTGGGACAGCGAGAAGAACGGCAGCATCGTCTCTGTACTGAACAAGGTGATTGCCCTCGAAGAGGCCCTGAATGCCAAGACCGAAGAAGGCGAACCCGCATTCGATTTGACTGACATCGCTACGCAACTGGGCAACTTGCAGACTGAACTCGACGAACTCGGTCTGATGACCAAGATGATTCAGAGCATCGTGTTCGTGCCGAACTTCGAGGACAATGGCACTGAAGTGGTTTACGACAAGCGCGTTTCGTTCAAGACTCTGCAACTGGTTCAGAATCCCGGCACGATATACTCTTATTGGAAGACCATGTCCGAGAACAAGGAACAAACGATGAAGTTCCGCATCTCTCCGGCCACGCTCACGAAGGAAGACTTCGAAAAGAACTATGACATCAGCTTCTATGGCGAACAAGTTGCCACACGCAGCAAGCAGCCCACAGTCCTGACGAATGTCACGGTGGAAAGTTTGGAAGACGGCTTGTTGACCTTGAAAGTGACAGCCGGAGAATCTGTAGGCGACGGCCAGAGCTACCGTGCATGGGCTCTGTCTGCAAGAATCACGCCGAAGGCTGATGTTGAGAACAATGAGAAGTACACAGATGTATTCTCCGACTACTTCGTAGTGGACAACCGTGTGGACCGCGTCAACAACATCCGCGTGGCTACCAACGTCGGTGGCCATAAGGAGATAACTTACAACGACCACACCACTAAGTACAACTTCGCCGAAGGCCAGAAACTTTGGGGTGTTGTTAACGGCGCACCAGCCATCGACTTGGCTGCCGAATACCCCAGCATCATGGATGCCATCACCGTGAAGTACAACCAAAGCGGTGATGACTACTACTTCGCATTCGACAACGGAACGGTGTCTTTGAAAGACAATGTAAACCAGAGCGGTATCGGCCAAGGGACAAGCGTAAGTGCCACGGTAACCGTAGCCAACTGCAACAATTCCTACACTACGCAACTCGGCTCTGTTTCCATCGTACAAGCTACTCCGGAATATCCCGTAACAGGCGTTCAGACTGCCGGTTGGTTCGTAGGCACGACTGACAAGAAGATCTTCACGGTTTCCGGCGACCAGATCCGCGAAATCATGGAGCGCTCCAACATGACGCCGACAGCCTTCTGGGCAGCTGTGGCACAAGGAACAGCAAGCGGCATGAACGGTGATGTTTACTTCGCTGTCAACGGCCAGAGCATTGAAATCTACCAGAAGCCGGCCACGACGATTACGGGCGGACAGATTGAGTTCGTATTCGAAACGAACGAGACGGGTAATGAGTTCACGTTGAAGGCACAGATTGCAGCCATGACGGATGCCCAGTATCCGACGCTGACCATCAACCGCGAGTCTGCCGCATGGGATGGCAACACCATTGGTCTGCTGCCGACGCTTGCAGGCAACACTATGACGCTTGTCCGCGACTTGACAACAGTCTTCAGCGATTACGCCGATCTCGTAACCGATGCTAGAGCACAAAGCGGTATGTTGTCTTGGAGAGTCCTCGACAATAACAACAACAATGTGACAGGCACTTATCTGAACGGCAATACGTTGACGATTAATCCGACCAACTACAGCGGACAGGCGTTGAGATTCGAGCTCGCCGTGAAGTACGACGGCAAGGAATTCATCATCGATGGCGGTTCCATCAACGTACAAGACCTGAGCGGTGCATGGAAAGTCAATGCCACTCAGACCTACGACCCGATGTCCCGCACATTGGACGGCAGCACGCTCAATACGGGCATCAATTTGGCCCAAGGCTTTGAATGGGTTGATTTCGAAGGTACTACCATGTGGAAGGACGGTAACGTAGAGGCTAATAACCCGCTGAGCAGATATGGTTTGACCCAACCGACGTTCAGAATCGTCAGCGGCGATAACCAATTCGTTGACTTGAACGGTTCTACGCTGAGCTTCAAGCAAGGCACTGAGAACAACTTCCAGACTGCACACACCATGGTAATCGAAGTTGTGGCAACTAACAGATGGGGTGACATTGACAACTTCAAGGGCAACAACCGCATCACGGTTACCATCCCTGCCGGAACGTACACACGCGCAGAGTGAAGGGAATTAATAAGATAGGTTGGTACTTTTATTAATTTCCATTAAGGATGAGGGCACGCCGAGGTGGCGCGCCCTCATTGTTTTTTCCGGGCACAGATGGAAAGGCATGGTGCCATCGCGCTCTGAAAAGGAAGGCGCCGGAAGGAAATGGCCGCCCTGCTCCCGGAGAGAGCGGCAAGAGGGGGGGGCAGAGAGCCTTGTCGCTCCCCGCATCTGGCCCGAGGCGCTGCGGGGGCGTGCTGAAGCCGGCCGCGTACTCTGCGGCAAGTACTCGAGTACTTTGCGGAAAGTACGATTCTGTACTCCGCAAGGCGTTTATCCGCCTTGCGGCTTCGGACGCCGGCCCTTCAAGGATGCGCGGCTGGGGATGAAGCCGAAGCCCGGCCTTCCGGGGAAACGGCATGCAGGGGCGGGCCTTCCGCACGAGGTGGGGAAAGGGTTCAAAAAAAGGGATGCGCCGGTTGGCGCATCCCTTTTTTTGTTCATATCAGTCTTGCCTGCGCAGGATTACAACCCGCGTCCGTGGCAGTTCTTGAATTTCTTGCCGCTCCCGCAGGGACAAGGATCGTTGCGTCCGGGCAGTTTGTCGGCCACCACGGGCTGCGTCTTCTGCTGCTCGCGCGTGTCGCGGCTGGCGGCCGCCTGCTGGTCGGGGTCGGTCAGGTCCTCACGCGACTCCACGTACTTCTCTTGGCGCGGTGCGGGTTCGGGCGCGGCCTCGCGCACCTGCTCGGGCTGCTGCACGGGGATTTGTCCGCGCATGAGCACGCTCACCGTCTGGTTGTTGATTTTGTCCACCATGGCGTCGAAGAGCTTAACGCTTTCGAGTTTGAAAATCAGCAACGGGTCTTTTTGCTCGTAGCTGGCGTTCTGCACCGAGTGCTTCAGTTCGTCCAGTTCGCGCAGGTTTTCTTTCCATGCCTCGTCGATGGTATGCAGCAGGATGGCTTTCTCAAAGGCTTTCACGATGGACTTGCTCTCCGTTTCGTATGCCTCCTTGAGCGGGGTGGAAATCTGGTAGATGCGGCGTCCGTCGGTGATGGGCACCATGATGTTCTCATACATGTGCCCCTGCGCCTCGTAGACCTGCTTGATGACGGGCTGCGCCACGCCGGCCAGCATGTCGGTCTTCTGGCGGAAGCGGTCCATGGCTGCCTGGAAGGCCTTTTCGCACAGGTCCTCGCGCTTCGTCTCGTCGAATTCCTTCTCCGTGAAGGGCACTTCCATGGCCATCACCGAAAGGAAGCAGTCCTTGCATCCCGCGTAGTCGTTGTTCTCGATGATGTTCACGCAACGGTCCCAAATCATGTTGGCGATGTCCATGCCGATGCGCTCGCCCATCAAGGCGTGGCGGCGCTTCTCGTAGATGACGGTGCGCTGCTTGTTCATCACGTCGTCGTATTCCAGCAAGCGCTTACGTATGCCGAAGTGGTTTTCCTCCACCTTCTTCTGTGCGCGCTCGATGGCGTTGCTGATCATCTTGTGCTCTATCATCTCTCCTTCCTCGAATCCCAGACGGTCCATCACCTTGGCGATGCGCTCGCTGGCGAACAGTCGCATGAGCTTGTCCTCGAGCGACACGAAGAAGACGGACGAACCCGGGTCGCCCTGGCGTCCGGCACGTCCGCGCAACTGGCGGTCCACACGGCGGCTTTCGTGGCGCTCCGTACCGATGATGGCCAGACCTCCGGCCTTGCGCACCTCGTCGCTCAGCTTGATGTCCGTACCGCGGCCGGCCATGTTGGTGGCGATGGTCACGGTGCTGGTCTGTCCGGCCTTGGCCACGATGTCGGCCTCCTGCTGGTGGAGCTTGGCGTTCAGCACGTTGTGGGGAATCTTGCGCATCTGGAGCATCTTGCTCAGCATTTCAGAGATTTCCACCGACGTCGTACCCACCAGGACGGGGCGTCCGGCCTGGATCAGTTTCTCGATTTCCTCGATGACGGCCTTGTATTTCTCGCGCTGCGTCTTGTAGACGCGGTCGTTCATGTCGATGCGGGCCACGGGGCGATTGGTCGGAATCTCCACCACGTCCAGCTTGTAGATGCTCCAGAACTCTCCGGCCTCGGTGACGGCCGTACCCGTCATGCCCGCCAGCTTGTGGTACATGCGGAAGTAGTTCTGCAGCGTGATGGTGGCGAAAGTCTGCGTGGCCGCCTGCACCTTGACGTGCTCCTTGGCCTCCACGGCCTGGTGCAGTCCGTCGCTCCAGCGGCGGCCGTCCATGATACGTCCGGTCTGCTCGTCCACGATTTTCACCTCGCCGTCGATGACCACGTATTCATCGTCGCGGTTGAACATCGTGTAGGCTTTCAGCAATTGCTGCAGGGTGTGCATGCGCTCGCTCTTCACGGCATATTCGGTGTAGAACTGGTCTTTCTTCATCACGCGCTCCTCGTCGGTGAGCGACGTGTCGGCTTCCAGCGAAGCCATCTCGGACGTGATGTCCGGCATGACGAACAGGTCGGGGTCGGAAGTAGCGCTGGCCAACCATGCGAAACCCTTGTCCGTCAGGTCCACGCTGTTCAGTTTCTCGTCCACCACGAAGTACAACGGCTCCACGGCCTCGGGCATGCGCTTGTTGTTGTTCTCCATATAGATTTCCTCGGTCTTCAGCATGCCCGACTTGATGCCTTGTTCGGAGAGGAACTTGATGAGCGGCTTGTTCTTGGGCAGCGCCTTGTGGCTGCGGTAAAGTTGCAGGAATCCTTCCTCCACCTTGTCCTTGTCGCCGGAAGCAATCATCTGCTTGGCCTCGGCCAGATATTGCGTGGCCAACTGCCGCTGCACGCCGACGAGGCGCTCTACCAGAGGCTGGTATTGCTCGAAGAGCTGGTCGTCGCCCTTGGGCACGGGGCCGGAAATGATGAGCGGCGTACGGGCATCGTCGATGAGCACGGAGTCCACCTCGTCCACGATGGCGTAGTTATGGGCGCGCTGCACCAAGTCTTTGGGATTCGTGGCCATATTGTCGCGCAGGTAGTCGAAGCCGAACTCGTTGTTCGTACCGAAAGTGATGTCGGCCAGATAAGCACGGCGGCGCGCCTCGCTGTTGGGCTGGTGCTTGTCGATGCAGTCCACGCTCAAGCCGTGGAACATATAGAGCGGGCCCATCCACTCGGAGTCGCGCTTGGCCAGGTAGTCGTTCACCGTCACCACATGCACGCCGTTGCCCGTCAACGCGTTGAGGAACACCGGCAGGGTGGCCACCAGCGTCTTGCCTTCACCCGTGGCCATCTCGGCGATTTTGCCCTGGTGCAGGACGACGCCGCCGAAGAGCTGCACGTCGTAGTGTATCATGTTCCACACCGTGTCGTTTCCGCCGGCCACCCAATGGTTGTGGTAACGTGCCGTGTCGCCCTCGATTTCCACGAAGTCGAATCTGGCGGCCAGTTCGCGGTCGAAGTCGTTGGCCGTGACGCAGACCTCCTCGTTCGTGGCAAAACGCTCGGCAGTAGACTTCACGATGGAGAACACCACGGGGAGCACTTCGTTGAGCGCCACCTCGTAGCGCTCGAGCACGTCCTTCTCCAACTTGTCGATTTGCGAAAAGAGCGACGAGCGGTCCTCGATGGGCGTCTCTTCCACCTTGGCCTTCACCTCGGCGATCTTTGCCTTGATGTCGTCGGCCGACGACTGCACATACTTTTTCACCTCCTGCGTCTTCGCACGCAGTTCATCATTACTCAACGCCTGAATGGCGGGATAAGCCTTTTTCACCTCTTCCACGATGGGCTGAATCAACTTCATGTCCCGCGTGGACTTGTTGCCAAAAAGCTTGCTCAAAAACTTGTTTATATCCATTATATATTGTTTTGTTTCTATTCGTAAAAAAATGCAAGGCTCATGCCGACCACACGCGGCAAGCCCAATGGTTTTAAAAAAAGAGCTGGAAAGGGAGGCCCGGTCAGCGGATGGCCGACAAGGGAGCCACGGAGCAGGCGTTAGGGGCGCGGATGCGCATGAAGCGGGCCAACGTCGGGGCCACGCAGTCGACCGTCACGGGGGTCTTCACCGTTTCGGGACGCACGTTGCACCCGAAAAAGAAAATGGGGAAATCCACATAAGAGGCCCGCTCCAGGGTCTGCTCGTGGGTTTCCTCGTTCACCATGTGCCATCCCGGCGAAACCTCGATGAAGATATCGCCCGAGCGCATCTGGTTGAAGCTGTTGCGCAGGCGGCGTATGTCCGCTTCGCCCATCGACAGGGCAAGGCGCTGCGACGTGTAGACATCCTTCACCCCGGCCATCTGAATGAGCAAGGCTTGCGAGCGGGTGAGCACGTCGTTCAGGTTCAGCTGTTTGTCTTCAATCAGTTTTTGGTTCAGGAACAGTTGCGAGCCGAACTCCGCCTCCACGTATTTCCCTTCGCCGTACACGGCCATGAGATACATGTTGAGCAGCGACGAGGCACGAGTGATGTTGAAAGTGCCCGTCGGTATGCGGTATTTGGAAAAGTCCACCAGCTCGTCGTCGGTATAGCCGGTGGACGTCACCACCAGCAGGTAGCGCCCCGCGCCCACCTGCTTTTCGAGCATGGCGATAAGTTCGGCCAGTTCCATGTCGAGGCGCACGTAGGTGTCCTGCAGTTCCACGGGGCATTCCGCCACAGGCTTGTGGTCGAAAGTCCCGGCATAATACGTCAGCGAGAGGAAGTCCGTCACGCGGTCCTTCCCCATCCCCGTATGCTCCAGGCAATGGCGGGCAAAGCGGTTCACCTCGTCGTTGACGTAGGCGCTGGTCTTGAACTCCTGCATTTTGCGGTCGCCCGCGAACTTATGGCTGAACCCTTCGCTCTCTTGCGGGGAGATGAAGAAGTTGAAGTTTTCCACAATCGGGCTCACGGGCTTCCACGAGATGTCCGAAATGCGGCTGGACAGGCGTTCGGGCACATCGTAGCGCAAAGCCCAGTCGGGGAAGGCCCCGTAATAGGACGTGCCGCTCCACTGCCCCGAGGCGTCGTCTATCCAGAACGCCCCGTCGGCCGCGTGCCCGGCCCCCAGGATGGCGGCATCGGCATCGGGCGCGATGCTGTAGACCAGCGCCCGTCCGCCCGTGGCCACTTTCAGTTCATCGGTAATCGTGGACACGGACAACGAGGCGGGCGAGTAGCGCTCGCTCGTCAGCCAGCCTTCGCACGACGCATCGTCCACGCAATAGGCCGGCCGCAAGGTCTTGCGGTCCAGCCACCGCTCGCCCACGATGCCGTTGTCGTAAGGCACCGTGCCCGTCATGATGCAGGCCATGGCCGAGGCACGGTCCACGTGGGCAAAGGGATAGGAAGCGTCCATGTAGCTCCGCCCGTCGCGCATCACACGGTTGAAGCCGTCCGGCCCGAAGAGCGCGGAGAAGGCCTCCATGTAGTCGGTGCGCAACTGGTCTATCGTCACATTGACCACCAGCCGCGGCACAGGGCTCGACGTCTGGGCCTCCATGTTGGCCCAGGTCAACGCCAGAATCAGCGGGGTTAAGAAACGATAGCTCCTATTATGCATGCTTGTCTTATTTTCACTTTTCACAATAGCTTACCACGTAGCTGCATGAACGCAGCAACAAAGCCAAGGCCAAAGGTACAACGACCGCGCAAAAATCTTGCGGTATAAACGCGGAAAAAATCATAAAAAACATTAAAACGGCGGCATTACAGGCATGATAGGCCGTTTTTCGACGCTTGATGCCGCAATAGGCCACCCAAGGCATCGCCAACAACGGCACCGGATTGAACACCCAAACCTGCCAGTTTGTCCCCACCGTGGGGTGGACGGAAAAGAAGAACAGGAAGGTGACCACCAGCCCGATGACTCCTGCCAGCGCCATGACCGGCACGTCGAGCCACCAATAGCAGGCACGCCGCCAGCGCTCCACGACGGTGAGAACCGCCACCACGGTCACCAGCAACCACGCGCACGCCGACGGCGACAGGGGGAACTCCGCGGCCGCCTCCACGCCGCTCCCCTTCACCACTTCGTGCGTGGACAGCACCAACGGCCGCTCGCGCCCGTCGGCACCGCGAATCACGGCCCCGCCGGCATAGCGGAGCATGCGGAAGGGAGCAAACATCTCCTCGCGCGCCGAGATGGGACGGTCGGCAGCTGCGCCCAGGCAGATGTCGTCGCCCAGTTCGGCCCAGGGGTAATCGGCCGTATACTGATGAACAATGCCGCGGAAAGTGCAGGCCGTGTCTTGCGCGGGATAGACGATTTCCCCGTCCACCGCGTCCTCGATGCAGTCGCGCGCCCGCGTCGTGCAGTTGTCGTAAAAGAAGTTATAGCGGTATTCGCGGTTCTCGGGCCGCATGTTGTCCAGCAGCAGGGCCCACAGGCGCTCCTTCTCTTCCGCCGTCAGGTTCAGGGTCTGCTGGTAGACCGACGAACCGCGCCCGGCATATTCCTCCGCGAAATAGCGGTACGGGACTGCCCCAACCTGGTAGTCGCACTCGCCCAAGGCAAAGCGCCAGATGAAATGAGGCCGGTTGAAACTGAACAGTCCGTAGTTGAACACCCAGTCTTCCCCGCCCGGCGCGCAGGAACGCACGCGGATGGCGGTGTGCCCATACAAGGCATAGACTTCCGTCCCCGGCGAACAGGTCAGCAGGCCGACCTCGAGCGAGTCGCCGGGAAGGGCACGGGCCACGCCTGCTATATATAATAAGGTATAAAGGCAGAAAAGCCTGAAAGTTCTCATTCCGTATCTTATTTTTGCGCCACAAAAATAGATAAAAAACGCGACTTTCCGGCCGGGCGCGACCAGAAAAAACAAGGCCGCCTACATCTTTGTGGCATGCGAGGCCCGGACGGGCCAGCCGCGGCCCCAAGTTCCGTGCCGCTTGCTGCAACGGAAAGGCTGCCGGGCGGGGGGAAAACATCCGGACGCCTTCCGCCCCGCGGCGCCCGGCCATGCCCGATGCACAGCCGGACCATGCGGAAGGCGCGAGCGTACTCTGCGGGAAGTACTCGAGTACTTGCCGCAAAGTACGCTGCCGCGCTCCGCACGCCGCACGGCCGGCTTCTGGCAAATCCCAAAAAGTTGGCCGCCCGGCGCCACGGCATGGGGCACAAAGACGGGCGCAAGCTTGATTTCTTACCTTGCGGAGGCTGAAAATCACATTTTTTATATACCTTTGCACCCGCAAAGCATGAGCACGTGAATCTGATTATCGACATAGGAAACACACTGGCCAAACTCGTTGCCTTCGACGGCGACACTCCGGTGGAGGAAATCAAGACATCCAACGAGACGCTGGAGCGCCTTCCGGAAATCGTGGCGAAATACGACTTCGAGCGGGGCATCGTGGGCACGGTGTTCGGCATCACCGGCGAGGCGGAGCGCCAACTGAAGAAGCTGGGCTTCCCGCTGCTGTACCTCGACGCCAACACGCCCATCCCCATCACCAACGACTACCGCACGCCGGAGACCCTGGGCGCCGACCGCCTGGCCGCCGCCGTGGGCGCCTACACGCAGCATCCCGGGCACGACCTGCTCATCGTTGACGCCGGCACCTGCCTGACCTACGAATTCATCGACCGCAAGGGGCACTACAAAGGCGGCTGCATCTCTCCCGGACTGCAAATGCGCCTCAAGGCCCTGCGCGCCTTCACGGCCAAGCTGCCCCTCATCGACAGCGAAGGCCCCCACCCGGAAGTGGGCTACAACACGGAGACCTGCATCCGCTCGGGCGTCATCCAGGGGATGAAGTTCGAAATCGAGGGACGCATCAAATACTTTCAGGAAAAATACCCCGACCTTTTGGTTTTTTTAACTGGCGGCGATATTTTTAACTTTGATAGCAAAATAAAAAACCTCATCTTTGCAGACAAATACATAGTGCCCAGAGGGCTGAACCGAATATTAGCATTTAATAATGAACAAGCATAGGCTTATACTCTACGTGTGGCTGTGCATGGCGGCGCTGCATGCCGCCGCGCAGACCAATGGCTCGAACTCGCCCTATTCGCGGTTCGGGCTGGGCAGCCTGAAAGACCAGTCGCAGGGCTTCAACCGGGCCATGGGCGGCGTGGCCATGGGCTTCCGCGACGGCAACCGCATCAACATGCAGAACCCGGCATCGTACTCGGGCATCGACTCGCTGTCGTTCATCTTCGACGTGGGCATCACACTGCAAAACGCCAACTTCAAAAGCGGGGGCAGCAGCGTCAACGCGCACAACACCACCCTGGACTACATCAACGCCGGATTCCGCCTCTCGCGCGGCTTCGGATTCTCTTTCGGCTTCATGCCCTTTTCCAGCATCGGCTACAACTTCTCGGAAAGCAAATACCTGGGCAGCCACTTCAACAGCGGCTCCACGCTGACCTACACCAACAGCTATACGGGCGACGGCGGCATCCACCAGGCCTACGTGGGCTTCGGATGGAACCCCGTGGCCGACCTCTCCATCGGCGCCAACTTCGGCTACATCTGGGGAAACTATGAGCAGAACATCGCGCAGACGTTCTACGACAACGGGACGGTCACCACGAGCAGCAACGGGCTGCAACGGCAAATCGACGCCGACATCTCGTCGTACAAGATTGACATCGGCGTGCAATACCCCATCAGGATAGGCAAGAACGACGTGCTGACGGCGGGCGCCACCTACAGCATCGGCCACACCATCAACTCGCCGGCGCACTATTACAGCTACGTGACCAACGGCGACACCACGAAATCCACCATCGAAAAGGCGTTCGACCTGCCCACGGCCTACGGCGCGGGACTGGCTTGGGCGCACAAGGACCAGTGGAAAGTGGGCCTGGACGTCACCCACCAGCGGTGGGGCGACGCGCGCATGCCGCAAGTCATCGACAACCGCTTCGTCAGTACCTCGGAGAACTACCTGAACCGCACCAAAGTGGCCGTGGGCGCCGAATGGCTGCCCGAACGCTACAGCAACAAATACCTGCGGCGGGTGATGTACCGCGTGGGCGCCTCCTTCGCCACGCCCTACTTCCGTGTGAACGGACACGACGGGCCGCGCGAATACACCGTGACGGCCGGCTTCGGGCTGCCCATCACCAACCAGTTCAACAACCGCTCCGTCCTCAACATCTCTTTCCAATGGGGACGCTTCGCCGCGCCTGCCTCTTCCCTCATCACGGAGAACTACCTGCGCCTGAACGTGGGCATCACCTTCAACGAGCGGTGGTTCATGAAGTGGAAAATACAGTAAGATGGACAAAGACGCGGCTAACATCAACACGAAACTATCCCTGCTGGCCCGCATGACAGCCTCCTCGATGGCGGTTGTCGTGGCCGCTTTGGCCGCCTTCTCCTGCTCGTCGGACCACGCCGCACATGCGCCGGCCGTCAGCGACAAAGACTCCCTGCCCTTCATGCAGTCGTGGGGCGTGTCGACCCTCATCTCCGACTCCGGCGTCATCCGCTACAAAATCACGGCCGAAGAATGGTTCATCTACAACACGACCCAGCCGCCCCGCTGGACTTTCATGAAAGGCATCCTGCTGGAAAAGTTCGACTCCACGTTCCATAGCGATTGGTTCGTGCAGGCCGACACGGCCTATTGCCACAACCAGGAGTTGTGGGAACTGCGGGGCCGCGTGGTCATCCGCAACCAGGAAGGGACCGTCTTCACCAGCGAGGAGTTCTTCTGGGACATGGAGCGGCACGAGACCTACTCCAACCAGTTCATGACCATCCGCAAGCCCGACGAGTTCCTGCAAGGATACCGGTTCCGCTCCAACGAACAAATGACACGTTACACCGTGAGCAATGCGAACGCGGAAACGCCGTTCAGCGACAGCGGCAGCTCGACGGCCGCCGCGCCGAACGACTCCCTCGTGCGCACCGCTCCCGCCAAACCGAACCAGCCATGACGTCCACCATCTTAGAAATCATCATCATCCTGCTGTTCTCGGCCTTCTTCTCGGGCATGGAAACCGCCTTCATCTCGTCCGACAAGCTGCGGGCCGAACTGAACCGCAACGATGAAAGCCTGTCGTCGCGGATACTGGCCGTGTTCTATTCGCACCCCAACGACTTCATCGCCACGCTACTCGTGGGCAACTATATCGCCTTGGTGGTCTATGCCCTGCTGATGGCCGGCATCGTGGACGACTACGTGCTCTCGCGCCTGCAAGCCGACTTGCCCGCGGGGCTTGACATACTCCTGCAAGTGGCCGCGGCATCGCTCATCAGCCTGGCCACCGTGGAGTTCATCCCCAAAAACGTGTTCAAAATGGCACCCAACCGGATGCTGCGCATCTGCGCCCTCCCCTCGTTTGCGGCCTACATCCTGTTCTATCCCGTGGCCAAGCTGGCCAGCATCCTGTCCAGGGGCCTGCTGCGCGTGCTGGGACTCAAGGTGAACAAGAAAGAGTCGGAACAGGCCTTCACCAAGATAGACCTGGACAACCTGATACAGTCGAGCATCGAATCGGCGCACGACGAGGACGAAGTGACGGACGAAATCAAGATTTTCCAGAACGCCCTCTACTTCTCGGAAGTGAAAGTCAGGGACTGCATGGTGCCACGCACGGAAATAGAAGCCATAGAAACCGGCGCATCCATCGAGTCGCTGAAAAACCGCTTCATCGAAAGCGGGAAATCCAAAATCATCGTCTACAAGGAAGACATCGACCACATCGTGGGATTCATACATTCCTCCGAAATGTTCCGCAACCCGGCCGACTGGACCACACGCATCATCGAAACGCCCGTGGTTCCAGAAACCATGTCGGCACAAAACCTGCTGAAGAAATTCATGCAACAGAAGAAATCGCTGGCCATCGTGGTGGACGAATTCGGCGGCACGTCGGGCATCGTCACCATGGAAGACCTGGTGGAGGAAATCTTCGGCGACATCGAAGACGAACACGACAACACGCACTATGTGGCACAAAAGGTGGGCGAACACGAATACGTGCTCTCCGGACGGCTCGAAGTGGAAAAAGCCAACGAACTGCTGGGGCTGGACCTGCCCGAATCTGAGGACTACGTCACCGTGAGCGGCCTCATCCTCCACCGCTACCAAAGTTTCCCCAAGCTGAACGAAATCGTGAAATTCGACCATTTCGAGTTCAAAATCATCAAAAATACTACCACAAAGATAGAACTCGTGCGCCTGAAAACTACCGAATAGCTAAAAATTAGCGCCGCGGAGACGGTTATGTGCAAAGATTTTCGTATCTTCGTGCGCTTAAAACAAGAGATAAAAAACAATAAAATAACAATCAACAAATCAATGGCAACATTACAAAAAATCCGAAACAAGGGTCCATTGCTGGTCATCGTCATCGGCTTGGCCCTTTTTGCATTCATCGCCGAGGAAGCCATGCGCTCTATCCAGTCTGCATCCAACGAAAGCAGGCAGCAGGTCGGCGAAGTCTACGGGGAACACATCTCCGTACATGAATTCCAAAACCTGGTAGACGAATACGCGGAAGTCGTGAAGTTCACCACGGGAAACAGTGCGCTCAACGATGAGCAGCTCACCCAACTGCGCGACCAGGTGTGGAACACTTACGTCAACAACCAACTCATCGAACATGAGGCGGAAGAGCTGGGCCTGACCGTGACCGACGCTGAAATCCAGGCCATCATCACGGAAGGAAACAGCCCCATTCTGGCACAAACCCCGTTCCGCAACGAACAGACGGGCCGGTTCGACGCCAATATCCTTAAAAAGTTCCTCACCGACTACGAAGGCATGAAGGCCCAGAGCGGCCAGATACCGGCGGAATACATGGACTACTACAACAACCTCTACAAGTTCTGGATGTTCATCGAAAAGTCGCTCCGCCAGAACGCACTGGCACAGAAATACCAAGTGCTGCTGGGCAAAGCCATGCTGGGCAACAAAGTGGTGGACAAAGCCGCGTTCGAAGCGCGCACCAATGAAAGCGACGTTCTCATGGCGGCCATTCCCTACTCCACCATCAACGACAGCGACGTGAAGATAGAAGAAAGCGACCTGAAGGCCAAATACGACGAGCTCAAGGAGCGCTTCAAGCAGACGGCAGAAAGCCGCGACATCAAGTTCATCGACATCCAAGTGAAAGCCAGCGCCGCCGACAAAGCCGCACTGGACAAGGAAATGGCCGAGACCGCAACGGCACTGGCCGAAGGCGGCGACATCGCCAAGATCGTACGCGAAAGCGGCTCCGTCATCAACTACAGCCAGCTCCCCGTGAGCAGAAGCTTCTTCCCCGCCGACATCGCAGCCAACCTGGACTCCATGTCTGCCGGACAGATGAAGTCACCTTACTATAACGCTGGCGACAACACGATGAACATCATCAAGCTCTTCGCCAAAGTGTCCGCCCCCGACTCCGTGGAGCTCCGCCAGATTCAGGTAGCAGGCGCCGACATGACGGCCATCCAAAAGACGGCCGACAGCATCATGACGGCATTGAACAGCGGCGTGGCTTTCGACTCCATCGCCAAGAAATACAACCAGACGGGAGAAAAGACGTGGCTTACCTCGCGCAACTACGAAGGGGCCACTATGGACGCACAGAACCTGGACTTCATCAAGACGGTGACCAACATGCCGGTCAATACGACCAAGAAAATCGACTTCACGCAAGGTTGCATCATCGTGCAAGTGACCGACCGCCGCGCCATGATCGACAAGTACGACGTGGCCGTTGTCAAGTGCCCGATTGAATTCAGCAAGGAAACCTACGCCAAGGCTTACAACGACTTCAGCCACTTCATCGCCTCCAACCAAACGCAAAAAGACATCGAGGCCAACGCTCTGAAGAGCGGCTACAACCTGCAGGAGCGCAAGGACTTGTTCAGCAACGAGCACTATGTGGGCGGCGTAAGCAACACCCGCGAGGCCATGAGATGGATCTTCAACGACGACACGGAAGTGGGCGACATCTCCCCGCTCTATGAATGCGGCGACAACGACCACATGCTCGTGGCCATCCTCACGGGAGTGCATCCCGAAGGATACCGGACGATGGAAGACATGAGGGAATATCTCACACGCGAAGTCATGAAGGACAAGAAGGCCGAGATGCTGACCGCCAAGCTGGCGCAAGCCAAGAGCCTCGCCGACGTGATGAAAGAGAAAGGCGCCGTGAGCGACACCATCAAGCACGTGACGTTCGGCGCGTCGGCCTTCGTCATGAAGACCGGAGCCAGCGAGCCCATGCTGAGTGCCGTGGCCAGCAAAACGGCCGTCAACCAATTCGCCGGACCGTTCAAGGGCAACGCCGGAGTCTATGCCATCCAAGTGACGGCCAAGAACAAGACTGGCGAGAAGTTTGATGCACAAAAAGAAGAAATGCAGCAGGAAGCCCTCAACATGCGCGCCATCAGCCGCTTTGCCGGCGAGCTCTATGAGAAAGCCGGGGTGAAGGACAACCGCTACCTCTTCTTCTAAAACAGAAAAAGCAGGAAGAACGCACATTTTCTTCCATAAAAGGAACAAAAACCTACAGGACTGCAAGGTCTTGTAGGTTTTTTTTCGTACTTTTGTGAAGCAGGTCGTTTCACCTTAAAAGATACCACCATGGATAATTTCAACTTACTTGCCCCTTTGCTGCTGGCCATCGTCGGACTGTTGGTCGGCGCCATCCTCAAATCGATTCTGAAGAAAACCGGCTTCCCCTATACCGTAGGGTTGTTCGCCCTCGGCTTGGGCATAGGATTGCTCGACCGCTTCGACTGCCTTGACGCCATGCCGCGCGTGGAACGCGCCATAACCACAGTGGGCGACATCAACCCCGACTTCATTCTCTACGTGTTCCTCCCCATCCTGATTTTCGACGCGGCATACGAGATGAACATGCACATCTTCAAGAAGACGCTGGCCAACTCCACGCTCCTGGCCGTCCCGGGCCTGATTGTCTGCATGCTCCTCACGGCGTTGGTCATGATTGGAATCAGCCTGTTCGTCCCCGAATATTCTTCGTGGACCTGGCCGCTGGCCCTCATGTTCGGCGCGCTCATCAGTGCCACCGATCCTGTGGCCGTGGTAGCCTTGCTACACGAACTGGGCACCAGCAAGCGTTTTTCCACCCTGGTGGACGGTGAATCCCTTCTCAACGACGGCACCGGCATCGTCTGCTTCATGCTCTTCTTTGGTGCCTACACGTTGGAAGGCGCGTCCGCCGACTCCCCTGCCGTCCAGTTCCTGAAAGTCGTCATGGGCGGAGTGCTATTGGGATACTGCATGTCCCGGCTGACCATCTGGTTCATCACCCGCATCAACTCCGAAGAAGTCATCCAGAACAGCGTCATCATCCTCTCGGCCTACGTGACCTTCATCTTGTCACAATACTACATGGGCATCTCCGGAGTCATCGCCCTGGTGACCTTCGGACTGGTCATCTCCTACGTGGGACGCCCCAGGCTGAAGCCACAAGTGAACGCATTCATGGAGAAATTTTGGGAACTGCTGACCCACATCGCCAACACGCTGGTGTTCATCATGGTGGGCGTGGTCATTGCCGAGAAAGTAGACCTGAGCTGGTCGGACTTCCTCATCCTGCTCCTCGTCTACGTGGCCCTGAACCTCATCCGCTTCGCCATGATTACCCTTTTCTATCCGGTCATGAAGCGACTGGGATACGGCCTGACCAAACGGGAGTCCGTCATCCTCACATGGGGCGGACTGCGCGGGGCCTTGGGCATGACGCTCGCCCTCATGGTGTCCTACACCCCGGGGATTCCCGAAGATATCCGGAGACAAATCCTGTTCCTCACGGCCGGCATCGTCACGCTCACCCTTTCGGTCAACGCCACCACCATGCGCTGGCTCCTGAACCGGCTGGGACTGACACAGATTCCCAACGCACGCCTGCTCATCGACACAAAGGTGGAAACCTACCTGCGGGAAAGCGCGGAAAAATATGCCGAGAAACTGGCCGAGAAAGAACCACTGTCGGCAGCCAACTGGAACAAGGTGAGGAAATACTTGCCCGACGTGTCGCGGAACGTCCTCCCGCAAACTCCGCAGAAAAGGGAATTCCTTTCCGAAATACGGCTCCGCGTCTTGGACCGCGAGAAAACGATATGCCGGAAAATCTACGAGGAAGGGGTCATCTCCAAGACGACCTTCCTGCACATCATGAACTCACTGGACGAAATGTACGACCACGATGGGCAGTATGCATTAGACTTCCGCCCCTCCATCTTCAAATATTGCAACCGCACGTCGTCATTGCCCTATATCAAGGACGCCCTTTCGCTTGGGGAGAGCATCAGCCTCTATTTCCGCGAACGCATCGTAAGGGTGTACGACATGGCGCGCGGTTTCATCATTCTGCAAAACGAGGACTTGAGCCTGCTGAACGAATTGGGGGCGTCCGACCTGCTCACAGCGGCACAAAAAGAGCAACTGGCCACGCTCCGCGGGGAAATTGAGCGGAACATCAACCGGATGAACGATGTCACCAAGATGCTGGCACAAAACTATCCCAAGGCGTTCCGGCATGCGCTCACCGTGAAGTCCATCCGCATGCTGCTCACTTACGAACGGCGCACCATCCGCAAGCTGCAGAACGACGGAGTCATCTCGGAAAAAGACGCAGAACGGCTCATCGAGAAAGTGGACGAACGGACGGACGAGGGCAACTCTTTCCGATACACCGTCTTGGGCACCCTTCTGCGCGGCATCGTACACGGGGCAAAAAAGAAGGGCACGGAGAAACAAACGCCGACGGAGCCCTGACCCGACCTCCATACGACTCGGACCAGAACTTGCGCCGTCCGGATGCTCCCCGCAACATCCGGACGCACCGGCCGCAATCCGATGTCCAACCCTGCGGATGCCGCCAGCGTACCTTGCGGAGAGTACGCGAGTACTCTGCGGCAAGTACAATCCGGGACTCCGCAAGGCATCATCACGATGTCCGCATGCCGGCGACATGCCTGCTGGGCTTCATCCTCTGTGGGAACAAAAAAGGGAACCGATTCTTCGGTTCCCTTTTTTGTTCCCACGGGGGGTAGAATTAGTTGTTCTCAGGACGCAACTTGCGCACCGTCTCGGCCGTACGCCACATCTCGCTGTCGTGCAATGCCTTCAGTTCGGCCTGCAACTTCTCGCGATAGTCGGGCTTGGAGTTGGAGTCGATGGAAATCTGCGCCTCGTTGCCGGTCACCACGCTGTTGTAGAGCTTCTGCATCACCGGCTTGATGGCATCGTGGAACGGGCCCATCCAGTCCAATGCGCCGCGCTGTGCCGTCGTAGAGCAGTTGGCATACATCCAGTCCATACCGTTCTTGGCAAACAACGGCATCAAGGACTGCGTCAGCTCCTCCACCGTTTCGTTGAAGGCTTCAGAAGGCGTGTGGCCGTTCTCACGCAGCACTTCGTACTGGGCCAACAGCAATCCCTGGATGGCACCCATCAGCGAACCGCGCTCGCCCGTCAGGTCGGAAGTAGCCTCGCGCTTGAAAGTCGTCTCGAACAAATAACCTGAACCGATGCCGATGCCGAAGGCCAGCACCTTGTCCAAAGCCTTGCCGCTGGCATCCTGATAGATGGCATAAGAAGAGTTCAAACCGCGCCCTTCGAGGAACATCGTGCGCAAGGAAGTGCCCGAACCCTTCGGGGCTACCATAATCACATCAATATCTTTGGGAGGCACCACACCCGTGCGGTCGCTCCAAGTAATCGCAAACCCATGCGAGAAATACAATGTCTTGCCCGCAGTCAAATGAGGCTTAATGCTCGGCCACAACTGCATCTGTGCGGCATCGGACAACAACATGCACACGATGGTGCCCTTCTCGGCAGCCTCTTCGAGGGAGAACAACGTCTCACCCGGCACCCAGCCGTCGGCCACGGCCTTGTCATAAGTCTTGCCCGGACGCTGGCCCACGATCACGTTGAAGCCATTGTCACGCAAGTTGCATGCCTGCCCGGGGCCCTGCACGCCATACCCTAAAACTGCAATCGTCTCGTCCTTCAAAATCTCACGAGCCTTCTCCAATGGAAATTCCTCACGGGTCATCACATTTTCAATGACACCGCCAAAATTCATTTCTGCCATTTTCTATTCTGTTTTGTGCGGCCTGCGCCGCGTTTTCAATTATAATACGTTTTCAAACTAAATCCGACGGCAAAGTTACAAAATTATTCTCAACCGCCCGCTGCGAACAGCTATTTGTTATCAAATTTAAGTTTACTTCGACAGACGACTTCTCCTTCCGGGTTCTCGCCGCCCACATTTTTGCGCACTTCCACGTCGTACGTCCCGTCTTCGTTCTCCTCGCGGAAGAAGCTCAGCACGTCGCCGAAATACGACTCGGCCACGTAGGCCATCTCAAAACGGCGGATGGTGTGCGCCGCATACCAGTCCTTCGAAAACAAGTCCAGGACGTGCTCGATGTACTTGATGCTGTTCACATGCCCGTTGATGTCAATGTCATTGTAATACATCTCTACCGACCTCACGGGCATGCAGTTGTTCACTTTGATGCGCCCGGGCTTCTCTATCGGGCACGGCTTCTCCGTTTCGATGTAGTCCACGATGCGCCCGCCATGGAGGGAAAGCAAGTCGGCCGGCTTTCGGGTGTCCATGTTGATCATCGCCCACACGGAGCGCGCATAGCCATACACCCGGCCGTCCTTGCCATAGATGGCAAAGTTGCGGTCGGTGAAAAGGCGGTAGACGTTCTCCACCCACGTGTCCACCGAAAATTCCTCATACTGTGCCGGCATTTCTTCGAGTTCGATGGCCAGGCGCGACAACACCCACGTGTAATTGCTCTCGTTCAGTTCCGCCATGCCGAACCCGCGCTCCGTGGCATGGAATCCCGCGCAGTTCAGCAAGTGGTTCCCCAGCACGCCCATGAAAAGGTGGCCGGAGAAGTCCACATGAAACGGTTCGGCAACGAAAGAATAAGTCCCTACCTTATTATATTCCTTCATCGTCCTTGCCCTTCTTCGTTTTCAAGTCTTCATAAGCGCGGCGGCGCTCCTCCAGGAATTCGTCCAGATACTCCGTGCAGCTCCGGGTGATGGCGATTCTTCCGGAACGGACATACTGCAGCACGCACTGGAAATCGTTCAACGCGAAATAGAGCGACATGATTTCCTCCGTCATGCCGGCCTTGCACACCACCGTATACGTGGGGTTCACGTCCATGATTTGCGCCCCGTGCTTGCGCACGGCTTTCGAAATGTCGGGGTTCTCCAACACCTTGGGCGTGGCGAGCTTGTAGAGCGCCACTTCTTGTATGAACACCTCGTCGTCGGTAAAATAATGCGCCTGCAACACGTCGATGCGCTTCTCAATCTGCTTGGTGATGATCTGTATCTGCTCCTCCGTGCTCCAGCAGGTAATCGTGTACTTGTGCACCCTCCGGATGCTGGATGCCGACACGTTCAGGCTCTCGATGTTCACCTGCCTGCGGGTGAACACGGCCGTCACTTGGTTCAGCAGTCCGGCAAAGTTCTCGGAAAACACAATCAGCGTATAGAATTTCTTTTCCTGTTCTTTCTCTTGTTCCATTTCAGTTTCCTCCGCTCTAATAGTCCAACACCATGTCGTCCACGTCATTGCCCGGGCAGCACATCGGCAACACCCGGCCTTCCTCTATCACGGCCACCTGCAACAGGAACGGCCCGTCCGTGTCGATCATCTCACGGATACCGGCTTCCAGTTCCGCGCGGTCCACCACCGTGCGGTTGGCGATGCCGTAGGCCGAAGCAATCATGTTGTAGTCCGGATTCATCATCGGCGTGAAGGAATAACGCTTGCCGAAGAACATCTCCTGCCATTGACGCACGTTGCCCAGATAGTTGTTATTGAGCAGGATGATCTTCACGGGGCAGCGCTGCTCCATCACCGTACCCAGCTCCTGGATGGTCATCTGCATGCCGCCGTCGCCCAAGAAGAGGCACACCATGCGGTCCGGTGCACCGAAAGTGGCGCCGATGGCCGCCGGAAGCCCGAATCCCATCGTGCCCATGCCTCCGGAAGTGACGATGCTGCGCTTCTGCGTGAACTTGAAATAGCGCGCGGACAGCATCTGGTTCTGCCCCACGTCGGTCACGAGAATGGCCTTGTTACCGGTCATCTCCGTCACCTTGCGCACCACCTCTCCCATCTTGATAGGCCCGTCGGCCGGATGGATTTCAGGTTCGATGACCGCCTCCTTCTCAATCTTGTAGTGCTCGCCGAAGCTTTCCACCCATTCCTTGTGCTGGTTGGGCTTCACCTGCTTGAGCACTTCGCCCAGCGTGTATTTGCAATCGCCCAGCACGGCCACGTCCACGGGCACGTTCTTGTTGATTTCACTGGGGTCTATCTCGAAGTGTATCTTCTTGGCCTGCGTGGCATAAGTGCTCAGTTTGCCGGTGATGCGGTCGTCGAAACGCATGCCCACGGCAATCAGCACGTCGCATTCCTGCGTCTTGACGCTGTTGGCCAGGCTGCCGTGCATGCCCAGCATGCCCATGTTGAGCGGATGGTCGGACGGCAAGGCCGAGAGCCCCAACAAGGTGCATCCCCCGGGAATGTCGGCCCGTTCCATCAGTTCGCGCACTTCGTCCTGCGCGCCGCCGATCTCCACGCCTTGGCCCACAAGGATGAAAGGCCGCTTGGCGTTGTTGATGAGCGTGGCCGCCTGGCGCACCGCCCACGGGTCGGTTTTCGGCACCGGCACGTAGCTGCGGATGAAATCCGTCTCCTGCGGCTCGTAGTCCACCATGCCCACTTGGGCGTTCTTGGCGAAGTCCAGCACCACAGGCCCGGGACGCCCGCTCCTGGCGATGTAGAACGCGCGGCTCACGGCCCACGCCACGTCCTCCGGACGGCGTATCTGGTAGGCCCACTTGCTGATGGGCTGCGTCACGCCCACCAGGTCGCATTCCTGAAAAGCGTCGGAACCCAGCATGGCCGTCCCCACCTGCCCGGCAATCACCACGATGGGCGTGCTGTCCATCATGGCATCCGCGATGCCCGTCACCGTGTTGGTGGCCCCGGGGCCGCTGGTCACCAGCGCCACCCCGACCTTTCCCGACACGCGGGCATAGCCCTGCGCGGCATGTGCGGCCCCCTGTTCGTGGCGCACCAGGACGTGGTTCAACTTATCTTTATATCCATACAGCGCGTCGTAGACCGGCATGATGGCGCCGCCCGGATAGCCGAAGAGAGTGGTCACCCCCTCGTGCTCCAGCGAGCGCATCAAAGCCTCCGCGCCTGTTATTCTTTCTGTTGCCATATACTTTCCTGTTTTAATCAATAATACGTACGCCGCCCTTGTCGGCCGAGCTCACCATGGAAGCGTAAGCCTTCAGCGACTTCGGCACGATGCGTTTGCGCGTCATCGGGCGCTGCGGGCGTGCAGCCAGTTCCTCGTCGGTCAGTTTCACGTTGATGCTGCGGTTAGGAATGTCGATTTCGATGATGTCGCCGTCCACGATTTTACCCACGTTGCCGCCAGCGGCAGCCTCGGGCGAAATGTGGCCGATGCTCAGTCCGGACGTGCCGCCGGAGAAGCGCCCGTCGGTGATGAGGGCACACTCCTTGCCCAGATGACGGCTCTTGAGATACGACGTCGGGTAGAGCATTTCCTGCATGCCCGGTCCGCCTTTCGGCCCTTCGTGGGTGATGACCACCACGTCGCCGCTCACCACGCTCCCGTTCAAGATGCCCTCGCAAGCGTCTTCCTGCGAGTCGAACACCTTGGCCGGCCCGCTGAAGTGCCAGATGCTCTCGTCCACGCCGGCCGTCTTCACCACGCACCCGTCCTGGGCGATGTTACCGAAGAGGATGGCCAGTCCGCCGTCCTTGCTGTAGGCGTGCTCCACGTCGCGGATACATCCCGTGGCGCGGTCCTTGTCCAGTGTTTCGTACACCTTGTCCTGCGAACCCATCTTGTTGCTGAACACTCCGCCGGGCGCACTGCTATAAATGCGCGCCGCCTCCGCGTCCACCGTGTCGCCCATGATGCTGTATTTCTCGATGTCTTCGCCCAGCGTGCGGCCGTTCACGCGCTTGCACGCCGTGTCCAGCAGTCCGGCCTTGGCCAGTTCGCCCAGGATGTTCAGGATGCCTCCCGCGCGGTTGCATTCCTGGATGGAGTATTTCTGCGTGTTGGGCGCCAACTTGCACAGGCAGGGCACCTTGCGGCTCAGCGCGTCGATATCCGCCATCTTGAAGTCCACACCGGCCTCGTTGGCCACGGCCAGCAAGTGGAGCACGGTGTTCGACGAACCGCCCATGGCGATGTCCAATGTCATGGCGTTGAGGAAGGCCTGGCGCGTGGCGATGCTGCGCGGCAGCACGCTCTCGTCGCCCTCCTCATAATATTTATAGGCATTCTTCACAATCAGCTGTGCCGCATCCTTGAAGAGCTGCACGCGGTTGACATGCGTGGCCAGCACCGTGCCGTTGCCCGGCAACGACAGTCCGATGGCCTCCGTCAGGCTGTTCATCGAATTGGCGGTGAACATGCCCGAACAGCTGCCGCAGCCCGGACAGGCGCAAGCCTCGATCTTCGCCATCTCCTCGTCGCTCACCGACGTGTCGGCACCCTTGATCATGGCCGTAATCAGGTCGGCGTTTTCGCCGTTCACCTTGTGGGCCTCCATAGGTCCGCCCGAGACGAACACCGTGGGGATGTTCAGCCGCATGGCCGCCATCAGCATGCCCGGCGTGATCTTGTCGCAGTTGGAGATGCAGACCAGTGCGTCCGCCTTGTGGGCGTTCACCATGTATTCCACGCTGTCGGCGATGATATCGCGCGAAGGCAGGGAATAGAGCATGCCGTCGTGCCCCATGGCGATGCCGTCGTCGATGGCGATGGTGTTGAATTCAGCGGCATAGCATCCCAGTTTCTCTATCTCGGCTTTCACCATCTGGCCGATGTCGTGCAAATGGGTATGCCCCGGCACGAACTGGGTAAAAGAATTGGCTATGGCTATGATCGGCTTCCCGAGCTGCTCACGTTTCATCCCGTTGGCCACCCATAGGGCGCGGGCTCCCGCCATACGGCGTCCTTCTGTGCTCTGCGCACTGCGCAATTGATGTTTCATCTTTATAGCGTTTTTATACTTTTCTTTTTTTCCTTTCTTAACCTGCAAAATTAACCTCTTTTTTCATATTAGGCAAAGAAATGGGAAATAAAAACGCGCGAGGAGTGAAAAACAGACAGGAAAACGGCGGAATCTTGTAAGATTTGGCAGGAAGACCCGTCGTTTGATTTCATTTTATCATCTGCGGCTGCCGCACGGAAGCGCGCGGGGAGGCGGAATTGCGGAAGCGGGATGCCGCACAAGCAAATCGTACTCTGCGGAGAGTACTCGAGTACTTGCCGCAGAGTACGCTGGCGCATTCCGCACGCCGCCCCGCGCCTTGCCGCGGACTTCATGCCACGGAAGCGGAAGCCCGCCGCGCGCAGGCACGCGGGAAAAGCCAAGAGGGGCGATGCAGCCCGAAAGCCTCACCGCCCCTCTTGGTTCACATCCGCCCCTTGATGCGGCGCATGGCCTCCATGCAGTCCTCCCGCCGCCCGAAAGCCGTGAGGCGCAAGTAGCCTTCGCCGCTGGGACCGAAGCCCGCGCCCGGCGTGCCCACCACGTTCACCTCGTAGAGCAACTGTTCGAAAAAGCGCCACGAGTCCATGCCGTCCGGCGCCTGCAGCCAGATGTAAGGCGCGTTCACCCCGCCATAGACCCTGAAGCCGGCGGCCAGCAACCCCTCGCGCATGAGGCGCGCGTTCTCCATATAATAGTCGATGGTGGCCCTCACCTGTGCTTTCCCTTCGGGGGAATAAATGGCCTCGGCGCCGCGCTGGGTGATGTAGCTGGTGCCGTTGAACTTGGTGCACTGGCGGCGGTTCCACAACGGGTTGAGCGGCACGCGCCCGTCGCCGTCGAGCTTGAAGGCCGTCACCTCCTTGGGCACCACGGTGTAGCCGCAGCGCACGCCCGTGAAGCCCGCCGTCTTGGAAAAGCTGCGGAACTCGATGGCGCAGCGCTTCGCCCCGCGTATCTCGTAGATGGAGTGCGGCACGTCGGGTTCGCGGATATAGGCCTCGTAGGCCGCGTCGAAGAAGATGAGCGTGTCGTTGGCCAGCGCGTAGTCCACCCACTTCTTCAGTTCGGCCTTGGTCAGCGTGGTGCCCGTCGGATTGTTGGGATAGCACAGGTAGATGATGTCCACGCGCTGGTCGGGCAAAGGCGGGACGAAATGGTTCTCCGCCGTGCAGGGCAGATAGGTGACGTTGCTCCACCGTCCGTCCGGTTTCAGGTCGCCGGCCCGTCCGCACATGACGTTGCTGTCGATGTAGACGGGATAGATGGGGTCGGTCACGGCCATGCTGTTGTCCCAACGGAGCAGCTCCCCGATGTTGCCCGTGTCGCTCTTCGCCCCGTCGTTGATGAAGATTTCCGAGGGACTGAGGCTGATGCCGCGCGGGGCGAAATCGTTCTTGAGGATGGCCTCGATGAGAAAGTCGTAGCCTTGTTCAGGGCCGTAGCCGTGGAAAGTCTTTTCGGAAGCCATCTCGTCCACGGCCCGGTGCATGGCCTCGATGCAGGCCTGGGGCAGCGGACGGGTCACATCGCCGATGCCCAGCCGGATGAGCTGCTTGCCGGGGTGCGTCACCTTGAAGGCGTTCACTTTTTTCGCAATGTCCGAGAAGAGGTAGCTTCCCGGCAGCTTGAGATAATGTTCGTTGACTAATGCCATAAGTTTTCTTGTTTTTGTCGGTTTCGGTTAGGGTTAGAGATTGATGGTGCCGCAGAACACTTCCACGGCAGGACCGGTCATGCGGACCCGGCCGTCGGCCTTGTTCCATTCGATGGAGAGCATGCCGCCATCCATGGCGATGTCGGCCTGCCTCCCGGTCCGGTGCGAGAAGGCTGCCGCCACGGCCGTGGCGCAGGCTCCCGTCCCGCAGGCCATGGTGATGCCGGAACCCCGCTCCCACACGCGCATCCTGATGCTTCCGTCCGGGCGTATGTGCGCGAATTCCACGTTGACACGGTGGGGGAACAAGGGATGGCGTTCCAATGCCGGTCCCACGGCTGTCAGGTCTACGGCTTCCGCGTCGTCCACGAAAAGCACCAGGTGCGGGTTGCCCATGTCCACGGCGATGCCTTCGCGCGGACTGTAATCCGCCCCCAAGTCTACCGTGTGGATGCCATCGGGCATTCCCATGTCCACGGTGACGGTGTCCACCGTGCCGTCCTCGACGTGCAGGTGCAGGGTCTTGATGCCGGAGAGGGTGTCGAGCGCTATGTCGGTCTTGTCCGTCAGCCCGTGTTCGTAAACATACTTGCCGATGCAGCGGCTGGCATTGCCACACATGCGGGCTTCCGAACCGTCGGCATTGAAGATGCGCATGCTGAAGTCCGCCCTGTCCGACCGCCCTATCAGCACAAGGCCGTCGCTGCCGATGCCCGTGTGGCGGCGGCTCCACGCCACGGCAAGGGCCTCGGGATGGGGCAGCGGGGTCTGGGTCGTGTCCACGTAGATGTAGTCGTTGCCCGCCCCTTGCATTTTGGTGAATGGTATTCTCATGTTCTCTGTCTTTCGGGATTATTTCTGATAAGCTTCTTCGTGCACCCCGCTCACGGCCCTTCCGCTGGGCTCGTTCTGCCCCTTGAAGGAGGCGTCCCAAGCCAGGGCCTCGGCCGTGGAGCAAGCCACGCTGGGCACGCTGGGCACACTGCGGGCCGCGCTCTCGCCGGGGAAGTATTCCTCGAAGATGCTGCGGTAATAATACTCCTCCTTGTTCATCGGCGGGTTGATGGGGAAACGCTCGGCGGCATGCGCCATCTGCTCGTCCGTGACGGCTTGGGCGGTCACGTCCTTCAGCGTGTCTATCCAGCTGTAGCCCACGCCGTCGCTGAACTGCTCCTTCTGCCGCCAGGCCACGCTCTCGGGCAATAGGCCGGAGAAGGCGTCGCGCACGACTTTCTTCTCGATAGTCTTGCCCGGGCACATCTTGACCGCCGGATTGAGGCGCATGGCCACGTCGAGGAATTCCTTGTCGAGGAAAGGCACGCGCCCCTCCACGCCCCACGCCGAGAGCGACTTGTTGGCCCGCAGGCAATCGTAGAGGTGGAGCTTGGAAAGCTTGCGCACCGTCTCCTCGTGGAAGGCGCGCGCGTCCGGCGCCTTGTGGAAATAAAGGTAGCCGCCAAACACTTCGTCCGCTCCCTCGCCGCTCAGCACCATCTTGATGCCCATGCTCTTGATGACGCGGGCCAGAAGATACATGGGCGTGGAAGCCCGCACGGTGGTCACGTCATACGTCTCGATGTAATAGATGACGTCGCGCACGGCATCCAACCCTTCCTGAATGGTGTAGTGGATTTCGTGGTGCACCGTGCCGATGTGCTCCGCCACCTGGCGCGCCTTGGCCAGGTCGGGCGAGCCTTCCAGTCCCACGGCAAAGCTGTGCAGCTGCGGCCACCAGGCCTCGCGCTGCCCGTCGGTCTCGATGCGGCGGCTGGCAAACTGCCGCGCCACGGCCGAGATGACCGAACTGTCCAGCCCGCCAGAAAGCAGCACGCCGTAGGGCACGTCGCTCATCAGCTGGCGGCGCACGGCAGCCTCGAGCGCGTCGCGCACGGCCCTCACCTGCACGGCATAACTGTCTTCGTCCGCGAGCGTATAGGTGTTGTTGGCAGCCCGTGGAGTGTAGTTGTCCTTCACGGCCTCATAGTCCATCCAGTCGCGGTGATACCAGCGGGTCATTTTCCCGTCCTTGCTCCAATAGTAGTGCCCGGGAAGGAAGGGCTCATACGTGTCGCAGAAGCCTTCGAGGGCCTTCAGTTCGCTGGCGCAATAGACGCGGCCTTCACGGTCGTGCCCGATGTAGAGAGGAATGACGCCGATGGGGTCGCGGGCGATGAGGAAGGCGTCCTGCTCCTCGTCGTAGAGCGCGAAGGCAAAGATGCCGTTCAGGTCTTCCAGGAAACCGATGCCTTTGTCGCGATAGAGCGCGAGGATGACCTCGCAATCGCTTCCGGTCTGGAAATCATACCGGCCGGCATACCGCGCACGGATGTCGCGATGGTTGTAAATCTCGCCGTTCACGGCCAGAATCTGCTTCCGGTCGGGAGAATAGAGCGGCTGTCCGCCGCTCTGCGGGTCGACGATGGAGAGGCGCTCGTGGCAAAGAATGGCGCTCCCGCCGCAGTAAATGCCGCTCCAGTCCGGTCCGCGGTGGCGTATCTTCTTCGACATGGCGAGGGCTTTCCGGCGCAGCTCCTGAGTCTGCGCCTTGATGTTGAATATTGCTGTTATTCCACACATGGTATTGTTTCGTTTTCAGGGTTTGAGATATTGGTCGATGTCGGCGGCCGCTTTCCGTCCGCCGGCGATGCAGCGCACCACGAGGCTGGCCCCCGTGGCCGCGTCGCCGGCCACGAACACGTTCGCGGGGAATTCCGGTTGTTTCGGGCGCAGGAAGCCCATGGCCAGCAGGACGAGGTCGGCCGCGATGACTTCCGTCCGGCCCGTAGGCTTCATCACGGGGCGGCCTCCGTCCGGGGCGGGAGTCCATTCCACTTCCTCCACCTCCACGCCACAAACTCGCCCGTCTTCCGTGCCGATGAACCGCTTTGAGTTCAGGCACCAGCGCCGCACGCAGCCTTCCTCGTGGCTGGAACTGGTCTTCAGCACCACCGGCCACTGCGGCCACGGCGTGGCAGGGTTGTGTCCCACGGGCGGCTGGGGCATGATTTCTATCTGGGTGACGCTGGCCGCCCCTTGGCGGTGGCTCGTGCCGATGCAGTCGCTCCCCGTGTCGCCTCCGCCGATGACCAGCACGCGCTTGCCCTTGGCCGTGACGCGCTCTTCCTTGCCGAAAGTCTGTCCCGCCAGCACGCGGTTCTGCTGCGCCAGCATCTCGAGAGCCAGGTGAATGCCCTTCAGCTCACGGCCGGGGATGTCCAGGTCGCGTGCCTGGGGCGTGCCCGTGCAGATGCAATAGGCGTCGAACCCTTCGGGCAAATGCGTCACGTCGACGGGCGTATTGGTCTTGAAAACGACGCCCTCGGCCTCCATCACCTCGACGCGGCGGTCGATGATGGCCTTGTTCAGTTTGAAGTTGGGGATGCCGAAACGGAGCAGTCCGCCGACGTATTCATCCTTCTCGAACACCGTCACGGCGTATCCTTTCAGATTCAGCTGGTTGGCAGCGGCAAGTCCGGCCGGCCCGGAACCGATGACGGCCACGCTCTTCCCGTTGCGCCTGATGGCGCGTGGCCGGACGAAGCCTTCCCTGAAGGCCGCCTCCACAATGGCCGCCTCGTCCTCGCGGATGGTGACCGGAGCATCGATGGTCAGCTTCAGCACACAACTTTTCTCGCACAAGGCCGGACAGACACGCCCCGTGAACTCGGGGAAGTCGTTCGTTGCGCTTAATATCTCGTAAGCCTCTTTCCACTTGCCTTTGTAGAGCGCGTCCTGAAATTCGGGCGGGCGGTTGCCCAGCGGGCAGGCCCAGTGGCAGAACGGCACGCCGCAGTCCATGCAGCGCGAAGCCTGCAGTTTCCGCTCGCTGGTGTTGAGGGTTTGTTCCACTTCTCCGTAGTCGTTGATGCGGTCGTGCACCGGACGATATCCGGCTTCTTGCCGCGGTATGGTGAGGAATGCTTTAGGATTTCCCATTTTGTCGCTATGTTTTTAAGTTGTCGTGAATCCGATTAATAATCCCGTTGCACGTCGGCAATCTTCTGCTGCAGCTTGCGCATCTGCTCTTCGGCCAGCACCCGCTTGTATTCGATGGGGGTCACCTGGATGAACTCCTCCACGTAGCGCGGCCATTCGTCGAGCATCGTGCGCGCCAGCGGCGAACCGGTGTAGAGGTAATGCTGGCGGATGAGTTCGTGCAGTTCCTTGCGCGAGGCGGAGTCCTCCAACAGCGAGAGTTCCACCATCTCCATGTTGCAGAAGTAATCGAAGGTATGGTTCCGGTCCCAGACGTAAGCCACGCCGCCGCTCATGCCCGCGGCGAAGTTGCGCCCCGTAGTGCCCAGCACCACGACCCGTCCGCCGGTCATGTACTCGCAGCAATGGTCGCCCGTGCCTTCCACCACGGCAATGGCGCCCGAGTTGCGCACGGCGAAACGCTCGCCCACGCGGCCGTTGATGTAGACCTCGCCGCCCGTGGCACCATAAAGCAGCGTGTTGCCCGCAATGGTGTTCTGCGACGCATCGAATCCGGAACGCATGGGAGGCTGCACGGAGATGCGTCCGCCGCTCAGTCCCTTGCCCAGATAGTCGTTGGCCTCGCCCTCGAGCCTGAAGCTGATGCCGCGGGCCAGGAAGGCACCGAAACTCTGCCCGGCAGAACCCTTGAACTTCACGTTTATCGTCTGGTCGGGCAATCCGGCGTTCCCGTAGCGGGAGGCCACGGCGCCCGAAAGCATGGCGCCCACGGAACGGTCGGTGTTGGCAATGGCATACTCCAGCGACACTTCTTTCTGATGCTCGATGGCGTCGTGCGCCGCAGCCAGGATTTCCACGTCCTTCACGTGTTCGATGTCGTGATGCTGGCTGGTAGTGTGGTGTATGTCGGCGCCACCGTCTTCCTTGTGCAGCAAACGACTAAAGTCGAGCAGGGCGGCCCGGGAGTCCTTTTCGCTTGGCCGGATTTCAATCAGGTCCGTACGGCCCACGATATCCTCCAGCCGGGTGAATCCCATCTCGGCCAAATACTCGCGCACCTCTTGCGCCAGGAAGCGGAAATAGTTCACCACATATTTGTAATGCCCACGGAAGTGCTCGCGCAGCTTCGGGTCTTGCGTGGCAACGCCCACGGGGCAAAGGTTGGTGTGGCACTTGCGCATCATCACGCATCCCAGCACGATGAGCGCCGTGGTGCCGAATCCGAATTCCTCGGCTCCGAGCAAAGCCATGCTGACTATGTCGCGACCCGTCTTGAGCTGTCCGTCGGTCTGGAGCCGCACCTTCCCGCGCAGGCCGTTGAGCACCAAGGTCTGCTGCGTCTCGCTCAGCCCTATCTCGGGCGGAATGCCCGCATAGCGCATCGAAGAAGCGGGCGAAGCGCCCGTTCCGCCCTCGGCACCGGAGATGACGATAAGGTCGGCCTTGGCCTTGGCCACGCCGGCGGCAATGGTGCCCACTCCGCTTTCGGCCACCAGTTTCACGCTGATTTGCGCTTTGGGGTTCACGTTCTTCAGGTCGAAAATCAGTTGCGCCAAGTCCTCTATGGAGTAGATGTCGTGGTGCGGTGGCGGCGAGATGAGCGAGATTCCGGGGATGGAGTGGCGCGTCTTGGCGATGACCTCGTCCACCTTGAAGCCCGGAAGCTGTCCGCCCTCGCCCGGTTTTGCGCCCTGCGCCACTTTGATTTGTATCTCTTCGGCCTGCACGAGATATTCCGCCGTGACGCCGAAACGTCCCGAAGCCACTTGCTTCGTCTTGCTGCCCAGCGCAATGCCGTCGTAGGTTTCATGGAAACGGTCGCTGTCCTCACCGCCTTCGCCCGTGTTGCTCCGCGTGCCCAGTTCGTTCATGGCCAAGGCCAACGCTTCGTGCGCCTCTTTGCTGATGGCGCCGAACGACATGGCGCCGGTCACGAAGTGGCGGACGATGCTCTCCACCGGCTCTACGCGCTCAATGTCGATGGGGTTGCGCTTGAAGCGGAAGAAGTCGCGCAGGAAAATGGGATGCTCTTTCTCGTCGGCCAGACGGGTAAACTCCTTGAACTTCTTGTAGCTTCCCATGCGGGTGGCCAGCTGGAGCGCGGAGATGGTCTCGGGGTTCCAGGCATGCTGTTCTCCGTCTTTCCGGTAGGAAAAGAGTCCGACATGCGGTAGCAACGGCGGCAATTCCGCGGGTCCGAAACCGGCATCGTGGAACGCGGCATAGTCGCGGGCTATTTCCTCCAGCCGGATGCCACCGATGGAAGACTGCGGAGTGCCGAAGTAAGCCCGGAGCAATTCCGCACTCAACCCGACGGCTTCGAAAATCTTGGCCCCACGGTAGGAACGAATGGTACTGATGCCCATCTTGCTCATGATTTTGTAAAGTCCCTTGCAGACCGCCTTGATGTAGTTCTTCTCCGCCGTCTCATAGTTCAGCTGGATTTCGCCCCGCTTCACCAAGTCGTCCAGCACGGCAAAAGCCATGTAAGGGTTAATGGCGCTGGCCCCATAGCCCAGCAGCAGCGCGGCGTGCATCACCTCGCGGATTTCACCGCTCTCCACGACCAGCGCCGTCTGAACGCGCTTCTGCACGGATATCAGATGATGATGCACGGCACTCACGGCCAACAGCGAGGGAATGGCGGCATGCGCGGCGTCCACGCCCCGGTCGGAAAGGATGATGTAGTTCGCCCCTTCGTCCACCGAAGCCTCGGCCTTGCGGCACAGTTCGGCCAGCGCTTCCTGCAAGGAGGCGGCTTTCCCGCCCCGCGCATCGAAGGTCATGGAGAGCTTCACGGTGTTGAACCCCTTGTAGCGTATGTTGCAAAGGATGTCCAACTGCGTGTTGGTGAGCACGGGATAAGGCAGGCGCACCATCTTGCAGTGCGACTCGTCGGGCTGCAGGATGTTCATCCCCACGGCGCCGATATACTCAGTGAGCGACATGACCAGCTCTTCACGGATGGGGTCGATGGCGGGATTCGTCACTTGGGCGAACTGCTGACGGAAGTAGTTGAACAACAGCTGCGGGCGGTCGGAGAGCACGGCCAGCGGCGTGTCGTTGCCCATCGACGCCGTGGGCTCTGCCCCGTTGATGGCCATGGGCACGAGGGTGCGCTCCACGTCCTCGCGGGTGAAACCGAAAGTGCGCAGTCGGCGGTCGTAGTCCGCCACGGCGTTCTCCACTTTCCGCCCGCTGCGGAGCGCATCCAGCTCGATGCGGTTGGTCGAGAGCCATTGGCGGTAAGGTTTAGCCGAGGCCAGCTGCTCCTTGAGTTCGCCGTCGTAGTATATCTTTCCCTCTTGAGTGTCCACGAGCAGTATCTTGCCGGGCTGAAGCTGTCCTTTCGCCTTGATGTCGCCCGGCTCGAACTGGATGACGCCGGCCTCGCTGGCCACCACCATCATGTCGCTTTTCGTGATGAGGTAGCGGGCAGGGCGCAGGCCGTTGCGGTCGAGCATGCCACCGGCGTAGCGCCCGTCGCTGAAGAGCAGGGCTGCAGGCCCGTCCCATGGTTCCATCAGGATGGAATGATACTCGTAGAAGGCTTTCAGGTCTTCGCTGATGGGGTTCTTGTCGTTGAACGATTCCGGCACAAGCATGGCCATGGCGTGCGGCAGGCTCAAGCCGGACATGACGAAGAATTCCAAGGCATTGTCCAGCGAGGCACTATCACTCATGCCGGGCTGCAGGATGGGCCGGATCTGCCGGATGTCGCCCAACGCCGGAGTGGAAAGCACGCTCTCGCGAGCCTCCATCCAGCCGCGGTTGCCACGTATGGTATTGATTTCGCCGTTATGGGCCAGCAACCGGAACGGTTGCGCCAGGCTCCACGTGGGGAAAGTATTGGTGCTGAAACGCGAATGCACCAAAGCCAGCCCGCTGGTGAAATAAGGCTGCGTGAGGTCAGTGAAGTACTCGCGCACCTGCGTGGACGACAACATTCCTTTATATATGATGTTCTTGCTCGAAAGCGAGACGATGTAGAAATCCTTGTGACAGACGCGCCGTTCTATTTTCTTACGAATAAGATAGAGGCTCCGTTCGAGGTTCTCCACGTCCGCGGCCCCGGTCACGAACACCTGCTTGATGTCCGGCTCCGTGGCCGCAGCCTCGCGCCCGAGTATGGCCGAGTTCACCGGCACATTGCGCAAGTGCATGAGTTCCAAACCCTCGCGTTCAATCTCTTCCATCATGACGCTCAGGATTCCCGCCTGCTCTTTCTCGTCTTTGGGCAGGAACACCAGCCCCGTGCCGTATTTTCCCTTTTCCGGCACGGGAATGCCTTGCAGCAAGATGAACTCATGGGGAATCTGCACCATGATGCCGGCCCCGTCGCCCGTCTTGTTGTCTGCGCCTTCCGCGCCCCGGTGCTTCATGTTTTCCAATACCTTGAGGGCGGCGTCGACCAACTCGTGCGACTTGTTGCCGTGGATGTTGACCATCATGCCCACACCGCAGGCGTCATGCTCGTTCGCCGCATCGTACAATCCAGCGTGCCGGACTGGCAAACCGGGCTGCGCCGGCCCCTCTTCATTGATAAAATGACGTTCTTTCATAATTCAAAGTGCCTAATTGTATCGCTATTCTCTTGTTTTGCTTTCTTTTTGTTCTGCAAAAATACAAATCTTATTCCAAAATGCACAATCGTGCAATGGGTTTTTCATAAAAAAGTTTGTTGGAAGAAAGATTAGCTTACACATTAATAGCAAACACAGCTGTTTCGAAACAAAAGAACACAATAAATGACGAAAACATACGCTTTTGCTACTTTAAGCAAAACCGCCCCCTCACCGAAGAGCGCCCAAAGGCGGAAGCGGCGGCCCGCGACCCACAAACACGAAAAAAATATCCCGCCTCAGCGCTGAAGCGGGATACAAACACAAAAACTAAACTAAACTTTTAACTAAGCTATCCTTAAAGTTTCACAACTTTATCTTATGCGCTTCAAAGGTAGTGATTCTTTGGAAAATCTCCAAACAAAATCGGCAAAAGAATGAATTTTCCACCGAACGAACCACTTTTTCTCACCTCCAAGCCTTACAGATGGACGGTTTTGTTCAACAAATAATAGTCCAGCACCGTCATGGCCGCCATGGCTTCCACCACGGGGACCGCACGGGGAAGCACGCAGGCGTCGTGCCGCCCGCGGGCCTTGAGCACCGTAGGGATGCCGTCGCACGTCACCGTCTCCTGCTCCATCAGGATGGTTGCCACGGGCTTGAAAGCCACTCGGAAATAAATGTCCTGCCCGTTGCTGATGCCGCCCTGTATGCCTCCGCTGCGGTTGGTGCGGGTCGTGATGCGCCCGTCTTCGCAGACGAAGATGTCGTTTTGCTCGCTTCCGCGTTGCGACACACCCGCAAACCCGGCCCCGTATTCGAAGCCCTTCACGGCGTTGATGCCCAGCATGGCTCCGCCCAGCGCGGCGTGCAACTTGCCGTAGACCGGTTCGCCCAGCCCCACGGGACAATGGCGCACCACGCCCGTGATGATTCCGCCGATGGTGTCGCCCTTTGCCTTCACTTCGGCAATCAGCCGCTCCATCTCCTCCGCCTTCGCGGCATCAGGGCAGCGGACGGGATTGGTGTCAATCTGCGCCGGGTCGTAGTGCGTGTAATCGTGCTCCAGCGCGATATTCCCCACCTGCGACGTGTAGGCGTAGACTTCCACCCCTATTTGGCGGAGCGCCAACTTGGCCACGGCCCCACCCACGCAGCGCGCTATGGTTTCGCGCGCCGAAGAGCGCCCTCCCCCCGTGTGGTCGCGCAGGCCGTACTTTTGCGTGTAGGTGAAGTCGGCATGCGAGGGGCGATAAAGGTCGCGGATGTTGTCGTAGTCGGACGAATGCTGGTTCGTGTTGCGCACGAGGAAACCGATGGGACAACCCGTGGCCTTCCCTTCGAACACGCCGGAGAGGAGTTCCACCCTGTCGGCCTCTTTCCGGGGCGTGGTGATGCGGCTCTGCCCCGGCTTCCTGCGGTCGAGCTCGTGCTGGATGAAATCCATGTCGATGTCCAACCCCGCGGGGCATCCGTCTATGACCCCTCCTACGCCCGGGCCATGGCTCTCGCCGAAAGAGGTCAGGCGGAAAATGTTCCCAAAAGTGTTACCCATATTATATAAAGAGGTAAAGAGTGCGTTTAATGGCAATGTCCGCAACCGCCGCCATGGTGATGCCCGTCGCAGCCGCAATCGTCGTCGCAGCCGCCGCAGCTGTCGCAGCCGCACCCGCAACCGCCCTCGCCGCTCAACATGTTGAGCATGCCCTGGATTTCGTCCTTCGTGGCATCGCGGTTCTCAGTGACTTCGCCCACGAAGTTCAGCGCCTTGCCGGCCAAGGGGTGGTTCAGGTCCACCGTCACCGTCGTGTCCTTCACTTCGGCGATGGTCCCGTTGAAGCGGGCGCCGTCGGCGTTCATCAAGGGCACCACGCTGCCCGGATAAATGTGCTCGCTGTCGAAGCGGCCGTCGATTTTGAACACGTCCTTGCTCACTTCGATGACGCGTTCCTGCTCATATTCGCCGTAGGCTTCTTCCACAGAAAGCGTGAAGTTGAATTTCTCGCCTTTCTTCAGGGGCTTGATTTGCGCCTCGAAGGCGTCCAATGTCGTACCCATGTCCGAAATGAACTGGAAAGGGTGTTCCACCGGAGCTTTCTCTACCAATTCCCTCTTGCCGTCGAAATCCGTGTAAAGCTCATAAGCCACGGTGATGTACTTGTTTGGTGTCGTATCCATAAATTTGAGTTTTATTCGATTAAGAACTGCAAAGTTAGGGAATTTCCACAGAATAACCGAATAAAAGCCGCAAAATAGAGTTTCGAAATGCAAACGCGGCGGGGGAACAGGGCGCGCCATTCCCCCGCCGGCTTCAGTGCTGCGCGCCTCCGTCGACGGGCGATCCGGGCACGCCGCCCCCGCCATCGCGGACTATGGCCATGAACTCCTCGCCCGTGATGGTCTCTTTCTCCAACAGGAAGGCAGCCGCCCGGTGCATGATGTCGCGGTGTCCGGCTATCATCTCCTTGGCCTTCCTGTGGGCTTCCTTCACGATGCGCATCACTTCCCGGTCCACGTCGGCGGCCGTCTCGGGCGAACAGGCCAGCGACGTGTCGCCGCCCAGATACCGGTTGTTCACCGTTTCCAGTTCCACCATGTCGTACTTTTCGCTCATGCCGTAGCGGGTCACCATGGCGCGCGCCAGCCTTGTGGCCTGCTCGATGTCGTTGGAAGCGCCCGTGGTGACGGCATCCAGCATGACTTCTTCGGCCGAGCGCCCGCCCGTGAGCGTCACGATGCGGTTGAAAAGTTCTTCCTTGTCCTGCAGCACGTGTTCGCCGCTGTCCACCTGCAGCGTGTAGCCCAGCGCACCGGACGTGCGCGGGATGATGGTAATCTTGTGCACCGGGGCGGAATGCGTCTGCAAGGCGGCCACCAGCGCATGCCCGATTTCGTGATAGGCCACCAGCTTTTTCTCCGTGCCCGACAGCACCTGGTTCTTTTTCTGTGCCCCGGCGAGCACCACCTCCACGCTCTCTTCCAGGTCGGCCGTCGTCACTGTCCGGCGCCCCATCCTGACGGCACGCAACGCCGCCTCGTTCACGATGTTGGCCAGCTCCGCGCCCGAAGAGCCGGCCGTGGCCCGTGCCACGATGTCCAAGTCTATGGCGCCATGCTTCACCCGTTCCAGATGCACGCGCAAGATGGCCTTACGCCCCTCCAGGTCGGGCAGTTCCATCTGGACGCGGCGGTCGAAGCGGCCGGGGCGCAGCAGGGCCTTGTCCAGCGTCTCGGGACGGTTGGTGGCCGCCAGGATGACCACTCCCTTGCGCCCGTCGAACCCGTCCATCTCCGTCAGCAACTGATTGAGGGTCTGCTCCCGCTCGTCGTTGCCGCCCCAATTGCCGTCGCGGCTCTTCCCGATGGCGTCGATTTCGTCGATGAAGATGATGCACGGCGCCTTCTCGCCGGCCTGCCGGAACAGGTCGCGCACCTTGGCCGCGCCCATTCCCACGAACATCTGCACGAACTCCGACCCCGAAATGGAGAAAAACGGCACCTTGGCTTCGCCCGCCACGGCCCGCGCAATCAGCGTCTTTCCCGTGCCCGGCGGGCCCACCAGCAATGCCCCCTTGGGCAGCGAAGCGCCTATTTCGGCGTATTTCTTAGGATTATGGAGGAAATCGACAATCTCGGACAAGGTGTCCTTGGCCTCGTCCTGCCCGGCCACGTCGGCAAACGTCGTCTTCGTGTCCGACTCGGCATAAATCTTCGCCCCGCTGTTGCCGAAGGACATGAAGTTGCCCCCGGCGCCCATCCGGGCCTGGATGCTGCGGGAAGCCTGCCGCCAGACAAAATAGAAAATCAGGCCCGGCAACACCCACATCAGAAAGAAATTCAAGACGGGAGAATTCTCTTTCGGCGCCACTCTGGTGAACACCACCTTATGCCCGGCGTTCGGACTTTCCGCGTTCAGCAGCCTTTCCACCAACTGCGGGTCGTTGGCCTCTCCCGTTCGGTAGGCATAGTCTTTCCCGCCTTCCGCGGTCGTGAAGTAAATCTCGCCGTCCTCCACGACCACCTCCTTCACCAGTCCGCTGTCTATCTTCTGCACGAAAGAGCCATAGTCCGTGGGCAAGATTCTTTGCCCCGTAAACAGGGGAAAGACCAACCAGTTCAACAAAATGACTATCAGGAAGCCCCACACGAGGGCTGAAAACGCACTGTCCTTCTTGGGCGGCTGTTGCGATTGCTGCTGTTTCATAGTCTGTACGAGTGTTGTTACTGCCACAAAATTAGACAAAATCCCCCATGCGCCCGTGCCTGAATCAGCAGGAAAAGTGTTCCGTATTCCACTAAAAAAGGCGTCCCGCGGCAAGCAGAACGCCCGATGGCCTCATCGCCCGACTTATGGGAACAGAAACCGCCGCATGACGACGCCCCGGAACGGGGACAAACGGGCATGCGGAAGCAACGGCCCGTGACCGTAGCGATGCAGCGCCGTGCGGAACGCGCCAGCGTACTCTGCGGCAAGTACTCGAGTACTCTCCGCAAAGTACAATTCAACACGCCGCACGGCACGTCGCCGGAAGGCGGCACGAAAGCCCCCTTTTTCCGGCATCCGCCGTCGGCCGCCGACCTCATCGCAGCACGATGTCCCAACGACCGGGCTGCAACGTCAGCCCGTCCGTCACGGCCTTCCGTTCCTCCCCGTTCGCCCAAACGCGGGTGTAGGGCGCGGGCACGAAGAAGCGCGCCCGGGTGCCTTGCGGAACGTCCAGCACGATGACGCACTCACGGGCGTCGCGCTCCAGCCGGAAACCGATTTCCCGCCCGCCGCTCAAGGGCACGATGGCATGGATGTGGCTCAGGTGCGCCGGGTCGGGACGGACGCCGAATTCGGAAAAGGCGGGCGCCAGCGGCGCAATGCCCGTGATGTACTGGCTCATGATGGTGAGCGGACCGCCGCTCCAGGCATGGTTGTACGAACCGCCGCCGAAACCCGCTCCGCCGATGCCCCAGCCTTCCCAAAGGGTGGTCAGCGGACTGTCGACCATGGCGGCATACCGCAGCTTCATCCGGTTGAGCGCATCCTGGCTGTACCCCATCTGGCACAAGGCCTGAAGCACGTATTTTTCCATGTAGGGACTGGCGTGGAGATGGCTGCGGAAGAAGGGGCGCAACACGGGATAGAGCGAGTCGGGCAACGTGCCGGAAACGACAGCCAGGGCCTGCGCACGGTCGTCGGGGTTGCCCTTGTATTCCGGAGACACGTAATAGGCACCGTTCCAGTACCGTCTGTGAAACTCTGCCCTCAGGCGCCGGGCCGTGGCCTCGGCCCACCGGGCCTCCCCGGCGTCGCCCACGAGGCCGGCCATGCGTTCGTAGCCCTGCAAGGCGATGGCATACCATAGGTTGAAGAGCAGCTCCATGTCCTTGTTGTCGCCCCAGTCGCCCCATGTCCAGCCGCCCTTACGGGGAATCACCAGTCCCCGGTCGTCGGTCTTCCACACGTGGATGTATTTCTTCACCTTAGGGAACACGTATTTTATCGTCGCGCTGTCGCCCGTGCCCATATAGTAGTTCCAAAAGCCATAATATCCCACGCTGGCCAGCATCTGCATCGGCAGTTCCGAATCGTAGTTCCCGGCCGGGACGGGCGAAAAGATGGTACTGTCGGCGCGCTGCCAGTCCATCAGCTCGCGGATTCCCTTGCGGGTCAGCGCATGGGCCCGCTCGTCCAGCGCATAGAACGCCTCGCCCGACTCGTTCACCACGTCGCCCCACCATTGCGCGCGCTCCCGGTCCGGGCAGTCCATATACGTGTCGCGCATCGTGATGTAGAGCGTGCGCTGCGACTTTTCCCACAGACGGTTCAGCGCGGGGTCGTCGCAGGAGAAACTGCCTGCAAAGGTCGTGGCATAGCCCGTTTCGCGGTATTTGACATCGAGCACCTCCATGCCCTTTTCCAACTGGTATGTCACGGAGTGGCCGTTCATCCATCCCCAGCACTCGAACTCCTGCACGCCGTCCGTGGCCACGTATTCGGCAAACACGTTCGTCGCGGAGCCGCCGCGATAATTGTCCGTCAGGATTCTGATGCGCTGCCCGGCGGCGGCCTTCACTTTTATGTAAGGAGTGACCTGCGCGTTGTAGGGCAGGTAGGCCACCAGCGCCGTGTCGCCCTTCGCCTCGGTGCGAGCGTAGGGCTTCAATCCGAAGTCCTTCCACAAGGGAATCGGGCGGTCCACCAGCTTGTTCCAGCCGGCCCGCTCCAGCGAAACCTTCCGCGCCCTGGGCCAGTCGCCGTCATCGAAACCGGGCGCGGTGAAAGAGAAGTCCTTGCGGGCGTCGAACCCGATGTTCGATTCCGGCAGACGGTAATTGGGTTGCTCGCCCTCGGGCAGGTAGAAGGCCGGATGGCTGATGGCTTTCCAGGCCTTGCGGGGCGCAACGGGCGCTCCGTCCACCGTCAGGTCGAAGGTCATCCCCGGCGTCGGACTGTTGCGGTGGCTGAAACCGTCCTTCCCGAAATACCACACCAAGACGGCAATCGTGTTCTCTCCACGCCTCAGCGCGGGCAGCTCCGTTATCACGTCGCAATACGTGTCCCGCGGATTGGGGCCGCGCTTCAGGCCGCCCTCGCGCACCTGCAGTTCACCGTTCACCCACAACCAGTACTTGGAATCGGCCGCCAAAGCCAGGCGGACCGACTGCGGCGCGGCGTCCAACTCCACCGTGTTGCGGAAACAATACCACGCCCCGGGACCGAAACCGTCCTTGGCTTCCGGCACCAACACCTGCGCCCGGAGCATGCCCCAAGCGCAAACGACCATCAAAAACAAAAGGATTCTCTTCATTTCAAGTTGCGTTTTGCGCACAAATTTACGAAATCAGGCACAAAACATTACCCTTTGCGACCGGAAAAGTCACAAAGGGTACAGGAAAAAACACAAGAACACGGATTACCCTTCCGCGTTCCTACATGGCAAAGGCGTTGAACCCGCCGTCCACCACGGCCACCGTGCCCGTGACAAAGGCCGACGCCTCGCTGATGAGATAGTGAATGGTGCCGCACAGCTCCTCCGGCCGGCCGAAACGCTTGAACGGCGTCTGGCGGATGACGTCTTCGCCGCGCGGCGTGAGCGACCCGTCGGGATTGGTGAGCAGCGCGCGGTTCTGGTTCGTCAGGAAGAAGCCCGGAGCGATGGCGTTCACGCGAATCTTGGGCGTGAACTTCGTGGCCACCTCATTGGCCAGAAACGCCGTGAAGTTGGAAATGCCCGCCTTGGCCGCCGCATAACCGCACACGCGGGTCATGGGACGGAAAGCGGCCATGGAACTGAAATTCACGATGGCGCCCCGTCCGGCCTCCACCATCGGACGGAGGAACACCTGCGTGGGGATGACCGTTCCCGTCAGATTGACGTTCAGCACACGCTCGAACTCTTCCACCTTGAGGTCGAAGAAGGTTCCGGTGGGCGCAATAGTGGCGCCCGGCATGTTGCCGCCCGCGGCATTGAGCAAGGCATCCACCCGACCGTAATCGGCCAAGACCTCGTCCAGGTTCTTTTCCACCTGCGCAACGTCCATCACGTCCGTCTTCAGGAAGATGGCTTCATGGCCCTGGCGCACGATGTCGTCCGCCAGGCGGGCCCCGACTTCCTCATTCCGCCCCAAGAGCACCACCTTGGCGCCCTGTCGCGCCAAGTAGGCTCCGATTTCGCGGCCCAACACACCGGTGCCGCCGGTGATGACCACCACATGTCCTTTGATGTCAAACAGATTGTCCATTTCCGTATCGTTTTATTGGTTGATGTTCTTCTAAATCTTCCCTTCCGCTATCTCGCGGTCCACCACGGCCATAACGCCCTCCATCTGCCCCAAGGCCAGCATGCGCCCGTGGAAGGAATAGCCGGCGTTGTATCCCATCTTCTCGTCGCCGAGCATGAGGGGGGCGTGGTCTACCCGCATGGGCAGCGCAGGATTCTCTTTCTCAAAAATGCGCACCAGGTCGATGATGCCGGCCCTGCCTGCCAGGTGGGACGCTTCCTTGAAGTCCCCGTTGGGAAGCACATCCGTGCTGCGCAGGTGCACGAACTTCGTGCGCGAGGCATATTTGCGGGCCAGTCGGGGCACGTCGTTGTGCGCCCCGGCGCTCAGCGAGCCTGCGCAAAACGTCAGTCCGTTGTGCGGATTGTCCACCGCCTCGAGCAGCCAACGGATGTCGTCGTCGCAGGAAACGATGCGCGGCAAACCTAAAATCTGCAGCGGCGGGTCGTCGGGATGCACGCACAAGTCCACCCCGTAACGGTCGCATACGGGCATGACGGCGGAAAGGAAATAGCGCAGGTTCTCGCGCAACTGCTCGCGCGTGATGCCTTCATACAGGCCGAGCAATCCACGGAAAACTTCCACCGGCCGCTCGTCGTCCTCCCGGATATTTCCGTTCACGAAGCCTTGCGTCTTGATGATGATGTTTTCCACCAACTTGTGTTCGCCTTCGGGCGTCATCGTCTTCCGCTTCCGCTCCACCTGTTCCATGGTTTCCGGCGCATAGTCGGCCTCTGCGCCTTTGCGTTTCAATATGCAGCAGTCAAAATAAGCAAAGTCCGCGCGGTCGAAATAGAGCGACGACGTGCCGTCGGGATTTGGATGCTCCAAGTCGGTACGGGCCCAGTCGAGCACGGGCATGAAGTTGTAGCACACCGTCTTGACGCCAGCCTGCCCCAGATGGGCCAGACTCTCAATATAGTTTTCTATCAGGCGGTCGCGGTCCGCACCGCCATACTTGATGCTTTCGCACACGGGCAGACTCTCCACCACCGACCATCGAAGGCCGGCCGCGGCGATGTAGTCTCTCATCTCCACCACCGCGTCGTAGGGCCAAACCTGTCCGTTGGGTATGTCGTGCAAGGCCGTCACGATGCCTTCCACCCCAATCTGGCGCAACATGGACAGGGTGATTTTATCTTTCTTCCCGAACCATCTCCAAGTCTTTTCCATATCTCCTCCTTTTAAAATCCGAAATATCGTTTGGCGTTGTAATAACAAATGTCCTCCACCATCTGCCGTATGCGGGGCATTTCCTCGGCCGGCAACTCTCCGTTCTCCACATCGCGCCCGATGAGGTTGCAGAGCGTGCGCCGGAAATATTCATGACGCGGATAAGACAGGAACGAACGGGAGTCGGTCAGCATGCCCACAAAACGGCTCAGCAGTCCGAGCAACGACAGGGCCTCCAGCTGCCGCTCCATCCCTTGTTTCTGGTCGTTGAACCACCATCCGGAACCAAACTGGATCTTGCCCGGCACACTGCCGTCCTGGAAATTGCCCGCCATCGTGGCCACCATTTCGTTGGCCGCGGGATTCAGGTTATACAAGATGGTTTTGGGCAACAGCCCACGGCTGTCCAACCGGTCGAGCAACCGGGCCAAGTCCGCCGCCGTACCTCCATCGCCAATAGAATCGAAGCCCGTGTCCGGGCCGAGGCGGCGCATCATCCGGCTGTTCGCATTGCGCAGCGCGCCATAATGATACTGCTGCGTCCAGCCCTTTTCGGCATCCATCCGTGCGAACTCCACCAACATGGCCGACCTGAACTTGGCACGTTCTTCAGCATCAAGTTCCTTCCCGCCATAGACTTTGTTGAAGATACCTTGGATTTCGCCGTCCGTGTAGTCCTCGGCATAGAACTCGTTCAGTCCGTGGTCGGAGAGGCGGCAACCTTGCGAAGCAAAGAAATCGTGCCGCTGCTGCAGGGCGGCGAGGAAGTCCGCGTAGCAAGCCACCGGCATGTCCGCCACCTCGGCCAGCCGCTCCACGTAGGCGCGGAAGGCCGCGGCATCCTCCACCGCCATGGCCTTGTCCGGCCGCCAGGCGGGCAACATTTTGATTTCAAACCCGCTTTCGCGCGCCGCCTTGTGCCACTCCAGCGAATCCACGGGGTCGTCGGTGGTGCAGACGGTCTCCACGCGATAATGCCTCATCAGCCCGCGCGCCGTGAATCCGGGCTGCATCAGCTTTTCATTGCATTCTTCGTAAATCTCCCTGGCCGTCTGCGGATTCAGCAGTTTGGTGATGCCGAAAGCCGTCCGCAGTTCCAAGTGCGTCCAGTGATACAGCGGGTTGCGGAACGTGTAGGGCACGGTCTCGGCCCATTTCTCGAACTTTTCCCAGTCCGATGCCTCTCCCGTGATGTACCGCTCGTCCACGCCGTTGGCGCGCATGGCCCTCCATTTGTAATGGTCGCCTCCCAACCACAGTTCGGTGATGCTGCGGAAGCGATGGTCCTCGGCCACCATCTGCGGCGACAGATGACAATGGTAATCTATGATGGGCAACGTCTCGGCATGCCCGTGATAGAGTTCCTGCGCCGTTTCCGTCTGCAACAGGAAATCCTTGTCCATAAAAGCTTTCATGCGTATTCTCCTTTTTTATTCCTTAATCAACTGATAGCGCGGCACCAGCAACTTGATGGCCACCCAACTCAGCAGGTAGGCCAGCGACGCCACGACAAACACAATCATATAGCCGGCCTCGATGCCCTTGAAGCCCAGGAAGCCCATCTGCGTCTCCTTGGAATAAGTGAAGAGCAGGCCCGAGCACACGTTGAAAAGCAGGCAACCGATGCCGCCCGACATGCCGCCTATGCCCGTCACCGTGGCCACGGCCGACTTGGGGAACATGTCGCCCACCACGGAGTAGACGTTCGCGCTCCAGCTCTGATGCGCCGCACCGATGATGCCGATGATCACGATGGGATACCAATAGGACCATGCACCCATCGGCTGCGCCACCAACCCTATCAGGGGAAAGAACGCATAGATGAGCATGGCGCGCATGCGGCCCGCATAGGGATTCATGCCGCGGCGGTTGATGAACCACGTGGGCAGATAGCCGCCCGGGATGGAGAGCATGGAAATGAGATAAAGCGTGAATATGAGCAGGATACCCGTGGCGGAATCGGAGCTGTAGCCGTAGACATCGTGCACGTAAGCCGGCGCCCAGAAGAGGAAGAACCACCACACACCATCGGGCAAGAAGCGCCCGGCCACCACGGCCCACGTCTGGCGGTAGGTGAAACACTTCCAGATGCTGATGCCCTTCTCCGCGGAAGGAGCCTCGGTTCCTTCCGCGGCCGCGTCCTGCTCGATGTAGGCCAGCTCCCGGGCGTTCACCCGTCTGCTCTCCTGCGGTTTGTCATAAACATACACCCACACGCCCATCCACACGAAACCCACGGCGCCCACCAACAGGAAGGACATCTCCCATCCGTAGTAGCGCGCCAGCAAGGGAATGATGAACGGAGCCAGCAGCGCGCCAATCTGGGCTCCGCTGTTGAACACGCTCGTAGCAAAGGCGCGGTCTTTCTTCGGAAAATACTCCGCCGTGATCTTGATGGCCGCGGGGAAATTGCCGCTCTCGCCCACCGCCAGGATGCAACGGGCCGCCAAGAAGAGCCAGACGCTGACGGTGGAGACGGTCCACACCGTGTCGCCCACGACCTGGAGCGTGGCCAGGTTCTCCCGCGCGCCCTCGAAGCCCACCAGCCATGTGCCGGTCAGCAGGCCGCTCGTGGCGATGCCGCAAAACGCATGGAGGCACGCGCCCGCCGACCAAAAGCCGATGGCCCACAGATAGCCGCGACGCGCGCCCAAGCGGTCGACCACCTTGCCCACGACTAACATGCTGACGGCATAAACGATGGAAAAGCAGCCGGTGATGATGCCATAATCTGTGTCGTTCCAACCGAACTCCGGCGCAATAAAGTCTTTCCACGTCAGCGACAACACCTGGCGGTCGAGGTAGTTGATGGTCGTGGCCAAAAAGAGCATGGAACAGACGACCCAGCGATAGCGGGTCATCCCTGCAAATTGTGTTTCCGATTCTTTCATGTTTCCCATTTTTTTAGATTTCACGTTCCAGACCGCATCTTCCGGTATGGCTCACAAATATACGTTTTTCTCCACAAAACTACAAATGCCGCATCCGGAAAAAACGGATATGTTACTTCACAGCGCAAAATAGTAACAAATGGCACGGAGAGCCCTCTCCTCCGACACTTTTTCCCGGCTACGGATAGGTGGAAAGCCTCGCCCGCACGTATAACATTATATAAGGTATGAAACCATAAAACTCGTCCGTCATGCAAAAAGCGACCTTGCTCTTGTGCCTGCTGTGGACGGCCGTCGCCGGATGGGCCGCCCCACGCACATTCACACTCTCATCGCCCGACCGGAATTACGAATTCACGCTCGCCGTGGAAGAAGACGCCGGCGGCGCCACGCGCCTTTACTACACCCTGACCTACAAGGGAAAGACGGTGGTCGGAAAATCGCGGCTGGGAGTGGACATCGAAAACAAACTTCTGGAAAGCGCCTTGGGCATCGAGAACGACAGCTGCGCGCAGTGGGGCGACAACCTGTCGTACATCGGGAGCGAAACAGGCGAAAGCCAACGAACGTGGCAACCTCTTTATGGAGAACGCTCCAACATTACCGACCATTACCGCAGCCTGCGCGTGAAATTCCGGAAGGGGGAAGCGCCTGCGGAGGAGGCCAAGGACGGATACGACCGCTCACGCACCTACTTCATGGACGTGGAGGCCAGGGCCTACAACGAGGGAGTGGCTTTCCGCTACCATTTCCCGGCCACGACCAACGGACTCTTCCTGCACATCACACGCGAACTGACGGAATTTGCCTTGCCGGAAGGCACGCTGGCCTATTACGAAGCCTGGGCGCAAAGCCCCGTCGAACCGCGGCTCCTCAACGGATGGGAAGGTGAAAGCGAACGCCCCCTGACCATGATATTGAAGAACGGGCTGACCGTGGCGCTGGGAGAAGCGCGCATGCGGGACTACGTGCGCACAAAATTCGCCCTTTCCCCCGAACGGCGGAACACGCTGGTGACCAGCATGTACGACTGCGCCGATGTCATCACGCCCTACGACACGCCGTGGCGAGTCGTCATGGCGGCCGAACGGCCGGTGGAACTGATTGCCCATGACTACCTCTACCTGAACCTGAACGACCCTTGTGCCCTGCAGGGCGACCTCTCGTGGATTCGCCCCGGAAAGGCGTTCCGCTCCGCGCTCAAGCAGAAAGACGCCCTGACGGCCGTGGACTTTGCGGCCGAACGCGGACTGCAATACGTGCATCTGGACGCGGGTTGGTACGGACCTGAAATGATGATGGCCAGCGACGCCAGCCGGGTCGCCCCCGACAAGGACTTGGATATCCCCGCCCTCTGCGACTATGCGGCCTCGAAAGGCATCGGAGTGTGGCTCTACGTGAACCAGCGCGCCCTCGTGCAACAATTGGACAGCCTGCTCCCGCTCTACAAGGAATGGGGAGTGAAAGGACTGAAATTCGGATTCGTGCAGGTGGGCAACCAATTCTGGACCATCTGGCTCCACCAAGCCGTGCGGCGCTGTGCCGAATACGGCCTTATGGTGGACATACACGACGAATACCGTCCCACGGGACTGAGCCGCACCTTGCCCAACCTGATGACGCAGGAAGGCGTACACGGCAACGAGATGATGCCCGACGCACGGCACAACACGACCCTGCCCTTCACCCGCTTCCTTTGCGGGCCGGCGGACTACACCCCTTGCTATTTCTCCAGCCGGGTGAAAAACACGCACGCCCATCAGCTGGCCCTGCCCGTGGTGTACTACAGCCCCGTCACATTCCTTTTCTGGTACGACACGCCACAACTCTACCGGGGCGAAAAGGAACTGGAATTCTGGAAACATCTGCCCTGCACGTGGGACGACACCGTCCCCATCGACGGACAAATCGGGGAGTACGTGGCCATCGCGCGGCGGTCGGGCAAGCGGTGGTTCGCGGGGGTACTGAACGGTACGGAAGCCCGGACGCTCACGCTTCCCACCCGTTTTCTGGAACAAGGCAAGGCTTATCGGCTCACGCTCTACGAGGACAACCCCTCGCTGGACACCCGCACGAAAGTGGCCATCGTGAGGAATACCATCAAGGGCGGAGACGACATCGTGCTCAAACTGCAGGCAAGCGGGGGAGCAGCCATGGAAATCACACCGGTGACAGAAAGCAACGAAAACAACTGACAAGAAAAGGACAAGAACGGAACGGGCACAAACGGCAAAAGCAATGGACGGACAACAGACCTTTTCCGGCCGGATTTGCCCCCAAAGCCATGCGCAGTCCGTCAGCGTACTTTGCGGAGAGTACTCGAGTACTTGCCGCAGAGTACAACTCCGGACTCCGCATCCTTTTCCCCTCTCTTCCGGCCAACCACCGACCTTTCTCCCGATGCGCTTTGCCCCGACATCCCAACCGGCCATAAAATTTGTAAAAACGTGACACTTTCCCGTTTTTTTCTTAATTTTGCAATTAAGAACAGGAAAAACAAATCACTATGGATGAGATGACGCATGACAAATACATCCGCTTCGACTGGGCCATCAAGCGGCTGCTCCGACAGAAGGCCAACTTCGGCGTGCTGGAAGGCTTCCTGACGGTGTTCCTCAAGGAGCCCATCACCATCGTGGAGATTCTGGAAAGCGAGGGCAACCAGCTTTCGGAGGACGACAAGTTCAACCGCGTGGACATCAAGGCGCGCAACAGCAAGGGGGAAATCATCCTCATCGAGGTGCAGAACACCCGCGAGCTGTACTACCTGGAGCGCATCCTTTACGGCGTGGCCAAGGCCATCACGGAGCACATCAGCCTGGGCGACTCGTACCGCGAGGTGAAGAAGGTCTATTCCATCAGCATCCTGTATTTCGACCTGGGTGTGGGCAGCGACTACCTCTACCACGGCCAGAACACCTTCGTGGGCGTGCATACCCTCGACCTGCTGCAAATCCGCACGAAGGAGAAGCAGGCCATCGTCTCCCGCCTTCCTTCCGAGATCTTCCCGGAGTACATCCTCATCCGTGTCAACGAGTTCGACAAGGTGGCCGTCACCCCGCTGGAGGAGTGGATGCGCTACCTGAAATACGGCACCATCTCTCCCAAAACGAAGGCGCCCGGCCTGGGCGAAGCCCTCGAGAAACTGAAGTATTATTCGATGAGCGACAAGGAACGCCACGCCTACGACGAGCACCTGAATGCCGTCATGATTCAAAACGACGTCTTGAACACGGCGAAAATGGAAGGACTTGAAGAGGGACGTGCGGAGGGGCAACAGGAAGAACGAATAAAGAACGCCCGTAATTTAAAAAAGTTGGGCGTGTCGCCCGATGTCATAGCTCAAGCCACGGAGCTCAGTTTAGAAGAAATAGCAAAATTGTGATGCTTGTCCCGCAGCAGGAACCACCGTGTCGGGGGACTACGGGACAACAAAAGAAAAGAAAAGGTATCTTTGCATTTAAGAACAGGAAAAACAAATCATTATGGATGAGATGACGCATGACAAATACATCCGCTTCGACTGGGCCATCAAGCGGCTGCTCCGCCAGAAGGCCAACTTCGGCGTGCTGG
>CALULQ010000009.1 GCA_944321525.1 uncultured Paraprevotella sp.
AGCGGGACGCCCACTTACCTGATAGAGATGTTGCGGAAGTTCGGTGTGGAGCCTTCCCGGATAGGCGGAATGGAGGCCATGGCCGCGGACTTCGATGCTCCCACGGAACGCATCGAAAGCATTACCCCGCTGCTCTACCAAAGCGGTTACGTGACTATTAAGGATTACAACAAGGAGACGGAACTCTACACGCTTGACCTGCCCAACAGGGAAATCCGCATCGGGCTGCTGAGGAGCCTGTTGCCCTACTATGTACAAGGGGAAGGGCTCTCCAATACCATGGTGGCCAAGATGTACGGCAGCATATTGCACGATGACATGGACGGGGCGCTGCGCCTGTTGCAGGACTTCCTCTCAACGGTGCCCTACTGCGAACGGACGGACACCGAGGGGCATTACCAGCAGGTGTTTTATATCATCTTCAGTTTGTTGGGCTATTATGTGGACGTGGAGGTCCGCACGCCGCGCGGACGGGTGGACATGGTGATGCGCACCCGGACGAGGCTGTACGTGATGGAGCTCAAGCTGGACCAGTCGGCCGATGCCGCCATGCGCCAGATCGACCTGAAGGATTATCCCGCGCGCTTCGCCCTCTGCGGCCTGCCCGTGGTCAAGGTGGCCATCAACTTCGACAGCGACAAGCGCACGCTTAAGGATTGGAGAATTGAATAATCGAAAGGAAAGGAAGGAGGACGAAGATGCAGCCACAACGACAATACCCAATAGGAATACAGACTTTTTCCGAGATACGGGGAAAGAATTATTTGTATATAGACAAGACGGAATATGTCTACCGCATGACGCATTCCGCCTCCAAATACATGTTCCTGAGCCGTCCGCGCCGGTTCGGGAAATCTTTGCTGACAAGCACCATCCATGCTTATTTCGAAGGGCGCAAGGACTTGTTCAAGGGTTTGGCGATGGAAAGGCTGGAGACGGAATGGACGGAATATCCGGTGCTGCACTTCGACATGAGCCTGGGGAAACACATGGACCGTGAACAGCTGGAGCGCTATTTGTCGTCCCAGCTTTCCCCAATGGAGGAGGCGTTCGGGCTTCTTGCCGACCTTCCCGATGTGAACGTGCGGCTTTCACGGCTCATCCGGCGGGCCTTCGAACAGACGGGCCGCCAGGTGGTGGTGCTCATCGACGAATACGACGCTCCGCTGCTGGACGTGGTGCACGAGGAAAAGGACCTTCCGGTGCTGCGCAACGTCATGCGCAACTTCTACAGCCCGCTCAAGGCCTGCGACCCCTACCTGCGCTATGTGTTCCTCACGGGGATTACCAAGTTCTCCCAGCTCAGCATCTTCAGCGAACTGAACAACATAGAGAACATCAGCATGGACGAGCCTTACGCGGCCATCTGCGGCATCACCCAAGAGGAGATGGAGACGCAGATGTCCAAAGACTTGGACCTGCTGGCCAGCCGGTTGGAAACGACGCGGGAGCAAACCTTGGAAAGACTGAAGGACAACTACGACGGCTACCATTTCACCTGGCCATCGCCCGACATCTATAACCCGTTCAGCTTGTTGACAGCCTTTTCAAAAGGAAAGATAGATTCCTACTGGTTCGGCAGCAGGACGCCCACTTACCTGATAGAGATGTTGCGGAAGTTCGGTGTGGAACCTTCCCGGATAGGCGGAATGGAGGCCATGGCCGCGGACTTCGATGCTCCCACGGAACGCATTGAAAGCATTACCCCGCTGCTTTACCAAAGCGGTTACGTGACCATCAAGGATTACAACAAGGAAACGGAACTCTACACGCTTGACCTGCCCAACCGGGAAATCCGCATCGGGCTGCTGAGGAGCTTGTTGCCCTACTATGTACAAGGGGAAGGGCTCTCCAATACCATGGTGGCCAAGATGTACGGCAGCATATTGCACGATGACATGGACGGGGCGCTGCGCCTGTTGCAGGACTTCCTCTCAACGGTGCCCTACTGCGAACGGACGGACACCGAGGGGCATTACCAGCAGGTGTTTTATATCATCTTCAGTTTGTTGGGCTATTATGTGGACGTGGAGGTCCGCACGCCGCGCGGACGGGTGGACATGGTGATGCGCACCCGGACGAGGCTGTACGTGATGGAGCTCAAGCTGGACCAGTCGGCCGATGCCGCCATGCGCCAGATCGACCTGAAGGATTATCCCGCGCGCTTCGCCCTCTGCGGCCTGCCCGTGGTCAAGGTGGCTGTCAACTTCGACAGCGACAAGCGCACGCTTAAGGATTGGAGAATTGAATGACAATGAAATGTTGTACGAAATATTGTTGATGAGTGAATTTTAATCAGATTATAATGGACAAGAAAGATATAAAGATCGCCGTGGCCGGTACAGGCTACGTGGGGCTTAGTATTGCCACTTTGTTGAGCCAGCACCATCAGGTGACGGCGGTGGACGTGATTCCCGAAAAAGTGGATTTGATCAACAAGCACAAGTCGCCTATCCAGGACGACTACATCGAGAAATATTTGGCAGAAAAGAACCTGAACCTGACCGCCACGCTTGACGGTGCGAAGGCATACGGCGATGCCGACTTTGTGGTCATCGCGGCCCCGACGAACTACGACCCGGTGAAGAACTACTTCGACACAAGCCACGTGGAAGAGGTCATTGAACTGGTGAAAAGCGTCAACCCTCATGCCATCATGGTCATCAAGAGCACTATTCCCGTGGGCTACACGGAAAGCGTTCGCAAGAAACTGGGTACGGAAAACGTCATCTTTTCTCCGGAATTCCTGCGCGAGAGCAAGGCGCTGTATGACAACCTTTATCCCAGCCGTATCATCGTGGGCCGCCCCGAAGGGGATGCCCGGCTGGACGAAGCAGCCCGCACCTTTGCCGCTCTCTTGCAGGAAGGCGCGATAAAGAAGGACGTCGACACGCTGTTCATGGGCCTGACCGAAGCCGAAGCTGTGAAGCTCTTCGCTAACACCTACCTGGCCCTGCGTGTCTCTTATTTCAACGAGTTGGACACTTATGCCGAGATGAAGGGGCTGGACACCCAAGCCATCATTGACGGGGTCTGCCTTGACCCGCGCATCGGTACGCACTACAACAATCCCAGCTTCGGTTACGGCGGTTATTGCCTGCCCAAAGACACCAAGCAACTGTTGGCCAACTATGCTGACGTGCCCGAAAACCTCATCCAGGCCATCGTGGAGAGCAACCGCACCCGTAAGGACTTCATTGCCGACCGTGTGCTTCACAAGGCTGGTTACTACGATTATTACCATCGTGGCGACTTCGATCCAAGCGAAGAGAAAGTATGTGTAATAGGTGTCTATCGCCTGACGATGAAGTCAAACAGCGACAACTTCCGCCAGTCGAGCATCCAAGGCGTGATGAAGCGTATCAAGGCCAAGGGAGCGGAAGTCATCATTTATGAACCCACATTGGAGGACGGCAGTACCTTCTTCGGCAGCCGTGTGGTGAACGACTTGGAGGCATTCAAAGCCCAGAGTCATGCCATCATCGCCAACCGCTATGATAGTTGTCTGGACGACGTGGAGGGGAAGGTCTATACGCGGGACATTTTTCGTAGGGACTGAATCTTTGAGAGTAAGTAAATGGAGAGCTAGAAGTTCCGGAAGGGAACAGAATCTGTTCGGGAATATAGGGAATGCCACGAAATCCGTAAAGGCGGGTTTCGTGGTATTCATGTTGGTATAGGCATTATTTAGGCTCAGTAGAAATCCAGTGGGGACAGCCGTATATTTCAGCGTTCCGGAAAGGGAAGAAAGACGGCCCTTGGGAACTCCCTTGCCTGTTTCGATGGCGCCGGCCGTCTCCTGTCGCGAAGGTACCAAAAGGCCTGCGGACAGCAGCAACTTCCAAATGACACTTTGTCAAAACGTCAAGACAGCCCCTGCGAGAACCGCGCAAACGGGCGGGGGACGGGAACAGAACGGAAATGCGCGAACCTCGCGCGCCCAAGGGAATGCAGGATGAAAGCCGAAAACCGGTTTCCGCGACAATTTGCCGCCCGTCACGGAACGCCGTGCGGCCGGAACCCGCCCCCGCGTCAATCCTGCGGGGGAATGGCTTGCAAAAGGACAAACGAGATTTGCATGCGAGCAGACTCCATCCGGGACGGAAAAGCTTTTCGAAGCCCTGTTTTTCCCCTCTTTCTGCACCCGCAGGAACTGCCTTGCGGCAAAAAAGTTTCGTCTTTGCGGAAGGCGATTCATTTCTTTGCGGAAAGCGATTCTGTTTTTCCCGCGAAAAAACACCCGCCGGGACGGAGAAATGCTCCATACAAACAGTTTCCCCACCAGTTTTTTAACAGTCCGGCCCCATTTTGCAGCGGTCCGTCCTGTCATTGAAACACGGAAGCGGAAGGAAAGCCTTTCTTTTTGGCAGGAAAATCCGTGCTTGGGTGACAATCCGACACGGCGTTGTAGTTGGTTCCCCCACTAAATTTCTACTGCCCCATTATTTATAGGAAACTAACTTGTATCGCTTGAAGAGTTGCAGAATCTTTTCCATATAAAGGAGGCGGTTTGCCTCGGTTTCTGGCGGGCGAACGAGGTTTTCCACAATCAGGTTCACGTTATTGGCCCAAAAGATGAACTTGTGGTTAGGGTGGAATGACGCGCTGAACTCCAGCAGTCGGTCCAATGAAAATTCTTCGGAGACAATGCCGGCTCCGGAGCACATGGCATCGTAAGCATTGCATTCTTGTTCGATGTGCGCCGGCACCATTAGCACCGGTTTGCCCATGTACATGGCTTCGCAGATGGATTCGAACCCGGCCGTGCTGGCATAAGCTTTGCAACCGCTCATTTGTTGCAGGAAGGCATGGTCGTCCAGCGGGTGGAAGCTCAAGGTGTCGTCCACGTGCCGTATTTGGGTCTCGCCCTTGCGGTCCCAAAAGAAGCGCAAGGGAACTTGCGGGCAGGCTTTGTGCCACTCCATGACTTGCGTGGAAAAGCCAGAATTGACCATGTAACCGTGTATATAATCCCCTTCGGACGTGGTTTGCCGCAATACCTCTTTGCGCAGGAGTGGCGGTACGACGTAGACGCGGTGCTTCCTGTCGTTGTCCATCCTTCTGAAGGAGAGTGCCAGTTTGCGCTTTGCGCCGATGGCTGTGAGCCGGGTGAACATTTTCAATAGAGCCAGTTGGGCGCGGTTGACGCGGGGAAACTGGAAGTCCTTGTGCAGAAAAAGGTATTGGTGTCCGATGCAAATGTGGTGGGCCCGTGGCGGACAGAGCAGGTAAGTCATGCCCGTGAGCAGTTCGTAGAAGTTGACTACCACGTCGGCTTGTGTGGCATTGATGCGGCGTCGGATGAATGCGATGCTATGCAGGAACGTGGGCGTGCGCATCAGGTTGTACACCACGCTTCGCGTAAGGTTGTTCTTCCGGTTGGCCGGTGTGGGCAGGAAGTTGGGACTTTCGAAGCGTTTGAGCGGTGCCTTGAGCTTCTGCTGAAAAAAGTCCGGCAGTTGACGGGTGTGGCTTTTGCCGACCAGCACTTCCACTACCTCGTGCCCTTCGCGGCACAGATGCTCCTCCAACGTGAGGGCCTGTGTCAGGTGTCCCCGGCCTTCGCCTTGTACGATGAACAGGAATTTCATGAGGCTATGAATAAATGTGTGGATGAGGTGTCGTGGGGAAGGGTGGCTGCGATGTCGGTGTAGTAGATAATGTCCCATTGTCCGTTCTCATCTTCCGATAAGGCCGACATGGTTTCCACCCAGTCGCCGGAGTTCAGGTAGTGGATGCCTTCGTATTCCGTATTGTCTGGATGGTGTATGTGTCCGCAGATGATGCCGTCGTATTTTCTTGCTCGGGCAAACTCCGCGAGCGTGTGTTCAAAGTCGGAGATGTAGTTGACGGCTGATTTCACTTTCTGTTTCACGTGTTGCGAGAGCGAATAGTATGGTTTGCCGCGCCGCACACGGTAGCGGTTGTAATAGCTGTTGAAGGCAAGGAGCAGCGTGTAACCCACGTCGCCCAGCAGGGCGAGCCACTTCATTTGTGTGGTCACGCGGTCGAAGATGTCGCCGTGCGTGACGAAGTAGCGTTTACCGCAGCTTTCCAACTCGTAGTCTTTCACGACATGGAGGTTGGCAAAGGAGAGTGGTGCCAGATTGTCCAGAAAGTCGTCGTGGTTTCCCCTGACGTAGATGATTTCCGTACCTTGGCGTTCCATCATTCTCATGAGAATTTTGAAGAATCGGGTGTGCTTGGCTTGCCATTTCCGTGTCCCGCCTTTCTTCAGTTGCCATCCGTCGATGATGTCACCGTTTAGGATTAGCCGGTCGCAGTCCACGTTGCTCAGGAAGTGGCTCACTTCGTCTGTTTTGGAATGCGAAGTGCCCAGGTGGATGTCGGATAGCACGAGCGTGCGGTAATGCCTTCTCTGTTCCATAATCTTTTTGTTTTAAGACAGGACAAAGGTAAGTAACTTTTGTGACAAAAGGATTTCTTTTTCGTGAGAATGTGGTGACGGGGCGTGAAAAAGATGCCGTTCCTTCTGGAAATCTTTTTCACGCGGCCATGCTAAGGCTTAGAGCCGCACGACTTTTTGTGTCCCAACGACGTAGATACCCTGCGGCAACCCGTTGGTGGCTTGGCTGGCCGGTACGTTGTCGCGGAGTTTGATGCCCTGCAGGTTGTAGACGTCCACGTTCTTTTCTTCTTCTTCTTTCCCGTTTGTTTCGGCGATGTGGTCCGGGTCGTCGGGCTCAGGAGTGATGGTCACTTCTCCTTTGCTATAGAGCCGCACCTGGTCGATGTAGAGACGGGTGTTGTAGGCCGCGCCCACGCTGTGTGTGGTTTCCAGTCCCAGGCTCACTGTCACGCGGGTTTCCTTATCCAGCCTGAACGGGCATTCCACGGTTTCCCAATGGTTGGCCAAGCGCGGGTATTTGTATATGGCTGTGTCCCCGAAGCTGATGCCGCAACGGGAGTAGTTGATGTTGTCGCCCGTAGTATTCACTGTGCCGTCGTCCACATGGCGCATTTCGTTCTGGCAGACGTATTGGGCGAGGAAGGTCAACTTATATTCCCCCTCGGGCAAGGTTACGGACTGCGTGATGGCATTGCGTCCGCTGTCCCATGAGTTCAGGATGCTCAGGCAGCGCTCTCCGCACGTCTCGTCGGCAGCCGGGGCAGCCATGATGCTGGCCGAGTTGCCCACGTTGGAAGGCGATACGCAATACATGTCGATGCTGTAAGGCATGGAGTAGAGGAGGGCGAAGTTGGAGCCGCCTTTGAGTGCGTTGTCGGGTGTCCAGCCCTGCGTGGGCAGGATTTGCGGCCACCGCCGGTCGGCGGCGGCCACGTTGTTCACATAACATGGGTCATATAAAGTGCCGTTCAGGTTCACTGCGCTTTCCGTCCCCCAGGTTTCGTCGTCCTCGAAGCCCGGATTGGAAAGGCACTGGGCTGTGATGTCCACGTACTCGTCCGTTTCTTCCTCACCCAACTCCACGGTCTCTGTCACGATTTCCCCGTTCGTGGCGCGGACCGACACGCAAGCGTCCTTTTCGATGGTGACGGGTGCGGTGAGTTTCCGGCCGTCGGCCCAGATGATGGCCTCTACGGTCTGTTCCTCCGCTCCATAGTTGTAGAGGTAAGCCCCGCAGGAGTCGTTTTCCATCTGGCGGGCGTTCACCTCTCCGCCTTGGATAAAGACGCGGAGCGTCTGGGCCACGCTGTGGTTGACATCGCAATGGAATGTGGCGGTGGAACCTTGCGCCGTGATGGCTGTCATTTCGGTGAATACGGGAGCTCCTTCGGGCATCAGGATGTCTTTCAGCGTGCAGGCCGTCTCGCCCACATAGTTGCTGAGCAGGAGGTAGCGCGCGCTGTCGGGGTCGCTGGCGATGACGCCGTTCCAGCCTTCGGGCACCTGCTCCGTGAGCGGCAACGCCAGTGCGGCCAGCTGTGCTGTGGCGGCGGAGTCCACATTACTATAATATATAATGTGGCGGCGGTCCACGATGCTTCCCTTGCTGAAGCTTCTTCCGTTGTTGGAATAAGCCGGATAGGCTTTGGACAGATAGATGGAGCTGTTCAGCTCGCGGTCGCCGAAGGCCACGGACTTGTTGGAGTCCGTGCAAACGATGCCCACCTCGTTGTCAATGTTGACCCAGCTGCTTTCGAAGCTCTTCATTTGGCTGCCGTCGGTCTGCGAGCGCCCCTTGGCGTGGTACAGTGTGCGTTGCGTCTTGGTGAAGGGGTCGGTGCTGATGGCCATCAGTCCGCCCTTTTCCTCGGTGATGGTGCCGTTGGTCTTGCCCACCACGTAGTCCATGTATACCACCGCATTGCCCGGAGTGGAGTAGAGGGTGAAGTTGTTTTCCAAGCTGTTGCCGTTGGTGTTGAGCTTGCCGTTCATTGTGTAGCTGTTGCCGTTCAGGTCATAGATGCCGCTGACGACGGGCGATGCGTCGGTGGCCTTGCCGCTCACGGTGTACCATCCCAAGATGTTGCCCGTGTTGTTCGCCTTGTAGGGCACGATGATTTTGTTCTTGTCCGGCGTGTTGGAGGCGATGTATCCCGTGTAGCTTTTCAGTCCGGTGCTCCAGGAGAAGACGCTGAAGCGGTCCGGCGTATTGGCCCGCACGATATTTTGCGACACGAAGAGATGTGCGTCCTCGTTCTCCCGGCTGAATTCGTTCCACGTGGTGGGTTGCATTTCGGCTGTCGAGGCCAGTTCGTGCATCAGGTAGGTCATCATCACCCGATGTCCTTCCACGCCCATCCGTCGCGGGCCGATGTCGCTGTTCAGCAGCCAGCTGCCGTCTTCGGTCGTGGTTTGGCGTGCCTTGATGTTTTTGTAGGCCAGGTTTTCCAGCATCAGTGCGTCCGGGTCGCGCAGGAAGCAGGCGGCCGTGGTGTAACTCGTAATCTGGTCGTAGAGGAACATGCTCCAGTCGTTTCCGTTGGGCATGGCCAGTTCGCCGTCGGCCAAGGCCAGGCGGCAGAGCACTTCGTCCATCACTTTCTGGTTGTTGTGCATCAGTGCGTTGGTCTTCCATTTCGGGTTTTCACCTTGGAACAAATGGAGGGCCAGATAGGATTCGCCCAGTTCCTGCATCACCACGTTCTGGTATGATGTGTGGAAATAATTATGGTTCTGCAGTGTATAGTCATCGTAGAGGTTCTTTCCGATGTACAAGTCCTGTACGGTCTTGTCGTCGTAGTCAGGGTCAATGACGGTCGTGTTGCCGGCATCGTCCACATGGGAATAGCAGTTGATGGCAAACTGCCGCAGGCGGTCGAACCATTGCGGGGCCAATGCGTCGTCGGGGTACAGTCCCAGCGCGCAGGCCAGGATGTTGGTTTCCCAGCCGTTTTCTTCTGCTTTCGTGTCGCCGTTGAAACCGGTGGGGATGCTCCGTTGCAGTTCGTAGTGGCATTCCGCCTTTATCATATTATATATGTAAGTTTTCTGCGCTTCGCTCAGTTCGTCCTGCAGGAAGTGGGAGGCGTAGGCTAGCGACATGGCCCAGAGCGAACTTTCCCACACGTAGTCCGAGGCACTGACCGACCCCCAATAGGCATTGTTCGACGTGACCTTCAGTTTGTTGGCCTTGTGGGTGGAGTAGCCGAAGACGAGCGACCTGACGGCCATGTCCTTCACGGTGGCCCAAGTGATGCCTTCCGGTAGTTCCACCTTGCCTTGCCCGTATTTGTGGAGGAAGGCGCAAATCATGGCGAAGTCGGCGTTCGTGCGCACGCCGTCCTCGTTGTTTTGTCCGGCGCTGTTGGCCTTGAAGTATCCGCAGGCCTCGTCCTTGCTGTTCGGAGCCGCGCAGTCGTACCATATATTACGTGCGTAGGCCATGGAGTTGGCCAGCATCTGGAGCAAGTCCTGCTGCATGGTGGCTTCGTCCACGAAATCGTGGGTGATGACCCCTTCGGTGGGCGACTCGATCTGGTCTTCCGTCCCGCCTTCCACCACCGGTGCATCGGGGTCGATGCTCCCTTCCGGCAACCGGGTGAGCGTGAAGTGGTCGTAGGCGATGCAGCTGCCGCCGTTGCCCCACGTCATTTGCGACGACAGGGTGACGGGCGTGGCTTCTTCGACGACGAAGCGCAGGGAATGCTCTGTCCACGAGGAGTTGCCCATGATGTCGGCGCTTCCCGGCTGGCAGGCCACCGTCAGGCTCTCCAGCGTTTCCATGTCGGCGGTGCGTACGGCCACCAGAGCGCTGGTGGCTGCGTTGTTGGCCGAGAAGGCTTTGGTGAAGAACGTCAGTTCATATTCCCCTGCGGGCAGGTCGGTTGCCGTGGTCTGGCTCATCTCCGAGGTGGCGCTGCCCCAGCCGAATCTTTGGTAGTAGGCGAAGCTGCCGTCCGGTATGTCGGTCTTCCCGAAGTTGTTGTCCGTGAAACAGCCGTCATTGATGAGCAGGGCAACGCCGGGATTGGTCGTATGCCACCCCTGCGGGGCGATGTTCCATCCGCGGAGGCCGTCGGCGGAGTTGTTCACGATGTCGGGCGAAGTCGTGACGCAAGCTTCGGCGTCGGCTTCGAATGACGGGTTGGCAAGGAATTCAGAGGTGATGTCCGTTTGTCCGCTCATGCCGAGGCACACGGACAAGCTGCAGACGAAAAGAGGTAACGTCTTCTTCATGGGATTTTGTGATGTTATAGTTTGATGCCTCAAATGTACGACAAAAGGATTGATGCGCCAAATCTGAAAGGCATTAAAATGGATGAAAAGTGCATCCCTGCCGCAGGGATTTGAAAAAAAGCAAAGAAAAAGGCGGCAGTTTTATTGTCCAACTCTTGTGGAATGATTAATTTTACGGGACAAACTTTAATATTGTATACGACATGGAACTGGTAGACCGTTTTTTGAAATATGTGGGTTTCGACACCCAGTCGAGTGAAGAGGGGGAAACATGCCCCAGCACGGAGAAGCAGATGGCCTTTGCCCGCTATCTGGAGCAGGAGTTGAAGGACGTAGGGCTCGCCGACGTTTCGCTGGACGAACACGGATATTTGTTTGCCACGCTGCCGGCGAATACCGACCGCGAGGTGCCCACCATTGGCTTCATCGCCCATATCGACACGTCGCCCGACTGCTCGGGGAAGGACGTGAAGCCGCGCATCGTGGAGAAATACGACGGCGGGGACATCGTGCTCTCCGCCGAAGACGGCATCGTCACGTCGCCGAAGCAGTTCCCGGAACTGCTGGACCACGTGGGTGAAGATCTGATTGTCACCGACGGGCACACCCTGCTGGGGGCCGACGACAAGGCAGGCGTGGCGGAAATCGTACAAGCCATGGTCTACTTGCAGGCCCATCCCGAAATCAAGCACGGGAAAATCAGGGTGGGATTCAACCCCGACGAGGAGATTGGGCAGGGCGCCCATTTGTTCGACGTGGAGAAGTTCGGTTGCGAATGGGCCTACACCATGGACGGCGGGGAAGCCGGGGAACTGGAATTTGAGAACTTCAACGCCGCCTCGGCCAAGGTGACGGTGAAGGGACTGAACGTGCATCCCGGATATGCCAAGGGCAAGATGCTGAACTCCATGTTGGTGGCCGCCGAGTTCATCAGGCGGATGCCGCAGGGCGAGACGCCCGAACAGACGGAGGGATACGAGGGATTCTTCCACCTGACGGGCGTGAAGGGCACGGTGGAAGAAACCCAACTGAGCTACATCATACGCGACCACGACCGCGGACGATTCGAGGCCCGCAAAACATTCCTGGGCCTGCTGGCGGATAGGCTGAACGAGGAGTACGGCGAGGACACGGTGGACGTGGATGTGCACGACCAGTATTACAACATGCGCGAGAAGGTGGAGCCGATGATGCACATCGTTGACATCGCGAAGGAGGCCATCGAGGCCGCCGGGGTGAAGTGCCGGGTGCAGGCCATACGCGGGGGAACCGACGGGGCGCAACTTTCGTTCAAGGGGCTGCCTTGTCCCAACATATTCGCCGGAGGGCTGAATTTCCACGGGCGGCATGAGTTCGTGCCCGTGCAGAGCATGGAGAAGGCGATGATGACGGTGGTGAAGATTGCAGAACTTACGGCTTTAAGGTAAGACGGCGATGGGAGAAATACCGGCTTTGATTCAGGACCTGGCGCTGATCCTGTTGGTGGCCGCCGTGGTCTCCATCTTGTTCAAGTGGTTGAAGCAACCGGTGGTGCTGGGCTACATCGTGGCCGGATTCATAGCCGGGCCCCATTTCGTGTATATCCCCTCCGTGCGGGATGCGGGCAGCATCGACATCTGGGCCCAGATCGGCGTCGTCATCTTGCTGTTCACGTTGGGGTTGGAGTTTAGTTTCAAGAAGATACTGAGGATGGGGGCGGCGCCGGTCATTGCCGCCCTCACCATCATCTTCTGCATGATGTTCCTGGGCACGGCCGTGGGGCATTTGTTCGGATGGAAGAGCATGGACTGCATTTACCTGGGCGGGATGCTGGCCATGTCGTCCACCACCATTATCTACAAGGCCTTTCAGGACATGGGCGTGCTGCAACAGAAGTTTGCTGGAGTGGTGCTGAGCGTGCTGATATTGGAAGACATCCTGGCCATCGTCCTGATGGTGATGCTCTCCACGCTGGCCGTCAGCCACAACATTGCGGGCGAAGAACTGGTGACGGGGCTGCTCCGGCTGGCCTTCTTCCTGATTCTCTGGTTCGTGGTGGGCTTGTACCTGATACCTATATTATTAAAGAAGAACAGGCGTTTCCTGAACGAGGAAACGCTGCTGATTGTTTCCCTTGCTTTGTGTTTCGTCATGGCCGTGGTGGCCGTGCAGTCGGGCTTCAGTGCGGCGTTCGGCGCCTTTGTCGTGGGGTCTATCCTGGCCGAGACGGTGGAGGCCGAGCGGATCGAGCGCCTGGTGGCGCCGGTGAAAGATTTGTTCGGCGCCATATTCTTCGTGTCGGTGGGCATGCTGGTCGACCCGGCCGTATTGGCGGAGTATGCCTGGCCGATTGTGGCGCTGACGTTGGCCATCATTATTGGCCAGGCCGTGTTCGGCACGCTGGGCTTCGTGCTGGCCGGGCAGCCGCTGAAAGAAGCCATGAAGTGCGGTTTCAGCATGTCGCAGATTGGCGAGTTCGCCTTCATCATAGCCTCTTTGGGCATGTCCTTGGGCGTGACGAGCAAGCATTTGTATCCAATTGTGGTTGCCGTGTCGGTCATCACCACTTTCACCACGCCCTACATGCTCAAGGCGGCCGGGCCTGCCTACGGCTGGTTGTGCCGGGCGTTGCCCCGTGGCTGGGTGGTGTGGCTGGAGCATTACACGCCGGGCGTGGCAGTGGCCAGCCATTCCGGGAATTGGAAGAAGCTGATAACGGCCTTGTTGAGGCAGGTGGTGGTGTTTTCCATCCTTTCGGTGACGGTGATAGCCTTGTCGTTCCGCTTCTTCCTGCCGTTCACGCGCGACATCCTGCCCCATTGGTGGGCCAACGCGCTTTGCGGGGTAGTCACGTTCTTGTGCGTGGCGCCTTTCCTCCGCGGCATCATGGCGCGCGGCCGGCGCTCGTCGTTGTTCATCGCGCTGTGGAACGAGAACCGCTACAACCGTCTGCCTTTGGTGTTCACCTTGATTGTCAGGGGCGTGGTGGTCTGCATGTTCATCTTCTACATCATCCGCTATCTGGTGCCTTTCGCCGACCCTCTGCTGCTCTTGCTGGCCTTGTTGATGGTGGGCGGGATTGCGCTTTCGCGCCCGTTGCTGCGGAATACCATCCGCATGGAGAAAGTGTTCATGGAGAACCTGCATAGCCGCGATGCCATGGCGAAGCCCGACGACGCGGCCCAGCCGGGATATGCGGAGCGCTTGTTGTCGAAGGACCTGCATCTGGCCGATTTCAAAGTGCCGGAAGAGTCTATTTGGGGTGGCAGGCTGCTGGGCGACCTGGACTTGGGTAGGCGATATGGAGTGAATGTCGTGTCCATCATCCGGGGCACACACCATTTTAACATTCCCAACGGGAACGACCGCATCTATCCCGGCGACCACATTCAAGTGATAGGAACCGACCAGCAGATAGGGCGCTTCTCGCAGGCCATGGACGACACCGTCGTGGTGGAGACCGAACTGGCGGACCGCGAAATGCAGCTGAAGCAATACCAGATTCCGGAGAATTCCGGATGGGTAGGGGAACGGATAAAGGACAGCGGCATCAGGGAAAGGTACCACTGCATAGTGGTGGGGGTGGAAACGCCGGATGGTGTGCTGGAGAAGCCCGAGGCCGGGCGCGTGTTCCAAGCCGGGGACATCGTGTGGCTCGTGGGCGAGAAAGGCGACCTGGCCGACCTCCTGGCCTTCAAGGCGTAGGCCTTGTCTTGAGGTCGGAGTTGAGGAAATATAAAATCAAGGGGCATGGAACCATCCGGTTCCATGCCCCTTGATTATGACCGAAAAGTCGGAATTTTTTTTCGCTGGATGCGCGGAGAAGGAACCGGCAACCGCAGAATGGGAGAAAAGGAAACGCACGGGCCGGAAACGGCGTGCGGCAGGCCGCGCAGTACTTTGCGGAAAGTACTCGAGTACTCTGCGGCAAGTACTCTTTCGCCTTGCGGACAACATTCCGCGGCTTTCCACGGCCTGCAGTCCGGAAAAGCGCATGCGCGGCATGTTTCCTTATGGCCGTGATCTCGGGATGTCACTCCTTTTCTTCGTCCTCGTCTTCGTCCATGTCGAAGTCGAACAAGAGGTCGTCCAAGTATTCCGGCGCGGTGAATTCGTCCAGGCTGCGGCGCTCTTTCTTGGTGGGGCGTCCGGTGCCTTTGGCGCGGTTGACGAAACCGCTGATGCGGTTCATCTCCAACAGCTCGTATTGCTCCGGCGGCGTCACGTTTTCGAGGATTTCGGGAATCAGTTTGGCGCCTACCCGCTTCTCTATGGTCTGTTTGACCTTGAACGAATAGGTGACGGGCGGCTTGCGCACGTCGACGATGTCGCCCGGCTTGACGGTGCGCGAAGGCTTCAGCTGTGCCCCGTTCATGGAAACCTGGCCTTTCTTGCATGCGGCCGCGGCCATGGAGCGGGTCTTGAAGATGCGGGCGGCCCATAGCCATTTGTCTATTCTCGCTTCGCTCATGCCTTTATTTCTTGTTATATTGGTTCATGGTGATTTGAATGCCGGCCAGGCAGAAACTTTTTATCATTTCGCAAGCCAGCTCCACCCGCTCGTCCATCGTATTCAGGTCTTCTTCGGAGAAGTGCCCCAGCACGTAGTCAATCTGTCCTCCGCGGGGAAAGTCGTTACCGATGCCGAACCTGAGGCGGGCGTATGCCTGCGTGCCCAGCACGGAGGCGATGTGCTTCAGCCCGTTGTGTCCTCCGTCGCTGCCGCTGGGCTTCATGCGCAAGGCGCCGAAGGGCAGCGAAAGGTCGTCGACGACGACGAGCAGCCGCTCGAGCGGGATGTTCTCTTTGTTCATCCAATATCTGACAGCGTTTCCGCTGAGGTTCATATAGGTGGAGGGTTTCAGGAGGACGAGCTGCTGACCTTTCACGGAGAGCGAGGCGACGGCTCCGTAGCGCTTGTCCTCAAAAACAAGATTGGACGCCTTAGCCAAGGCGTCCAATACCCTAAAACCTATATTGTGGCGGGTTCCGGCATATTCACTGCCGATGTTGCCCAAACCGACAATTAAGTATTTCATTCGTTTGCTTTAAAGGGAGGATTATTTTTCAGCTGCGGCGGCTGCCCTTGCACCACGTGTCATCTTCACCTGGCATACGACAACTTCCTTGCTGGTAACCAATTCCAAGCCTTCGAAGTGCAACTCGCCCACCTTGATGGTCTTGCCCAAGGCGAGGTTCGTCACGTCGATGTTCAGGCGCTCGGGAATCTGGGGATAGGCTGCCTTCACTTTCAGCTTGCGCACGGATGCGGCCAGGCGTCCACCGGCCTTCACACCTTCGGCCAAACCGTTCAGCTTGATGGGCACTTCCATGACGATGGGCTTCGTTTCGTTTACTTCATAGAAGTCTACGTGCAGCACGTTGTCCTTTACCGGGTGGAACTGCAACTCTTTCAGCACGGCCTTATGCTTCTTGCCGTCGATGTCCAGGTTCACTACGTAGATGTCGGGCGTGTAAATCAGGTTGCGCAGCATGTCGTTGGTTACGGTGAATGCCAATGCCACCGGAGCGCCGTTTTCATCTTTGGCTTCGCCATACAAGTTGCAGGGAACGGCATTTTCTTTGCGGATTGCACGTGCGGCCTTTTTGCCGAAAGCGGTTCTCGCTGTACCTTTTACTTCAATTTCTTTCATTGCGATAATTTTTTTGTGTTACTCTAAATTAAGTGTTTGATGCTTAATTTCACCATCACACGATGTGTGCATCACTTGATGATGCCAAAAAGCGGTGCAAAATTATCCCATTTCGACGGATTGGCAAAATCTTTTGCCGTTTTTTTTGCCTCGGAGTGCGCTTTTTGGCACGAAAAAGGGAGGCAGCGGGATTTTCCTCTCCCTTCTGCCTCCCTTGTGCGTTTTGCCTGCGGCGGGTCAGATGAGTTGCATGCCGGCTTCCTTGCACGCGCGGCGCATCTCGTCGGGCCAGATGCTGGATTGCGTTTCGCCCACGTGGGCTTTGTGGAGCAACACCATGCAAAGGCGGCTCTGCCCTATGCCTCCGCCGATGGACTGGGGAAGCGTGCCGTCGAGCAGCCTCCGGTGGAAATAAAGGTTCTTGCGGTCTTCTTTGCCGCTGAGCGCCAACTGCCGCAGCAAGGCTTCCTTGTCCACGCGGATGCCCATGGATGACAATTCGATGGCGCGGTCCAGCAGGGGATACCACACCAGCAAGTCGCCGTTCAGTCCCGGCAGGCCGGTCTTTTCGTCCACAGTGGTGTAGTCGTCATAGTCGGGGGCACGCAGGTCGTGTTCTTTCCCGTCGCCCAGTTTGCAGCCGATGCCGATGATGAACACGGCACCGTATTTCCGGCAGATGGCATCCTCTCGCTCTTTGGGCGACAAGTCCGGATAGAGCCGGCGAAGTTCTTCGGCATGGATGAAATGCACGTCTTCGGGCAGGAAGGCTTGCAGTTGGGGGTAGGTCTCACAGATGTGGAACTCCGTGCGCAAGATGGCGTTGTAGATGCGGTTGACGATTTTCTTCAGATAGTCCGTGTTGCGGCTGCAGGGCGGCATGACGCGCTCCCAGTCCCACTGGTCCACGTAGAGCGAATGCAGGTTGTCCATTTCCTCGTCGGCCCGTATGGCATTCATGTCGGTGATGATGCCGTAACCCGGCTGCACCTGGTATTCAGCCAGTGTCACCCGTTTCCATTTGGCCAGCGAGTGCACCACCTCGGCCTGCGCTTCGTTCATGTCCTTGATGGGGAAGGTGACGGGGCGCTCCACTCCGTTCAAGTCGTCGTTCATTCCTAATCCTTTGAGAACGAAGAGGGGAGCGGTGACACGCCTGAGGCGCAGCTCGGTGGAAATGCTGCTCAAGAAGAAGTCTTTGATCTTCTTGATGGCTATTTCCGTCTGCTGCAAATCCAACAGCGCATGATAGTTTTCCGGTTTAATTAAATGACTCATTGCGTTATGATTTTATCGATTTCTTTCATAATGTCCTGCAAAGATACTGCTTTTTGGTTAATGTGGAAGCAATTGGATGTTTTTTTGTGTCTATATGATTATTTTTGCCTTGCGCACATTTTTGTGAATTCGTTTGGATGGTTTTTATTTTTTCCCTAACTTTGCATTCGTTTTTCAAGGCTCCGTAGCTTAGCTGTATAGAGCGTCAGATTCCGGTTCTGAAGGTCGAGGGTTAGAATCCCTCCGGGGTCACGAGAAGTTGAAGTGCTAATTGTATGAACGTCATGCGGTTAGCACTTTTCTTTTTGTCCCTTTCCGATGCCCGGCCGATGTCTGGAAAGCGGTTTTCATGAAGGTTAAGCGCTATTTGTTGACTGATTGTTGACTAATTAAAATGGCACTCAAGATGCTGACAATCAGACCTGAAATCAAGGCAGGAGAGCGAAAAGTTGACGGAACGTATAATATCAAGCTCCGTTTCACACTCAATCGCAAGGTGAAAAGGCTATCTACAAGCCTGTTCATAAAGCCCGAGGAAATGACTAAAACGGGTAATTTCAAGAAGGGTACAATCATTTATAAGGAGATTGAACGGCTTGTTGCGGCTTATCAGGCTAAGTGCAACGCCATGCAAGTTGACTTGAACAACTACTCTTTGGACTACATCTTTAAGAGATTGAAGTTTGAGGAGCAGGAAGAGCGGGGTATTGACTTCATTGCGTTTGCCCGAGAATGGATTAGGAACACGTCTATTAAAGGAGCAAAGAATTATGAGACGGTGGTAAATTCCATAGTTGCTTTCATCAGACGGGACTACCTATATATACATGAAATCAACCATGCGTTTTTGACGAGGTATTCAGAATATTTGGATATACGGAGACAAGAGAAGATTGCCAAGATGAGGGAAGCCGGGAAACGAATACCGTCAAACAGAATGAAATCTCTCTATTTGGGCAGCGTCAGGCACCTTTATAAGGAGGCTCAGAGGTTTTATAACGATTACGATAACGACTTCATTCTCATTCCGGGCTCGCCATTTGAGAAATTCAGGATACCCAAACAGGAAGCGACAAGAAAACGGGCTATAGACAAGGGCGCAATCAGAAAGATATTCCAGTTGCCGTATAAAGATATTGGGAAGGGAAGCAAACGTACCTGCCGTTATGACCTTGCGAAAGATTGCTTCATCATGTCGTTTTGTCTTATCGGCATGAACTCCGTAGATTTGTATAATGCCAGCGAGTTTGTTGATGGCAAGATAATCTACAATCGGACAAAGACCAAAGGGAGAAGGCTTGACGGTGCAAGAATGGAAGTCACTGTACCCAAAATGATTATGCCCTTGCTCGAAAAATATAGGGATAAAACAGGCAAACAACTCTTCAACTTCTATCAATATTACGCCGACCGCAAGGCGTTCAACAAGGCGATAAACTATGGCTTGAAAGAAATCGGTATGGAGCTTGGAATTGAAGACCTTGAATTTTACGCCGCGCGGCATTCCTGGGCCACGATAGCACTGAACAAGGTCGGCATAGACAAATATACAGTCCATGCAGCCCTCAATCATGTGGACGAATCAATGCGGGTCACAGACATCTACATCCAGCGCGACTTCGTGAATGAGAACAAGGCTAATGCGAAGGTCGTGAAGTATGTGTTTGGGAGGTGAAAATGTGATAAGTTTTAATAAGTCCATACAAATGTCTCATGTGTAAATATGATGTAATTGCCTTGTTCCCAGTAATTATATACTACATGTGTGTGGGACATTTGTGTGACATCTTGATGTCTCTGTTTGATTTTGTAAATATTTTGCCCTCTACTTCTGAAACACCGAGTAATATTCTCAAAAGAAAATTTTGCAGCTTCGATTTTTTAGAAGTTACAAGTTCGTCATTGAAAAATAGATTGCCATAATGGCGTGATTTCAGCCAAAATGTCTTTTATGTGACATCCTGTCATAGATCTGTTGTGGCATTTTATATTGCTATGTTGTGGTATAAATATTGTTATATTGTTTTAATAATTTAAACATTTAAATTATGCACAACCAAATGGCAAATCAATTTGAGGCAAATCCAAATTACTGTGAAATATCATATGGTAATGGGATTTGTAAGTATTCATATAAAGGAAGTAATCCTTTTAAGGATACGATGAAATCCGGTTTAGCATTTTCATTTACAGTTATGATAATATTGGGAGGTTGTTGTTACATTAATCGTAGGTTTAGAAGTAAATCTAAAAATGTTCAGGCAGAAAGTCGCAATGATGAGCAAGTGATAACTCCTCTTCCAGAAGCTAAAACATTAAATGACGTATGTTCAGAGAAAAGCGAGGATAGTAAGTCTTCAGAGTTAAGCGGTGAGTTATTGGATAAAGGTGACAGCTTGGTCATTTACAGCAGTCCGAAGGAAGGAAAGAGTACCCTTGCAATGGGTATGTGCATAGACATGGCAAGTGGCAATAAAACAAAATTGCTTCCTGGGGCAGAAGTGCAAAGCAAACCCAAACCGTCAAGAGTCATATATTACGATTCGGAATCATCAGAGAAAGACATACAGAAGCGTTATGGCAAATTCGGTTATGATTATCCTGATAAATTATCCATTGTGTGTAGGACATTTTCTTCAGCCGATTTGCTTTTTGATGACATAGACAAGCGTGTTGAAAAGTATGATTCAGACGTGGTAGTTTGCCTAGATAATCTGGCAAATATAATACCTAAGGGTACGTCTATGGAAATAAACAAAATGTTCCAGAGACAGAAAGAGCTAAAAAACGAAGTGGAGGCAAGAGGGCTTAGTGTGACATTCATAATAGTGACACATTCACAGAAAACCACACCTGGCAAGCCAAATGAAAACATTAAAGGTTCATCCCAGCTTCTTAACTTATCGACAGCGTGTATTGAGCTTTTGCCTTCTGGCCTTGGACAAGAGTATAAGATTATCAAGGTTCAGATGAGCAGGTATCGTGCAAATGGCGGTAAATCTTGGACTGTCAAACGTGTGGAAGCACCTTATCCGCATTTTGAATATTGTGATATGGCACATGTTGAAGATGTGCCATCAGCTCAAAACAAAGAAATGTCTGCGGTGGTAACAAGTGACAAGTGCAAAAGTCCCGAATGTCACAAATTTCCATCAACACGCAACAAAGACATGCAGCCAGCTAAACAAAACAGACAAAAGCCTAAAAATCAAATACAGAAACGAAGATATGTGACTGTTACTTCTGATATTCAGGAACGGATAATTGAGTTGTATATTCAAGGATATGGGGTGAGTGAAATCGGGAGAGAGCTTGGTCCTTGTAGAAGGACTATAGCAAGATGGATTAAAATACTGAAGGATGAAGGCCGTTTGAAAGAATAGAAAAAATTGGCCATCCTCCTACGGGTGGCCTTTTACTGTATTTTTATGAATGAGAATTATTTTTTGAGGGAGTAATGTGACATTCCTGAGGGGGTAACGTGCTTGTTTCTTCGCATTTGCCTGTATTTGGGTTATTGTTGTAGATTGTTGTATTTCATGATTTTATGTAGATGGGTTTATTGGTGGATAGATGATTTCAGGCATTTACATCCCTCGTTTTTTTGCAATGGTGGCATTTTCGTTAACGAAAGACGGTAAAATGGAAGACGATAGACGGCCTTTTGTAGGTTCGTTTGTGTCCTTTTGCAAGGGAGGCTTTTACGGCATTATCTCATATACTTCAATTCTCTTGCCGTCATTGTTGGTAATCATGCGCTCCCGGACGTTCAGGTATTGCATTATGTCCGTGGATTTGGCTGTCTTACCGACAAGTCCGAGGCTGTTATAAATTCGTTGGAGAATTTGCTTGACATCCAGTTTTGTGTAACTGCAGCCGATGGCAAACACCTTTCTGCATTCCTGTATGATTGGGGCTTGGCTGCATTGGTTGGCGTATTCAGCCTTGACCTTGTTGATGTCAAAATCCAAGTTGGCCAAAGTGACATAGCCCAAACTCCCATACCATTCGTGATAATGCTGGTCGATAAACGGGTTTTGAAGGATGAAACCATCGAATTGTGGATGACTGTTGCGGAAATCTGTATATCCTATGAGTCTGTCCCTTTCCGGTGCAGAGTAGTACCATGATTCAAAATCCTTGACTTCCTGTGGCTTTACGTTCATTTTTATGGCAGATTGTATGCTTGCCATGAGCTGGCAGGAATTTGTATAATAGTAACTACGCTGGTGCCATTGGTTCCATTTGGCAACCTGTACGAGGTGGTTTATTCCGAGCATTACCTGTCCGTTTACCTGGAACACGTCAACGTAATCATTAATAAACTTCTTGTCGTCAGCCTTGTCACGAACCAATCCTATTAATCGCTTTTTCATAGAGTCGGAAGCACTGTTGAAATCATTAATGAACTGCTCAGTATCCTTTATCATCATTTCCTGCTGTAGCCTGAAATCTTTTTCAGACAAACAGTCAGGTTTTGTCTTGTAATATATCGTGGCATCATGTCTGAAAGGATTGGTGTCAAGCCGTTGCCGTCCAAGTATTTGCGGAATGTCCAGCATGATGTCCAGTGTCTGCCATTCCTTGCCTGCGTTGATGAAGACGTAGGTTATGGCATTGGTCGAATAAAAGTCAACTCCCTCGAACGAAGCCTTAGTACAAAAGGTGAAGGGCTTGTTCACGGGATTGTTCCTATCCGTACACAGTCCTCCTGGCTTGAAACCGTTTGGTAGGTCTGCCGCTTTGTTCTCGGAACAGAGGATGGTAACTTCGTCCGGTTCTAAGTTGTTCCTGGTTATTATGTTCCTGATGGACTTGACCTCGTTCAGAAAGATACAGGCTTCCGTAGAGTACACCATCTGTCCATTGATTATCTTCCTCGCGAAGTACCCATTAGTCCTGAAATCTTGTATTATCCGGCTGCATAATGTCTCTGCGCTTTCGCCCTTTTTCATCTGTATCTCCCTTATGTTCGGTTCTTCAAGTACGTCAGGATCCCATTCTAGTTTGATGTATGGTATGCCTGAGAATTGCGGAACTTCATCTAAAAGCAGGTCAGGAATCGGAGTGGCTGATAAGTAACAGATGCTTTTCACATCATTGTCAATGCGGATTAGAAAGTTCATGTCGGTGTTGCCCTTGAACGTTGCATCGCCCATCAGGCATTGGAACTCATCCACTACGTAAAGGAACTCGTCTATCGTGCCGTTTGACTTCAACACATCAAGCACCTTTCCCGAAGAATCCAATGTCACGAGTATCTTTGGCGGCATAGAATTCCGGTTGAATGGATTAGACATGTGAACGTCTATGTAATTTCTCAAATCAGACATCAACTTTGTTATTTCCGTTGCTCTTTTTGCCTTGTTCGTATAAGGGGCGTGGAACAAGAAACAACCGGGATGTTGCTCAAACTTGTCTTTCAAGGCGTGTAGTCGTGGTGAAATTAGTACTATGGGAATATTCGAGTTCAAGAACAGTGATGTTCCTCCACATCCTGTAACCGTCTTGTTTAATATGAATTTGCCGTTTCGTGGCAGTTTGTCCAATAACGTATTGTCCTCGCTCATATACCTACATCCTTGGGGCATGGTAAGTGTTTTGATATTCATTGTTTTGTTTTCTATTTTAATTGTAAAAATATGCAAAGTGTTTGTTTGCTCAACGGCGCAAGCCTACATCTAACGAAAAGAAAAATATTGAAAACTGTAGTCTTCTTAGTAATATTCCAATAAAAGGCTGCATTACCGTCAATTCTTGGAAAGCAGGATGCAGGACTTTTTCTTTGGATATGTTGCATATATAAGTATCATCCTCGATTTCATGAAAAAAGGCTGCATCTCTATTTTCTTTCGTCTGTTGTAGGCTCACGCCGTTGAGTGGGTGTGTTCTTTATTTATATAATGCCTTCGGTTTACTGAACGTTCCACATTGTGCAACTTTTTTCTTTTTTTGAATGATAAGTGAAGTTCTCTTTACCGAAGTTCTTTTCCTCTGCCTTATAAGCATTTCTTACATGGCCTATTATTTCATTTTCTGTCATGCTCTCGCTTTCCCAGCCGTCAACGAAATACTCCATAGCCAAATTTTCGTCAACTCCCCATTTGCACAACTGGCAAGCTAATGAGAATATGCTCATTGCCCTATGTCCTTCTTGCCAATATTCAGGATGGTTCTTTTTCCAAGACGAGTTTATTATGTTTATTATACTTTTGTCAGATACATTCTTTCCTATTGAGATATTGGCCTGTTTTGTCATAGCAACCTTTACCGTTGGCACATAATGGAAGGGTACAGGGTTGGGGTTAGCCCAGATGTTCGGGTCATAGCTAAGGTAATTTCTTCTTGCCAAGTCCTTACAGCTTTCGTCCTTGCTTGCCACGTTGAACTTCTGTAACAGCTGGTCGTACAAGTCACCATGCAATGCTGGGTCAGTGTTGTCGTGAAGCACCAAAGCCTTCAATCCCTTTCCACTCGGAGTGACAAATACGCAATACACGCAAGGAGTAATTACCAACCTTTGCCATAAATGGCACATCTCGTCATAGCTGATAATGTTATCAAAATCCATAGCCGTCATGTTCGAGTATTGCATAATATGATGTCTTTCCACTTCCGAAAACACACCATTGTAAGCTACGGCTGGCAACAGCTTTTCTTTCCATACTTGTTGTTCAGCCTTTGTTTTCAAACTCCTGATGTACTCTACAGCTTGCCTTAGAGTGTACTGTCCATACTCATAATCATTCATCAGGATGTTCCCTTCCTTGATGATTCTCACTACATCATCAACCGTTGCATAACCAAGGTTGAACTTAGTGTAGTTGACACGTTGGGTTAAAGTTACTTGTTTCATATTCTTCTTTTTTTCTAATCTTTAAATTAGGGTTTTCCATTTCTTTTGTTTGTTAATTTATAAATAAGATTTTGGCACCCTTTCAATCCCCTTTTTGTCATTTTGGGACAGTTAAGGACACCAGGCAGCATGAAAAAATACCGCCGAGGTTCCTTATTTTCTCGGCGGCACTTTCTTTCATTACTATAGTTCAAGGGCAAAATCAAATATGTTGCTTATGACAAAATATCGCTTGTTCCCACTTGTCTCCGTTCCATTTCCTTCCCAAGGCATTCATCTCATCTACTTTGTGGTTATGGTATCTTATATACCTCGGGTCGCTTTTATCTGTCCATTCAAGGTTGTCCGAATCGAAGTTCATCCAATCGTTGTCCTTATGGAGTATTACAGGCTCTTTGAATTGCGTTTTATTACCGGAAACATATCCGGCTTCTTCCATAAGTTCATCCATTCTTCTATGTTTTCTTTCAGTACGTTTCCATTTCTTGTTTCTCACATCGTACTCGATAAACGGCTCAACGGGTACACACATGTCCAAGTCTCCGTCACCAATACAATTACCGACCTTACATACACTCTTGCCTTTATAAACTTTGCCTGATTCCGTAACGGTCAATCCATTATCAAGCTTTACCTGTTTTTCTTTCATCTTTTTTTCCTTTCTTCTTTTTTGAGTTGATTATAAGTTCTATCCCATATTCATTTTTAAGGAACTGCACCAAAGTATTATAAGCGTCAGCCCTTTTTCTTTCTCTTGGAATCACGGTCAATAGTTCTGCCAAATCCACTTTGATGCAGAGGTCGGTTTCAAGATTGTGGCCGATATATCTTTCAAGTGCTTCCACGTCGGCCTTGAACTTCTCCGGTACAATTACAGTGTTTGCTTTTCTTTCGATAACATCAGGAGAAACACTGCCCTGACGGCTTCCCAAGTACTGTACTTCGTTGGAAAGCGCATAAAAAAGACTTTCTAGTAACATCTTCTTCTAACAGTTATTTCACTAATTAGGTTTTCTGTCCTTCATAGGCGCGTTTTGTCGATTTGAGACTTTTCTAGACTGATTTCATAAGTTAGGATTTGGGGGCTTGGGAGGGGAGTTTTAAAGGTTTGGATGGTAGGTATAAAAAAACGCACCAAGAATTTAATCTTAGTGCGTTGCCCCTTAAAAGTATTATAATTTAGAGGCTGTATAAAGCTCATTCATTGATGAAAATAATTTTGTCTTTCGTATGGTTTCATTAGGGAAATTCTATTTCTAATTGTACACCAAACTCTTTTGAACCTTCTATAATTGTTCCTTCCAAAACATGTCGGTCAATCATGATTTTTAGAGCCTTGCTTCCATCTTTGGCTTCAAAGATATAATTATTACTAACTATTTCTCCTGTCATTTCTATTTTTTCGTCGGTATTCAAATTTGAATATATGCAATTCCTTATTTTGTTTCCTTTCCTTTCAAAATCTAGCCTTCTTGCGTCATCAAGTTCAGAAATGGAGCATTTTATCCAAGCCTTTTGGTGAAGTATGTTGCTAATTTTTTCTGCAAAGGAGTCGGATAAAGCATCTTTTAGCTCATAATAATCGAATAAGATGTGAGGTTCGCCAAATGATCCTCCCCAAATGGTATATTGAGGAAAGATAAATGTAATCCCTAACGGTGAGAGTTGAAATCTTTCAGGAACCTCATCTGCTTCACAATAAGTCCTATCTGTATTGTATCTTGACAGGTAGTCTTTAATTATATTCAATGTGGCAGGTTTATTACTTATGATGTCATCCAATTTCAACTCTCTTCCTGAGTCTTTATCATAAATGATATAATCGCTGGAAGAAAATATACTTTCGCTATTTCCACCACCGTAGAAAAGATAGTGAGTTGAAAAGATGCATAAGCCATTCCACCATTGATGAAATTTCACTTTTTTATGGCCATCACATTGTTCAGGAATCCAGTTATTTTCGGCCTCTTCTGATTCTCTTTCAAAATACAGTTCAATGCATTTATGTATATCGTCAGTTTGGTAACCGAAGGCTTTTGCAATGATGCATTCTTGCAACTTGCTCACATCTTCTGTTCCTGACATGGATACAGGCCACTCTATATCAACTTCGAAATTTCCTCTCTTTTCCTTGATGTGTTCAAATTGTATTTCCGGTTCATAAGGCTTTTCGATTTCTTCAGGTGGCGTTTCTAACGTGGAATCAACAGCATGATAATCTGCTGACCCAACTACCTCTTCCATCTCAACAGAATCAATTAATGTTATGTCATCTATGCTTTGTGTGCCGTTTGCTTCTTTGGGATTGCAGCTTTTTATAGACAGAATGGAAACGGCAATTATGGCAATTAATATAGCGATGACAATCACAAATTTTTGAGCAGTCCACGAAGATTGACTTTGCGCTGTTTCATGTTCTCTGCTTTCCTCCTGTATTTCATTTTTATTGTCACAATGCCCCAGTTCAGGAGAAGACTGTTCAGGTTGAGATGTTTCTTTACCTAATATTTCGTCTTTTTCAGCCTCCATCTCCTCCTTGGTCAAGATTCCAGCGTCGTAGAGGGATTTCAGTTCCTTCAACCTTTCTAAGGTAGGCTTATTTTTGTCTGTTATGGCCATAGTCTATGACTTTAGGATTTTCTGTTTTTCTGTATCAAACTCCTCTTGTGTCAGAACACCGCTTTCAAGAAGATTCTTCAACTCCTGTAGTTGCTCCACTTTGGAAGTTTCGCTTTTGTTTTGGAACTGCGTCTTCTGAGTCGCAATATTTTCTTTATCCTTTTTCCCGGAATAATAAACGCTTGTCGCATGATTGAATTTCAGTGAGAACGGTATTAAGACAAAGGCAAGGACGAGCATGACGATAAAGCCATAATATCGGCCGCTCTCATCCGAAAAACTTATCGCCTTGTTTGCACAAGTCATAATCCAAGCAACAGACAATCCGACAACAAGTATCGTTATGGTTGCAACAGTGTTGGCCGTCTTCACTAGTTTCTCTTTTATCGTCCCGAAAATACCACGGAACAGGATGAACGCTGCTATAAGGAATAGGATGGTACCAATAAATCCGATAATCAGTGAAAGTCCGGCACTAATAGCCAAGTCACTCATATGCGAGTTTTGCATTGCGGTGTCATTAATGATACCATTCTCTATCCCAAAGTTTGCAAGACTATTGACTTCTTCACCGAGAAGTGGGGTATACGTGCTTATTCGACTTAACTTATCTACCGTTTCGACTATTTCTGACGAATGGGTTGCCAAGTAACCGATAGGAACAAAAGTAAGAACTTGCACTATCGGTACAATCAACATCCATTTAACACTCTTGATGAAATCCGCGTTATACGTTTTTGTAAGCAGGCTCTTCAGGATAAAGTAAGCTGCTACGCCAATGATTATTTCTAAAATTATATATCCCATCTATATTTGTTAAATTTTGTATTCGCAACCTAAAAAATAGCGATAATGAATACTTAGCATTCAATAATCTCCAAGGGTGTCTACGACTTCATCATAATAGATACAAGTATCCAGACCTAAGCTGTCTTCAACCATGTCGCACTCTCCCATATCAGCAGGACTTTGGTAGTCGCTTTTTACTACAATAACCTGGCCTACTGAATACTCAGTGAAGTTCACTTTCGTCACATCCTGCCCCTTGTCGTTTATCAATGTTTTTGTCTGGCCATTGCCCACTATAAAAACATCCTTGCGCAATTGAAATATATCGTCATACTTAAAGTCAAGCACGATGTTGTCATTGAAATCTATCACGCCACATTTGTCCTCCTTCTTCGCTAAGTACCTGCCGTCTTCGTACCCGCTGTTAACGAGAAGGTCATATTTAGCCCTAAGGATGATATTGTTGTTTCGGTCTTTCAAGCCGAATGTTTCGCCTTCACAAAATATAGAACGGCCATTTATGCAAGCAAAAGAATTAAGATTATAAAGAGCGTTCTTCATGTCGTAATCTATCTCATCCGTAAGGCTGCACAGGCTCCTGACCTTTTTTCCCGTCTTGTCAAGATATATTATTTCATCATCTTTGAGAACCGGAAGATAGCCTTCGCTGAAATCACCAGCCAATACATATTCTTCTGAGTTAAAACTGAACAGTTCCTTACCTGTTTTGTCTATCACAAAATAAGTTGTTAAGTCATCTGTCTCGTTCTTAGTCCAACAAACAGATATTCCGTTGTGAAAATATTTCACGTTGTCATATTTTGCGTCAATCACTATCCGCCCTGCTTTGTCAATAAAGCCAAGTTTTTTATAACTGTTCATAAAAGGGGCAAATCCTTCGACGAACCTAAGACAAAAATTAATGGTCGTGTCGAGCGTCGCCACAATGTCGCATTTGTTGTTTATCAATGTTATCTGTTCGTCTTCAAGACATGCAGGGACAATGTCGGAGTTGACAAAATCCATCGCCATATAATAAGGCTTGTCGTTTATCGGCTTCTTAACGTCCTTAATATTATAATAATCATACGTTTCATTGCCGTTTTTTACAACAAAAACGTCATTACCGACAGCAGTAGGAGCTTCCTTGAACTCGTCTTTGTACAGCACTTCCCCCGTTCTCACATCAAGGATGCTCCATCTCTCCGAACCAACCAGCTTGACAGCCAGGTAATCGTATTCAAAGTCCTTACTTTCTTGCACCTTTCCCTCTGTGCAAGAAACCATCATTGCAGACAACAATGACAACAATAATATTCCAAAATGATTCTTCATAATAATAATGTTTTTAATAATTTGTTTTCTTCTTTGCTTCATCACTTGCGTCTTCATAATCAAAATCTATTCCTTCTGCTGTTAGATCAATCATAGTTAATCCAATAAAAGGATTTCTGTCAAATCTGAAATTTGACGATACTGAAACAGGAAAAGCAGCTGGAAGATTCAACTCCCACAAGTCTTTAAATTCTTTTTCTGCGTTAATAGGGGTCAAATTAACACCCTTTTTTACATTTCTCTTCTCGATGCTCACCAGTTTCCCATGGTTGAACTTACCTTTTAATTCAATGTCGTTATGTTTCATAAATATTTCTCCATGAGGCTGACCGTTTTCATCAAATGCAATTTTTCGTTCAGTTATTGTAATCTTGGTCTCAACATAAGATGTTAAAGGCCATGGAATTTTTCTTATTTCACGTGAATAACAATAGTATGAAGTACCCATTTTATCCCAATGATCTTTGTCATAATATGCCTTAATTATAGTCTTTGAACCATTTTCATCTATCGTTTCCAATGTAGAAAATCCAGATTTAAGATTATTTTCGTAATTAATGATTAAACGGCCTGTTAGTTCCCCTTCGTCATTTCTTCTTTCATATACCCATTCACCATCCTTTTTCCCTTCTTTAAGTAGACCTTTTACAGAATAGCTGTTGTTTTCGTCTTCCCAGTCGAAATATCGTCCATTCCAAATATGGAAAGTTCCATGAAAATTCCCGGAAAAAGGATTCTTTTGGTATTCTGCATCACCAAAACTATACAAATGAGTAACGCCCATACTTCCTCTGTCCCACCTGCATAGTTTATAATCTTCAACCCGGTAAGTTTTTAAATTGGCTGCAATATACTTTTCTTTAGATATATCTATTATGTTTTTAGTTACTTTGGCTATATCGTTGGAAATTTGATCATACTGGTTGGAAATAGAATTATCAAAAAGCATCAGCATATTTCCTTCTTGATTTAAAGATAATACTTGACGGCTGCTTATTGTTGCATTCATACTTATTGTTATTGGGTCAATAGTAACACAGCTTTTATTCAATTTTACCAAGTTCCCGTTATCCCAATAGCCGTTAATTTCAAAACTACTATGAGAATCAGTATTTCCAGACAGCGTTCCATTTCCATTTGGGATGAACTGAGATGACAACGCCCCTTTATAAGTTAGTTCTTTTCGATATTCTACCGTACCATCCATGGAGCCATCATTTAAAATATTACCAGCGAAATCTGGATTTGTACCATCAGCTTTTATTTCGCAATATCCTAAAAAGCACCCATTTATCCATTTGCCTTTATAGTGGTTGCCATTCTCAATAATATCTCCTTCACCATTATAATATTCTCCATCCTTTATTTCACCCTCGAACGAGTTATTTCCATTTCTTATTAAACATTTCCCATTGTAAAATTCATTTCCTTTCCATTCTCCTGTATACATATTTCCGTTTTTCATTGTTAAATTGCCATTGCGCCCAGTCTCACTCCATGTTCCGGTAAAAACATCACCATTTGCATATGTAAAAGTTCCATCTCCATGAATTTTTCCCATACTCCAGTTTCCCTCATATGTGTCACCATTTCTAAACATGGCTTTACCGATTCCGTTTGGCTTGTCTGCTTTCCACTCACCAATATACTCTTTATATTTCTTGTCATCCTTATAAGTCATGGTTCCTTGGCCTTCCTTTATGCCGAAAACCCAATTGCCATTATAGACATTGCCATTGGCATACGTCATTTTACCTAAACCATTTGGAGACTTTTTCTTCCATCCTCCTTCATAATAATCCCCATTAGGATATTTCTTTTTCTTTGCTTCTGCTGAATTGACAATGAGTAAGGCAAAAATCATTAATAACACATACGAAATCTTGTTCATAATCAAAGATTTTCCTTGCTTATAAGCCCGCCAAATTCAGCTGTTAACATTAAGGTCTGGCATACAGAAAGGCGCGGACTTGATTATCACCTAGTCCTAACATTCTCAGTATCGCCAAACACTGCCTTTAAAAGAACTGAAGAAAAATAATCACCCCGCGCCGAATCGTTATATGGCAATCGGGACAAGGTGATTCCCGTCCGTCAGCATATACGAAACAGCAAAAGGGGCATCTCTCACTCGTGTTCTTTAAAGGATTCTGAAATTGGCGATTTTAGAATGAAGAACTACAGCTCGAATGCCTATCTGCAAACCCCGGATTTCTCCCCGGAGTCAAAGGCAAAGATACTGAATTAAAGTGAAAGTGCCCCATAAAAGAGTGATTATTTTCTTCACCAATAAGGATTTCGAGGTTTTCAGGACGTAAAAATACAAATGTTGGCGGTTGTTTCCACCATTTTTCATGAAGAATCTTGCCGCACAGGATGGATTTGCCGTAGGAAAGGAATGCCGAAAAGCTCCAAACCCTTATATATGAGGAATGGGACAGGGATGTCCCGCCTTATCCGGCAGCCCAAACAAAAGGCTGGTTCCGGATTATGTTTTGGCTTTTGGAAAAAGAATATTGATAAGAAAAACCATGAGCCAAAGAGAATCGGGCAGGAGACACCACGGATGAAGAGTTTGTGGAAAAGGCGGTGGAATGAAAAGACCGCCAGTTGATGGCCTTGGGTGACGAACCATTGCTGATTAGTTTTGCCTTGTGTGCAGTCTTATGAAACGTGGTGAACCTGAAAATGAAAGTCTGGGATGTTTTGTGAAGAGCAAGATGTTCCGGCTTTTTTTTCATAGTGGTGCTTGTGGAACTTTTGACCGAAGGGAACCGCTAGTGGATAATTGAAAATAACGCTAATTCTTACTGAAAATACCTGTTTCCTTATAAAGAGGGAATGTCTCAGAGAGAAAAGGTGTTATTTCTTATTTCACTAGCAGACAAGAGAACACATGATATCCATGAACGGCGGCAACGGGCTTGAAAATCTTCCGCCTGAAAAAGCCTGAAAGCCTTATATATGTATCAGACAATCTATTTATCAACTCAATTTTAAACGTAACGACAATGAAAATCAAGACAATCTTAAAGACGGGCTATCACGTATTGGTGGTGGCCGTTTCTTTGGCAGAGGCTTACGAGCTGGGCAACACGCTCATCTGCAAGTACAAAAACAGGAAAACAAACGTAGGGGGTGCGGCTCAGTGACAAAGACCTCGACGTTTTGGTCAACCTTTTGGAAGGCATGGCTACGCTTCTGAAAGGAGTCAGGAAGTTACAAGGGGCAATCGGGAACATCATGAAATCCCGCAAGCCCCTTTAGTTTTTCAACCGTTTAAATCCGTGTAAGATGAAGAAGTCGGAAAAAACATGCGGCCTCTTTCCCATGACAGGGGAAGCCGCGACAGAACCGGACAGCAAGGCAAGGACAATCCAAACGCCCCAAAATCCGGTTCTTTATCTGTTCAACGTGTGCTAAAAACAAATTCAGTGTCAAACCATTAAAACCAAAGGAAAATGAAGACAAGAAAAGAAAGACAGAACCAGCCCGTGTCTTTGAATGACGCGGCAATCCACAACCGGGAAGAAAACCTTGCGAATGTGGAGACAGTGGAAAACGAAGTGGTTGGGGACGAAAACGGGGGATTGGAAGAGAACCACCCGAATTTCATCGAGAGCAACACCAACGCCATCACATTGGAAGACCTGAAGGAGAAGAACGTCATTCCCACCTTCAGTGACAATTCGCTGACCATCAGCCATCAGGATTTCATCGGGGCGGTGACAGATGTGGCAAGGGAGACATTCGGGGAACTCACGCCAGTGGAATGCAGGGTAAGCCACCCTGTCATAGGGCGAATCCCCTCGGCCCAACATAAGAAGGCAAGTGAACTTTTGGATTCCGAGAAGACGGTGTTCTACCAAAGGATGGCCTTTTGCTGCCATGTAATGGGTGTCAGGCGGGAAATCAACGGCCAGACAGTCCGCCTTTGCATCGGCGGGGCAAGGGCTTACAACGAGGACAAACTCTATGGCAGGAAGCAGTCTCTGAAATTCAAGGTGTTTGTAGGCTGGCAGGTCAAGGTGTGTTCAAACCTGATGCTCACCTGTGACGGAAATTCAGGGACGATGGAATGTATGACGGAAGCTGACATCATGCAAAAGACATCCGGGCTGTACAACGGTTTCAAGCCCAAGATGGAAGCGACGTTATATCAATTGGAGAACCTGCAAGCGACCCCGATACCGGAAGAACTGTTCTGCAGGATTATCGGGAGGATGAGACTTTACCAAGTGTTGCCGGTGGGCGAACAGCGGAAACTTCCGGCACTTGCAATCAGCGATACGGCGGTCAACGCGATGGTGAAGAACTATGTCACCAACGGGAATTTCGGCAAAAAGGACGGCACGGACATCACTTGCTGGAACCTGATGCAGCTGGCCAACGAGGCGGTGAAGCAGAGCTATATCGACAAGTTCATAGACCGCAACCAGAACTGCACCGATTTCGCGATGGGCATCCAGCAGGCGATAACCGGAAAGGACACAAGGGGCTATTCATGGTTCATTAACTGAGAAATCAGGAATCAATGAGAAGGAGACACGCAATTTCAAGGAAGAGGATTTTGTGTGCCTCCTTCCTTTTTTGTTTGTACCAACTTCAATATTCACCATTTAAAAACAAGAATGATTATGGGGAAATTTCAAAAACCGAACCTTCCTGAGAACATCACGGAAGAAGAAAGAAGGGCTGCGATGTTTGACGCCCTTTATTCACTCGACCTTTCCGACAAACTGGAAAGGCGGGAAGAGAACGACAAGTTGAGTTACCTGAGCTGGGCGAACGCCTGGGCGGAGTTCAAGAGGGCTTATCCTGACGCAAGTTACAGGATTGTCAAGGACACGGAGACGAACTTGCCCTATTTCAATGACCCGGATATAGGGATAATGGTCTATACGGAAGTGACGGCGGACAACCAAACCTACGAGATGTGGCTGCCTGTGATGAACGGGGCGAACAAGGCGATGAAGACGCAGCCTTACACTTATCAGGTCTATGACGGCTACAAGAGGCAATATGTGGAAAAGACAGTCCAAGCCGCTACGATGTTCGATGTCAACAAAGCCATCATGAGGTGCCTGGTGAAGAATCTGGCCATGTTCGGGCTGGGGCTTTACGTCTATGCCGGTGAGGATTTGCCGGAGAAAAGCAATGAGGAGCAACAGGCCGGACAAGGAGAGGCGCAAACGAAACGGCAGACAAGAAAGACAGGCAAGGCCATGGCACAACCGCCCGTGCAAGAAAAGTATGCGGGGATAAAGGCAGCCCTGTCTTATTGCAATGACCAAGCCTCATTGATGAACCTTTACAGGCAGCACCGGAACGAGGTGGAAAACAATGCCGAGATAAAAGCCCTGTTCACCGAAAGGAAACAGCAAATCCAGACAGCGGCATAGTCGGAAAATGAGAAATGAACATTAAAAAAACAGCAAGACGATGAAAAGAAAGAAAATCGAACTGAAAGACAGCGGAGTCCTTTTCAACAAGGAACTCCACGAATATTGGCTTGACGGAAAGCGACTGTCAGGCATTACGGAAATGCTTCAAAGGCAACTTTACCCCGGTGAATTTGACGGAGTACCTGAAGCTGCGATTGATGAAGCCGCAAGATATGGGACGGAAGTACACGGGAGCATAGAAACCTTTGATACGGAATGGATAAACGACGGCACACAGGAAGTGCAGGATTATATCAGGCTCTGCCATGAGAACAGTTTGGTGCATGAGAGGTCGGAATACACGGTGACCGATGGGAAAGACTGGGCAAGCAACATTGACAAGGTTTACAGGATGTCGGATGACGCATTCTCTTTAGGTGACATCAAGACCTACGGGAGTGTTACGGCAGAGAAACTGGAAAAGGCGAGGTGGCAATTGAGCGTCTATGCCTATTTCTTCGAGCTGACGAACAAGGGGGCAAGGGTGGACAGGCTTTTCATCCTTCATATCAGGAACAGGCGGAAAAAGGACGGGACTTTCGACCGTATTTCTGAAATACTGTTTGTGGAAAGGATTCCAAGCGAGATTTGCAAGGCTCTCTTGGATGCGGACCTCAAAAGGGAACAGTTCATCAACCCTTATTCCATCCCGGAAAAGTACAAGGAACAGGAACCCCATATCCGGCAATTGATTCAGGCCAAAAATGAGATAGAAGAAGAACTCGCGAGGATAAAGGCGGAGATACTGGAGGATATGGAAGCGATGGGGGTGAAGACATGGGAGACCGGGACAATGAGGCTGACAAGGAAATTGCCTACGACGCGGACTTCCTTCAATCTTCCGGCATTCAAGGCCGACCATCCGGAACTGGAGTACGACAGCTATATGAGGAGTTCGCCGGTCGCCGGGTCTTTGCAGATAGCCGTATAAGCCCAAAACCGGTTGTATTCAAGGCGGGGCATCTCACAACGACAGGAATGTGGGGTGTCCCGTCATTTTTACTTGCCAACACAATTCAAACATTTAAAAAAGGAGAAAACAGATGGAAACAAAAAGGAAAATGGAAAAGCCGTCCGTTCAGGATGGTTCAATCCATGATGTGGTGAACCATGTCCACAAGGAAACGGTGGCATCCTGTGATTATTGCGGGAAGCCCATGACGAGAAGCGAGGTGAACGACTTTGGGACGTTGTGCGAGAACTGTTATATGAAGGAATATTATGGAGAAGGATAAGGGAAAAACCGACGGAGATGACAGCGGGATGATTCAGGGTCGGCCTCAGTTGCCTAAGAACGGGGAATCCAAAGGAAGGGCGGCAATGAAGAAAATCCTAAATTATCTCATCCGAAAGGTCATCATAATCTGAAAACAATCAGAAACGGGAGTATGCGAGAGCCGGGAGAACTACAAAACGGCAGGCTTTACATATTCCTGTTTCCGGTTTATTCGTCAAACTTGGAAATCAGAAATTATCATGGAACAAAAGAAAATCAGGAATGCAAGATTCCAGACGGGAGCGACAACTGCGACCTTGCTTCCGTCTCAAACAGTACAGGCAAGAATTTACAGTGAGGAGCAGCGGGATTCCATCGACCGGCTCATCAGGCATCATTTCCTGCCCCACCATTCATCGGTCGGGAGAGGGAGAACCGGGAGGAAACATTGGAGGCTGGAAAAGTACAGGGGAAAGTTCGGGAAGGGGTTCAGGATGATAACCACTTCCCCTTTCAGCCGCAATTTCAACCACATCACTTATTTCTTGGCGGCATGAACAGATACCATTTCAAGGTGACACTCAACGGCATCAGGTTCAAGGTGGATGTCAATGCCAACAACCCGATGACGGCTTATGGGAAAGTGAAAAGGCTCTATCCCATGGCAACCAATATCCACCTGACAAGAACGGAAAGATTATGGAACAAAGATATGTGGTAATACTGGATTTCAGTACCGGAACTTTGAATATCATCAGGCTGACCGATGAGGAGATGGAAGAATCCGATAAATACGGGGACTTTGAAGATTTCCTCGTCACATTGGAGGGAAAATATGGCTTCAGATTGAGGGATTGCCAGTGGATGACAACAGAATGCCTGAATGTCCATCGGTATGAGGATGGAAAGGAAGTGACTGAATAACAATCAAGGGAGAGGATGGCCTTTAAATGGGCTGTCCTTTTTATTTTTTTGTCCGTTATTGTATTTAGCTTGATGCAGATTAAGTATTTGCAAGCATATAAATAAGGTGGTATGTTACCCCTTGAAAAGTGGTAAGTGGAACATATTTAGCATTATCTATGAAACATTGCGACAGATGCAAAAATCAGTGGAAAGAGAATAACGCAGGTGTCTGTCTCCTGCTTTTATCGGAAAATGCACCTATCCCGGCAAATATTTTATGAGAAAACGCACTTCTCCATTAAAAAGCATTATATTTGCAGGAAACAAGGAGGCATTATAATGTTATACCGAAAGATAACGAAGCGCATTGAGGAATATCTCTCGTCAGGCTCGGACAGGATGCTGCTGATAGACGGAGCCAGACAGATAGGGAAATCATATATTATCCGGTGGGTGGGACAAAAGATGTTCGCCAACTATATTGAAATAAACATGGAAGAAGACAAGTTGGGGGATAGGATTTTTGCAGAAGCCAAGACAACGGATGATTTCTATCTGGCATTGAGTGTTGTGGCGGGAGAGAAGATGAAAGACAAGGCCACCACGCTTGTGTTCATTGACGAGATACAAGCATACGACCATCTTCTCACCCTTGTGAAATTCCTGATGAAGGAAGGCCGGTTCACTTACATTGCCAGCGGTTCATTGCTTGGCGTTGCATTGAAAAACACACAGTCGGTGCCTGTTGGAAGTTTGGATATAGAACACATGTATCCGATGGACTTCGAGGAATTCCTGTATGCCAACGGGGTGGGAGAAGTGGCCATTGGAAAGATGAGGGACAGTTTCAACAAACAAGAGGCGTTGTCTGATGCAATGCATTCAAAAATGCAGGACCTTTTTAAGAAATATATTTTAGTGGGCGGCCTGCCAAAGGCTGTTGAAACGTTTGTCGAGACCCGGAACATTGTCGAGTTCAGGTCAATCCAGCGTGAAGTTCATGACTTATACGGAATAGATGCCTCAAAGTATGAAGAAGAACATAACAGGAAGTTGAAGATACGACGCATATTTGACATGATACCGTCCAATCTCGAAAACAAGAAGAAACGTGTGGTGATTAGGGACATAGAAGATAAAAACTGGAAAAGGACAGATGACTATCTTGATGAATTTGAGTATCTTATTTCCTCTGGTGTGGCACTTGAGGTAAAAGCTATTAGCAAACCATCATATCCGTTGTCGCAAAACAGTGGTAAGAATTTGCTGAAGCTGTATTTGAATGATGTCGGGATCTTGTCTGGATTGTTTTATAAAAACAACATCAAGGCGGTGATGTCAGACATTAAAAGCATCAATCTCGGTTCTGTTTATGAGACCGTTGTTGCCCAAGAGTTGAAAGCCCACGGCTATGAACTTTATTACTACGACAACAAAAAGAGCGGAGAGGTTGATTTCCTGATAGACGATGCTGATAACCTGTCAAATATTCCGCTTGAAGTCAAGTCCGGTAAGGATTACACTGTCCACAGTGCTTTGGATAAATTCTTGTCCATCAGCGAGTATAACATCAAAAGAGCTTACGTGCTGTCCAACGAGCAAAGGGTTTACACGGCAGATGGCATAACTTATATTCCAATTTATTACGTCATGTTCTTTGAAAACGTCTCGAATGTCGTGGAGCGATTCTTGGATTAGCACATAGTGAAGATGTACCTTTTTATAAATTCTTGTATTTGAATTGTATTCTGCAAAAAGACACAGATATAAACTTGAAAGCCTAAGATAGAAGCAAGAAAATCAAATATTAAAATCAATCCACTCAACGGCGTGAGCCTACAACAGACGAAAGAATAGATTGGTTAGGGTGTCAATATACTGAGCTTAAAAAGATGTCACGTTGTTCTGTCAGGCATAAATATCCTGCGCATTGGCCTGTCATGAGTAAACAGGATGCAGGACTTTTTTTCCAAAAACAGTGCTTATATAAGAATCTATTCCATTTTCATGAAAAAAGGCTGCATTTTCTTCTTTCGTCTGTTGTAGGCTTGCGCCGTTGAGCAAATGGACCGATTTTAAAAGGCCTTCGGTTGACTGATAGAGAAACATGAAATCAAGGTTTTAGCATTGTACATTTAATAACTTTTTACTACCTTTGTACTGAGGATGAATGTTGACTGATTGTTGACTAACTAAAGTAGGGAACGTCCTCAGTTGAGTTTATTAAATGGTTGACATATAGTGCTTTGCTCCGTAGCTTAGCTGTATAGAGCGTCAGATTCCGGTTCTGAAGGTCGAGGGTTAGAATCCCTCCGGGGTCACGAGAAGTTGAAGTGCTAATTGTATGAACGTCATGTGGTTAGCACTTTTCTTTTTGTCCCTTTCCGATGCCCGGCCGATGTCAGGGAAGCCGTTTTCATGGGGCAGTAGAAATTCGGTGGGGATTTATTTTTCAAAATCCCTAATAATTCCGACCTTTGCCTTATGGAAAAGAATCAATTGGAAGTTCTTGCGCGTATCGTGCTGCCTTCAGAAATACTGGATTATTTTGAGATAACAAGTGTGGAACAGAGCTCTACAGAAATTCATATTCATCTGGACGAGTTGATGAATCCAGCCTTGTCGGATGATGTGCACTTTGAGTCCAAAGGCTTCATGGAGGCGGTGGAGGTCACCGATTTCCCGATCCGTGACCATAAGGTGATATTGGTTATTCGCCGCCGCAGATGGACTGATGTCCGTACCGGCAAGAGTTTCAGCATCCCGATTAGCCTTGACATCGCCTGCAAAGGAACCCGTTACTCCAAGGAGTTCGGGGCTTTTTTAAAAGAAACGTATGGAGACATCCCCTGTGACCTGCCGTACGCTTGAGACATTCTACCACATAAACGCACATACCTTTAAGAAGCAGTACAAGGAAACGCTGAGCGGCTTCCGCGACTGGGACCAGCTCGACCATGCCGATTCATGGCTGCTGTTTCCCGAAAACATAGGGCCGCACCTTGCCATAGACGAGGCCTCCCTTTCCAATGGTGAGCTGTACACGTTCGTCACCAACCGTGACCGTCATACCGGAGACGGAAGCCTGGTGGCGGTCGTTTCCGGCACGAAAGCGGAGGACGTGATACGGGTGCTGAAACAGATTGACGAGGAGGAACGCATGAAGGTAAAGGAAGTGACCCTCGACCTTTCCGATTCGATGCGCAAGATTGTTTCTGTCGCATTCCCGAAAGCCCAAAGGGTGATTGACCGTTTCCACATACAGAAACTGGCCTGTGACGCCGTGCAGGAAATCCGTGTCGCACACCGCTGGGATGCCTTGCAACAAGCCAACGACGAAATGGAAGAGTGCAAACATGCCGGCAAGCCCTATGCCCCGTTCCGTTTTTCCAATGGGGACACGCGCCCGGAATTGCTTATCAGAAGCCGTTACCTCCTGTTCAAATCAGCAGACAAGTGGACGGAAAGACAAAAGGAAAGGGCTAAAATCCTCTTCGAGGAGTATCCTGACATCAAAATGGCTTATGGCCTGTCCCACTCATTGAGGATGATATTCTCAAAGAATACCATCAAGGACGTCGCACGGTTGAGCATGGCCAGATGGTACAACAAAGTCGATGATTCAAGGATGGAACAGTTCAATGTCATTGCCGCAACGTTCTATGAGCATTATGATGAAATCCTGAACTTCTATAACAACAGGGCATCAAACGCGGCTGCCGAGTCATTCAATGCCAAAATCAAACTATTCAGGGCTAACCCGCATGGAGTCGTGGACAAAAAGTTTTTCCTCTTCAGAATCGCTAAGCTGTATGGCTATCCCCACTAAATTTCTACTGCCCCCTAAAATCCTCTTCGAGGAGTATCCTGACATCAAAATGGCTTATGGCCTGTCCCACTCATTGAGGATGATATTCTCAAAGAATACCATCAAGGACGTCGCACGGTTGAGCATGGCCAGATGGTACAACAAAGTCGATGATTCAAGGATGGAACAGTTCAATGTCATTGCCGCAACGTTCTATGAGCATTATGATGAAATCCTGAACTTCTATAACAACAGGGCATCAAACGCGGCTGCCGAGTCATTCAATGCCAAAATCAAACTATTCAGGGCTAACCCGCATGGAGTCGTGGACAAAAAGTTTTTCCTCTTCAGAATCGCTAAGCTGTATGGCTATCCCCACTAAATTTCTACTGCCCCCATAGATACAGTACTCTTTCAAGTCCTCTCTTTGTATTCTCTCCGTTTGTCTACAAAAAGAAAAATCCTCAATAATCTTGCGATTATCAAGGACTTCTTTTGGGTGACTAGTGGGACTCGAACCCACGACATTCAGAACCACAATCTGACGCTCTAACCAACTGAACTATAGTCACCATTTTGACTTGCTTCAAGAAGTGCGGCGCGCTTGCTTTCCTAAAGCGATGCAAAGGTACGCTTTTTATTTGAATTGGCAAATCTTTCGGGCATTTTTCTTCGTGTTTTTTTGAGGAGGTTATATATAATAAAGGTGTGCGGACGGGCAATAGGCATCCGCATACCTTTATTAATATGAAAGGCTTATTGGTAGAATTCTTTCTTTCCGGCAGACAGGGTGTTCTTCATCAGCATGCAGATGGTCATGGGACCTACGCCGCCGGGCACGGGGGTGATGTAGGCGCATCGGGGCGCTACTTCGTCGAATTTCACGTCGCCGTTCAGTCGGAATCCGCTTTTCTTTGTCGCGTCCGGCACGCGGGTGGTGCCTACGTCAATCACGGTTGCTCCTTCTTTCACCATGTCGGCCGTCACGAAGTTGGGCTGCCCGATGGCGGCGATGATGATGTCGGCCTCTTGGCATTCTTTTTTCAGGTCGCGGCTTCGGCTGTGGCAAACGGTCACCGTCGCGTCGCCGTACTGTTTCTGCATCATGAGCTGTGCCATGGGTTTGCCCACGATGTTGCTGCGGCCCAGGATGACGCACTTGCGTCCGCTGGTTTCGATATGGTAGCGGCGGAGCAACTCGAGGATGCCTTTCGGCGTGGCGGAGATGTAGCAGGGCAGTCCGATGGCCATGCGCCCCACGTTGATGGGATGGAATCCGTCCACGTCCTTGCGGTAATCTATCGCTTCAATGACCTTCTGTTCCGAGATATGCTTCGGCAGTGGAAGCTGCACGATGAATCCGTCCACGTCCTCGTCGCGGTTCAGTTTGTCCACTTCCGCCAGCAGTTCCGCCTCGCTGATGGTGTCCTCGAAGCGGAGCAGGGTGGACTTAAAGCCGCAGGCCTCGCAAGCCAGCACTTTATTGCGCACGTAAGTCTCGCTTCCGCCGTCGTGTCCCACGAGGATGGCGGCCAGATGGGGGCGTTTGCCTCCGTTTTCTACAATTTGTTTCACTTCTTCTGCAATCTCCGCCTTAATCTGCGCGGCGGTAGCCTTTCCGTCTATCAGTTGCATGGTTTCAGTCTCCTTTCTTATTTAGATGTTTTTGAATTTCTTGTTCGATGGCATCTCCCCTCAGGTTGCGGGCCAGTATGGTGCCGTCCGGCGCAAGCAGCATGATGTGCGGGATGGCGTCAAATCCGTATTGCTTCATGGGTTTCATGCCTGCATCCAGTATTTGTGGCCAAGTGTAGCCTTTCTCGGCGAGAAACTCCCGGGTGAGTTCCAGCTTGTCCCATACGGCGATGCTGACGATTTGCAGGTCCGTTCCTCGGTATTTCTTCCACAAGGGGGCCAGATATTCCTCGATTTCTTGCCGGCAAGGTCCGCACCATTGTGCCCAAAAGTCCACAAGTACGTATTCCCCTTTTCCCACGTAGTCGGAGAGGCGGGATGGTTTTCCCGCCATGTCCACGCCTTCAACATCGATGAACGGTTTCCCTGCGGATGTGTTTTCGAGGGCGGTGAAAAGTTTCATCCGTTCTTTGGTGAAGTTCAGGTTTTGCAGGAACGGGCTGAGCCGGGGACAGACGGTTCGGGCTTCTTTGGGGGTACAAACGTACAAGGTGTAATCTCTCCATGCGAGTTCTCCCACGCCGTTGTCAGGCTCGTTCATTATCTGTCGTATGCACACGGAAGTGAGTTCCGATTTCAGGGAGTCAAAGGCGGCCTTGATTTTTTCTTCCCGTTCTGTGATGTTCGGTATGCTTTCCTTTAGTCCTTTGAATGTCTTTTTCCATTCGTCAATATGCGCGTAGTATTCGTTCCAATAAGTGAGGAATTTCGCCGAGAGTTTTCCGCCGTATTGGGGCAGATGGCTTGCAAAGTCAATGACGATGGAATCTTCCAGCACGAAGTTGGCATATTCTTTATTGTTGTCCAAGTCCAGCCGCGCGAAGTAGGGATGTTCCGCATTTCCTTCGAATAGGAATTCCTGGTCGCGCACGGTGGCTGTGTCAATGACTTGATTGGTGTCGTATATGGTCAGATACACCTTGTGACCTTCCATGTCCGGGTCGTCAATCCGTCCGGAAACGCTGTAGGACGTTTGCGCTTGCGCCGCGCTTCCCCCGCTTAGGAGCAGGAGGAGTGCGGCGCAATATTTAAGGACGATTCTGTTCATGGCATGTGCGGCCTTGGGTCATTTCATCTTGGGCATTCCCGGCATTCCGGGGATTTTGGGCATGTTGGCCATCATCTTGCCCATCTTGCTGCCCGTCACCATCTTCATCATCTTGCGCGTCTGGTCGAACTGCTTGATGAGGCGGTTCACGTCCTGGATGTTCGTGCCTGAGCCTTTGGCGATGCGCTGGCGGCGGCTGGTGTTCAGGATTTCCGGGTGCGTGCGTTCGCGTGGCGTCATGCTCTGTATGATGGCTTCAATGCCCTTGAAGGCGTTGTCGTCGATGTCTATGTCCTTGATGGCCTTGCCCACGCCGGGAATCATGCTGGCCAAGTCCTTCAGGTTGCCCATCTTCTTTATTTGTTGGATTTGCGACATGAAGTCGTTGAAGTCGAACTGGTTCTTCGCGATTTTCTTTTGCAGTCGGCGTGCTTCCTCCTCGTCATATTGTTCCTGCGCCTTCTCCACGAGCGACACGATGTCGCCCATGCCGAGGATGCGGTCGGCCATGCGCGAGGGGTGGAACTGGTCGATGGCCTCCATCTTTTCGCCCGTACCGATGAACTTGATGGGTTTGTTCACCACCGTGCGGATAGAGAGGGCCGCGCCGCCGCGGGTGTCGCCGTCCAGTTTGGTGAGCACTACGCCGTCGAAGTCCAGCCGATCGTTGAATTCCTTGGCGGTGTTCACGGCGTCCTGTCCCGTCATGGCGTCCACCACGAAGAGCGTTTCGTCCGGTTGAATGGCGTTCTTGATGGCGGCGATTTCCTGCATCATCTGTTCGTCCACGGCCAGTCGTCCGGCGGTGTCGACGATGACTACGTCGTTGCCTTTGGCCTTGGCCTGCTTGATGGCATTCTGCGCGATGGCCACGGCGTCCTTGCTGTCCGGTTCGCTGTATACGGGTATGCCGATCTGTTCGCCCAGCACTTTCAGTTGTTCGATGGCGGCGGGGCGGTAGATGTCGCAGGCTGCCAGCAGCGGGTTCTTGTGCTTCTTGTTCTTCAGCATCAGGGCGAGCTTGCCCGAGAGGGTGGTCTTTCCCGCGCCGTTGAGGCCCGCCATGAGGATGACGGCCGGATGGCCCTGCAGGTTCAGTTCGGCCGTTTCGCCTCCCATGAGGGTGGCCAGCTCGTCGTGCACGATTTTCACCATCAGCTGGCTGGGCTTCACGGCGGTGAGCACGTTCTGCCCCAGCGCCTTCTGCTTCACCGTGTCGGTGAACGTCTTGGCCACCTTGTAGTTCACGTCGGCGTCGAGCAGTGCGCGGCGCACGTCCTTGAGGGTTTCGGCCACATTGATTTCGGTGATTTTCCCTTCACCTTTCAGTATCTTGAAAGACCGTTCGAGTCTTTCGCTCAGGTTGTCGAACATATATAGTGTTGTTTTTGTTAATTCGTTAGAGACGGCAAAGTTACGGAAAATCGGCGGAATAACCTTAAAAACGGTGGAATATATCGTCATTTCATGATGGGGAGATAAGTGAAGGGCCGGCCGGACGGCGGGGCGGCTTTTCAGGAGATGTGCCAACGGGATGGCTCGTGAGGCTTTTGGGGAAGTCTGACAGAATGTCAGGCGCAGGCTTTCGGAGAATCGCGCATTCGCGTCCGTGTCGGGAGACGGGTGCGGATACGCGATTCTCGCGGGGCGGACGGAAGGCGGAGTGTCAAGCGTTGGGGAGCTTTGGCTGACATCCTGCCGCTCCGGCGGGGAGGCCGTGCGGACGGCGTGGCGGGGCGTGTCGGGAAAAACGCTGTTTTCGTGTCGTTTTGTCGGAATGGGAAACGCGGCGGAAGGGGGACGGATAGAGGAGATGTGTCCGGTAATGTTCCTGAAGATACCGTTCCGGAGAGCTTGAGGACACTTTGCGGCAGGCGTTTTCCGTCCTTGCGGCAGGCATTTTTCGTCCTTGCGGCAAGCGCTTCCTCTTTTTCCGCAAGAAATTCTGTTTTTTCGCGCATGGCGTTTCGCATATTTTTGGAATATGGGTTGCAAATATGCACATTCTTGTGGATTTTTATGCGTTTCGGGCGCACGGATGGAGCGCTTTTCCTGATTTTGCAGTGCGTGAAAATGCCCTTTTCCTGCCATCCTGTCAGTTTTGTTCGAGAGAGGATAAGTTTTTCCCTGAACGGTTACGAATGAAATAAAAAGAGCGTTAAATTTGTGAATATAACTTTTAAGCATTAATTTTGCGGCTGATATTAAGCAGTTTTATTCACAATGAAGAAGAAAATCCTTGCAGCGTTCGTCGGAACGGCTGTTTCAAGTGTAACTTTTGCGGGCGGCCTGCTCACAAATACGAATCAGAATGTGGCGTTTCTGCGCAACCCCGCGCGCGATGCGGCCATTGGTATCGACGGGGTGTACAGCAATCCGGCGGGCGTGGTGTTCCTGCCCGAAGGCTTCCATGTTTCCCTGAATTTCCAAAGTGCTTACCAGACGCGCGAGGTGACGTCCACTTTCGCGCCCTTCGCCTATGGCGTGGGCAACGGGGGCGAGTCCGTAAAGCTGTTCAAGGGCGACGCCAAGGCTCCCGTCGTGCCGTCCCTTCAGGCGGCCTACAACCGTGGCCGCTGGTCGTATTCTTTCAACTTCGCCATTGGCGGAGGCGGTGGCAAGTGTGCCTTCGAGGACGGTCTGGGCTCGTTCGAAAGCCAGGCGGCTTTGTTGCCCTTGCTGGGTAGCGCGATGGGCATCAACAGTTATTCGATGGACAGCTACATGCGCGGACGGCAGTATTATTATGGGTTCCAGATAGGCGCGGGCTACAAAATCACCGACAACCTTTCGGCCTTTGTGGGCGGACGGCTGGTGTATGCCACGAGCAACTACTACGGCTATGTGCGGGACATTTCGGTGAACCGTCCGGACGGTGAGATGACCGGTGCGTCCGCCTTGTTTGCCACCCAGATGGCCACCTATCTGGAGCAGTCCGGACAGCTGGACGCGGCGGCACAGCAGGCGGCAGCTGCCGGCAATGCCGAACTGGCGGCGCAATATGCGGCACAGGCGCAGCAGGCGGCCGGGGCGGCGCGCCAGATGGGCGTGCTCTCGGCGGCCACGGAGGACGTGACGCTGAACTGCGACCAGGCGGGCTGGGGATTCACGCCCATTGTCGGGTTGGATTATAAAATAGGTAAGTTCAACTTCGCGGCCAAATATGAATTCAAGACGAAAATCCGGCTGGAAAACCGTGCGGCCAACAGTGCGTCGGCCGACCGCCTGGCCATGCTGGACCGCTATCGCGACGGGCGGAAGGTGAAGGAGGACATCCCGGCCCTGCTCACCCTCGGGGCGCAATACGAAATCCTGCCCTCGCTGCGCGTCATGGCCGGCTACCACCATTTCTTCGACAAGCAGGCTTCGCAGGAGGGCGGTTCGCAGGAACTGCTGGAGAGCGGCTCGCGGGAAATCCTGGCCGGGGCGGAGTGGGACATCTCCGACCGCGTGCAGCTGAGCGCCGGATGGCAGAACACGCATTACGGGCTGACGGACGCCTACATGAAGGACATGAGCTTCAACGTCTCGTCCAACTCCTTGGGCGTGGGCCTGGGCATTCAGGCCACGAAGCGCATCAAGGTGAATGTGGCATACTTCCACACCTTCTATCAGGACTATGACCGCATGACGAACGACTACAACGGCATCAGCGGCACGGTGGCCACGGCCGTGGGCCAGCCCACGGCGGACGCGCTGGTGGCGTCCGGTGCGCTCAAGGGCGGCGACAGCTTCACCCGCAAGAACAAGGTGTTCGGCGTCGGGATAGATTTCTCGTTCTGACGGGCCGTGACGGCCGCAGGGCGTTGCCGCCGGCCGTCGTCTTCGCGGGCGGAACGGGGAAGCGGGAGGCCGTTTCCCCGTTCTGCCCGATTTTTTGCCTTTCTTCTTTGCCCGTTTCCGGCTTTTGTCGTACCTTTGCACCCGCATCCCGGACGACGGGGGCGATGAGTGCTTGGTAACCTCTTAAAAAACAAGAAAGAATGAAAGGAAAAATGGTGAGCGTATCCTTTATGCTTTTGGGGATACTGTTCTGTGTTTGCCTCATATCGGCAAACCTTTTGGCGACAAAGCAAATCATGTTCGGCCCGTTCAACATCACGGCGGGCATCTTGGTGTTTCCCATCTCGTACATCGTGAACGACTGCATCGTGGAGGTGTGGGGGTTCAACAAGGCCAAGCTGCTGATATGGACGGGTTTTGCGATGAACTTCCTGTTCGTGGCCTTCGGCTTCGTGGCCGACCTCATTCCCGGCGCGCCCTATTGGGACAATGCCGACGGCTTCCACAAGCTCTTCGGGTTGGCGCCCCGCGTGGCGGCAGCCTCGTTCATGGCCTTCCTGTGCGGCTCTTTCCTGAACGCCTACGTCATGAGCGTGATGAAGGTGGCTTCGGAAGGGCGCGGATTTTCGGCACGTGCCATCGTGTCCACCATCGCGGGGGAGACGGCGGACTCTCTGATTTTCTTCCCCATAGCCTTGGGAGGCATCGTGCCGTTGGGCAACCTGCTGTGGATGATGTTCTGGCAAATCCTGCTCAAGACGCTTTATGAAATCCTCGTCTTGCCGCTCACCGTCCGCGTGGTGCGCCGCGTGAAGGACTATGAAGGCGTGGACGTGTATGACCGGAATATATCTTATAACATATTAAAAGTCTCACAACTATGACGATGAACCATGAAGCGGCCCTCGTGGTGTTCAGCGGGGGGCAGGACTCCACCACCTGCCTGTTCTGGGCCAAGAAGCATTTCAAAAGGGTGGTGGCCTTGACGTTTTCCTACGGGCAGAAGCACGTGAAGGAGGTGGAACTGGCCCGGACCATCGCAGAGAAAGCCGGAGTGGAATGGCACTGCATGGACGTGCCGCTCATCGGGACGCTGGGGCATAACTCCCTGACGGACTCCACCATGAAGATGGACGAGGAGAAGCCCGAAGGACACTGTCCCAACACGTTCGTGCCGGGGCGCAACCTGTTCTTCATCAGCATTGCGGCCGTGTTCGCCCGCGAGCGCGGCATTTTCCATCTGGTGACCGGCGTGTCGCAGACGGACTACAGCGGTTATCCCGATTGCCGCGACGCTTTCATCAAGAGCCTGAACGTGACGCTGAACCTGGGCATGGACGAGCAGTTCGTCATCCACACGCCGCTCATGTGGATCGACAAATGCCAGACGTGGGCTTTGGCCGACGAGCTGGGCGTGCTCGACATCGTGCGCCACGACACGCTGACCTGCTACAACGGCGTGCCGGGCGACGGCTGCGGGCATTGCCCGGCCTGCAAGTTGCGCAACGAAGGGTTGCGGAAATATCTGGAACAGAAGGCCGCGGCCGCTATGGAATGTGTTTCAAAAACAGAGAGGATATGAGCAGCGAAAGAGAGAAAGAAGGCCTGAAGGCCCTGGGCAAGCAGACGGAGTATCGTCAGGACTACGCCCCCGAAGTGTTGGAAGCGTTCGACAACAAGCACCCCGACAACGATTACTGGGTGCGGTTCAATTGTCCGGAGTTCACCAGCTTGTGCCCCATCACCGGGCAGCCGGATTTTGCGGAAATCCGCATCAGTTATATTCCGGACCGCCGCATGGTGGAAAGCAAGAGCCTGAAGCTCTATCTGTTCAGTTTCCGCAACCATGGCGATTTCCACGAAGATTGCGTGAACAAAATCATGAAAGACCTCATCCGGTTGATGGATCCCAAGTATATTGAAGTGACAGGCATCTTCACGCCGCGCGGGGGAATCTCCATCTATCCTTATGCCAACTACGGCCGCAAGGGCACGAAGTTTGAGCAGATGGCGGAATACCGGATGATGAACCACGATTTGAAATAAGCGGGAAAAAGCGGAAGGAGATGTTCGGACGCGGGCTAATTGAGTTCCAGTCCGAACGTCTCTTTCAGTTTGAGCAGGGCCGGGTTGCGTTGTGCCATGGCCTGCAACTGTTGCGGTTTGCTGGTGACGCGCGGGGTGTCGGTCGGTTCGGCGATGCGCACCGTCATGGCAATCTGCCGGTTGTGTAGTTGTTGGCGCATGTGTTTTTCCACGCGGGGCGCCATCTTTTCCATGTAAGTTTTCACTTGTTCGTTCTCCACCACCACTTCGAACACCGCCTCTTTCAGCAGTTTGGGGCGGATGACCTTCATGCGCTGTGCCATGGCGGTTTCTTCCTGCGGCAGCGTGTTGATGAATTCGTGCCAGCAGAAGGAGATGTTGTCTTCCGTCACCGGGTAGTCCTCTTCCGGGATTGCGGTCGCGGCGGGAGCGGGTGCGCCGGCCGCGACCGTGGCCGGTTGCGGTCCGGTTGCGGGAGCGTTTGCCTCCTGGCTCAGCCGGCGTATGGATGTGCCGAACGAGCCCATCTTGATTTTAGGCAGTTTGGGAGAGGCCGCTTCCGCGGTGGGAAGCGGCGATTTGCGCGTGTCATATTGTGCCGTCCTTTCCTGTACGGCAGAGGCAGCCTTTTCCGCCGGGGCCTGTGGCTGGGGCGGATTGATCGGGGCGGCGGCAGGTTGCGCCGTCGCGGCAGGCTGTGTGAACAGGGGTTTTAATATCTTCTCAGGGCTACGCCCCGAGCCTTCGCTGTCGTCGTCCGCCGTGAGTTGCGACAACTGAATCAGGGCGATTTCCACCAACAGGCGTTTGTTCTTGCTCGCCCGGTAATTCAGGTCGCAGTCGTTGCAGAGCTTGATGGCCCGGTAGAGGAATTTGGGCGTGCAGCGTTGCGCCTGCTCCTTGTAGCGTTGGCGCACGTTGTCGCTGGCTTCCAGCAAAGGGAGGGTCACTTCGTCGCGGCTCACCAGGAGGTCGCGCAGGTGGGAAGCCAGGCCCGTGATGAAGTGGCCGCCTTCGAATCCTTTTTCCAGAATCTCGTTGAACAGAAGCATGCACTGCGGCGTCTCATTCTTCAAGGCGTGGTCGACCATGTTGAAGTAGTATTCATAGTCCAGCACGTTCAGGTTTTCTATCACCTTCTTATACGTCAGGTTGCCTCCGGTGAAGCTTGCGGCTTGGTCGAAGATGGACAAGGCGTCGCGCATGCCGCCGTCTGCCTTCTGGGCGATGATGTTCAGGGCTTCGGGTTCGTAGGTGTATCCCTCTTTTCCGGCCACGAACTCCAGGTGGCCGACGATGTCTGCCACGCTCATGCGGTTGAAGTCGTAGACTTGGCAGCGGCTCAGAATCGTAGGCAGGATCTTGTGCTTCTCCGTGGTGGCCAGGATGAATATGACATACGACGGCGGCTCTTCCAGCGTCTTGAGGAACGCGTTGAAGGCGGCGGTGGACAGCATGTGCACCTCGTCGATGATGAACACCTTGTAGCGCCCCACTTGTGGCGGGATGCGCACTTTTTCTATCAGGGCGCGGATTTCCTCCACCGAGTTGTTCGACGCGGCGTCCAGCTCGTGGATGTTGAGCGAGCGTTGCTCGTTGAAGGCCCGGCACGACTCACATTCGTTGCAGGCCTCCCCGTCGGGCAACGGGTTCAGGCAGTTGATGGTCTTGGCAAAGATGCGGGCGCAGGTGGTTTTTCCCACGCCGCGCGGCCCGCAGAACAAGTAGGCGTGCGCCAGCTTGCCGGAAGCGATGGCGTTCTTCAGCGTCGTGGTGAGCGCGTTTTGCCCCACCACGGCGTCGAAAGCCGAAGGACGGTATTTCCGGGCCGATACGATATATTCTCCCATATTGGACTTTGAATTGAAAACCTTTGCTGCAAAGTTATATAAAAAAAGCGATTTTCTGCGTCCGGTGTATAAGAAAGTCAAGGTCGCCCTTGTCTTTAGCAATCCTGCCGGGGGGAGGTCGGAAAGTTGCATGCGTGCGGATGAATAGTTGTCCTTTTGCGGACGGAAAGTCTAATCAACGTCGTTGTTTATGTAGTCAACGTTGTTGTTTATATAATTAACGACGTCATTTATATAATCAACGTCGTTGAATAGAGATTTGAACCGGCCGGAAAGAAGTTTTCCTCCCGCCCTGTCCCGATTTGCCGGCAAGGAACGGGAGGTTTGATTCGGGCGAAGACAGCGGCTGTCCCGACCGGAGCGGACCGGACTTCCATGTCCGTAAACGAACATGGAGGCGGGCTTGATTCCTTGTCAGGAGGATTTTAGCAAAAAAAAGCGGGCGCGGCCTCTGTCTTAGTCGATTTTGTCGTATCTTTGCAACCTGCACAAACGATTTATCTTATGGGCAAGTTGAATTCTTTATGGAATATGTTTCGCCGCCACAAGTACGGTTTCGTCATCGCGCTCTTCGTGTTGCTGATGGGCGTGGTCGACGAGAACAGCCTGTGGAGCCGCTACCGGCATCAGGCGGAGCTGGCGGAACTGCGTTCCGAAATCCGCAAATTCAAGGAAATGTATGAGCACGACACGCGCTATCTGGAAGAAATGGACACCAATCCCGATATCCTGACAGAAATCGCGCGTGAACGGTATTATATGAAAACAGACGATGAAGACATCTTCATCATCAAAGACGGCGAGGCGGATGAAGAGGCTGAATAAGTTCCAGAATGCGGTATTCATGGCCGGGGCCGTGCTGCTGTTGGCGGGTGCCGCGGCCTATCCCACGGGGTGGCTCTATGCTTTCTATCTTTATGCGGCGGGTGCGTGTGCCTTTGCGGCGATGCAGCTGTTGGCGGGGTATGATGGCGACAATCTGGTGGTGAAGCGCTTGCGCAGGCAACAGATACTGGGCGCGCTGTTGCTGGTTTGCACGGCCTATTTCATGGCCATGCGCACGTTTGACTTCGGCTTTGCGCGCGGCCATGAGTGGATGGTCTGCCTGGCGGTGGCCTGCGTGCTGGAGCTGTACACGGCTTTCCGGATTCCCTCCGAACTGGAAAAGGAAGGCCGCGGGAAGACTGACAATAAGTTTAAAAACGGGAAGGACAACCTTAAAATGTGATAAAACACTTTATCCGATGAATTTTAGGACTTATCTTTGCAGTCCGTAAAGCGGTAATTATGTTCCGTAATCTGAATAACACAGACTGAGATGAGAAAGTTTTTATGGATTGGAGCGCTGCTCGCTGCATTTTCGTCTTGCCATCAGGTGGAATATCTGGTAGAAGGAAATTCTACCATCCAGAGGATGGACGGAAAGAAACTATATCTGAAGGTTTACAAGGACAACGACTTGGTGGACATTGATTCCAGCGACGTCGTGCACGGGAAGTTCAGCTTTGTCGGGGGATTGGATTCCGTCATGATGGTCAACCTGTTCATGGACGACGAATGTGTGATGCCCTTCGTCCTGGGGCCTGAGGAACTTTCCATCCACATCAGCGCGGCGCAGCAGTATGTGACGGGAAGCGCCTTAAACGACACTTTATATAGCTTTATCCAGAAGAAGAACCGCTTGGACAACCAGATGGCCGAGCTGCCCCACAAAGAGAGCCAGATGATCATGGATGGCGTGGACGAGAATGTCATTATGGTGCGGCTCAACGACGAGGCGACACGGCTGGCCCACCTGAGCGACCGGTTGATTACGAACTTCATCACGTCCAACTTCGACAATGTGTTGGGACCGGGAGTCTTCATGATCATCACGAGCAGCTATCCTTATCCCATCGTGACGCCGCAGATTGAGGAAATCTGGACCAAGGCCACCCCTTATTTCAAGAACGACGTGTATGTGAGGAATTACATGAAGGCGGCGCGTCAGAACATGGAGCAGTTCGGATATGGCTTCGACGATGGGCAACAGGCCGATTCGATGGCCTCGCCTGCGGAAGCGTTGCCCGGCGATTCGGTGAATTGATATGAGCATGAAATAGAAGCGCCCGCGGCCTGCCGAAACGGCAGGCCGCGGGCGCTTCTATGGGTGATGGCGTTGTCAGGCATCGGGAGCGGCCCCTTGCCTTTCCGGCGGTAGGCCGGACATGACCACGCGGTAGGCCTCGTCCATGGTTTCCTTGATGTTCTCCGGCCCCTTGCCTTTGGGCATGATGGGGCGGTGGATGGTCATGCACAGTTTGTGGCGGCACACGAAGCTGACGCCTTTCGTGCGGGGCAGGATGTCGAACGAACCGTCGATGGTGACCGGGACTACGGGCAGTTGCAGTTCGTCGGCCAGTTGGAAAGCCCCCTTCTTGAAGGAGCCCATGTGGCCGGTGTAGGTGCGCGCCCCTTCGGGGAACACCACCAGCGAAGTGCCTTCCTGCAATATCTCTCTCGCGTTTTCGTAGGTTTCATGTATCTTTTTCGGTCCGGATTTGTCCACGAAGATGTGGCGCGCGCTTTCGCAGGCTTTTCCCACGAGGAAAATCTTCCGCAGCGACTTCTTCATCATCCACTTGAAGTTGCGGCCCAGGAAGCCGTAGATGAGGAAGATGTCGAACGCTCCTTGGTGGTTGGCCACGAAGACGTAGGAGGTCTTCTTGTCCACGTTCTCGTGTCCGCGTACGACCACGGGGATGAGCAGCACGCGGCAGAAGATGATGGACCAGATTTTTCCGGGATAGTATCCCCAGAAATGGGCGCTGCCGAGCCATGATCCGATGATGGTGACCAGTGCGGTGAGGATGGTGCACACCAAGAGGATGGGCACCGCGATGCAAATTTGATAAATGCGATAGAGTAGTGTCATTTCTTTATCATGGTTTTATTGTTGCAAAGGTATAGAATAGCTACTTATTATGCAAGGTTATGACGTTAATTTCCGGCCAGGCGCCGAAACGGAAAGGGATGAGCGCCCCGCCCAGACCGAGGCTCACGTAGAGCGCGCGCCCCTCTTTGCGGTACATGTACTTCCATTCCGGATAGAGGTATTGCGAGGGCGACCACCCGAAGAGCATGAACTGCATGCCGTGTGTGTGGCCCGAGAGGGTCAGCTGGATGTCGGTCTGCGGCAGCACCTTGCGCTTCCAATGGCTGGGGTCGTGGCTGAGCAGCACTTTGAACACCGCTGCCGTGGAGTCGGTGTGCCCGAATCCGGGCACGTCCCCTAAGGCCTTTTTCAGGTCGCCCCGTTCGGGGAAGGGCGGTTTCCCGTCGTTCTCCACTCCCACGACGACGATGCTGTCCCTGCCTTGGCGGACGACGCGGTGCTCGTTCAGCAGCAGGTCCCAGCCCATGGTTCTCTGCCGTGCCTTCAGTTCCTCCAGTTGCTGTGCCTGGCCATCGGGCGTCAGGTACCGGGCGTATGTCATGTAGTCATGGTTGCCCAGGATGGAGTAAACTCCGTCGGGGGCATGCAGGCTTGAGAGTGCTTTCTCGAAACCGTCCAGTTCGTCGGCGGAGTTGCTCACCAGGTCGCCGGTGAACACAATCATGTCGGGCTGCTGTTCCATGATGCGTTCCACGATTTTCTCCACCATGTGGGGACGGTTCCGGAAACTGGTGAGGTGCAGGTCGCTGAGTTGCACGATGCGGTAGCCGTCGAAGGCCGCAGGCAGGTCGGGCGAGGAGAAGTGGGCGTGGCGCACCTGCAAGAGGGAGGGGCCGAACGTCACTCCGCACCCCATGACGGCGAACAGCAGGAGGGCGGCCGTGGAGCTGACCACCGTGCAGGCCTTCCGTGCTTTAGGGAAGAAGAAGCTGACCGCCTGGCCGATGAGGTCCACGATGACAAACATCATCTTGGGTAAGGCGATGAGCATGTAAAGACTGAAGAAGACAATCATCTGCGACATGTTTGCCGGAGTGTGGTCTTCCGTGCAGGTCAGCACCAAGGCCGCTAACAGCAGCAAGGCGTTGGGGAGGAAGAAGGAGATGTAGGCCCAAAGTTTGTGGCGGCGTCCGCGCATGAAGCGGAAGTATAAGTAAAGGTCGGACAGCACCAACGTGAGCAGCAACACGGGGAGTATTCTCAGTACCATGGTTTTTTGAGGCTTTTATAAGTTTGCAGCTAAGTATTTTCTGGCTTGTTCCACGGGAAGGCCCCTTCGGCGGGCATAGTCTTCCAGTTGGTCTTCGCCGATTTTCCCCACGGCAAAATAGCGGGCCGCCGGATGGGACAGCATCAGCCCGCTCACCGAGGCGTGCGGCACCATGGCCCCGTTTTCGGTCAGCCGTATGCCGATGTCGGCAAATCCCAGCCAGTCGGAGAGCAGGAAGTTGACCGACTGGTCGGGCAACGAGGGGTAGCCCACGGCCGGGCGGATGCCCGTGAACTTCTCGACGAGCAGTTCCTCGATGGTCCACTGCTCGTCGGCGGCGTATCCCCAATATTCCCGGCGCACTTCCTGGTGCATTTTCTCCGTAGAGGCTTCGGCCAGGCGGTCGGCCAGCGTCTGTGCCAGCAGGTGCTTGAAGTCGTCGGCGTATGCGCCGTTCTCGTACAGGTGTTCCAGTTCGGCGTCCACCGTGGAGGCGAAAACGCCCACGGTGTCGGGCACGCCTTGCGCGGCCGGACGGACAAAGTCGGACAGGCAGAGATAAGGCTCTCCGGCCCTTACCGTGTGTTGTTGGCGCAACAGGGGGAGGCGCAGCGTGCGTTCCTGCTGTTCCGGGTCGGTGAATAGCAGGTCGTCGCCGTCGGCCACTGCCGGATAAAGCCCGAAGCGCACGTGGGTGGCGAAGTCGGCGTCCCACTCGGCCAGCATGCGCCGCGCGTCCTTGAACAGTTGCATGGCCTCGGCGGCGCGCGCCCTTTCCGCTTCGGGAAAATCGGCCAGCCAGCTTGCGCGGCAAGCGTCGCAGCCATGGACGCGGCTGATGGCGGCAAAGCGCGGCGGGAAGCCCCAGGCGTGGAAGAAGTAAATCCAGTTGATGTAGGAGGCCACGTCGTGGATGGCGTAGTGCAGTGTCTGGGTCATCGGTCGAATGTGAGTGGTTGGCCGCACGTCTCTTCGCAGACGCGGCCTTGGTGACAGACTAAGTGGCCGTTGCAGTAGGTGCGTTCCACGGCCCAGTTGAACGTCTCGCCCTCCAGCGGGCTCCAGCCGCATTTGCTCAGGATGTCCTCTTTCCGCAGGCTCCACGGTGCGGAGGGGCGGAGCAGCACGAGGTCGGCCTGGGCGCCTTCGCGCACGAAACCGCGCCCTTCTATCTGGAAGAGGCGGGCAGGGGCGTGGCACATCAGTTCCACCACGCGCTCCATGTCGAGCACTCCCTCGTCGCACAGTCGCAACATGCAGGGCAGCGAGAACTGCACCATGGGCATGCCCGAGGCGGCCTTCACGCAGCCGCCCTCTTTGTCGGCGGGCAGGTGGGGGGCATGGTCGGTACCCACCACGTCGATGCGCCCGTCCGTCAGCGCCCGTCGCAGGGCGTCGCGGTCGGCCGCGCCTTTCACGGCGGGATTGCATTTGATGCGGGTGCCCAGGCGGGCATAGTCGGCGTCGGTGAAGAGCAGGTGGGCGATGCAGGCTTCGGCCGTGACGGACTTGAGCAGTCCGCGGCCCTCGTCGTACAGCGGTCCGGGACTGAAGAGGGAGAGCTCGCGGGCGGTGGTGACGTGTGCCACGTGCAGCCTTGCTCCCGTCTCGCGGGCCAGCTTCACGGCCAGTTCCGTGGAGCGGAAGCAGGCCTCTTCGCTCCGGATGAGGGGGTGGAACTTCACGTCCGGGTCGTCGCCGTAGAGTTCGCGGTATCGTTTCTGGTTGGCCGAGATGAGGGCCGAGTCTTCGCAATGGGTCATGATGGGCAGGGGCGAGCGGCTGAAGATGGTCCGCAGCACGTCCTCGCGGTCCACCAGCATGTTGCCCGTGCTGCTGCCCATGAAGAGCTTCACGCCGCACACCTTGCGCCGGTCCAGCTGTTCGAGCAGGTCGGTGTTCGTGTGTGTGGCGCCGAAAAAGAAGGAGTAGTTGACGAGGCTCGTCCGCGAGGCCCTGTCGAACTTGTCTTCCAAGGCCTCCAGCGTGGTGGTTTGCGGCACGACGTTGGGCATGTCCATGTACGATGTCACGCCTCCGGCGGCCGCGGCACGGCTTTCGCTGGCGATGTCCGCCTTGCGGGTCAGTCCCGGTTCGCGGAAATGCACGTGGTCGTCAATCACGCCCGGCATCAGGTAAAGGCCCGTGGCGTCGACGACTTGCTCGGCTTCGGGCGTGGCGTGCACCGAGTCCGAAGCGGGTATGATGCTGATGATTTTGTCTCCGTCCAACGTCACGGTGCCGCCGAAGCGTTTCCCCTCGTTGACGATGGTCGCGTTCTCGATTCTGGTTCTCATCGGGTGTTTCCTTTCTTTTTTGTTCTTGTCGTATCCGGATGGAATGGTGTGGGTTTCATCCGTTCGCTCCCCACAAAGGTATATAAAAAAAGTGTTTTTACGCCCGGTGCATGAGAAAATAGCTTTTCTGTTAGGGGATTTTTAATAAATGCTTCTTGTCCGTGTGCGGATTGCGGGCGTGAATCTTGCCCGTGCCGTGGATTTTGGTTTACTTTGCGGGATAAATGTTCAAGTCAATGGAATTGGGAATGGAGTTTTCTAAAGTATTGGAGGCCGAGGCGGACGCCCTGCAGCGCATCCGCCGGGCGGCCCACGAGTTGCATGCCTCGGTCAACCAGTTGTATGGCAGCGGGCTGCCCTACGCCTATCACCTGGACGGGGTGGCCGAGGGAGTGGCCCGCTATGGCGGGGAAGTCTGCGTGCGGGAAGACGACGTGCTCCCGCTCATGTTCGGCGCGTGGTTCCACGACAGCATAGAGGACGCCCGGCAGACTTACAACGACACGAGGAAACGCGCCGCAGCCTTGGGGCTCGACGAGCGGCAGGCGCTTCTGGCTGCCGAGATTGTCTATGCACTGACGAACGACAAGGGGCGCACGCGGGCCGAAAGGGCGGGCGAGAAGTATTACGCGGGCATCCGCGCCACGCCCTACGCCCCGTTGGTCAAGTTGGCCGACCGCGCGGCCAATGTCCGCTTTTCCGTCGGCCGGAAGTCGGAGGACAGCCTGCACATGGCCGGTGTCTACCGCCGGGAGTTTCCCCACTTCCTTGCCGCCTTGAGGACGGACTCGGAAGACAGGCGGCTGGCCTTGCCGCGCGGGTTGGTGGAACAAGTTTGGTCGGATTTGGGAGGTGATGGGGGCGACGGCGTCTGCCCCTGACCGGCTTGTCGCTTCCTGCAACGGCGGGGTGCGCCGTGCGGCGAGGGGCGAATGAGCCGGCTGAGTCCGTTGGCGTACTTTCCGCAAAGCACTCGAGTACTCTGCGGAAAGTACTCGAGTGCTTTGCGGAAAGTACGGTTCGACGCCCTGCGCGGCAGTGCCACGCCAGGCGCATCTGCCTTATTGCACGGGCTTGGGATATTTCCGGAACCAGCCGTCGAGCCTCAGGCGGATGACGCCGAAGACGGCTTCGCTGAATATGCCGCCGCTCATCTTGCTGGTGCCCAGTTCGCGGTTGACGAATACGACCGGCACTTCCTTTATCTTGAAACCGCACTGCTTGGCGGTGAATTTCATTTCAATCTGGAAGGCATAGCCTTTGAAGCGCACCTTGTCCAGCTCGATGGTCTCCAGCACGCGGCGGCGGTAGCATTTGAAGCCGGCGGTGGTGTCGTTGATTTTCAGGCCCGTGATGAGGCGCACGTACTTGGAGGCGTAGTAGGACATCAGCACCCGGCCCATCGGCCAGTTCACCACATTGACGCCGCTGACGTAGCGCGAGCCGATGGACAGGTCGTAGCCCTCCTTGGCGCAGGCGTCGTAGAGCCGCGGCAGGTCGTTCGGGTTGTGGCTGAAGTCGGCATCCATCTCGAACACGTAATCGTATTTCTGCTGTATGGCCCATTTGAACCCGGCGATGTAGGCCGTGCCCAGCCCGAGCTTTCCGGTGCGCTCGATGAGGTGCAGGCGCTCCTTGAACTCGTCGGCCATCAGGCGCTTCACGATGGCCGCCGTTCCGTCGGGCGACCCGTCGTCGATGATCAGGATGTCGAACGGTTGGCGAAGCCCGAATACGGCCCGGATGATGTTCTCAATGTTTTCTTTTTCGTTATATGTGGGAATGATGACCACGCTGTCTGAACGCATAGCTGAATCCGTTTAAAGGTGAGTGATAAATCTTTTGCTTCGTTATGACAAATATAAGGGAAAAAAAGCGAACTGTGGCAGAAAGCAGAAATAATTCTTGCGGCAGGGCGCTTTTTTTAGCGATTCTTTGTACTTTTGCATCCGATTGAATCATGGAGATACAAGGATTGCAGGCCCTTTATGCGGGGCATAAGTCGGTGAAGGCTTTGGCAAAGGCGCTGGGCGACGATTCCGTGAAAACAGTTTTCGCGGAGGGGCTTTGTGCGTCCGCCGCTCCTCTGCTTTTCAGCAGCCTGGCCGTGGCGGCCCCTCGGCAGATGGGGCGCCCGTTTGTTTTTGTGTTGGACGACGCCGAAGAGGCAGGGTATTTCTACCACGACCTGGCGCAGGTGTTGGGCGACGACGACGTGCTCTACTTCCCTTCGTCGTTCCGCCGGGCGGTGAAATTCGGGCAGCGCGACGCGGCCAACGAGATTCTTCGCACGGAGGTGGTCAGCCGCTTGGCGGCGGATGCCCGCCCCTTGTTCGTGGTGACCTATCCTGACGCGATGATGGAGAAAGTCGTTTCGCGGAAAAAACTGGCAGAGCAGACACTGGCCTTGCACGCCGGGGAGCGTGTGGACATCACCTTCGTGGAGCAGACGCTGCGCTCGTTCGGCTTCTCGCAGGTGGACTATGTCTACGAGCCGGGGCAGTTTGCCGTGCGCGGCAGCATCCTCGACGTGTTCTCCTATTCTTCGGAATGGCCCTACCGGGTGGACTTTTTCGGCGACGAGGTGGACAGCATCCGCACTTTCGAGGTGCAGTCGCAGCTGTCGAAGGACAGGCAGCAGGAAGTCATCATCGTGCCCGAACTGGCAGGCGCCTCGCAGGGAAAGGTGCCTTTCACCGACTTCCTGCCGGCCGACACCGTCTTGGTCATGAAAGACATGTTCTACTTGCGCGACGTGGCCGACAAGGTCTATGCCGACGGTTTTTCCGCCCAGGCCTTGATGGACGAGCAGGCGCGGAGCGAGATGGAAGAGGCCGAACAGCACGAGAAGCTGCGCGCCGACCTGTGGCTCATCGACGGGGCGGCCCTGATGAAAGGCATGCTCGACTTCCGGCGGGTGGAAATCGGGCACAAGCCCACTGCCGTCCCGCAAGCCACGGTGCGCTTCCACCTGACACCGCAACCCATATTCCATAAGAATTTCGAGCTGGTGACCCAATCGTTCCAAGACTATCTGGCGAAAGGATATACCTTATATATATTGGCGGATTCGGCCAAGCAAATCGACCGTCTGGCGGCCATCTTCCAAGAGCAGGGCACGGGCATCGGCTTCACACCCGTGGACAAGACGCTCCATGCGGGGTTCGCGGACGACGACCTGAAAGCCTGCTTCTTCACCGACCACCAGATTTTCGACCGTTTCCATAAGTACAACCTGCGGAGCGACAAGGCGCGGAGCGGCAAGGTGGCCCTCTCGCTGAAGGAACTGCAGGAGTTCAACATCGGCGACTACGTGGTTCACGTGGACCACGGCGTCGGAAAGTTCGGCGGGCTGGTGCGCATCCCCAACGGCGACACCATGCAGGAGGTCATCAAAATCATCTATCAGAACGACGACGTGGTGTTCGTCTCCATCCATTCCCTTCATAAGGTGAGCAAATACCGGGGAAAGGAAGGCGAGCCGCCCCGGCTCAACAAGCTGGGCACCGGGGCCTGGGAACGGCTGAAGGAACGGACGAAAACAAAAATCAAGGACATCGCCCGCGACCTCATCAAGCTCTATTCCCTGCGGCGCCAGGAGAAAGGTTTTGCCTTCAGTCCCGACAGTTTCTTGCAGCACGAGCTGGAGGCCAGTTTCCTCTATGAGGACACGCCCGACCAGCTGAAAGCCACGCAGGCCGTGAAAGCCGACATGGAGAGCCCGCGGCCCATGGACCGTCTGGTGTGTGGCGACGTGGGTTTCGGCAAGACGGAAGTGGCCATCCGCGCCGCCTTCAAGGCATGCGCCGACAACAAGCAGGTGGCCGTGCTCGTGCCCACCACCGTGTTGGCCTACCAGCACTTCCAGACCTTTTCGTCCCGACTGAAGGGCATGCCCGTGCGGGTGGACTATCTGAGCCGCGCGCGCAGCTCGGCCCAGACGCGGCAGATACTGAAAGACCTGGCGGAGGGGAAGATAGACATTATCGTGGGCACGCACAAGCTCATCGGCAAGTCGGTGAAGTTCAAAGACCTTGGCTTGCTGATCATCGACGAAGAACAGAAGTTCGGCGTGGCCACGAAGGAAAAGCTCCGCCAGATGAAGGTCAATGTGGACACGCTGACCCTGACGGCCACCCCCATCCCCCGCACCCTGCAGTTTTCCCTGATGGGCGCCCGCGACTTGTCGGTCATCCAGACGCCGCCGCCCAACCGCTATCCCGTGCAGACGGAAGTGCACACCTTCAGCGCGGAACTGATAGCCGATGCCGTCAACTTCGAGATGAGCCGCAACGGGCAGGTGTTCATCGTGAACAACCGCATCTCCAACCTCTACGACCTGGAGGCTCTGCTGCACAAGCACGTTCCGGACGCCCGCGTCTGCGTGGGACACGGGCAGATGGCGCCGGAGGAGCTGGAGAAAATCATCCTCGGGTTTGTCAACTATGATTACGACGTGCTGATTTCCACCACCATCATCGAGAGCGGCATCGACATACCGAACGCCAACACCATCATCATCAACGGGGCGCAGAACTTCGGCCTGAGCGACCTGCACCAGATGCGCGGACGCGTGGGACGCAGCAACAAGAAAGCTTTCTGTTACCTGCTGGCACCGCCGCTGGCCGTGCTGAACCCCGAGGCCCGCCGCCGCTTGCAGGCCATTGAGAATTTCAGCGACTTGGGCTCGGGCATCCACATCGCCATGCAGGACTTGGATATCCGCGGTGCGGGCAACTTATTAGGCGCCGAACAGAGCGGCTTCATTGCCGACTTGGGCTATGAGACCTACCAGAAGATTCTGTCGGAAGCCGTGAAGGAATTGAAGAACGACGAGTTCGCCGACCTCTATGCCGACGAAATCAAGAAAGGCAACGACTTGGGCGGCGAAGCCTTCGTGGACGAATGCGCCCTGGAGAGCGACCTGCAGATGTTCTTTCCCGAAACCTACGTGCCAAGCAGCAGCGAGCGCATGCTGCTCTACCGCGAATTGGACGGGCTGGAGCGCGACGAGGACGTGGAAGCCTTCCGCCAGCGGATGCGGGACCGCTTCGGCGCGATTCCCGAAGAGGGAGAGGAGCTCATCCGCGTGGTGACGCTCCGCCGCCTGGGCAAGCAGCTCGGGGCCGAGAAGATATTCCTCAAGGCCGGCCGCATGGTGCTCTACTTCGTGCAGAACGACCAGAGCGCTTATTTCCAGAGCCGCGCTTTCGGCCAATGCATCGCCTATGCCGGCATGAACGTCCACCGCAGCAACCTCCGCGAGGCGAAAGGCCGCCGTTCGATGGTGATACAAGACGTGCATTCGGTGAAGGAAGCCGTGGACATCCTGCGGCTGATTTCCGGACTGCAGCCGGCGTGAGGGTGAACTATGAGGCGCAGGTCAGTTGGCCGTGGCGCCGGTTTCTTCCGCGCCAGTCGGGGCGGGGAGCGGGAGGTTGAGCGTGATGCGCCGCACTTCCGCATTGTTCATGCGGGGGATTTCGCGTAGCGTCTTGCCCAGGCTGGCGGCCTGCAGGATGCGGCAGAAGAGGCCGTGGCTCACGACCAGCACTTGTTGGCCGTCGTGCCTGCGGCCGATGTCTTCCAGGATGGCGCGCGCGCGGCGGAGCATGCTGTCCACGGTTTCGGCGCGGTCGTCTATCATCGTGCGGGCCTTCAGGATGTCCATGCCGGTGAACGGTCCCCAGTCGCGTTCGCGGAGAAGCGGAGTGGTTTCGAGGGGCAGCCTGTGCGGCTCGTTCAAGATTGTGGCAGTGTCCACGCAGCGCTTCAGGTCGCTGCATAGCAAGGCGTCGAAGCGGATGCCCTTCAGTTCGTCTCGTAAGGCTTGTGCTTGTGCAATGCCTTCCTTGTCCAAGTGTCCGGGCAAGTGCCCTTGCAGTATGTTGGCTGCGTTTTCTTCCGTTTGTCCGTGTCGTACGAGGTAGAGTGTTGTTGACATGCCGTTAGATGTTTTGCGGTGCAAAGGAACAAAAATAAATCGGGAAAAGTGGCGTGCCCGGTCATTTTTCTTGTTGTTTCATTCGCTTTTCGGCGGATTAATTCGTAATTTAGCGGGGTATAATCCATTAAAGCATTAAAGAGCGATGAAAGTTGTGAACAGTTATATTTTTCGTGCCGTGTGCGCGTTGCTGATAGGCATCCTGCTGGTGTCCAATCCCGAGCGCATGACGGGTTTGCTGGTGCAGGTCATCGGCGGTTTGTTCTTGCTGTCCGGTTTGGTGTCGTTGGTTAGTTACACCATGATTTGCCTCTCCGCCAAGGCGGCGGTGAAGCCGGTGTTTCCGTTAGTGGGGCTGGGAAGCCTGCTGTTTGGCGTGTTCCTTTGCTTTTTCCCCAATCTGTTTGTCACCTACCTGATGTACGTTTTCGGTTTCCTGATGGTCGTGGCGGGCATCAACCAGATTTGGAACCTGTTCCGCCTGCGCCATCTCATCCCGTTCCGTTGGTACGTCCTATTGGCGGCTTTGGTCATATTGGGCTTGGGCGTGTTCGTGTTGCTCAAGCCTATGGCTTCCGCGTCGTTGCCTTTCATCCTGCTGGGGGTTACGTTCATCCTGTATGGCATTTCGGAACTGGTGAACGGGGTGCGCTGGCGCAAGTACGACAAGATGCGGCGTCAGGATGAGGGCGATGATGTCCGCGTGGAACTGATAGAATAAACTTATGCGGGCGGGACGGCCTTCCCCCTTTGTGCTGTCCGTGGAAGCGGAACGGGGAAAGGCGGGGACGGCCGTGCGGAGTCCGCCAGCGTACTCTGCGGAGAGTACTCGAGTACTTTGCGGAAAGTACGATTCCGTACTCCGCAAGCCATCGTCCCGTTTCCTGCCACGCCGGTGACGCTGTCCGGGAGACTGTCATGCCCTGCCGCACATAAGAAGAAAGAGGAGCGCGTCTGCGCTCCTCTTTCTTCTTATTCCTTCTTTTTCAGTTCGGCGTCGAACTGCCGTATGGCGGCCATGCCCTCGTTGCAGGCGCAGGGGCCGCTGATGCAGCCTCCGGGGCAGGCCATCACCTCGATCATGTGGGTGGGGCACTTGCCCGTCTTGGCGTAGGCTTTCAGGGCGGCGATGTTCTTCTTGTCCAGTCCGGCGATGATGGTGCCCTGCAAGGCCGGGTCGCCCACCATGTTCTTCACGGCGGCAAACACGCCTCCCGTCTTGGCGAAGCCGTGCGCGTCGTGTCCGGCATGTTCCTCGGGGACGAAGTCCTCGCAGGCGTCCATGTCTATCTCCATGCCTTCCAGCACGGCGTCCAGTTCGCGGAACGTCCAGACGAAGTCCACGTTGGGGTTCTCGCGGCCTTCAGCCTTCTTGGAGGCGCAGGGGGCGATGAACACCGTGACGGCTTCGGGGTGCTTCTTGCGGGCATATTCCGCGATGTAGTACATGGGCGAGCCGGTGGACGAGATGTAGGGCTTGAGTTCGGGAATGTGTTTCCGTGCCAGCTGCACGTAGGCCGAGCAGCAGCTCGTGGTCATGAAGGCCGCGCCGCTTTCCAGCTTCTCCTTGAATTCGGCGGCTTCGTGCCGGATGGTTTCTTCGGCGCCGTAGGCAACCTCCAGCACGTCGCTGAAGCCGATGGCGCGCAACGCGCCGAACACCTTCTCCACCGGTTGCTTGAACTGGGCCAGCACCGACGGGGCCACCATGGCCACCACTTCGCGGCCGGACTTGATGCGCTTCAGCACGTCGAACACGGCGCACTGGTCGAAGATGGCGCCGAAGGGGCAGGCGTTGAGGCACTTGCCGCAGTAGATGCACTTGTCCGGGTCGATGTGCTCCACGCCGTATTCGTCTTTCGAGATGGCCTTCACGGGGCAGGCTTCCTCGCAGGGCACGGGGATGTAGACAATGGCGTGGTAGGGGCACACTTGGTGGCAGCGTCCGCAACTGACGCATTTCTCATGGTCGATGCAGGCCTTGCCCTCCTGGTCGTAGTAGATGGCCTCCTTGGGGCAGTTGTTGTAGCAAGGGCGCGCGGCGCATCCCCGGCACAGGTTGCTCACCTCGTAGTTGATCTTCACGCACGAGGAGCAGGCCTCGTCCATCACGCTGAGTATGCTTTTCTCCGAGTCCACGTCCTCGCGGTCCATCATCTGCTTGGCGTAGGCCGATAGCCTTGTCGTCTCGTCGGTCTCGTCCGTCATGTCGAAGCCCATCATGGCCATGGTCTTGTATTTCGTCACGGCCCGCTCTTTGTAGACGCAGCACCGGCCCAGCGGTTTTTGCTTGCGCGGATGCAGCTCAATGGGCAACCGGTCCACTTTTTCCAATAACTCGTTTTCTTTCCACATCTTCACCAGCCGCGCCAGCAACTGGTAGCGGATGAACATGATGTTGTTGTTGTATGCCATCGTTTAGGATAATTTAGTTATGATTAAAGGACAAAACTACGAAAAAAAAGGCAGTCTTTTGTATCTTTGTGTTAATTTTATGAAAGAATGTTCCAATAAAGTATCCGAAAGTGTCTTTTCGGCCTTGCTGGAGACGCTTTTGGGCGGCGAAAGTCCCGGCAGGGAGGGGTGGCGCATGTTGCTCTCCGGCCTCGACGAAAGTCAGGCGGCGCGCGTGCGCGATGCAGCTTCCGCGGTGGTCCGCGACCGCTTTGGCGGCGGGGTCTACGTGCGTGGGCTGATAGAGATATCCTCCTATTGCCGCAACAACTGCTACTATTGCGGGCTGCGCCGCTCCAACCGCCATGCTTCGCGCTACAGGCTGACGACGGACGACGTGCTCGGCTGCTGCCGCGAAGGAGCGCGGCTGGGATTCGGCACCTTCGTGTTGCAAGGCGGCGAGGACGAGGAGCAGGACGACGATTGGATGGAAGCCACCGTGAGGGCCATCCATGCCGAATTTCCGGCACAGGCCATCACCCTCTCGGTGGGTGAACGGAGCCGGGAAGCCTACCGCCGCTTCCGCGAGGCCGGGGCCGACCGCTATCTGCTGCGCCACGAGACGCGCAACGACGCCCACTACGCCTGCCTGCATCCCGCGGAAATGAGCGGGGCGCACCGCCGCGACTGCCTCCGGGCGCTGAAGGAGCTGGGCTACCAGGTGGGGGCGGGCATGATGGTCGGTTCGCCGGGACAGACGGTGGACCACTTGTTGGACGACATCGCCTTTCTGGAAGAACTGCGGCCCGAGATGATAGGCATGGGGCCTTTCGTCCCTGCCGCCCACACGCCTTTTGCCCGCCATGCGGCGGGATCGGTGGACCTGACGCTGCGGCTCATTGCCCTGATGAGGCTCCGATTCCCCGACGCCCTGATTCCGGCCACCACGGCCTTGGCCACGCTGGACGGGAGGGGGCGCGAGGCCGGCCTGCGTGCGGGGGCCAACGTGGTGATGCCCAACTTGTCGCCGGCGGCCGTGCGGGGGCAATACAGCATCTACGACGGCAAGGCGTCGTGGGGAAGCGAGGCGGCCGAGGGCCTGAGGCTGCTGGAACAAGAGTTGAACCGGATGGGCTGCCACATAGCCTACGGACGGGGCGATTATCCCGGACGGGACGGCGGCCCGAAATGATAGAGAAACAATGAAGTATGATGTGAAATCGGAACGCGCCGACGAGTTTATCTCCGACGCGGAAATCCGTGAGACGATGGCATACGCCGAGGCGCACAAGAGCGACCGGCCGCTCATCGTTTCCATTTTGAAGAAAGCCCGCGAATGCCGCGGCGTGTCCCATCGCGAAGCCGCTGTGCTGCTGGCTTCCGACCAACCGGACCTGACGGAGGAGATGTTCGCCCTGGCCCGCGAAATCAAGCAGAAGTTCTATGGCAACCGCATCGTGATGTTCGCACCGCTCTACCTGTCGAACTATTGCGTGAACGGTTGCGTCTATTGCCCCTACCATGCCAAGAACAAGACCATCCGACGGCGCAAGCTGACGCAGGAGGAGATACGGCAGGAGGTCATCGCCCTGCAGGACATGGGGCACAAGCGACTGGCGCTCGAGACGGGGGAGGACCCCGTGCGCAACCCGATAGAATACGTGTTGGAGAGCATCCGCACGATTTACTCCATCAAACACAAGAACGGGGCCATCAGGCGGGTGAACGTGAACATCGCCGCCACGACCGTGGAGAACTACCGTCGGCTGAAGGAGGCCGGTATCGGGACGTACATCCTTTTCCAGGAGACTTATAACCGGAAGAATTACGAAGCGCTGCACCCCACCGGGCCCAAGAGCGACTATGCCTACCACACCGAGGCCATGGACCGCGCCATGACAGGCGGCATCGACGACGTGGGCATCGGCGTGCTGTTCGGCCTTGACACCTACCGCTACGACTTTGTCGGCTTGCTGATGCACGCCGAACATCTCGAGGCCCGCTTCGGAGTGGGACCGCACACCATCAGCGTGCCGCGCCTCTGTCCGGCGGACGACATCGACACGGCCGACTTCGAGAACTGTGTGCCGGACGAGGTGTTCCACAAGATTGTGGCGGTGCTCCGCATTGCCGTGCCCTACACGGGCATGATCGTTTCCACCCGCGAGAGTCCGGCCAGCCGTGCCAAGGTGCTGGAACTGGGCGTTTCGCAGCTGAGCGGCGGTTCGCGCACCAGTGTGGGGGGCTATGTGCATGAGGAGGCGGCGGACGAGAATTCGGCCCAGTTCGACGTGTCGGACCGCCGTTCGTTGGACGAGGTGGTGGCGTGGCTGCTCGACTTGGGCTACATCCCGAGCTTCTGCACCGCCTGCTATCGCGAGGGGCGCACGGGCGACCGCTTCATGTCGCTCGTGAAGAAAGGACAGATAGCCAACTGTTGCTTGCCCAACGCCCTGCTGACGCTGAAGGAATATTTGCAGGATTATGCCTCGCCGGCCACGCGGCAGAAGGGCGAGGCCATGATAGCCCGGCTGCTGGAGACCGTGCCGGGAGAGAAAGTGCGCGAGAACGCACGCCGCTATCTGGAAGCCATCGGTGAGGGGCGGCGTGACTTCAGGTTCTGATGGAATGGAAAAAATGCTGAGCCAATGAAAGAAGAAACACCGAGGGCCAACCGCTTCCACATCGGGGTGTTTGGCCGCCGCAACAGCGGGAAGTCGTCGTTGGTCAATGCCTTGGCCGGGCAACAGGCCGCTATCGTGTCCGACGTGCCGGGGACGACGACGGATGCCGTGATGAAGAACATCGAGTTGCCGGGCATCGGAGCGGCGGTGCTGGTGGACACGGCCGGGTATGACGACGCGGGAGAACTGGGGCGGTTGCGTGTGGAGCGCACCGCGCAGGCTGCCCGTCGGGTGGACTTGGCCCTGCTGGTCGTTGCGGGCAAGGCCGACGATGCCGCACCCGAACGCGGTTGGGCCGCACGGTTCAAGGACGACGATATCCCGGTGTTGTATGTATATAATAAGGTGGAAACAGACGGCGGGCGATTTGCCGAGGACTGGGAAAGGGAGCTGGACGCTCCTTTCCTGCGACTTTCTGCCCGAACGGGGGAAGGAATGGCAGGCTTGCTGGATGCCATGGCCGAGGTGTACCGACGCACGGACGAGGCGGGCGACCTGACGGCCGGGCTGGCCGGAGCGGGCGACGTGGTGGTGTTGGTGATGCCGCAAGACATTCAGGCTCCCAAGGGGAGGCTGATATTGCCGCAGGTGCAGACGCTCCGTAATCTGTTGGACAAGGGCTGCACGCCGGTGTGCTCCACGGCCGACCGCCTGCCGCAGGCGCTGGCCGCCTTGTCGGCTCCTCCGGCCTTGATGATTACCGACTCCCAAGTGTTTCCCCGTGCCGAGGTGCTTTGCCCCGCGCAGACACGTCTGACTTCTTTCTCCATCCTCTTCGCCCGGCAGAAAGGCGACATCCGTTTGTTCATGGAAGGGGCAAAGGCGTTGCTGGCCTTGCGGCCGGACGCCCGGGTGCTGATAGCCGAGGCCTGCACGCACGTGCCGCGCAACGAAGACATCGGGCGGGTGAAGCTGCCGCGCTTGTTGCGCCGTCGTTTCGGAGAAACTTTGCAGATAGAGGTCGTGGGCGGGAATGATTTTCCAGAGGAACTGTCGGGATATGATTTGGTGATACATTGCGGGGCCTGCATGTTCACGCGCCGCCATGTGCTCAATCGCCTGCGGCGCGCTCGTGCCTGCGGTGTGCCGGTCACAAACTACGGCATCGCGCTGGCCGCGCTGGGCGGGATGCTGGAGCGGGTGGAGGTGGGGCTATAGTCCGCATTCCTTCATTAACGCGTCCAGTTCTTTGTCTGTGATGTTGCTTCGCTCGGATTTGTCATATAGATATAAAAGGGCTATTGTCGTATCTTCTTGGGACACGATAATCGTGAAAGTGATGATTCTGGCGCCTCCGCTTTTTCCCTTGCCTTTCGATTTGACGGCCATGCGGATTTTCCTGAATCCATTGCCCAAGTCCGTTCCCATTTGAGGGTTTGCCCTTAGTTAGTTGATAAACTGTGACAAATCATCTTTCAGAGATTTGTATCGCTTGGCAAGTCTTTTGGCCGCCCGGTCGAAAGGCGGGAAGGTTTCAATATTGTAGTTCATGGATTAATTCTTCTACGGGTCTGCCTTTGGGCTTTTTCTCTCTCGCCAGTTTCGCGGTACGGAAAGCGTCTTTTAATTCCTCCAGTATTTCCTCCTTCGTCATGTCGGCATTCTCTTCCTTTGCGGTGTCTTCCTTCCGTTCCTGTAGGCCGATCAGTTGCTTGATTTTGTTCAGCAAGTCATAGTCTTCCGTGGTCAATATGGTCCGTGCCAGTTCCGCACGGAAAGCATCCAGTTCCATTACGCTCATGATAGTTCCTCCTTATGTTTTATGCAAAGATAACGTATCTTTTTAGAATTCAGGGCCGACGGTGGGACTTTTTTTGATGGCGGGTTTTGTCGTGCGCGGAAAGTTTTGTAAATTCGCGGTTTCAAAATCACGGAAAACTTATGCAAGCACTCAAGGAACGCATCCTTCGCGACGGGAAATGCTTCGAGGGAGGAATACTTAAAGTAGATAATTTCATCAACCACCAGATGGACCCCATTCTGATGAAGTCCATGGCGGTGGAGTTCGTGCGCCGCTTCGCCGGGAGCGACATCAACAAGGTGCTGACCATCGAGGCCAGCGGCATTGCACCGGCCATCATGGTGGGCTACCTGTTGGAGCTGCCTGTGGTGTTCGCCAAGAAGAAGAAACCGAGCACGATGGAGAATATGCTTTCCACGAAAGTGTTTTCCTTCACGAAGAACAACACGTACGACGTGTGCGTCTGCCGCGATTATCTGCACCGGGGAGACAAGGTGCTTTTCATTGACGACTTTTTGGCCAATGGCAATGCGGCCAAGGGCATCATCGATTTGGTGGAGCAGTCCGGTGCGGAACTTTCCGGTATGGGCTTCCTCATCGAGAAAGCTTTCCAGCACGGAGGCGATTACTTGCGGGGGCAGGGCATCCATGTGGAGTCCCTTGCAATTATCGAGAGTCTGGACGATTGCCAGATACGGCTGAGGGAATAAAAAAACGGGGCGCGAGCCCCGTTTTTTTATTCCTTATGGTAAGGTTTTAGCGGATCTTTCTTGTCCAAGTCGCGCAAATCTTGGACGAGTTGCACCACGTAGAGCAGGAACAAGATGCAGGCGATGACAAAACCGATGAAGTCGAACAGCCCGTATGTGCGTCCCCACAGTTCGTAATGAAGTTCCGTCCATGGCGTGTAGATGAACAATGTATTGATGGCAATCAGTATCAGGCGCACTTCCGTGGGGCCCAGTTTGCCGTAGGTTAGTCGGAACTCGTTGATGATGATGGTGCTGATGTACGTGTAGATGGAGAGGCACAAGTAGCCGCCCATGAGCAGTAGGGCGATGTCCATTCGCATGACAGGCGAGAGGCCGATGCCGATGCAGATGAGGCAGGTGGTCAGTGCGTCCAGCGTGTGGTCGATGAAGAATCCGTAGATGGGGCGCTGTGTCTGGCGCACGCGGGCCAGCGTGCCGTCCAGGCTGTCGCCATACCAGTTTACGGCCAAGCCCAGCGAAGAGAGCCAGAGCCAGCGGGTGTCCAAATTGGCCAGCAATCCGCCCGCCACGAAGATGACGGCGCCCAGCACGCCGATGAATGTCAGAAAGTCCGATGTGACCCATGTGGGTTGTCGTTGGGCCAGCCACACCAATAGTTTCTTTTCCGCTTTGTTCAGGATGGAAGTCTGAATTCTCTCCGATGATTCATGTCCCATGAGCTTTCCTTGTTTTGTTCTCCTTGTTTAAAAATGAACTCCCGACTTTGCCGCCTGTGGAGACGGCGAAGTCGGGAAGTCCAGTCTTTGGTTTTGCCACGCCTTTCCGTAGGGGACTCCCGCTTGCTGCGGGTCATTTCCTTGCGGAGGTGTAACGATGCGGAAAGACAGGGATTCGAACCCTGGGAACAGTTGCCCGTTCACCGCATTTCGAGTGCGGCCCGATCGACCACTCCGGCATCTTTCCTTTTTCGTGGGTGCAAATTTACGGCTTTTTTATGAAATACGCACGAAAATGAGGAAAAAAGTGAGCAAAAAACTTTCGGCCCTTTCCCGAGTGTAAATGGCGTGTCTGCTTTGATGCTTATTGCAAGTCACTTTTTTTTGGCATGAAGTGAATAATAATCAGTAAATCATGATTCGTTTTGTTTCCTTTTCGCTATATTTGTCGTGTCCAAACGTAAGGAATGTATGTGGAATGGGCGAAACTTAATTTTAATATATATGAAAAGAAGTACGATTTTGCAGTCCGGGAGAATGCTTTTGGCGTTGTTGCTCTTGGCATGGGCCTCTACTAATGGATGGGGGCAGAGTGAAGTTTTAAAGAGTGGTAACTTCAATGAAGGTTTGTCTTTCTATTCTTATGAGCAAGATAAAAAGATAAGTTTGGGCGAAGATACATGGTTCATTAGTACGTCTCAGTATGATAATATAAATTTCTCTTTGGGATGTAATAAGGAGGAGATGGGACTTCTCAGTGACTCGTGGGATGATGTGGTAACAGCAATCAAAACAGTAAAACCTGATTTTCGTAAAACCAAGGAACATGCATACGCAATGCGTTTGCAATTGGGTGGCTCTGTGCTGGAAGGGGTGAACCATATCCAATTTGATTGGGGGTATGCCAGTGCCAATAGTAGTTTGGATGTTTACGTGTTTGTTGATTCGGGAAGCGGACTGGAAATGGCTGGACAAGCTGAGGCTAAAAGCTCTGCAGGGAAAATTTCTTGTGATTTCCCGACTAGTAGAAATGTCAGCGATTTAGTGCTGGTTGCCATTCCGGATGAAAATAAGAAGTATTTGAGGGTTACCACCTATGAAATCACGGGCAGCCCTGCGGTAAGCAGGGTGGCGGCGCCGGTCTTGACGCCTGGGGATGGCACGACTTTCGGGGAAGACAGACTGACTGTCAACGCATCGTGTTCCACGGAAGGAGCCACCATTTATTACACCATGGATGGGAGCGATCCGACGACAAATTCTGATGCATTCCCTTCCGGAGGTTTGGCAATTAGCGAGACTACGACGGTGAAGGCCATGGCGGCTGTGGCGGATGGCTCGATGGCGGGCAGCGAGGTCGTGACGGCCACTTATACGAAGACGTTGAATTATATTTTCGCATGGAGTGCGACATCATGCACGGTGGACTTGAATGCGGAGACCAAAGCTTACCCGAAGTTGGAGAACACCTATCCGGGCGTGACGGTGGCATACACTTCGTCTGCTCCTTCCGTGGCTACGATTGACAGCAACACGGGCACGATACAACTTGTCGGGACGGGAACGGCTACCATCACAGCCTCAATTCATTATGATGGTGCTGAGGTGACCGCTTCTTACAGCCTTGTGGTGACGGGCTTGAGCGCTTCGGAAGAAACGGTGGCCATTGTGGCGCAGGACGATGAGGGCGGTTATCATGCCATGGTGAACACGTCGGATAAGAATGATCGTTTGGATGCTGTGGATGTCAAAGTGGTCAATCGGAAAGTATTGGATAATGGCAATGCGGCGATGCGTTGGATTGTGGATTATGAAGATGGGACAATCTGTGATGCTGAAGGCTTGTATGTGACATACGTGAAGGGGACTGAAATTTCCTTGGGTACCAATAAGTATAAATGGGATTGGAATGGGACAACTTGGATTTCTCCGGATGATGAATTCCGTGCTCTTGAATATAGTCCTGGTTATGGTTATTTTAAGGCTTATGACCCAACGACATCTCATGAAAAGACTTCCGTTCCCATGCCCATCGTGGACGGCTATACCCGCAGCGGGTTGACCCCAGGCAATTATGGCACCATCTGTTTGCCGTGCGCTGTGGCGGCGGACAATTATGAGGGCGTGGAGTTTTTCACCGTGGCCGGTGGCGTGAAGGAAAATGGCGTTGTCAATTCCATCGTGTTGGAGGAAGTGCAGATGCTGGAGGCCGGCGTGCCCTATATTTTCTGTGCCACGGGCGAAGAACTGCTGGTGGCTTATAGCGGCGAGGCCGTGGAGAGCGCCGGAGAGAACAACGGTCTTGTGGGTTCCTTCAGTGGGATGGACGTCGCGGAAGGCATGTACTTGCTCACGGCGGACAACGAGGTGAAGCTGTTGGGCGAAAAAGGCGGGCATATCGCAGAAAACCGTGCCTACTTCGATTTGGCCGAGATGCCGGAATACGCGGGCGAGACCGCGGGCGTGAACCAGCGGGTGATTGTCTTGGACGATGCCACGGGCGTGTCCGCCGTTGAGGCCGGCGGTGAAGCCTTGGTGGACGTGTTTTCTTTGGGCGGCGTGAAGGTGCGCAGCCAAGTGCCGGCCGGGCGGGCCACCGACGGATTGCCGAAGGGCATCTACGTCGTGAACCGGCAGAAAGTGGTGGTGGACTAATCGGATAATGGCATGGAAACCATGGAGAAGAAGAGATACGTGAAGCCTCGTTGCGAGGTGTTCCAGATGGAGACGGCCACGATGCTGGCCAATAGTCCCACGATGCTGAGGGTGGACCGCGACCCCAGTGATGAATACATCGAAGGGGCGGTGAACCGGAACAACGGTTGGGACTTGTGGTAACCCTGGGAAACGGCTCCGCTTGGCGGGGCCGTTTTCGTTGTCAGCCCCGTGTCCGGCATGCTTTTTTTAACGCGATATTTCGCCCCTTTTTTTTGTCGTTCATTGGGAGTTTGTTTACCTTTGTGCGATGAAAGAAGACACGCTGAGGAAACTGAAGATATTGGCCGAGTCGGCGAAATACGACGTGTCGTGCTCTTCGAGCGGCACGGTGAGGCGCGGCACGAAAGGCGGGGTGGGGAACACCGTCGGCGGAGTGGGCATTTGCCACAGTTTTGCCGAGGACGGACGTTGCATCTCCCTGCTGAAAGTCATGCTGACGAACTACTGCATCTACGACTGCGCCTACTGCATCAACCGACGCGGCAACGACATCCCGCGCGCCACGTTGTCGGTGTCGGAACTGGTGGAACTCACCATGGAGTTCTACAAGCGGAACTACATCGAGGGCCTTTTCCTGAGTTCCGGCGTGGTGCGCAACCCCGACTACACGATGGAGCGGCTGGTGCGCGTGGCGAAGGACCTGCGCACGGTGCACCGCTTCAACGGCTACATCCACCTGAAAAGCATTCCCGGGGCCAGTCGCGAGCTGGTGAACGAGGCCGGACTGTATGCCGACCGCATGAGCGTGAACATCGAGATTCCCAACGAGTCGTCGCTCAAGCTGTTGGCCCCCGAGAAAGACCATGCCAGCGTCTACCGCCCCATGGGCTACATTCAGCAGGGAGCGCTGGAGAGCGCCGAGGAGCGGAAGAAGCACCGCCACGCCCCGCGCTTCGTTCCCGCCGGGCAGAGCACGCAGATGATTGTGGGCGCCACGGGCGAGTCGGACCGCGACATCCTGTCGCTCTCCAGCGCGCTCTATGGCCGGCCCACCATGCGCCGCGTCTATTATTCCGGCTACGTGGCGGTGAACACCTACGACCCGCGCCTGCCGGCCCTGAAACTGCCGCCCTTGGTGCGCGAGAACCGCCTCTACCAGGCCGACTGGCTGATGCGCTTCTACCAGTTCCGCGTGGAAGAGATTGTGGACGAGGCCCATCCGGACCTGGACCTGGAGGTGGACCCGAAGCTGGCTTGGGCGCTGCGCCATCCCGAACAGTTTCCCGTGGACATCAACCGTGCCGACTACGAGATGATTCTCCGCGTGCCGGGCATCGGGGTGAAGTCCGCGCGCCTCATTGTCTGCTCGCGCCGCTTCGGCCGCCTCACCGGTTTCGACCTGAAGAAGATGGGGTGCGTGATGAAGCGCGCGCAGTATTTCATCACCTGTGGCGAACTGGAGGCCAAGGGCGTGAACGAGCTGCACCCCGAGGGCGTGCGCTCGCTGCTGGTGCGGCCCAAGGGGCGCCCGAAACAGCCCGACGGCCAGCTCTCTTTTGTTTTCAAGGAGGAACCGGTATGACGCATGCCGCCGAAGAGTGGGTGTTCGCCTACGACCGCACGTGGGAATCCCTGCTGACAGCCGTGTTCGACGCCTATGCCCTCCGCCGTTTCCCCGTGGCGTTCATCGGCGAGGGCGAGGTGGCGCCCCTTTTCGTGTCGGTCCACCGCGTGGTGCCCGACGAGGAGAAGGCCGGGCGGGTGTTCCGCACCTTGCAGCGCAAGCTTTCGGCCGGGGCGCTGACGTGCCTCACGTCCAGCCTGTATGCCGAACTTCCGGAGCTGGACATGCCCTTGTTCCGTTATGTATGCAAGGCCGTGAAGTCCGCCCGGAGCATTGAGACGAACTTCGCGGACCCCGACGTGCTGTTCGTCACCAACACCTATCGCAACGTCAGGCGCGAACGGTTGCGCATGATGCAGTTCGTGCGCTTCCAGAAGACGGCCGACGGCACGTATTTTTCCATGATAGAGCCCGACTACGACGTGCTTCCCCTGATTGTTCCCCACTTCAGCGACCGATTCTCCGAAGAGCGCTGGCTGATATTCGACCGCCGGCGCCGCTATGGCTACTACTATGCCGACCGCCGCCCCGTGCGCGTCACCTTCGACGACAGTGCCGCCATCTTCCGCCTGCCGGACGGGCGGTTGGGCGAGGAACTGCGGGACGCCGACGAGGGAATGTATCAGGAGCTGTGGCGCACTTATTTCAAGGCCATCTGCATCAAGGAGCGGCTGAACCCGCGCAAGCACAGGAAGGACTTGCCCGTGCGCTATTGGAAATACCTGACGGAGAAGCAGCGCTGACCGCCGCGTGCCTTCCATCCATCCCCGGAATGTGAGATTTTTCTCCACAGGCGCCTGAAAAGTCATGCGGAAGCCGTAATCGTACTCTGCGGCAAGTACTCGAGTACTTGCCGCAGAGTACGCTGGCGCATGGCGCGGTGCCGTTCCCGTTTCTCTGCATTGAGGAACGAATCCGGACCGACGGCGGCAGATTCCCGAGGCGTGTCGCCGGCAGGATGCACCTCCGTGGCATGTTGTTCGTCGGGGGATAAAAAAATGAGGAGAATGCGGGAACATTCTCCTCTATAAAATGAGAAAAATCGTGTGGTTAGGCGGTGATTTTTCTCATGGCGTTCAATGCGCGTATGGCTTTCTCGCCTGCTTTCTTGTCGCAGGCCGGAGTGGTGGCGGTGGAGTCCTTGGCCTGTACGGTGGAATCCTTCGCCTCGACCATGGCTACCAAAGCTTCCGCCTTGGCCGGTTGCGCCTTCGTCGTGTCCGTCACCACGGTGTCGTTCATGGCCACCAAGGCTTCGGCCTTTGCCGGCTGTGCCTTTGCCGTGTCTGTCACCACAGTGTCGTTCATGGCCACGAGTGCTTCCGGTTGTGCCTTTTGGGCGCTGTCGGTTGCCACGGTGTCGTTCATGGCCATCAGGGCGGCGGCAGCCGTCTTGGCCGAATCCGTAGCCGTCGAGTCGTTGGCGATGAAAGCGGCCAGGGCCTTCGAGGCTTCTTTGGCAGGACATGCCTTTGTCGTGTCTGTCTTCACTGTGTCGTTGGCTGCCACGTTACCCTGTGCGAAAGCGCAGCCCATGCTCATTACCATTGCGGTTGTTACAAAAATCTTTTTCATGTTCATTCTTTTTTCTAATTGTTACTTCGTGTTATTTGTTAGGTCTTCTGCACGATAAAAGTGCAAGAGGCGTGCCAAAAAAGAATGATGAACCGTAAGAGGTTGATTGATAACGAGAAAAAAGTTTATGGCCATGCGCGGCGGCTTTGCATGAAGTGTGGAATGTGTGGTCGCGGTGTGGAAAAAGTCCACACTTTCACAGTGGAATGCCGTAGGCCTTTATCTTATTATAAAGCGTTTTTCGGTCGATGCCCAGTAACCGTGCCGCGCGTGCCTTGTTGTGGCGGGCGGCTTCCAGGGCCTGCACGATGCGCTCCCTCTCGCTGTCTTTGTCGTGGAGGGGCAGGAGGGCGTCGGGGTTGGCCGGGTTGTCTTGCCGGCCGGCGTCGAAGGGCCCGCCCAGGTCCGGTTTGTGGATTACGGTGTCTTGGGCCAGCAAGGTGGCACGCTTCACCACGTTCTTCAACTCGCGGAGGTTGCCCGGCCACGGGTAGTCGAGCAATGCTTCCGAGGCCGCGGCGTCGAAGCCCACGATGTTGCGCTCCAGTTCCCGGTTGGCCTGGTCGAGGAAGAAGTTGGCAAAGAGCAGGATGTCCTCCCCGCGGTCCTTCAGGTCGGGCATGTGCAGGGTGAACTCGTTCAGCCGGTGGAAGAGGTCTTCGCGGAATTCGCCGTCGGCAATGGCCTGTTGCAGGTTCTCGTTCGTGGCGCAAATCAGCCGCACGTCCACGTTGATTTCCTGATTGGAGCCTACGGGGCGTATCTTGCGCTCCTGGATGGCCCGCAGGAGCTGCACCTGCACGTCGTAGCCCAGGTTGCCCACTTCGTCCAGGAAGAGCGTTCCCCCGTTGGCTTCCACGAAGGCGCCCGTCTTGTCGGAGACGGCACCGGTGAACGAACCTTTCACGTGGCCGAAGAACTCCGAGGCGGCCAGCTCCTTGAGCATGGCGCCGCAGTCGATGGCCACGAACGGTTTGTCGGCCCGCTTGCTCAGCTGGTGGATGCGGTGTGCCACGTATTCCTTGCCCGTGCCGCTGGCCCCGTTGATGAGCACCGACATCGGCGTGGGGGCCACGAGCGCCACGTAGTGGTAGAGCTGGCGGGCGGCCTCGCTCTTGCCTTCAAGGTACTGGGGAGCGGGGGCCGGTTGCGGAGGGGCGGCGACGCGGGCCGGCAAGGCGTCGCGGAGCTTTTCCAGGAGCATGTCCGGCTGCACGGGTTTGGCGATGTAGTCGCAGGCCCCTTGTTTCATGGCATTCACGGCGTTCTGCACGTCGGCGTAGCTGGTCATGACGATGAAGGGCGCGGCGATGCCACGCTTGCGCATCCACTCGAGCAGCGACAGACCGTCGCCCTCGGGCAGTCGCAGGTCGGAGAGCACGAGGTCATACGAGGCGTTGTCCAACAACCGGCGGGCTTTGGACAGGTTGCCGGCCGTGTCGGTCTGGAAGCCTTGTTTGCCCAGCCATGTTTTCAGCATGGTGGCAAAGGTCAGGTCGTCTTCAACGATGAGGAGGGATGCCATGCAATAGGTTCATGTTTGTTTACGTGCAAAGATAGCGGCTTTTGTTCTTGGGCGGCGCGCGGCCGCGGGCTTTTTAAATGTTTTTATTATAGATGCAGGCCTGCAGTGCGCCGACTATGGGGGCGAACGCTTGGAGGATTTCCCAGGCGGGGGCGTCGTCGCCGGTGGTCCATGCCGGTTCGTCGCGCCGGCTGTCCAGTGCCTGCAAGGCTCCGATGCACGGGGCGCCGACAAGCGTGAACGTGGGCAGCATTTTGTGGGCAAGGCGGCAGGCCTCGGCTTTGTCCTTCCGTTCGCAGGCCTGCCTGAAACTTTCGGCATGCCGTTGCGTTTCCTGCAGGAAGGTGCGCAGGATTTCCTGTGCGGCTTCCCGGTCGTCGCCCGCAAAGGCCGTGAGCGGTGTCAGGTCGATGCCCGTGGCGCGTGGCTGTGGTGCGGGCGTTGTGGGCGGAGTCGGCGCCGCAGGTGTTGTCCCGCCCAATGCCTTGCCGATGGCTTGTGCCAGGTCGTTCTGGTTGAACGGTTTGTAGAGGCACGTGGCGAAGCCATGCTGGCGGAAGAAGTCTTCCTGCATGTCGCTGCGCGCCGTGATGGCCACCACCGGCAAGGGCGCGGCAGTGGCCGGACGCATGGCTTTTAGCCTCTTCAGTAGCTCGAAGCCGTTCATGGCCGGCATCTGGATGTCGGTGAACAGCATGTCGAACTCCTGTCGGGCCAGCAGGTCGGGGACGGTGTCGGGCTCGTGGCACGCGAGGGTTTCCCACGATGCCCCTGCGGGCTGCACCTGTTGCAGCATGGCCTGTGTCAGTTGCAGCTGAATGCGGTCGTCGTCCACCAGCAGGATGCGCAGCCGCCGGGGCATTGTGCCGGGGGCGGAAGCGGGGGCGGGGGCCGCTTTGTCCGTCGACGGGGCGTCGTGGGCCGGTTGCAGGGGAAGGGTGATGAAGAAGGAACTGCCTTTGCCCGGCGTGCTGTCCAGGCGGATTTCACCATGCAGCAGTTGCACGAGCTTCAACGTGATGGAGAGGCCCAGCCCGACGCCCTCTTCGCCCTGCGCGCTGCTCAGTCGGGTAAACTCCTTGAAGATGAGGCCTTGCTCGTCGGGCGTCATGCCGCAGCCCGTGTCGTCCACGGTGATGCAACACAGCCGGCCGTGCATCTTGGCCTTGAGGGTGATACCCCCTTCCTTGGTGAACTTCAGGGCGTTGCTCAGCAGGTTTTCCACGATTTGGCGGATGCGCGAGGCGTCGCCCGTGTAGGTCCTATGGGTTTCGGGCGTGGTGTCGCAGCGCAGGCCCAGCCCTTTGGATTGCGCCATGGGCAGGAAGCTCTGCACGATGGTGTCCAGCAGTTCGGCGGGAGAGAAGCTGACGGGGCGCACGTCCATCTTCCCGGCTTCCAGTTTGTGGTAGTCCAGGAGCGAGCTGACGAGCGTGAGCAGGTGCTGCGAAGAGTGGCGTATGTTGTCCAGATAATGTTTTTCCTTTGCTTCACGTACGAGCGGGAGCAGCAGGTCGGTGTATCCGATGATGGAGCCTACGGGGGCCTTGATGTCGTGGGTGACGGTCAGCATCAGCTTTTCGCGCGACACGAGCAGGCTCTCCGCCCTTTTCTTGGCTTTCTCCAGTTCCTTGCGGTAGTGCGCGCTCTTGGTGATGTCGCGCCAGACAAGGGTGAAGAAAACGGCGGCCAGCAGGATGGCGGCCGCGGCGATGTAGCCGGTGGTGAGGGCGGCTTTCCGGCGCACTTCATAGGCTTTCCGGTTCTCCTCGTCCATCTTTTCCTGTTCCTCGTTCTCGATGTTTTCCAACAGTTGTGTGACTCTCTGGGTCAGTTCGATGCTTGTGAGCCAGATTTTTTCCGCTTGGGCGTTGATGCGTTGCCGTCGCCGGTGGGAATATTGTGCGATGTGGCTTTCGATGCTGTCCAGCAGGTGGGCCAGTGTGTCTCGGGCGTTGAAATGTTGCTGTATGGTGTCGGTTTCCAGGATTTGCACGGTCTGTTTCACCGCCGTGGTGTCGGGCGCCGGCTTGTGGAAGGCGTCGGCCAGTCGCTGGAAGAAGTTCCTGCGCGGCTCTTCCACGGTGTACGAACGGTCTTTCTGGATGATTTGGCGGCTGATGCGTGGTTGTTGCACGATGGTGTCCTGCCGCTGTATGAGGAGGTTGATTTGTTGGTGGTAGACCTTGTTGGCAGGGTCGCTTTCCAATGCCGCCACCAGTTTGCCCATGTTCCCCCGTTTTTCTTCCAGCAAGGCCGAGAGGGTGTCGAGCCGGGCTTTTTGCAGAGAGTCGGTGAACGAAGAATCCAGTGCGGCTATGGTCTGTTTCACTTCGGCCAGGCAGTCGACGTATTGGCGGTAGGCGCTCCAGTGTCCGAAATGGATGTTCTGCCCGATGTTTTCGGCCTCGAGGAGCTGGCCGACAAGGCGGTGCGTGGCCTTCCGCCGTGCGGCAAGCACTTCTTCGTTGCCCGTCATGCGGGTCAGCGAGGCGGTCTGGTGGTAGACGTAGTAGATGGAGCCGATGAGCAGGGCGGTGAGCAGGATGTATCCGCAAGCCATCTTGAACGACGTGTGGAGCTTCATGGCAGTGGGGCGGTTTGGGGATGGTTATGGCCGGGAACGGCCAGGGCAAGGGCGGCCGCGGCTGCCGGCAAGCGCCGGTTTTCCGGTCCGCAAGGCGGGAGAATGCGTTTTGTGCAGCCCTGTTTGAATGCTTTTTCCATTGTCCGTTCCTTTTGGGGTTACGGTTGCAAAGTTAGCGGATATTTTTGATTCGGGGCCGTCCTGCCCGTGAGAAATTCCATGCGTCGTGTTGGCGTCCGGGTATGAAAAGTCCCCTTCCGGCTTGCGGGCGCAGGCCGGAAGGGGACATCTTAATATGGTCGGCGGGATGGATTATTCCAAAATGACCAGGTCTTTGCCGTCCATGACCGATTCGCCCGGTGCGACGCAGACTTCCACCACGCGGCCCGCGCGGTCGGACGTGATGTGGTTTTCCATCTTCATGGCGTCCAGAAGGACCACCGTGTCGCCGCGCTTGATTTCGTCGCCCGGCTTCACCACCACGTCGACGATGACGCCCGGCAGCGGGGCTTTCACGCCATACTTCTTGGGCTTGTCGATGGGAGCGGGGACGCCGGCCGGCTTGACCACTGCGGGGTGGTGGATCGGTTTCTCGGGTTCGGGCATCCTGACGGTGTACGTCTCGCCGTTGACCACCACCGTGGCCACGTAGTTCTCGATTCCTTCCACGGACACTTCGTAGTCGTGCCCGTTGATGTTGTATTTGAATGTCTTCATTTGCTTCTTTTGTGGCTTTAAAATTTATGTTCAGGCATTTGGCGCTGCAGGCGCAACTTCGAGTTCCATTCCGTGTCCTCGCGGCCGAGGGTGAGGACGCCGCTTTCCGTCACGTGCATCGTGTAGCCTTGGTATTCGTAGAGGGCCAGTGTGATGGCGGCCTCCACTTCGTGTTGTTTCGCGTTTTGTTCCATATCCATGCGGGTTGGGTTTAAAGAGGAATGTTGCCGTGCTTTTTCGGCGGATTGGATTGGCTCTTGGTCTTCAGCTGGGCCAAGGCACGGATGACGCGGAAGCGCGTGTTGCGCGGTTCGATGACGTCGTCGATGTAACCGTATTTGGCTGCCTGGTAGGGGTTGGTGAAGAGTTTGTTGTATTCGTCTTCCTTCTCCTTGAGGAAAGCTTGCGGGTCTTCGGCCGCCTTCGCTTCCTTGGCGTAGAGCACTGCCACGGCGCCCTCGGCACCCATCACGGCGATTTCGGCCGACGGCCAAGCATAGTTCAGGTCGCCGCGCAACTGCTTGCAGCTCATCACAATGTGCGAGCCGCCGTAGCTCTTGCGCAGGGTGACTGTCACCTTGGGCACGGTGGCTTCGCCGTAGGCGTAGAGCAGTTTGGCGCCGTGCAGGATGACGGCGTTGTATTCCTGTCCCGTTCCCGGAAGGAATCCCGGCACGTCGACGAGCGTCACCAAGGGGATGTTGAAGCAGTCGCAGAAGCGCACGAAACGAGCACCCTTGCGGCTGGCGTTGCAGTCGAGCACTCCGGCGTAGCAGTTGGGCTGGTTGGCCACGATGCCCACGCTCTGCCCGTTGAAGCGGGCGAAGCCCACGATGATGTTGCGGGCAAAGTCCTTCTGCACCTCGAAGAACTCGCCGTTGTCGACGATGGCGCCGATGACTTCGTACATGTCATACGCCTTGTTCGGGTTGTCGGGGATGATTTCGTTGAGGAAGTCTTCCATGCGGTTGATGGGGTCGGTGCACTCCACGCGCGGAGCCTCCTCCATGTTGTTCTGCGGAATGAAGCCCAGCAGGGTGCGGATGGTGGCGATGCCTTCCTCTTCGGTGGCCGCCGTGAAGTGCGTCACGCCCGATTTGGTGGCATGCACGCTGGCGCCGCCCAGGTATTCTTGCGAAACGTCCTCGCCCGTCACCGTCTTCACCACTTTGGGGCCGGTGAGGAACATGTACGACGTGCCCTCCATCATCAGCGTGAAGTCCGTCAGGGCGGGAGAGTAGACCGCGCCGCCGGCGCACGGGCCGAAGATGCCCGAAATCTGCGGGATGACGCCCGAGGCCATGATGTTGCGCTGGAAGATTTCAGCAAAACCGCCCAAGGCGTTGATGCCTTCCTGTATGCGTGCGCCGCCGGAGTCGTTCAGTCCGATACAGGGCGCGCCCATCTTCATGGCCTGGTCCATCACCTTGCAGATTTTCTCCGCCATGGTTTCGGACAGAGAGCCGCCGTTGACGGTGAAGTCTTGCGCGAAGACATAGACCAGACGCCCGTCGATGGTGCCGCTTCCGGCCACCACGCCGTCGCCCAGATATTGCTTCTTCTCCATGCCGAAGTTCGTGCAACGGTGGAGCTTGAACATGTCCATTTCCTCGAAACTGCCTTCGTCCAGCAGCATGTCAATGCGTTCGCGGGCGGTGTATTTCCCCTTGGCGTGCTGTTTCTCGATGGCCTTCTCGCCGCCGCCCAAGCGGGCTTTGGCGCGAAGCTCTACTAATTCCTTAATCTTTTCTGTTTGTATGCTCATGATTTATGGTTTTATTGTTCCTTTGTGAAGAAGCCCTTCCGGTCAAAAACAAACCACCAGCCGGGCGCTTCCCTAACGAAGCCGTCCGGCCGGTGGTATCAGGTTTAAGGGCTTGCTTTGAATGAAATGCCTGATGATGCAGCAAGGACTCTCTCCTCAGATTCCTCGGAGAAATCAATGCTCGCAAAGTTCGGTCAGGATGCCGCAGGTAGACTTCGGGTGCAGGAACGCGATTTGCAGTTTCTCGGCTCCCGGGCGCGGCGCCTTGTCGATGAGCCGGATGCCCTTCTCGTCGCATTCGGCCAAAGCGTTGGCCACACCGTCTTCGATGCAGAAGGCCACGTGGTGCACGCCGCGGCCGCCTTTCTCCAGATATTTGGCGATGGTGCTGTCCGGGCTGGTGGGCTCGAGCAGTTCGATTTTCACTTCGCCCACTTTCAGGAAAGCGGTCTTCACTTTCTGGTCGGCTACTTCTTCCACGGCATAGCACTTCAGTCCCAGTACGTTCTCAAAGTAAGGCAGAGCGGCTTCGATGCTTTCTACCGCGATGCCCAGATGTTCGATGTGTGATATCTTCATGACTAGCGATATTAGTTGTTTTGCACGGTATTGTGCGTTAATTACCGTGCAAAATTACTCATTTTGGCGTGAATCAGGAAATATTTCCGTGTCTTTGTTCATGGCAGGCCCTTGATTTCTTCCGCTGTCAATCCGGTTGTTTCCATAATGATATCCATCGGGACATTGTGCCGTTTTAGGGCTGAGGCCATTTCTTTCTTGGATTCTTTGATACCTTCTTCCCGTCCCTCTTTGATGCCCTTTTCAAGTCCTTGTTTAATTCCCCTTTCGAGTCCTTGTTTGATTCCTCTTTCGAGTCCGTCGTGGATAGCACTGCTTATGTGCATCTTTTCCGTGCTGATGATGTCCCAGAACTTTTCGTAGCCCCGCAGTTGTCCTTCGGTGAAAGCAGACTCTTCCAGCTGCATTACCGCTTTGTTGATTTCCGGGTTTTCCCGCAGTTCTTCAGGCACTTCAATCGTCTTTTCGTTGATCTCGGTCAAATAGCGGAGCCAAAGCACTTGCATCTTTTTGTCTTCATAGTTCTTGGGCGTGAATTTGGGCAGTTCGATGAAGATGAAGCGCAATCCCTCGATGACCTCTTGGGTGTCGGCCACTTCCACGATTCGGTAATCGTGATAGTATGTCTCGCTGTCCGAGAACGTGTCGTTCACGAGGTTCAGCGAATAGACCGGTTGCAACAACTGATAGTCGCCCCCTTTGTCCAGTTGGCTGACGTATGCTTTCGAGGCGTTGAACAGCACGCGCTGTTTGTAGGCCGATGTCCACATCATCTGCATTTCCACGATGAATTGCCGTCCGATGTGGTCCTTGCAGCGCACGTCTACGATACTGTCTTTGTGCAGAGGCGTCCGTGGCACCAGTTCGGGGTTCAGGTATTCCACTTCGGTGATTTCGTCTTCCGGTGTCTCGAACGGCAGGAGGGCGTTCAGGAAACTGATGACGAGGTCCGGATGTTCGCCGAACACTTTCTTGAAGGTGAGGTCGGCTTTCGGGTTCAGGTATCTCATGGCTATTGTCTTTTGCAGGTTTGCTTTTGCAAAAGTAGCAAAATCCGCTGAGATTACCGTTATAGCGTCAGCGGATTCTGCGGCAAGTATTCGAGTACTCTGCGGCAAGTACTCGAGTACTTTGCGGCAAGTACGATTCGGCATTCCGCACGCCGCAGCGCGGCTTGCTGGGGTTGCATGCCGCTTTTTGCGGAGCGGAACCGGCAGATTTGCCCCTTTCCCTGTTCATTCCCGAAGAAAGGGGGGAGGTCAAATGCTTTGCACCTTAATAGAAAATGAACAAATGATTACAGTTCAACCAGGATGCGGGCGTTGATTTGCCGGCCGGTGAGGTAGTTGGGCACGGCGTATTGCTGGTTGGTCACGTCCGTCACCCAGTAGTAGGAGCTGACGTTGGAGATGTCGAACAAATTGAAGCAGTCCACGCCCAGCCACACGTTGCGCAGGTGGCGGACGAACTTCCGTTGGTTGCGGCCGTCCTCATTGTCCAACAGGCGGTAGTTCATGCCGATGTCCACGCGCTTGTAGGCCGGTGCGCGGAACGCCATGCGCTCCAGGCCCGTGTGGGGCGGGCCGAAGGGCAGGCCGTCGGCCACGCTGGCCTTGAGCGTCATTTTCCAGCGCGTGCTGCCCGGGAAGAAGTCGCTGAAGAAGAAGTTCAGGTTGTAGCGCTGGTCGGTGGCTTGCGGGAAGCTGCGCCCGTTCACCTTCTGTTGCGCCTTCATCAGGCTGAAACTGATCCACGAGTCCGTCCCCTCCACGAACTCGCCGAAGAGCTTGAAGTCGATGCCCGTGGTGTAGCCCGTGCCGATGTTGCCGCCGTAGTAGACGATCTTCACGTTGTCCACGTTGTAGGGGATGAGGTTGCTCAGCGCCTTGTAGTAGGCTTCCACGGTGAGTTTGAACGGGCGGTCGAGCATCTTGAACTTGTAGTCGCCGCCCACTACCACCTGGTAGGAGCGTTGCGACTTGATGTCGCGGTTGAGCACCACCCGGGTGGAGCCAGCCGTGGTCACGGTGTCGCGCAGCTCCTTGTAGAAAGGCGATTGGTAGTAGAGTCCGGTGGCGATGCGGAAGGTGAAGTCGTCGTTGAAGGCGGGGATGATGCCGAGCGAGACGCGCGGACTGAACAGCCACTCGCGGTTCCAGCTCCAATAACTGAGGCGCGCGCCGTAGTTGAAGGAAAATATGCCCCCTTTGGCATTGGTGAAGCGCCATGTGTCCTGCCCGAACAGTTCCATGCGATTGCTGCTGATGCGGTTGGACGACCGCAGGTTGTAGATCAGGTCGAGGCGGTTGCCCGTGTGGGGGATGGAATATCCGGCCGAGTCGCGCATCTCCCATTCGCGGGTGTTCTCCTTGATGGTCTCGTGTTTCCACGTGAGTCCGGCCCGGATGTCGTGCCCTTCGGGCTTGTGGGAGAACATGAGCTTCAGGCTCTTCATGTTCGCGTCCAGATAGTTGCGGGCGTGTTCCATGTAGGTGCCCACGCCCAGCTGTTCGGTGGTGTTGGTTTCGTCCAGCCAGTATTGCCCTTGGATGTCATACGTCTCCTGCTCCTTGGTGGCGAAGGCCGAGGCCAGCAGGGAGAGCTTCGTCCGTTCGGTGAAGTTGTGCGAGAGGCTCAGCGTGCCGAACAGCGTGCGGAAGAGGTCCTCTTCCTGCCCGTCGAAGAACACCTGGAACGACTTCACGTCCTGCATCGTGCCGAAGTTGGTGTGGCGGTTGGCGGGGATGAAGTCGTATTTGTTCTGCGAGATGTTGCCGATGAAGTCGATGCTCCATTGGCGGTTGGGCGACCAGCTGAGGTAGGTCTGGTAGTCGAGGAAGCGCGGGCTGTATTCGCCCTTGGTCTCCAGCGAGCCCAGCATGTACTGGTTGGTCTTGTAGCGCACGCCGTGGGTCATGCTGAAGCCCTTCTTGGCGTAGCCCACATAGATGCCGGCGCCCAGAAGGCTGGCCGAGGCCGAGGCCTCGAACTTCTTGGGCTTCTTGTAGGTTATGTCCAGCACGGATGACATTTTGTCGCCGTATTGCGCATCGAACCCGCCGGCCGAGAAGTTGATGCTTTCCACCATGTCGCTGTTGATGACGCTCAGCCCCTCCTGCTGCCCGGAGCTGATGAGCATGGGGCGGTAGACTTCCACGCCGTTGATGTACACGCTGTTCTCGTCGAAGCTTCCGCCCCGCACGTTATATTGCGAGCTCAGTTCGTTGTGCGTGCTGACTCCGGCCTGCGTGGCCACCAGTTCTTCCACGGCGTTGCCCGTCGTGGAGGGCAGGCGCTTCAGATTCTCGGCGTTGAGGTGCTGGGTGGAGTTCATTTGCCGTCGCACTTCCTTCACGGTCACTTCGCCCATGCTGATGCTCTGGGGCAACAGGGTGACATTCAGGCGCAGGTCGCCCTTGGGGCGGATGAGCGTCCTCTTCTTCGTGGCGTAGCCCATCATGCTGAACGACACGGTGACGGTGTCGGCCGAGGTGAACTCCAGTTGGTAGCGTCCCTGGACGTCGGTGGTGGTGCCGGCCGCCGTTCCTTCCACCCTCACGATGGCGAAGATCACTGGGTTCTGCTCGTCGTCGATGACGCGCCCCGAGAGCTTCACCTTGTCTTGGGCAAAGGCCTGGAGCACGGCCGTCATCAGCAGGAAGCAGCAGAATATCGTCTTGAAAAGTCTGGTCTTCACGTCTTGTCTGTTTCTTGTATCCGTTTAAAATAACGCAAAAATACGCTTTTTTGTATAAAGAACCGTCGATTTCTTCGCCGAAACCGTCGATTCGCCTTTGATTTCTTTTTCCGAAAGGCGGAAATCGTGTATCTTTGTCAGCTAAGAAATAAAGGAAAGAAAAATGGAAAGTTTTGCCAAATTGATAGGGATACGCCGCAGCATGCGGAAATTCACGGAAGAGGAACTGACACAGGACGAAGTGGTGGCCTTGTTGCGCTCCGCTTTGATTGCCCCGTCGTCCAAAGGGTCGCACGCTTGGGAGTTTGTGGTGGTAGACGACAAGGACCTGCTGCGCCAGTTGGCCCACTGCAAGGACCGTGGGGCGGAACTGATTGAAGGTGCCCCGCTGGCCGTGGCCGTGCTGGCCGACCCGTCGGTGAGCGACGTGTGGGTCGAGGACGCTTCGGTGGCCACGACCATGATGCTCCTGCAGGCCGAGGACCTGGGACTGGGGGCTTGCTGGGTGCAGGTCCGCAACCGGACGATGGAGGACGGCAAACCGGCCGAAGAGATGGTGCGCGCCATCCTGCACATCCCGGAACACCTGCGGGTGCTTTCCATCGTGGCCGTCGGGCATAAGGGGATGGAACGCAAGCCGTTCAACGAAGACCGTTTGCTTTGGGAGAAGGTGCATATCAACACATTCGACGCTCCGAAGGAATGAGAATCGTCTGCATCGGCGCAGGAAACCTGGCCACCCGGCTGGGATGGGCGCTCAAGGAGGCCGGACACGAGGTGGCGCAGGTGTTCAGCCGGACGGTGGAGTCGGCCTCGGCATTGGCCGGGAAGTTGGATTGCCCCTTTACGGTCCGCCCGGATGAAATACTTTCCGGGGCGGATGTGTATTTGTTTTCCGTCAAGGACAGCGTGTTGGAGGAACTGGCGGCCCGCATTGCGCCGAATGTGGGTGGAGCGTTGTGCCTGCACACGGCCGGCAGCATGCCGATGGACGTGTTCCGCGGTCATGCGGCGCGATACGGAGTGTTTTATCCCATGCAGACTTTTTCCAAGAATACGGCGGTGGACTTCCGGGAGATTCCGGTATTCCTTGAGGCGTCCGACGCCGCGGCCTACGGGCTGGCGGAGGAGTTGGCCCGTTCCGTGTCGGGGAACGTCCGGGCGATGAATTCGGCAGACCGCCGTTACCTGCACCTGGCAGCCGTGTTTGCCTGCAACTTCGTGAACCATTGCTATGCCCTTTCCGAAGACATCCTGCGGCGGATTGACGTGCCGTTCGATGTGATGTGGCCTTTGATTGACGAGACGGTGAGGAAAGTGCATCAGCTTCCGCCCCGGGAGGCCCAGACGGGGCCGGCCGTGCGCTACGACCGGAACGTGATAGGCCGCCAGCTTGACATGCTGGAGGGCGAGCCGGACATGAGGGAGATATACGACGCGATGAGCCGGAGCATCCACCGCTTGGCTCAGGAAAAGGATAAGAGAAAGGAAGAACGATGATCAACTATGATTTGAAGAAGATAAAGGCTTTGGCCTTCGATGTGGACGGCGTGCTGAGCGCCGAGACCATCTTCATGCACCCCAACGGTGAGCCGATGCGTTCGGTAAACATCAAGGACGGTTATGCCTTGCAGCTGGCCGTGAAGATGGGGCTGCACGTGGCCATCATCACGGGCGGCAAGACGGAGGCCGTGCGACGGCGGTATGAGAATCTCGGCGTGCCGGATGTGCATCTGGGTTGCGCCGTGAAAATCAAGACCTACGACGAGTTCCTGCTCAAGTACGGGCTGAAGGACGAGGAAGTGCTCTACATGGGCGACGACATTCCGGACTACGAGGTGATGCGCCGGGCAGGGTGTCCCTGTGCCCCAGCCGACGCGGCGCCCGAAATCAAGAACGTGGCCCTCTACATCTCCCATCTGAAAGGCGGATACGGTTGCGGCCGCGACGTGGTGGAGCAGGTGCTGAAGGCGCAGGGCAAATGGCTGAAGGACGAGAAGGCCTTTGGCTGGTAATAGATATAAAAGGTACAAGTGACATGTTAGAGAACTTAAAGAAGTATCACATCATATTGGCCAGCAACTCGCCGCGACGCCGCGAACTGTTGGCCGGACTGGACATTGAATACGAAGTGAAGGTGCTGCCGGGCATTGACGAGTCGTACCCCGACACGTTGGCGGCGGAAGACATCCCCCAATACATTTCCCGCGAGAAGGCGGCGGCATACGAGGCTGCGCTGCAGCCGGACGACCTGGTGATTACGGCCGACACCATCGTGTGGACCGAGGGGCGAGTGCTGGGCAAACCGAAGGATGAAGAAGAGGCCAAAGCCATGCTCCGCCAGCTCGCGGGGCGCACGCATCAAGTCATCACCGGCGTGACGTTGCTCACGAAGGCGATGAAGCGCACGTTCGCCGTGACCAGTGAAGTCACTTTTGATGCGCTCACCGAGGAGGAAATCAGTTATTATGTGGAGCGCTACCGTCCGCTGGACAAGGCCGGGGCTTACGGCATCCAGGAGTGGATCGGCTATGTGGGCGTGTCGGCCTTGCACGGTTCCTACTTCAACGTGATGGGGCTGCCCGTGCAGCGGTTGTATAAAGAGTTGAAAACATTATAAACGAAAAAGCAATGAACATGAAGTTTTTGAAGATTGCGGCGTGTGCCGCAGTTGCCGTGGCGGCGCTTTCCGCTTGCGAGGAGGACAAGCACGTCTGCGCATTGCCCGGCTTCGCAGGCTTCCGCATCGAGCCGCTTGTGTGGCAACCGGGCGATTCGGTGACCATCACGGCGGTGCAGTATTCCTTGGGCGATTTGCTCTACAAGGCGGAATACCGCTGGAGCGTGGCTTGCACCGACACTACTTTTACCAAGAATTATGAGGTGGTCTACGACGCGGACAAGAGCGACCCCTATATCTCTTTCCGCCTGCCGGCCGATTTCCGCGGCAATCGTGCGAACATCAGTTTCTCCGTAGACTACAGTTATTCTGCCACGGCGCCGACCGAAGCGCCGGCCGCTATCACGCAGTCGGGCCTGTATGGCCGCATCACGACCGCGCCCGCCAGCCAGTTGTATGGGACGGCCAATGGCTCATACACGCTTAACTGGTGATGAAGAAGGTCTTGTTTGTCTGCCTGGGGAACATTTGCCGGTCTCCGGCGGCGGAGGAAATTATGCGCAAGTTGGTGGAGGACGCCGGGCTGGAGGACAGTTTTGTCCTCGACTCGGCCGGACTGATAGATTACCACGAGGGCGAGCCGGCCGACGGCAGGATGCGCGCCCACGCGGCGCGACGAGGCTATCGGCTCACCCACTTGTCGCGTCCCATCAAGTACGATGACTTCTTCGATTTCGATGTCATCGTGGGGATGGACGACCGCAACATCAGTAAGTTGAGGGCCATGGCGCCCGGGCTGGAAGAGGAGCAGAAGGTGGTGCGCATGACGGACTACTGCCGGCTCAAGGTGGTGGACCACGTACCCGACCCTTATTATGGCGGTGCTTCCGGCTTCGAGAACGTGCTCGACATTTTGGAAGATGCTTGCGCCGGTTTGCTGGATGCGTTGCGCGAATCCCGTTAGCGGGGTTGGCGCGGCGGGTTCAGCCAACCGGCGCAATGCGTTTTGTTTGTCTGCTATTCTGAATGGAGTCGTCCGGTGGGGCGAAAAGTTCTTTGCGGAAAGTACTCGAGTACTCTGCGGAGAGTACTGCAGTGCTTCCCGCAAAGTACTTTTTTGTTTTCCGCATGCCTTTTCCCGTTTGTCCTGTCTTCGGAACGGCGCTTTGCTCCGGATGCCTTTGGTGAGTGCGGTCAGCGGTTTTTGTGCAGCGTGTCCCACATTTTCTGATAGTCCTCGGCCAGTCCGCCTTCGCCTGTCTCTTTGTAGAGCGAAGGCAAGTCGTGCCCCGTCCGTTTCATGACCTCCACCACGCGGTCGAACGACACTTGGTGCACGCCGTCCGTCAGCATGGCATACGAGTTGGCGTCCATGGCGCGCGCGGCGGCATAGGCATTGCGCTCGATGCAGGGGATCTGCACCAGTCCGCACACCGGGTCGCACGTCAGCCCCAAGTGGTGTTCCAGTCCCATTTCCGCGGCATATTCGATTTGCGCCGGTGTGCCTCCGAACAGTTGCGAGGCCGCAGCGGCCGCCATGGCGCAGGCCACGCCCACTTCGCCCTGGCATCCCACTTCGGCGCCGGATATGGAAGCGTTGGCTTTGACGATATTCCCGAAAAGTCCGGCGGTGGCCAAGGCGTGGAGGATGCGCTGGTCGCTGATGTGGCGCGATTCGGAGAGATAATAGAGGACAGACGGCAGGACGCCGCACGAGCCGCAGGTGGGGGCTGTCACGATTTTCCCTCCCCCGGCGTTTTCCTCGCTCACGGCCAAGGCGTAGGCGAAGATGAGCCCCCGCGTGCGCATGGAGTGCTGGTAGCCTTCGGCGCGCACGAAGTAGGATGTGGCCTTGCGGCGCAGGCCGAGCGGGCCGGGGAGCACGCCTTCGTGGTCCAGTCCGTTGCGCACCGCTTGCTGCATGGTGGTCCACACTTCGGCCAGATAGTCCCAGATTTCCGCCCCCTCGCATTCTTCCACATACTCCCAGTAGCTTTTCCCCGTGTGCATGCACCACGAGAGGATTTCGGTGGCCGAACTGATGGGGTATATGTTTTCGAACGGCAAGGCTTCCTGTCCCTCTTCGGCTAGTGCGCCCCCGCCGATGCTGAACACCGTCCATTCCCCGGCCGCGTGCCCCTCGGCGTCGGTCCCGCGGAACTTCATTCCGTTGGGATGGAAGGGGAGGAAGGTCTTGGGCAGCCAGACGATGTGCGTCCGCTCGGCGCCCAGCACGTCGAGGATGGCCTTGTCGGTCATGTGCCCCTTGCCGGTGGCGGCCAGGCTGCCGTAGAGCGTCACTTCGAAACTGACGGCCTGGGGGTGGCGTTCCAGGAAGATGGAGGCGGCCTTCCGCGGAGCCATCGTGTGGCTGCTCGACGGGCCGTAGCCTATGCGGTAGAGTTCTTTCAGGGTGATCATTGCGCTATTTTTGCGTGCAAAGTTAGGCGAAAATCCCATATTATTTCGTACTTTTGCCCAAGTTTTTCAAGAATAATCATTTAAAGGAAAAGGGTATCGGACATGATGACGGCTACGCGAAGGGAATGGAACGAGTTATATGTGTTTTTTGCCTTGCTGGGGCAGGGGAGTATCGCTCTGGGCGACGCTGAGGGGAAAGCTTCGCCGCGCGTGTTGCCCATAGCGCGGATTTCGCGCCAGGAGCACGACGGGAAGCGGGACTACCTGGTGGAGAAAAACGACGTTCGCGTCGTGGGCGAGCAAATCGACAAGCGTTTCCCCCGCGAGGATTTCGACACCGTGGCCCGACTGATATTGGAGGCCTTGGGGCGGGAGCGGACCGACGAGGTGGAATCGCCCGAAGGCGTGGAGGACTTTCTCGATGCCTTGCAAATCTACGACATGGAGGCGCGCACCGACGACCGCACGGACTTCTATCTCACGTTTCACGACGATTCGTTCCCGCCCATGGGATTCCGCATCTATTCCCGCCTCTGCGCGATGAATCCGTTGTTGGACGGCGGGCGCACGGCGAACCTGAAGTTCGAGCAGACCGGAATAAGATTTTCCGCGCCCACGGTGAGCAAAATCAATTATACGGACGACCTCGACAATCCGTCAGAAGTGGCGCGCCGCATGCTCTACATCGAGAGCCTGGGCGGGGTGCTGAAGTTCGACGACGTGGCCGACAAGGTGTTCCGCAGCAACCTTTGCATGATCGACCTCAACTTCCCGCGCGTGGTGGCCGAGATGGTGCGCCTGATGCATCTGGACAACGTGGCCCGCGTGGACGAGCTCACGGCGCTGGTGGAAGAACGCAATCCGCTGAAGATAAAAGAGGAACTCATCCGCAAGCACGGCTACTACCGCTACAAGGTGAAGCAGTTCCTCATGGCCTTGGCGCTGGGCATGCGACCCGCCAAGCAGTACGACGGGACCGATTCGGCCGTGGCGGGATTCGTGATGGTGGACGCCCAAGGCCGCATGCTGGCCTACAGGAAGACCGAGCGGCAGGTGTTTGCCGACTTCCTTTTCACGCATACCCGGTTGGAGAAAGGCGCTCCGGAGAAAGACAAATACGGCTACCTGGAGCGCGAGAACCGGGCCTACTACCTGAAACTGAACTTGAAAGTCGGTTTCGTGAAGAAGTGAGCGGGGGCGGGGTGTCAGTCCCCCGACTTCCATGCCACGGGCCGTCCGTCGGCCGTGATGCCTTCCGCCTCCACGGCTATTGCGGTCTTTTTCCCATTGTTGTAGAGGCGGATGGTGGCTTCTCCCTTATCGTTGAATTTCACCTTGGGTGTCCAGTATAGCGTGCGTCGGTGGTCTTTGTGCCCGGGCAAGGGCTTGCGGCTGTAGTCCGGACTGTAGAATTCGGTGCAGAGGGCAAATCCCCGTGCGGCATAGCGGCGGTCGCGGTAGGTGGGCCGTTTGCCCCCGTCGGGCAAGAGATGGTAATCTATGACCACGTCCGGCTGGTTGGCCTGTTTGTATTTCCAGCTTCCTTGTTCGCGGGGAACGTAGTCGGTGTAGATGTATAGCTTGCCCAGGTGGCGCAGCCGACGGTATCTTTCCAACGCCTGATCCGAACGCTTGGTCGTGATGAACGGGTTGGCAAAGTTGTAGTCAGCTCCTGTCCCATCCAAGGGAGCCAGTCCTTTTTCCGGTTTGTCCTCGAGAAGCATTCCGTCGTATCGCTCTTCCACGAAATAGTGCCGGTGCATGCCCATGTCGCCGAAGTAGGCCAAGGCCACTTGGCGGGAGAACGTGCGCCAGTCGTACATGCCCCCGTTGAGCCCGTAATCGGCGGTCAGGTTGAAGGCGTCGTAGGCATCCGCCACGATGGCCGGCTTGCTGAAATCCAGTTTCCTGAGGCCGCCGCGCTTGCTCCTCACGGTGACGGCGGCCAGCCTGCGGTCGGTGAAGGAATCCGCGTGTGCGGAATCCGGCCGGTCGAACTTCTCTTCGAACGCCGTGTCCTGATAGTAGCTGTAAGGCTTGGGGAATACGGGGAAGAACGGGTCGAGCTTCACGTAGAATTCAGGATAGGCTTGTTCGTCCAGGAATCCCTTGTTTTTCATTCTTCGTTTGAACTTCCTGCTCCGGGTGCTGTCCGATGCGCTCAGGAAGAGGACGTGGTTTTCGTAGACCTTGGCCGAGGGCATGTAGAACTTGCCTTGCAGGCTGGTCTGCGCGGCCTCCACGATTTCCTGGTTCTGGATGAAGGTGGCCGAGACGAGCACTTCCTTGGAGAGGGGCTTGACGGAGGGGGCATATAAGTCCTGCAAGGTGAACAGTTCGTTCCGTCGGGGCGCAGTGGTGTAGAGGTCCATGGATTTGTCGAGGGTGGGGATGTATACGGATTCTCCTATCCTTGTGTCTTCCAGCAGCGCGTAGGTCCGGTGCACGCTTCCGCTCAGTGTCTGGAACTTTTCCGGGAGGAACTCGAAGTTCGTGTCGTCCTCCAGTCCGGCCATCGTGCGCCAGTCGTGCCGGCGCCATCCCTGCACCATCAGGAGCAGGTCGAGGGCCGCGCGGTGCAGGCTGTCGTCCTGCTCGAAATACCATCCGGGATTCTCCACGAAACCTTTCACCTCGCTGGCCAGCAGCATTTCGGTGAGCATCGTGCCGTTGTCGTAGGTGGCTTCGTCCGTGGCATGGTCGCGCACGGCGAGCGAGACGTCCGCCGCCGGGCTTTCCCCGGGGGCGAGCTTCAGTGTCAGTTCTATGGGTGCAAAGGGTTCGTATTCATGCTGCAGGCCCTCCACGCTGAGGCGCGGCTCATCGTGGTCGTGGCGGTTGACGAAAAAAAGGCGGTCGGCATAGATGCGCCCGTCGGCGTTGAAGAGCGTCAGCTGGTTCACGCCCGTGGAGAGTTGTCGCAGGGGGACGGCCACGGTGTCATGGCGTTGGTTGCCGGACGGCAGGGCACGGAAAAACCGGCTCACTCCGTTGCATTGTATCTGCAGTCCCAGCCTTTCGTCGCGTGCGGTCTGCCCTTGAATGACGGCCCGCAAGGTGTCGCCCTCTTCCTTTATATATAAGGCGTAGCCCTCGTGCTCCACTTCCGGCAGGTCGGTTTCGTAGTCGTAGCCGTTGCAGTGCAGTGAAGCCTTGTAGCGGGTGCCGGCAGGGATTTCCGGCAGGGTGAACACGCCCCGCCCGCGGTCTGTCGTCCGTTGCCGGGCCACCACCTGTCCCTTGTCGTCCGTGATGGCGAGTTCCGCGTCCAGGTGCTTCCCGTCCTCGTCGTTCAGTTCGAAAGCCACGCGGCAGGTGGTTCCCGCCACCAGATGCCCCCCTTCGGGATAGAACCGCAGGTCGATGCCCGGCTTTCCCTGACGGGCCTTGTAGTATCGGCGCATGGGGCGCAGGGTCATGTCCTTGGGATAACGTCCGGCTTCTTCGGGGCGGTCGAAGACAGGGAACACGCGGGAGTAGAGCTTGTCGTAGTCGCGGAAGAAGTCCTTGGCCATCTGCCGGTTGTAGAACATGTCTTCCGTGTGTCGTGAATGCGGGTGCTCATATCGTCCGAAGTTGAGCATCCATCTCGTGTAGGCCCGCAGTTCATAGTATCCCGCATAGAGCGAATCGGTGAACGTGAACGCCCCGTGCGCCGTGCCGTCCGTCAGTTCCAACTGTTGCCGTTCCACCAGAAAGCCGTCCGGTGTCAATAGCTCCACGTACATGATTTTGCTCAAGTCCGTCAGCGTGCCCCGGTCGCTGCGCATGACATATCCCTTGTAGCGGATGGTGTCGCCCACGAAGTAGCAGGTGTTGTCGATGTGCAGGTAGACCTTTTCCTGCGGCAGTCCCGTGCCGAAGCGTGCCACGCGGGCGGCGAGGGAGTCCACGGTGAGTGTTTGTGACGGGCTGCTTATGGCGCAGCCGCACAGTAAGGCGATGACGATGAATCCTTTCATGGCAATATGTTTTTGCAGGTGTCGCTGTCTGTTCATGGCTTCTCGGTGATGTGCAAAGTTATGATTTTATTCCTTATATATATAGGCCGTTTTTTACCCAAATATGGGATGTTTTTTTACCCGTGGCCGTTTCGCCACGTCGGAGGCCCCCGTGGCGTCCCGAAACCGGGCGCATTTCCGGCCGTTCCGTTGCGGGAGGCGGACCGTGGCCTTGCGGAGCGCGGAATCGTACTTGCCGCAGGATACTTGCGTACTCTGCGGCAAGTACTCGAGTACTCTCCGCAGAGTACGCTGGCGGAGTGCGCACGACGCCGCGGCGTCTCGGGCAGGGGCGGGCACGTCTTGGCCGTCCGCCACCCGGAGATTTCCACCCCCTTGGAGCCGGCGGGACGGGGGAGGTTTCCCGCTCCCTTGCAGTGGCATTTTGTTTTTTATTCGTAACTTTGCGCTACTTTATGAAAAGACGCAGGGATGAATAATTTGTATGAAGAACGGTTGGGCACGGACCGCATGCTGCCCTTGGTGTTCCGCATGGCACTGCCGGCGGTGGCCGCCCAAATTGTCAATTTGCTGTATAGTCTGGTGGACCGCATCTACATCGGCCACATTCCCGGCATCGGGACCGACGCGCTGGCCGGCATCGGCGTGACCAGTTCCGTCATCATCCTCATTTCCGCTTTCTCGTCCATCGTGGGTTCGGGTGGCGCTCCGTTGGCTGCCATCGCACTGGGGCAGGGCGACCGCGAGCGTGCCGGGCGCATTCTGGGCAACGGTTTTGTGCTGCTCTGCCTGTTCACGGTGGTTACCTCCGCCGCGGCCTACGCTTTCATGGAACCCCTGCTGCTGGCCATCGGCGCGTCGGCGCGCACTTTGGGCTATGCCGTGGACTATTTGTCGGTCTATCTGCTGGGCACGCTGTTCGTTGAAGTCTCCGTGGGGCTGAACTCCTTCATCAACACGCAGGGGCGGCCCGCCATTGCCATGTGGTCGGTGGTCATCGGCGCCGTGCTGAACATCGTGCTCGACCCGCTTTTCATCTTCGTTTTGGACATGGGCGTGAAGGGGGCTGCCGTGGCCACGGTGGTGTCCCAGGCCTGCAGCGCCTGGTGGGTGGTGCATTTCCTTACTTCCCGCGAGGTATCGCTGCGCTTGGAACGGCGCCATCTGCGCCCCGACAAAAGAGTGATATTGTCCACTTTGGCCTTGGGCGTTTCGCCTTTCATCATGGCCAGCACGGAAAGTCTTGTGGGTTTCGTCCTCAACAGCAGCCTGAAGGCCTATGGCGACATCTACATCAGTGCGCTGGCCATCATGCAGAGCGCGATGCTGGCGGTCAGCGTGCCGCTCACGGGTTTCGCCCAAGGCTTCATCCCCATTGTGAGCTACAACTACGGCCACGGCGACCGGCAACGCGTGAAAGACTGTTTCCGCATCGTGCTCGGCGTGATGTTTGGTTTCAATCTGCTGTTGGTGCTTTTCATGGTGCTGTGCCCCCATCTGGTGGCCGCCGCCTTCACGACCGACGCCGCGCTGGTGGACGCGGTGGAACGGACGATGCCCGTGTTCCTGGCGGGCATGACCATCTTCGGGCTGCAGCGTGCTTGCCAGAACATGTTCGTGGCTTTGGGGCAGGCCAAGGTTTCCGTTTTCATCGCTTTGCTCCGCAAGGTCATCCTGCTGGTGCCGCTGGCCCTGTTGCTTCCCCGCTGGATGGGCATGATGGGCGTGTTCGCGGCCGAGGGTATTTCCGATGCCACGGCGGCCGTGTGCTGCACGCTGATTTTTGCCTGTCAGTTCCCGCGCATCCTGCGCCGGGTGGGTGGAAGCGGCGCCTCTCGGAGATAGGGTGATATTGTCCTAAAAATCGGCGTTTTTGTCCAATTCCGTTCTGCAAGATTATATTTATCTTTGCTTGGGTAAAAAAAGATATCATGAAACGAGGGAAATACAACTTGTGGCAGGCTGCTCTCGTGGCGGCAGCCGTGTGGGCCTTTCCTGCTGCCGCGCAGGCTGCAGGCGGGCCGTGGGCGGGAGGCTATGTAGCCCGCCCCAATGGTGTGCAATGTCAGACGGAAGAAGGGCGCATGCGGGTGGACTTCGTGGCGCCCGACATCGTGCGAGTGCGTTATACGCAGGAGACGGCCTTCTTGGGAAACGGCACGATTGTGTGCCTGCCCCGCACCGAAACACCAGTGGACTTTGAGACCAAGGAAGAAGGCGGCAGCCTGATTCTGCGCTCGGACAGTCTGGAAGTGAGGTTGGACCTGGGCACGGGGGCCTTGACCTATAAGGACGCGGTCACGGGGCAGACGCTCCTGGCCGAGAACCCTTCCACGCCGCGCGAGGCAGAGAAGGTATATATAGAAAAGGTGACCTACGACCAAGGAAGCCGCCGCATGGTGAAGACGAACGACGGCGAGAAGGAGGTGGCCGACGTGGCGCGGCGCGACACGGTGGGCTACAGTTGGAAGTTCCGCAACCATTTCCGCTGGGCCGAGGGCGAGGCCCTCTATGGGCTGGGGTGCCACATGGAAGACTATCTCGACCTGAGAGGCAAGACGATGTACCTCTGCCAACACAACCTGAAGGAGATGGTGCCGGTGCTGAACTCCACGGCGGGCTACGGACTGCTCTTCGACGCGGGATGCGGCATGGTGTTCTACGACGGGACCGACGGTGGCTACATGGAACTGGAGGCGGCCAAGGAGGTGGACTACTACTTCATGAAGGGCCGGACGATGGACCGCGTCGTGGCGCAATACCGCAGGCTGACGGGCCATAGCCCCATGTTCCCCCTCTACCTCTTCGGATATATCCAGTCGAAGGAGCGCTATACGAGTTCCAAGGACCTGATTTCCACCGTGGCGGAATACCGCCGCCGGCAGGTGCCCTTGGACGTCATCGTGCAGGACTGGAACTATTGGCCGCAGGGATGGGGCTACATGAAGATGGACCGCCGCCATTATCCCGACCCGCGCGCACTGGCCGACTCCATACACGACATGGATGCACGGCTGATGGTGTCCATCTGGCCGAACCCTACGAACAACCCGCAGGCGGACGACTTCGCACGGCGCGGATTCATGCTCGGACGCGGGGTCTACGACGCCTACAACCCGCTGGCCCGGGCTTTGTATTGGGACTATGCGAACAAGGAATTCTTCAGCAACGGCTTCGACGCCTGGTGGTGCGACTGCACGGAACCGCTCGACGCCGACTGGCAGGGGATGCCCGAAGGATACGGATGGGACAGCCACGAAGCGCGCTGGAAAGGAAACCTCACGCAGCTGTCCGACCTGATGGGCGCGGAGCGGGCCAGTCTCTTTTCGCTCTACCACTCCAAGGGACTTTATGAGAACCAGCGGGCCACGACCGACCGCAAGCGCGTGGTGAACCTGACCCGCTCCAGCTATGCGGGGCAGCAGCGCTATGCCACCATCACGTGGAACGGCGACACCCACGCTTCGTGGAAGTCTTTCGCCCAGCAGATTCCGCAAGGGCTGAACTTCATGGCCACCGGATGCCCCTACTGGACGGTGGACATCGGTTCGTTCTTCGTGCGGAAAGGCCGTGAGTGGTTCCGCGCCGGGCATTTCAACAGCGGAGTGGACGACATGGGCTATCGGGAATACTACGTGCGCATGTTGCAGTATGGTGCATTCTTGCCGCTCTTCCGCAGCCACGGCACGGAAACGCCGCGCGAAATCTGGCGCTTCGGTGAGCCGGGCGACCCCTTCTACGACAGCATCCTGGAGATGATACGCCTGCGCTACCGCTTGTTGCCCTATATCTACTCCATGGCGGGGAAGGTCACGCTGGAGGACTATACCATGAGCCGCCTGCTGGCCTTTGATTTCGCGGCCGACGAGCGCGTCCACGACGTGAAGGACGAGTTCATGTTCGGGCCGGCCTTCCTGGTGTGCCCCGTGACAACCCCGATGTACTACGGTCCGGGTTCGGAGGTGCTGCAAGGCGTGGAGAAGACGCGGCGCGTTTACCTGCCCGAAGGCGCCGGATGGACGGACTACTGGACCGGCAAGCAATACGATGGCGGGCAGGAAATCGTTGCGGATGCCCCGATAGAGAAGATTCCCCTCTTCGTCCGCCAAGGGTCCATCGTGCCGATGGGGCCGGACGTGCAGCATTCCGGCGAATTGAAAGGAAAGGAAATCACCTTCGTGGTCTATCCCGGACGCGACGCCAGCTTCACGCTCTATGAAGACGCGGGCGACGGCTACGACTACGAGCACGGGCAGTATGCCACCATCAAACTGGAGTGGGACGACCGTCGGCGCGTGCTCCGCATCGGAGAACGGCAAGGGGCGTTCGAGGGAATGGAAACAAATCGCACGTTCCGTGTCGTTGTGGCCGGTGATACGGGAAAGAAGAAAGAGGGCATGACCGTGGAATATGACGGGAAGGCCGTGAAGTGCAAAATGTAAGCTAAGAAACAATATAAATGATGACGGGAAGACGCTTATTATTGATGTGGGTGCTGGTTGGGGCCGTGCAGGTGATGGCCGGGAACAAGGACGTGGTGCCCTCGTCGCCGGTGGAGAAACTGAAGCCTTTCAACAATAGAGAAGTGGAGTTGGCGGAATCGTGGGTCAAGTCGCGTGAGAACTTGAACCTTGCTTTCCTGAAATCGCTGGAGGCCGACCGGCTCCTGCACAACTTCCGGGTCACGGCCGGACTGCTTTCCGACGCGAAGCCACTGGAGGGCTGGGAGTCGCCGGGCATAGGACTGCGCGGCCATTTCGTGGGCCATTGGCTTTCGGCCGCGGCCTATTGGCTGGGGAGGAACGACGATGAAGAACTGTCGCGCCGCCTGAAGGAAGTGGTGGACGGGTTGGAGGCGTGCCAGCAGAAGCATGGCAACGGCTATCTGAGCGCTTTCCCAGAGTCGGACTTCGACGTGCTCGAAACCCGCTTCGGCGGAGTGTGGGCGCCTTATTATACCTTGCACAAAATCATGCAGGGCTTGCTCGACGTGTATGTGCAGACGGGCAATGAGAAGGCTTATGCCATGGTGAAGGACATGGCCGCTTATGTGGAAGGGCGCATGGAGAAACTCACGCCCGACCGTATCGCACGGATAATGTACACCGTGGATGCCAATCCGTCGAACGAAGCAGGCGGCATGAACGAGGTGCTGTATGGGCTGTACCGTGTTTCGGGCGATCCCCGTCACTTGGCGTTGGCCCGGTTGTTCGACCCGGAGTGGTTCCTGCGTCCCTTGGTACTCGACCAGGACATCTTGTCCGGCCTGCATGCCAACACGCATATTATTCTGGTGAACGGCTTCGCGGCTTGCTATGCGGCCACGGGCGAAGAGCGTTATCGCGATGCGACGGAAAACTTCTGGGACATTCTGATGCGCGGACATGCCTATGCCAATGGTACGAGCAGCGGGCCGCGCCCGAACGTGGTCACCGAAACGTCGCTCACGGCAGAGCATTGGGGCGACGCGGGCCATTTGTGCAACACCCTGACGCGGGGCATTGCCGAAAGTTGCGTCAGCCATAACACGCAGCGCCTGAGCGCTTCCCTCTTCAGCTGGACGGGCAACCCGCGCTATGCCGATGCCTACATGAACATGTTCTACAACGCCGTGCTTCCGGTGCAGAGCGTTTCCAAGGGAGAATACGTGTATCATCTCCCGTTGGGTTCCCCGCGCCACAAGGCTTTCATGGCCGCCAACGAGTTCAAGTGCTGCAGCGGTTCCTGCCTGGAAGCTTTTGCCAAGCTGAACAGCGGTATCTATTATCATAATGACACGGCCTTGTTTGTCAACCTCTATGTTCCTTCCAAACTGAATTGGACGGAACGGAAGGTGCAGGTGGAGTTGTCGGGCGGATTCCCGCAGCAACCGGTCGCGGAGTTCACCGTTTCGGCCAAGCGTCCGTCGGCGTTCTGCCTGAACTTGTTTGTGCCCTCTTGGGCCGAAGGGGCGGAAGTGTATGTGAATGGCGAGAAGCAGGCCGTGGAAGCGCGCCCCTCTTCGTTCATCGGCATCTCCAAGGAGTGGAACGACGGCGACCGCGTGCGGTTGGAGTTCCGCTACGGCTTCCGTCTGCAGTCCATGCCGGACAAGGAGGCGATGTTTGCCGTCTTCTACGGCCCCATGATGCTGGTTTTCGAGACCGGCGGTGAAGTCATCTTGAAGGGCGACAAGCACAGCGTCTTGAACGGCCTTTCAGTGGATGGGACGGATGGAACGCGCTTCCTCCTGCGCAACGGGGGAAATAATTACCGGCTTCGCCCGTTCTTCGATATGGACGGGGAGTCGTATGGCGTGTATGCCACGATAAGGAACTTCTGAATGCCAATGCGGCGGATGCTTCCGCCGGAAACAGGCGTAGACGATAAGAATATTCATTAATTAAACATAGCGAGGAGACATGAGAACTAAATTGAACCATTGGTTATGGGGAAGCATGGGCGTATTGGCCTTGTGCACCGGCAGCATGCAGGCTCCGCCGGAGAATCCGTTCGGGAATGCTTTGGTGCCCGACATGATTGCGGACGCGAGCATTCAGGTGATAGACGGTATGTTTTACTGTTATGCCACCACGGACGGTTACGGCCGCGGTTTGGAAACGTCCGGACCGCCGGTGGTGTGGAAGTCGCCCGACTTTGTGAATTGGAGCTTCAACGGCACTTACTTCCCGTCGGCTTCTACCGAGAAATACTGGGCACCGAGCAAGGTGGTGCCGGCCAACGGACGCTATTATATGTGGCCCACAACCACCGCCGACATGTCTAACGCCGTGGCGGCCGGCGCGGAGGGGATGATCACGTCGGCGGGGCCGTTGGG